>NZ_JBHGAP010000004.1:220031-241007 GCF_042610495.1 Rhizobium sp. SG2393
CCCCCCCCCCCCCCCCCCCCCCCAGCAGACGATCAGCGCTTGGCTTGCCCGGCGCTGGCCGGGGTTGCGGAGGGTAGGCCAAGCGCGGGTGATGGGTATCTTCGGCTTTAGCTTTGAGAGCGGTTCTCGAAGCGTCAGGACTTGTTGCCGGTTTCCGCGATCTCACAGTGATGGGTCAGGCGGTCGAGGAGTGCTGTCGTCATGTTGGCATCACCGAACACCGACGGCCATTCGCCGAAAGTGAGGTTCGTCGTGACGATGGCCGAGGTGCGCTCGTGGAGCCTGCTGATCAGGTGGAACAGGAGCTGACCTGCGGCCTGCGCGAACGGCAGATAGCTACCAAGATTCAGAGCGTTTTGAGCGTCAACGGTAGGGCGCGCGGTCTTGTGAGATGTGCCTTCAACTTACGCGAAGTCAACGATCTCTCCGCCTTTGCCTGGGAGGACTTTCTCAGCGCCAATTGCGATCCGGACCTCGACACACTTGCCTATTTCGACGGCGTGATCCTTTTCGGCGTCCGGCCGGCGCGCTGGCGGCTCGCTAAACAGGCTTTCCCGACGATATCTCGATCTATCCGGAGCAGGTCCGACGGAAAAGACGGCGGCGGGCTGGCTCCTTCTGCCCCTGCCACGGAGGTCGCGCGCAGACGCCGACCGGTGGGACAGCGGCTGTTGTTGCATTTTCTCCTTGCAATTTTCGCCTTGCACCGCGGCTTCGGCAATTTCTCTGTCGAAATGGCTGGGAAGTTTAAAAATAGGGAGAAAATCTGGCAGCGTAACCTATGTTCAACCCTCTGACGACACAGCAACCGATTGCTTGAGGCAAGTGGGGGAGACGATCAGCCGGCGGCAGCTTCAAGCCGGATGATCACTGCGCGTGGGGATTTGGCCTGGAAGGGCGGTTTCCCGGCGCGGCGCCCTGTCGTGACCGCTTGCTGTGTCGTGGTTCAGGAACTAGAACGCCCGGATTTTTAAGAATGCACAGAAAAAACGCTTCCGCTCGTCTGACGGGGGGCCTTGGGCTCGATCCGCTCGTGGCGACAGGGCTTGCCACTGCCCTCTTGTTCTTCATCATCAGCGCAGCCACCGGGCTCTACACGACCAAATCCCTGCAGGCCAACAACCTGCGGGTCGTGCAGACCCACGATCTGATCGTTGCTATCGGCCAGCTGCAATCGGAGATGCAGGATGCGGAAACCGGGCAGCGCGGCTATCTCCTGACGGGGGACGAGCGCTACCTCGAGCCGTTCGAACAGGCAAAGGTGCAGATCGTCAGCCGTCTGGCAGCGCTGGATTCTCTCGTTGCGCAGAGCCCCTTTCAAAGTCGGCGTCTCGGCGATCTCAAGGCTCACATCAAAACCAAGTTCGACGAGCTGGAGCGCACGATCGACCTGAAGCGGGCCGGCGACGCGGCGGGAGCCCTGCAGCTCGTCAACTCCGATCTCGGCAAGCGCGCCATGGACTCCATTCGCGCCACGATCGCCGACATGCGCACGGAAGAAACGCGACAGCGCGCCGAGCGCCTTGTCGACATGGGTCGGTCTTATGCCGCTGCCTACGCCGTCGTCGTCAGCACGGCTGTGCTCGGTATGGTGTTGACTCTCGTGATCGGCGTCCTGCTGCGGCGTCTCACCTTGGCGCGGCGGCGGCAGGAGTGGCTGCAGCGCGGGCAGGTCGGCCTTGGACAGGCCGTCATCGGTGACCGGAACACGGATGCGCTGAGCGAAAGCATCCTGCGGTATCTCACCGATTATGTCGGCGCCGTCGCCGGCATCATGTATGTGAGAAGCGATAATGGTTTTGCGCGCAGCGCCACCTTCGGTATTCCCGAGACAACGGTCGTTCCGCAGCAGATCGGGCGCAATGACGGGCTCTTTGCGCATGTGCTTTCCGATCCGCGGCCGATCGTCGTGGGGCAGGTGCCGGATGGCTATATCAGCTTCGGCTCGGGGCTTGGCCGCGACAAGCCCGCCTTCCTGACACTGGCGCCCGCCAGCATCGACTGCGAGATTCGTGCGGTCTTCGAACTCGGCTTC
Source organism: Rhizobium sp. SG2393 (assembly GCF_042610495.1). Classification (NCBI taxonomy): domain Bacteria; kingdom Pseudomonadati; phylum Pseudomonadota; class Alphaproteobacteria; order Hyphomicrobiales; family Rhizobiaceae; genus Rhizobium; species Rhizobium sp. SG2393. Next base: position 222,067 of record NZ_JBHGAP010000004.1, read on the forward strand.
CTGAACGGGGTGCCCGATCACGTGCTGGAGCTTTTCGACCAATCCTCCTCGACCATCGCCACGGCCATCCGATCGGCCGAGTTCCGCACCCAGCTGCAACGTCTGCTCAGCGAAACGCAGCGCCAGGCGGAAGAGTTGCAGGTGCAGGGCGAGGAACTGCGCGTGTCCAACGAGGAACTGGAGGAACAGGGCAAGGCGCTGAAGGAAAGCCAGGCGCGCCTCGAACAACAGCAGGTGGAGCTGGAACAGACCAACTCGCAGCTCGAGGAACAGGCGCGCGAACTGGAGCGTCAGCGCGACGATCTGGAGATGGCGAACGATGCAATCCAGGCCAAGGCGCGGGAGGTGGAACAGGCTAGCCGCTACAAGTCCGACTTCCTGGCCAACATGTCGCACGAGCTGCGCACGCCGCTCAATTCCTCGCTGATCCTCGCCAAGCTTCTGGCCGACAATACCGAGGAAAACCTGACGCCTGAACAGGTGCGCTATGCGCAGACCATCCAGGCCTCCGGAAACGATCTCCTCAACCTCATCAACGACATACTTGATCTCTCCAAGATCGAGGCGGGCCACGTGGAGGTTCACGCCGAGCCCGTCGTGGTCGAGCGGATGGCGAGGTCCCTGCAGCAGGTCTTCGATCCGCTCGCATCCAACAAGGGGCTGGCACTTCTGATCGACGTGGCCGCGGATGTGCCGGCCGTGATCGAAACCGACCAGCAGCGGCTGGAGCAGGTTCTCAAGAATCTCCTGGCCAATGCGATCAAGTTCACCGAGAAGGGCACCGTTTCACTCTACATCCGTCCGGCGGCCGACGGGCACATTGCGCTTTCCGTCACCGACACCGGCATCGGCATTGCAGAAGACCAGCAGAAACGCATCTTCGAGGCCTTCCATCAGGCCGACAGCACCATCAGCCGTCGCTTCGGCGGAACGGGCCTTGGCCTGTCGATCTCGCGCGAGCTCGTGCGGCTTCTCGGCGGAACGCTGCATCTGACAAGCCGCGCCGGTGAGGGCAGCACCTTCACGGTCATCCTGCCGGAGGTGTTCGACCCCTCGACCGCCACACGGCCGGTGCCTGCCATGGTTCCCGCGCCGCCGGTCGTGACGGAACCAGCTCCCGCCCGTCCGCCCATGGCTGCGCCGGCGCGCGTCCCCGGCACCCGCGCTCGCCCGCTGTCGATCGTTGAGGACGACCGCAAACAGGTCGAGGAGCAGGCCCGCAAGCTGCTGATCATCGAGGATGACCAGAGCTTCTCGATGATCCTGCGCGATCTCGCCCGCGATCTCGACTTCCAGACGCTGGTGGCCGGCACGGCGCAGGAGGCGCTGGAGCTTGCGCGCCAGTTCATGCCGAGCGCGATCGTGCTCGATGTCGGTCTGCCGGATCAATCCGGTCTTTCGGTTCTCGACCGGCTGAAAAGCGACGTGCGCACCCGCCACATCCCCATCCACATCATTTCGGCAGACGATTACACGGAGCGGGCCCTGTCGCTCGGTGCCGTCGGCTATGCGCTGAAGCCGGTGCAGCGCGATCAGCTGGTGCATGTCCTCAAATCGCTCGACGCCAAGATCTCGCAGAATGTGCGCCGCGTCCTCATCGTCGAGGACAATGATGTGCAGCGCGATGCGGTTGCCAAGCTCATCGGCTCGCCCGAGGTCGAGACGATCTGCGCGGCGACGGCGGCCGAATGCTTGGCGCTGCTGCGAGAGCAGACCTTCGACTGCATGGTGCTGGATCTGTCGTTGCCCGATGCGTCGGGCTATGCGCTGCTGGAGACCATCAGCCAGGACAGCGCCCATTCCTTCCCGCCCGTCATCGTCTACACCGGCCGCGTGCTGACCACCGAGGAAGAGCAGCGGCTGCGCCGCTATTCGAAATCGATCATCATCAAGGGGGCGAAATCGCCCGAGCGCCTGCTGGACGAAGTCACGCTTTTCCTCCATCAGGTCGTGTCCGACCTGCCGGACGAACAGCAGAAGATGATCCGTCGGGCACGCAATCGCGATGCGCTGCTGGAAGGACGGCGCATCCTCGTGGTCGAGGACGACGTCCGCAACGTCTATGCGCTCACCAACATCCTCGAGCCGCGCGGGGCTCTGGTGGAAATCGCCCGCAATGGCGAGGAGGCGCTGCAAAAGCTCGAACAGTCCCGCCAGACGATCGACAGGAAGATCGACCTCGTCCTGATGGACGTGATGATGCCGATCATGGACGGCCTGACCGCGACGCGCCACATCCGCAAGATGCCGGAGTTCGCGAAACTGCCTGTGATCACGCTGACGGCCAAGGCCATGCCGGATGACCAGCAGCGCTGCATCGAAGCGGGCGCCAACGACTACATGGCGAAGCCCCTCGATGTGGAGAAGCTGCTCTCCCTCGTTCGCGTGTGGATGCCACAATGACCGAGACCGAAGAGACATTCGAAAAGGTCGAGGATATCGAGATCCGCCTGCTCCTGGAGGCGCTTTTCCACCGCTATCACTACGACTTCCGCAGCTATGCCATGTCGTCGGTGCGTCGACGGCTGCGCCAGGCGCGCGAGCATCTCGGTTTTTCCACCATTTCCGCCATGCAGGAGCGCGCGTTGCACGATCCTGCCATGCTGCCGCAGCTCCTGCGCTACCTCACGGTGCAGGTCAGCGAGATGTTCCGCGATCCCGGCTATTTCCGCGCCGTTCGCGAAAAGGTCATCCCGCACCTCAAGACCTATCCCTCCCTCAAGGTCTGGGTCGCCGGATGCAGCGCGGGCGAGGAGCTCTATTCCTTCGTGATCCTGTTTCGCGAAGAGGGGCTGGAGGATCGCACGCTCTTCTACGCCACCGACATCAATCCCGAGGCGCTGGCGCAGGCCGAGGCCGGCGTCTACGACATCGACCGCATCCGGCTCTTTACCGAAAACCATCGCCTTTCGGGCGGCCGGACATCCCTGTCGGACTATTATCACACGGGCTATAATCGCTGCGTTTTCGACAAGAGCCTGCGGCGCAACGTGGTCTTTTCCGATCACAGTCTCGTCACGGATCAGGTCTTCGGCGAGATGCATCTCGTCTCCTGCCGCAATGTGATGATCTATTTCGACCGCGCGCTGCAAGACCGCGCCATCGGCCTTTTCCGCGAGGCCCTGCCGCGCAACGGGTTCCTGGGCCTCGGCTCCAAGGAAACGCTGCGGTTTTCCGTGCACGAGGGCTCCTTTCGCAGCTTCGTGCCGGAGGAGAAGATCTACCAGAGGACCGATCCATGAGCGGTGCTTCTCCTCAAGCCGTGATGATCGGCGCCTCTGCCGGTGCGCTGGAGGCGCTCGGCGTCATTCTTCCGGCCTTGCGGGCGGATTTTCCGCTTCCGATCTTCATCGTCGTGCACGTGCCTCCGGCCAAGCGCAGCGTCTTGGCGACCATCTTTGCCGCACGCACGCCCCTTCGCGTCATCGAGCCCGAGGACAAGGAGCCGATCACGCCCGGCACGATCTATGTCGCGCCGCCGGACTATCACCTTTTGATCGAGGACCGGCACGCCATCGCGCTGTCCAACGAGGAGCAGGTGCTGTTCTCGCGCCCGTCTATCGACGTTTCCTTTGAAAGCGCGGTCGATGTCTGGGGCGGCGCGTTGGCCGGCGTCGTGCTGACGGGCGCCAACCAGGACGGCGCGAGGGGTCTGGCCGCCATCCAGCGGGCCGGCGGCACGGCGATCGTCCAGAATCCCGAAACCGCCTATGCTCGCGCCATGCCCGACGCCGCCATCGCCGCCTGTCCCGGCGCCCGCATTCTCGCGCTGACTGACATCGCGCCCTACCTTTCGAGTATAGCCCCATGAACACGCCGGTCACATTCCTGCTCGTCGATGATCTGCCGGAAAACCTCCTGTCCCTTGAGGCGCTGCTGCGGCGGGACGACCTGATCCTGCTCAAGGCGCGCTCGGGCGACGAGGCCCTGGAATTGCTGCTGGAACACGATGTGGCGCTGGCGCTGCTCGATGTGCAGATGCCGGGCCTTGACGGTTTCGAGCTTGCCGAACTGATGCGGGGCAACGAGCGGACGCGCCGCATTCCCATCATCTTCCTGACGGCGGGCTCCCACAGCGCCGAACGCCGTTTCCAGGGTTACGAGGCGGGTGCGGTCGACTTCATCCAGAAGCCGATCGAGCCGGACATCCTGCGTAGCAAGACGGACGTCTTCTTCGAGATCTATCGGCAGCGCCAGATGATCGCTGCCCAGCGCGACCAGCTTGCGGCGCAGGCCGCGGCACTGCAAATCGCCGACCGCAAGAAGGACGAGTTCCTGGCCATCCTCGCCCATGAGCTGCGCAATCCGCTGGCGGCGCTGAGCGGCGGCCTTCGCCTGCTATTGCGCGCGCCGGCCGGACCGCGGGCGCAGGAAATCGGGACCCTCATGGAGGGCCAGATGAGCCATGTCGTGCGGCTGGTCGATGACCTCCTCGATGTCTCGCGCATCACCGAGGGCAAGATCGAACTCCTTCCAGAGCCCTTCGACCTGCGCGAGGCGCTGACCGCGGCGGCCTCCATGGCGCGATCCAACATCGAGGCCAAGACGCACGATCTGCATCTCGCCGGGCTTGAAGAACCGCTCCCGCTCGTCGCCGACAAAGTGCGCATCACCCAGTGCATCGCCAATCTCCTCAACAATGCCGCCAAATACACGCCTTCCGGCGGCCATATCGAAGCCGGCATCGCCGCGCACGGCGACAGCGTGGTCATTCGCGTCGCGGACACCGGCTTCGGCCTAGACGCGACCGAACTCAGCACCATCTTCGACATGTTTTCGCAGATCCGCGGCCACCTCGAACACGCTCGCGGTGGTCTTGGAATCGGCCTTGCTCTCGTCAAGCAGCTCGTCGAACTGCACGGCGGAACCATCACCGCCTCCAGCCCCGGCCGCGGCCAAGGCTCGACCTTTGAAATCATGCTGCCGCGGAACGTGTAGTGACATGCTCTCCGTAACAGCGGATCAGCTCCAGCCGCCTCCCGACATCATTAGGTCCATAGAACGATCGTGCTGTGAGGGCATCATCACGCACGCAACAGGAATGATCTGCTTCCTTCATTTGACAAACATGTTCGCACCTGGGGAAGTGCCGATGGCAGCGTAGGCAGATGCAAGCCTTTTCCGGAGCTCGCATTTCGCTCGGCGCATGCACCCGTTTTCAACGGGGCAAGGTCAATGATGTAGACCTTGGCCCCTTGCACATCACTGGTAAACCATTCGTCAAGATCCGCCTTTAAGTTTGGGATGGTCGCTCAAACGAAACGGCAAGAGGTTCCTGATAGGACGAACACGGTAGAAATTCGGCGTGCATCACGCACCAACCGATGCAACGACATGATGTCGCCCTTTACCCACGCGGATATAAGGTGCCAGCTCGTCTCAAAATCAAGTACGCGTCCTACAGGTTCGCCGTGGCGACTGTTGTCGTCGTTGGCTTGCTTGTGGCCATCGGCGCTCTGGCACTGAGCACGGTTACGACCATGCGCGACGCGGCGAACGATCTTGACGAACAGCGTTTGGTGAATGCGGTCTCGGCCGCCGTCTCCTCCGTGAAGAAGCGGCTTGCCGGCACGGTGCGTGACAATGCCGTGTGGGACGACGCCTATGCTGCCGCGCGGTCAGGCAATGCTGCCTGGATCGAAGACAACTGGGGCGCGGTCAGCACGGACTATCCGCTCTATGACGGCGTCGTGGTGCTTGCGCCAGATGGACGTCAGGTCGCGGCCTACCTGAAGGGAAAGGCGATCGACGCCGTTGCGCTGTTTGGCCCCGAACTCGTCAAACGGGCCCTTGTTGCATCGAAGCGGGAAAACGTGCGCACCCTGTTCGATTTCCATCAAATCGATCAGGACATCGTCGTCATGGCGACGCTCGGCATTCGCCCCACCAACGACGCCGATCTCGACAAGGCACACTATACACTGACCTTCTTCAAGACCCTGACATCCAAATACATCGAGGGGATTTCGGAGGAGTTCCAGATTCGGGCGCTGCGGATCCAACCGGAGCCCGATCCCAAGCAATCCTGGCGGTTGATCACCAACTATCAGGGCGAGCCGCTCGGCTACTTCGTGTGGCCGAAATCCGATCCGGGAACGGCCGTCTACAACACGGCTCTTCCGAAGCTTCAAGCCCTCGGGAGCCTTCTCTTCGTCATTGTCGTCATCGTCATCTTTTCCTTCCGCCTCGCGTTGAAGAAAGAGAGCATGCTCGCGCGCAAGGCAATCCACGATGCGACGCACGACCATCTGACTGGCCTTCACAATCGCGCCGGCATGCTGGCGGCGATCAGCCGAGCACCCGCCGGAACCATCCTCCATCTCATCGATCTGGACGGGTTCAAGGGCGTCAACGATGTCTGGGGCCATGCCGCCGGGGACAGGCTCTTGCGCGCGGTCGCCGACACGCTGCGCATGACGACACCCGAGGCCTTCTCCATCGGCCGTTTCGGTGGCGACGAATTCGCGCTGCTGCATGCCGGCGAGCACGATCCCTCCGAGATCGGCAATGCCATTGTGCGGGCGCTTCGACAGCCCTTCCTTATCGATGCGCATCACATGGAAATCGGGGCAAGCATCGGTTACGCCAGCGTGGTGAAGGACAATGACGCCCTTGAGACTGTGCACCGCGCCGATCTCGCGCTCTATTGCGCGAAGGATGCCGGGCGTGGCCAGGTGCAAAGCTATACGGCCGAGCTCGACGAACAGCGCAAAAGCCTGTTCCTCCTGGAAGACAAGCTGCGTGCGGCGATCGGCAAGGACGAGATCGGCGTCGTCTTCCAGCCCCTCGTCTGCACGCTCACCGGGCGCACCAAGGGCGTCGAGGCTCTGGCGCGGTGGTCTCCCCCGACGGGCCCGGTGAGCCCTGCCGTCTTCATTCCGCTTGCGGAAAAATCGGGCCTGATCGAGCGCCTTTCGATGAAGGTGCTGGAAGCGGCGCTGACGGCGCTCGCCAAGCTTCCGCAGCTCGACCTCTCCGTCAATATTTCGCCCGTGCAGCTGGCCAATCCGCGTTTCGTCTTCGAGATCGAAACGGCCCTCGAAAAACACGGGTTTGCGGCCGGCCGGCTGATCCTCGAGGTGACCGAAGGGGCCCTCATCTCCCATCCCGAACGCGCCTGCCGGTCCATGACGGCGCTCAGGGCAAAGGGCGTTCGCTTTGCCATGGACGATTTCGGCTCGGGCCATGCCAGCATCGGCACGCTGCGCCAGTTCGCCTTCGACAAGGTCAAGATCGACCGCTCTCTGATCGCCAGCGACGAGCACGCCGTGGTCAGGGCAACCATCGATCTTGCTAACGCGCTCGGTATCCCCGTTACCGCCGAGGGTATCGAGACAGCGGAACAGGCTGCCTTCGCGCGTGAGGCCGGCTGCGAGCTGCTGCAAGGCTATCTGCTCGGCAGGCCCATGAGCTTCGACCAGCTGCTCGTACACATGGGCGGGCTGGAGCGACATGCGCTTTCGGCGTAACCGCCGCAGCAAAAGGCTCCCCCGCCACTGTCGCTACGCCTATGCCTCGCCCCGCGCCCACGGGACGCGGGAGCCTACCTGCCTCGTGCATCTGGAGCGCAAGCGCTACAGCGTTCCGGCATCCTTCGCCAAATAGACCGGTAAAGTAGCACCGGTTTGATAGCTTCCGGCCATGTTTGATGCCACCGACCTACCCGACGATGTTGCCGGCCTGAAGGTGATGCTGATCGCGGCGCAGGCCCACCAGGCGGCCAAGGATGTCGCGATAGCCAGCAAGGACGCGCATATCGACCGCAAGGATGAACGGATCGAACGGCTTGAGAAGCTGGTCGCCGCATTCAAGCAGGCAGCCTTCGGACGCAAATCCGAGAAAGCCGATCCTGACAAATTCGACCTAGCGCTCGAAGACCTGGAGACGGCGATGGCCGTGATCCATGCCGAGGATGAGGCGGATACTCCTGCAGAAAGCAGGACCACCAAGCCACGTGTGATCAACCGCGGTTCCCTGCGAAGCATTTCCCGCGTATCGAGGAGGTGATCGAGCCGGAAAGGTAAACCTTGTTCTGTTCCAGCTCATGACCGGCCCTCCGGTATATACGCGTACTCTGGATGAGACACGGCATAGGCTGCCTTCGCGACCGTGCCGTGCCAATCACGCGTCCAGATGCCAACCGATCCCACCAGTGGAGAGAGAACCGACTGGCTGCGCGGAAATCATTTCCGCCCCGATAGCCCCTCAACACCTCCTTGCGGTCATACCGCAGGAACAGCCAATGCGGCTGCTTCTCCGGGCTGCCGGCGACCGAGTACACCAGGCATTTGCCGAATACCGCTTGGCTTCAAATTCATCGATGCCGCCGAATTTGGCCTCCTATTTTAAATGCTGGCATCGCTGACGCCGTACTTGCGGCAAATATACGAGACCGGCGTGCCTGCCTCGTGCTCCTTCAGTATCCCGTAACCTGTTCAACTGTGAAACGGTTGCGCTTCATTCTCCGGCCTTCTCAAAGGGCCATAGCTTACTTCAAAACAGGTTTGTTCAGGCGGCAACGTCAATCAATTCACGCGGTCCAATCCATTTTGCCTTTCCGACTTTCAAAAGGCGTAACGCCATACTGGAGCCTATACCGTCTGCTAAAGTCTCCAAGGTGCACAAAGCCCCATCGCCTCGCGATCTCAGCAATCGAATCAGTGGCTTCTGAAGTTCGTGTTAGGTCTCGATGTGCGCCAGCAAGGCGTCTCTCCAGAATCCATTGCGACGGCGTCTTGTTGAGTTCCTTCCGAAAACTGGCCTGTAAAGAACGCACGCCAAAATTGGCAGCGGACGCAATTTCGGCCAGAGAAACCTTACGCTGCAGATTGGCGTCGATGTATTCCAAGGCGCGCCTTACCTGCCACGACGGTCGCAGGATGACGCCATTCTCCTCACCTGCCCTGGATTTCGGCCATGACGCCAAAAATTGATAGATGATCATCTCCTGCAGAAGCGGAAAGCTCAGGTCTTGATCATCGATGCCCGCGTTAAGTCGTTCGTAGACAATGCGGAAATTGTGGCGAAAAGCCTTGAGCGACGGACCAATGATGTCCACGACGGGCTTAAACTCGGGAAAAGCGAACTCGTCGGTTCCTTCCAATGCAACGTGGCAGGCCATCAGCGCTGATCGATCAACCGTCCCCGTAAAGGCCTGAAAACCTCGAGACGCCTCCTCGGTCACCATCTCCTCAAACGCAACAAACATTGCTTTGCCGGGCGCGCCCAAGAACTCGGCATGAGAGTTCCTGCGCACGATGGCGCCAGCCGAAACGAACCGGATCGTAATCTTGTCCAATGCAACCTTTGGACTCGATACGAAACCGAACGGGGCATCCGTCACCCATTGGGTGATGGCACCGCCATGCACGCCTTGTGTGCCGAGGAAAAACGGCTCCTTGCGTAGCGGCTTAAAGGCGACGCTCAGGAACTGCAGGTCGTTCAGGTAATCAATTTGGCTGCGGTCTGCCGACCGGAGAGTAAATACACTTGGAGGCGGGACCCAGCCGGGTGACGTTGAGGCGCTGTCGGTCGTCGTTGCATTCATTTCTGACGCCTGAAGGTTCTCCCGTGGGTCCGGGACACCGAGCTATGTGCGGATTTGTCATTGCCTGGGTTGTCGTTCGTCCAAAATCTACAGTCCCGTTTTGAATGCTTGCAACACAATTACCGTTCAAAAATATCAATATCGCGAAGCAATAGTAATTATTGCGAACGCTCCTCAGTGCTCCGATATTAGACGTTCATTTTTATTAATATTTGAACTCAATTGTAGCCTCGAGCGAAGTTGAGGGGGCTTAGGACGCGTTGAGCGTTCAGGCTCAAAGTCACAATCTTACGAGGAGCCTTGCAGTGGTATTAGTGTTTGGAAGCGATCAGCGAAACGTTCTGGACGCCCTGCGTTCCTCCCAAGCCGTCATCGAGTTCGATCTCGATGGCACGGTTCTAGGTGCAAATGAGATTTTTCTGGATCTCGTTGGTTACAGCCTGAGCGAGGTTGTCGGCCAAAATCACCGGATGTTTGTCGACAGTTCCGAGGCGAGTTCGCCCGAATACAAGTCCTTTTGGGAAACGCTGCGTCGCGGCAGATCGGACTGTCAGAGATACAGACGCATAGCCAAAGGCGGACGAGTGGTCTGGATCGAAGCGACGTACAGCCCGGTAAAGTACCGGGGCAAGCCCTATAAGGTCGTGAAAGTCGCCACTGATGTAACCAAACAAACTCTCGAAGCCGCCGAGCATTCCAGCAAGTTGACGGCGTTGTCACGCGTTCAGGCTGTGATCGAGTTTTCGCCATCCGGTCAGATCCTGGACGCGAATGACAATTTTCTGCGCGCGATGGGATACGACCGCTCCGAAATCCTTGGACGTCACCATTCAATGTTTTGCGATGAAACCTATTCGAAAAGCGATGCCTACAGGGAATTCTGGAGAAATTTGCAGGCCGGCCATTTCAACTCCGACGAATTCATGCGCTTGGGAAAAGGTGGCAAGCCGGTCTACATCCAAGCCTCCTACAATCCGATTTTCGACAAGAGCGGCAACGTTGTGAAAGTCGTCAAATTCGCAACAGACGTCAGTGAGCGGGTATTCAATGTACAAACACTCGGCAAGGCGTTGCTGTCACTCTCGCAAGGTGATCTAACTCAAGAAATCCGAGACCCGTTCCTTCCCGCACTTGATACTTTGCGCGTGGACTACAACACCGCATCTGCGAAACTGCGTGATACCATGGTCTCGATCCACGACAATGCCAGTGCAATTGCGGCGTCTTCGAAGCAGATTCAAATCGCATCGGACGAATTGGCGAAGAGGACCGAGCAGCAGGCCGCTTCCGTCGAGGAGACCGCGGCTGCGCTTGAGCAGATCACAACGACGGTGTCCGACTCCAGCACGCGGTCGCAGCACGCGGGTGAACTTGTCCGCCGCACGAAGCAAAATGCGGAGCATTCCGGGCTTCTGGTGGGCGATACAATCGATGCGATGCAAAAGATTGAGCGATCCGCGGGCGAGATCGGCAACATCATCGGAGTTATCGACGAGATTGCGTTTCAGACCAATCTCTTGGCCCTGAATGCTGGTGTCGAAGCGGCAAGAGCAGGGGAAGCGGGCAAGGGGTTCGCGGTTGTCGCTCAGGAAGTACGTGAACTTGCACAGCGTTCCGCGAAGGCAGCCAAAGAGATCAAAATTCTGATTGCAGCCTCGAACGCTCATGTCGAAAAAGGTGTCTCCCTCGTCGGCAGTACAGGCAGCGCGCTGAAGCAGATCGTGTCTCAGGTCGTTGACGTCGATGGCCATGTGCAGGGGATCGTGGAGGCGACCCGCGAGCAATCGATGGGACTGCATGAGATCAACATTGCCGTTAATACGATCGATCAAGGCACGCAGAAGAATGCGGCGATGGTCGAAGAGACTTCCGCAGCGGCTCACTCCCTTGCGCAGGAAGCGGCGTCCTTGTTTTCATCGATTTCGAACTTCAAGCTCGACGCCTCCGATCAAGGCCTTCGTGCTGACAAGCGCCCGAGTGATCGCTCGAGAGATTCATTTCCACACGAATTCAAACGCTACGCTTGAAGCCGCGGTGATCTGAATGCTCAGGCCTCAGAAGCCCGCGCAAACTGTGTGGCGGTTTGCTTTCTCGGTAGTGCTCGTCATAGGATTGTTAGTCGGCATCGGCGCGCTCTCGTTGAATTCGGTGATCACGATGCGGGACGCAGCAAATAGGATTGACGAGTGGAGGCTCGTCAACGCGGTGTCTGCTGCCTTGTCGTCCACGAAGAAGCGCCTGGCAGGCACGGTGCGCGACAATGCCGTGTGGGATGATGCCTACCACGCGGTCCACTCCGACACCGCTTCGGCCTGGATCGCGGACAACTGGGGACTGGTAAGCCTGGATTACCCTCTCTACGACGGCGTCATCGTCTTGCGGCCCGACGGGAGGCAGATCGCGGCATATTTGAAGGGAAAGCCGTTCGATGCTGAAGCTGTTTTTGGCCGGGGCATAGTCAGGCAGGGTGAAGCGGCCTCCCGACGTGAAAACGACCAAACCAAGTTCGAACTCTACAAGCTCGACCAGACGGTCGTTATTGCCGCGACGCTTGGCATTCGTCCGAGCGAGGGTTCCGACACGCCACGCAGTACATTGACCTTCTTCAAGGCTTTGACGTCCGACTACGTCAAGGCGATTTCTGAAGAGTTTCAGATAAAATCCTTGAGGATCCAAGCCGCGCCTGATTCCCAGCTATCGTGGCGCCTGCTCACAAGCAATGACGGCGAGGCACTTGGATATTTCGTCTGGGAAAAGTCTGATCCCGGCACCGCGATCTACGACACGGCTCTTCCCAGGCTTGCGGCTCTGGGAACCTTGCTCCTAGCCATAATCATCGTGGTCATCGTTTTCTTCCGTTTCGAGTTGCGGAAAGAAAGCCGAATAGCCGCTGAGGCAATGCATAACGCCACTCATGACCATCTTACTGGCCTCTGCAACCGGGCGGGAATGGTAGAAGCTCTGCATCGAGCTGCATCGGGCACCGTGTTGCATTTGATTGACCTCGACGGCTTCAAAGGGGTCAATGATGTATGGGGGCATGCGGCTGGAGACTTGCTGCTGTGCGAGGTGGGAAGAACGCTCAAGACAGTTGTCCCTCAAGCTCTTGCTATAGGCCGGTTTGGTGGCGACGAATTTGCGCTTTTGCACTCTCGCTCACTGGATCCGTCCCATATTGGCGACGCGATCATTCACGCGCTGAAACAACCCTTTTCTATCAACGGCCATCAAGTCGAGATCGGCGCAAGCGTCGGCTATGCGCGCATCATCGACGGTAACGACGCCCTGGAGAGTGTGCATCGCGCCGATCTTGCCCTCTATTGCGCCAAAGAGGCCGGACGCGGGCAGGTGCAGAAATACTCAACCGAACTCGATGTTCAGCGCCGAAGCATGCTCAGCCTCGAAGGCAAGCTCCGGGATGCGATCGAGAATGACGAAATCGGCGTTGTCTTCCAGCCCCTCGTCTGTGCCTTGACGGGCCGCACGAAGGGTGTCGAGGCCCTGGCGCGATGGTCTCCACCAACCGGGCCGGTAAGCCCTGCTGTCTTCATCCCGATCGCAGAAAAATCCGGCCTGATCGAAGGCTTGTCGATGAAGGTTCTGGAACGCGCCATCACGTCAATGTGGCGGTTCCCCGAGCTCGACGTTTCCGTCAACATTTCGCCAGTGCAGCTGGTCAATCCCCGGTTTGGCGCGGAGATTGAGGCAACTCTCAAAAGACATGGCTTTTCTCCGCACAAACTCATTCTGGAAGTCACGGAAGGCGCCCTCATTTCTCACCCTGAACGCGCTTGTCGCTCTGTTTCAGCCTTGCAGGCAAAAGGTATTCGTTTCGCCATGGATGATTTCGGTTCAGGGCACGCCAGTATCGGAACGCTACGCCAGTTCGCCTTCGACAAGGTCAAGATAGATCGCTCTCTGATCGCAAGTGACGATCGCGCCGTTGTCAAAGCCACGATAGATCTGGCGAATGCTTTACGCATCCCTGTCACAGCCGAGGGGGTCGAGACAGCCGAGCAGGCAATGTTTGCGCGGGAAGCCGGCTGCGAGTTGTTGCAGGGCTACTTCACAGGAAAGCCGATGTCAGCCGCTTCGCTGGCCGAGCGCATGAAGGGCAGCGATAGGGGCGTAGCCTACGGGCTATGGGCGACTTCCAGCTAGGCTCGCAGCACGAGCTTTTGCTCGTTCACTGGCCTCTGCAGCGCTACTGCATCCTCCCACGGCGCCGTCATCCACAAGTCGACTTCAGCCTGTTCTGTAAGTAATACAGGCATGGCTTTTTCATGGATCGGTTCAACGACCTCGTTCGGCTCCGTGGTAAGAAACGCAAACAGGTCCGTAGTGATCTCGCCTTCCTTGACTTTCCTCACGCTTGTCCAAGCCGGTATCCACAAGCCGGCGAAAAACATCAGCGGTTCGCTTTCGTCTCGGGCAAACCACGCATTCGGCGTCCTGCCGCCATCCGTCTTACTTTTCGGGTCCGGCTCTGCAAAGCTTGTGACTGGCACGACGCATCGATTCTCCACGCCAAGCCACCGCTTCCAGTGCTGGCTCGCTGTGTTGCGAACGTTCGTCGTTCCCCCATCCGGCTCCATTCTTAGAAGCTTGTCGAAATCCACATTCTTGCCCTTGGCGCGCAGTTTGTCGGCGCGTTTGGTAGCGGCATCCAGAAGCGCTTTGCGGGACGACGGGAGACCCCAGCGGACCATCGCCATTTCGCGGCCCTTCGGCGTGTTGCGGACGATGGGCGCCTTGTAATCGGGGTAGATGTCTAGTGACGGCTCAAGGTTACCCAAGCTGTCGATAGCGGCCTCGGTGAACTGCCGTATGGCCTCTTGCGTCGTCGTTACGTTGTAGAGATTGCACATGGTCGCCTCCCATTTAAAGCGAGGATAGAGCGCGACAACGTGGGCGTGAAGGGCTGCGGCTATCGCGGCGCCACAGTCACGGCAAAGAGATTTCCTGAACGGTTTCGGCACGCCTTGCAGGCTAGTTTCGTCGCGAGGTCGCCAAGCTTCATGTCAGAAGCAAAGCGCCTCGCCAGCTTGTGGCGGTCCACGAAGTAGATTCGACGGCATGCCCGACATACCCCAAACTGCATGTGCCAGTCCTTGAAGTCGCCGACCTTCATCTTGCTGGCGTCGGTCAACTTGCGTTTCGACGCCGGATCATGAAACGGGATTTCCGCATACTGGCGTGGCGGCTTGATGATTTCCACCCGAGCCAGACACCGCGCCTTTCCTAAGCCTTCGCGAACACAGCCAGCCTTTCGCGCCGCCGCCGCCCGCAGGCCCATCAACTGCCAATCCTCGGACAACAGCGTCAAAAGATCGATGCTCGCGCGCCAGTGAAGCCCACACTCCGCAATCGCACAGGTGATGCAAATGTCCTTGCCGGGGTGCCAGGACAGCCAGCCACTTTCGGGACCGTCGAAGCCCATGCAAGTGTTAGAGACGTTCGAACGCCGGCCGCCACCCGCGCGTCATCCCGCGTGAAATCGCCGCTTCCGTCAATGCCAGTTGCTCTCGAAGGTGAACGCAATCCTTGAGCAGCGTCTGGATGGCCGCCCGGACGTCGCCAGCATGGTAGGAAAGCACCTCGTCCACCGGGTTAATCGCGATCGTTGCGTCGGCGGCTTCGGCGAATTCATGGCGCATAGGTAACTCCCCCGGCGCGTGACGCCTTGGCTGCGAAATGAGTTTATTCGGATTGCCGCTGATCGCGACCTTTATGTTCTCTAAATGTTCCGAATGTGGCTGCGAGTCAAGGCCGAGCGCTCAGTCAGATCGCGCTTACATCACGCAACTTGATCGATGTGAATTCTTTGCAACAGCGGGCATGCCGGACCTTCATGGAGTGGCATCGATCCACAAACGGGAGCGAGATGGAATGATGACGATCCAAACGGCGACACTGTCGGAATATCACAGATCTGAACTGGGACCGCCCTCGGGAAGGAAACTCGGATCTGTTCCCGTTCATGGCGGCTCTTCATGTGGATGCTCGCCCTCTTGATGAGGCCTGGCATGGACATTTTTCGCGACCGTGCCGTTCACGCGTCCGATGGCCAACCGATTCCATAAGTGGAGTGAGAGCCGACTTGCTGCGCGGAAATCATTTCCGCTCCATCACCCCTTAAACTTCTCCCTGCGGTGATACTGCAGGAACTGCGAATGCGGCCGTTCGTCAGGGCGTGACGGCACGAGCAGGCGTCGCTCCGGATTGATGAGGCGGGTGATGGTGTCCGGAACGCCACCACTGGCGATCAGCAGGCTGTAATCGTCATCGACGGAGATCAGGCCGCGATCGAACATCCAGTGCACAGTGCCGGAGAGCGCGAGGCCGTTGCGGACACTGTCCGGGCCGCGGTCGGCGACGGGGCGGATATGGGCTGCCTGAACCTCGGAACGGCCGCCGCCATTGATGAGCTTCAGTCCGGTCACGGCACAGGTGTCCTGATAGGCCGCCTTGATCGCCACGGAAAACGCCCTGTCCCGGAACGGGCGCTGCACGACCTGGGAGACGATCCGGCGGTCGATGCTGTCGATCTCGTAGGGCATTTGCGGATTGTCACCAAAGCCGAGGCGCGCTTCTTCGGCCGGATCGGGCGCCGGGCGTTCGCGGTCCCGTCGCCCGAGCACATGCGCGAAGCCGGCCGCCAGGATCAGGTCGTATTCCTCATCCGGAATGTTGCGCACGGCGCGCCCGAAGGCGCCCTTGTTCGTGGAGCCATCCTCTTTGCGCAGGCCGCTCTCGTAGTAGTGGTCGGCCTCCCTAAATGGCACGGGGTGGTCGAAGGGCAGAAAGTCCTCGATCAGCGCATAGAAATGGTCGGCCTTTGACGGATCCTCGATGATGTCGGAGATCCTGGCCGTCGCGAAGTAGGCCTGCTTGCCCCCCGTCTTCATCAGGTCGCCGCTTGGCCGCCGTGGCTCGTAGTAGACGATCCAGTCGCCGCGGGCGGCTTCGACCTGGCGCAGATAGGTGCGCGGAAAGTGATAGCGCTGCTCGGGCAGATCATCATAGGTCGGATCGATCTTGGTCGTCAGAATGGCCTTCGCCATCAGCGCGCTCTTCCATGCAAACGGGTTGCAGACGGTCTGTTCTGGGTACCAGGCGCCGCGGGATGTTGGAAGGGGCGCGTGCCCGGTGACGGGCCGGAAATCGCCCCGGATGGCACACGCATTAAGTGTGGATTTTACTTGCCTCAACGGAAAGCAAGATTCCGAGACAGAGGAGGTAAAACGCTCGATTCTGAAGTATCTGTAGTATCGTTTTAAGCATATCTCTTGGTTAGCAATTATTGCAAAACTCCCGGTTGGTTTACTTGCTTGATCGGTGTGCGACAATAGTCTTCGTAAGGTCGTTAGATCTTGCGATTGAAAGCAAAAATGGAGAGCGACTATGAACACCACCACAAAAGCGGCCGCATCGGCCCACAGCGCCCGCCCCTTCTATGAGGAGCACGACATCAGCGATGAGTTGAAGAGCGTGCTCGAGGAGGAAGCCAAGCTGCTCATCGGTACGCGGCGCCGATCGACCGAGGATGCCTTCGAAGAGGGGGAGCGGCTTGAGAGGATCGCCACGCTCCTGCCGGAAGGCACCCTGGAGAAGTGGGCGGTGGAATGCTGCGGCTACACCGCGCGGCACGTGCGCACCAAGCGCGCGGTCTACCGCAACCTTCGGGCCCATAAGGGTGTCCTGGTTGCACTTGCCGTGGGTCCGACCGTGCTCGGAAAAATGAGTGCGGCAACGCCCGAGCAGGTCGAGGAGATCATCGGCTTTGCCAGCACGCATGATCGGCTGCGTGTTCAGGATGTCACGGCGATCATGAACGGGTCGATGTCGGCCACCGAGGAGACGCCCGCCGTCGATCCTTATGATGCTGGCGGGCTCGACGGGCTGAAAGCAATCATCGCCATCAAGGTGCGGGATGGGATGAGGTCGTTCGCGGCGCATATCGCGGAGATCCTCACCCATGTGACCGATGCGTTGGAGAAGAAGAACATTGTGAAGACGAAGCTCGTCAAAGAGGTTGCACTGACGGCACGACTTGCAAACCAGGAGCTCGGGAGCCTTGCCGAGTTCGTGGCGCCGCACGAAACGGCGGCCTATGTCATCCATCCGACCCCGCTGCCGGCCGGCTCCCGCTGGGCCGCGGTGAGTGCTTCGCTCTACAAGATGGGCAGCGAGACCACGTGGCCTGACAAGACGGAGCTTCGGACCTGGCTGGAAACGGAGGTCGTGCCGACGCTGACCTGGGCAACGGCGAAGAAGCCCGTTCCGACGGACCCGGACGCACCGAGCCCTGACGTCGCGGTGCCCGCAGCAGCGGCTGTGGTGGCGGAGACATCCAAGGCTTTCGAGCCGGTGGCATCCGCTGCGCGATCGATCGAAAACGCGGCGACCTCCGTGGCTGCGGCCTTTGGCTCCGACGCCGACGTCGACGTCGACGTCGACGTGTCGATCCCTGAGACGACGCCGGAGGACACGATCCCGACGGTGACCGAAGCCCTGGCCGCGCCGACGAAAAAGCTTCGGCGCCCGACGTTCATGGATGCGATCACGCCCGCCGCACCACCTGCCGCCGCGGTTTGAGGCTCGGGCCCGGACGACCAGACTTTGCATGACGTTCGAGAGGGCCGCTTGTCGGCCCTTTCTCATGCGCGCCGCAGGCCGCGCTCGACGGTCACGACATCAGGATCGGGAGGCCTGCCGGATCGGAGCGCCCGAGACACTTCCTTCCGGCCGTGAGCCCGCCGTTAACCTTGTACCGGCTTTGTTCTCTTTTTGCGATCGGGGTCCTTGAGCCCGACCTCGGGTCCTGCCAGGGTAAGAGCGTTCCGGATGGCCGGAACAAGACGGCCCAAGCCGATGCGCCAACATCGACATGGGCCTGACCGTCAACCTTGTTGTAGAAGGAATCGGGCTATGAGCACGAATACCGTTTCTGTCCCCCATGGGGAAGTTCTCCGTTCTGCCGCTAACCGCAACCCGGATGCCGTGGCGGCCGCTTGCCTCTCCCGCCCGCGCCTGTTCGGCTTCGGCCGCCATGCGCCGTCGACGGGGGCGTCGGTCCAGCAGCCTGCGGTGCTGCGCCGTCATCCGCATCTCGTGCGCTTCGCCGACGTCGAGGCCGATCTCGATCTGCTGATCGATCGCGCCATCGCCGCCATTGCCGAGGGCGAGCCGACCGAGGATGCGATCCTCGGCCACTATGTCCACATCGCCTCGCTGGTCCGCGCCGTGTCGTTCCGCGAAGGCAAGCTCCTGGAGCAGGCGGTCGAGCGGCTGGCGAAAGCCAACCCGAGTGTGCTGGTCCTGACGCAGTCGCTGAAGCTGCCGCTGGTGAAGGCGGCCATGGAAGCTGTCTCCGGCAACGACTGGGGCTGCC
>NZ_JBHGAP010000005.1:0-222329 GCF_042610495.1 Rhizobium sp. SG2393
CCCAGCCAGTGGCTGGGGTCTGCATGCAGCGACGATACGATGGACTATTACCGAGAAGTCCGAAGTTTCTATCCCAGCCAGTGGCTGGGGTCTGCATGCAGTCTTCAAGACCGAACTGGCCGGTGAGGCTGGAGTTTCTATCCCAGCCAGTGGCTGGGGTCTGCATGCAGATGGCATCCCGCCCGTCACGTCGGAGTACGTCTTGTTTCTATCCCAGCCAGTGGCTGGGGTCTGCATGCAGATGATCAAGTCAAATTTCACTTGATCACCCTCGAGTTTCTATCCCAGCCAGTGGCTGGGGTCTGCATGCAGATCGTCTTCCCATTCAACGACAACAATGGCAAGTTTCTATCCCAGCCAGTGGCTGGGGTCTGCATGCAGACCCACTCTTGTAACACGCAGAGACCGTTCGGCAAGAGGACTTCTTTTCCAAGGCAGACTTCTGGATGCGATAAAGATATGGCATTCTTGCGTACCCTGGCAATTTCGTCTGCATTTATCGCATCAACATCATGGACTTGGGAGAAATCCAAGGCAAATGGTCAACAGACACCGGTCGCCGGGGCCCCGCGCGACGCTCATTCCGGATGCTTCCCTTTTCGCGCAGCTGTGCCGCCGGGCGGTGTTGCTGGAGGCGTGGGAGAAGGTGTGGCGCAATCAGGGCGCGGCGGGTGGCGACGGGGTGACCGTCGAGCAGTTTCAGCGCGCGGCGGCGATGCAGGTGGGGCGGCTTTCCACGGCGCTGGCCGAAGGGCACTACCGGCCCTCGCCCCTGCGGCATGTGGATATTCCCAAGCCGTCCGGCGGGACACGCCGACTGTCCATCCCCGCCGTCGGCGACCGGGTGGTGCAGACGGCGGCGGCCATGCTGCTGTCGCCCTATCTGGAGGCGGAATTCGAGGAGACGAGCTATGCCTACCGCCCCGGCCGCTCGGTGGCGCAGGCGGTGGCGCGCATCCAGGCCCTGCAGCGCGATGGCTTGCGCTTCGTGGTCGATGCCGACATCAAGGGCTATTTCGACGCGATCCCCCATGACGGCCTGCTAGAGCGACTTTCGGAAAGCCTGGAAGACGGGCCGCTGACGCAGCTGATCTGCCTGTGGCTGTCCCATGCGGCGCCGGCCGGGCGCGGTCTGGCACAGGGCTCGCCGCTCTCGCCGCTGCTTGCCAATCTCTATCTCGACCGGCTGGACGAGGCCTTCGCCGCGCGGGGCGCGCGCATCGTGCGGTTTGCCGATGACTTCGTGGTGCTGACCGAAACGGCCCGCACGGCCGAGGCGGCGATGGCGCAGGTGGAGCGGCTTCTGGCCGAAGCCGGGCTGGTGCTCAACCGCGACAAGACGACGGTGACGACTTTCGAGCAGGGGTTTCGCTTTCTCGGCCACCTCTTCATCCGCTCCATGGCGCTCAAGGCCGCGCCGGAAGAGGTGGATCGTCACGATATCGACCGGCTGGTAGCGGAGGTGGCGCGTCTCGATGCCGCGACGGTGGAGGCCAAGGAGGACGATGCCGCCGCCAAGGCGGCTCAGGAAGCGGCAGGTCATGCCGCAGGGCTGAAAACGCTGTACATGACGGAACCGGGCCGGCGGCTCTCCCTGCGCAACCAGGCCTTCAGCATCGAGGAACTGCAAAGCCCGGCCGATCCCCTGACCGGCGTGGCCGAGCGCTGGCGCGAGATTGCCGCCATCCCGCACCGCAAGGTCGATCGCATCGACCTCGGGCCGGAGGCGCTCGCGACGCCTGCGGCGCTGGACCATGCGCTGGCAACAGGCACGCTCGTCTGCTTCACCGACGGGCACGGCACGACGCGGGGAACGCTTTCGCCCGCGCTGGCGCCGCGGGCCCGGCGTCACCTTGCCCAGGCGGCCACCGTGCTCGATGCCGGGCGGCGGCTGGCGCTGGCGCGGATCATAGTGGAGGGGCGGCTGCGCAACCAGCGGGCGCTGCTGCGCAAGCTGTGCCGCGAGCGCGATGCGGCCCCGCCCGCCGTCACAAAGGCCATTGCCGAACTGACGCGCCTCATCGGCCGCGGCGACACAAGCCGTATCCGGCATGCGGCCGGCATTGCCGAGGCGCTCGGCTATGAGGGCGCCGGCAGCGCGGTCTACTGGAAGGCGGTCTCGGCGCTGTCCGCCGCCGATTTCCGCTTCCAGCGACGGCAGAGGAAGGACCATCCCGATGGCGCCAACATCGCGATCAACATGCTCGCCTTCCTGCTGCATCGCGACGTGATGGCCGCGGTCACGGCTGCCGGACTGCATCCCGGCTTCGGCGCCCTGCACGGGGTGGACGACCGGCATGACGGCTGCGTCTACGACCTGATGGAGGAGTTCCGTGCCCATCTAGTGGAAGGCCTGTTCGTCTATGTCACCAACCGCCGCATCCTGCGCGCCGAGATGTTCGACACCGACGGCGGGGCGACCCGCATGCTGCCGGCCGGAACACAGGCGCTGATCCGGGCCTACGAGACACGCATCGGCGCCACCGTTTCCTGGCCGCCCAAGGCGCCGCGCCAAAACCTGCGGCGGCTTCTTGTCTCCCAGGCTCAGGCGCTTGCCCGCCACCATGAAAGCGGCGAATCCTATCGCCCCTTCGAGATCGACTACTGAAACACGGCAGGCCCCTCGACGCG
Organism: Rhizobium sp. SG2393; assembly: GCF_042610495.1. NCBI lineage: Bacteria > Pseudomonadati > Pseudomonadota > Alphaproteobacteria > Hyphomicrobiales > Rhizobiaceae > Rhizobium > Rhizobium sp. SG2393. Next base: position 2,632 of record NZ_JBHGAP010000005.1, read on the forward strand.
AAGGGGTCGGCCGCAACCGGGGACGCAGATCCGCATGGCCGAAACCGAACACGCCATCGTGCTATGCTACGACATTTCCCGCGCTGCCACGCGACGGCGCGTCGCAGCGTTCCTGGAAGACAGGCTGGTGCGCGTGCAGCAATCGGTGTTCGAAGGGCGCATGACGCCGACCGCCGCCCGAACGCTCTTTGCCGCCACCGTCACCCGCCTCGACCCCGGCGACGGCCTGCGCCTCTATGTGCTCGACCGCGACGGGCTTTCAAAATCACTGGCCCATGGCGGCGCGCCGCTGCCGGAAGAGAGCAGTTTCTATCTGTTCTGAGCGTGTCCGGAGGGCGGTCGGCAGCGATGCTGTACGCCTTCAAGTATCCGCATGGGTTTCCTATCCCAGCCGATGGCTGGAGCCTTTCTGCACCCGTAGCCCAAGGCGGCCAGGCTGCTGACGCGGTTTCTATCCCAGCCGATGGCTGGAGCCTTTCGGCACCTGGCCCGCAAGGCTCACAAGACTTCGTTCTTCCAGGTTTCTATCCCAGCCGATGGCTGGGGCCTTTCGGCACTTGAAAAACAAGAACTGGCAGGCCCTGCAGAAAGGTTTCTATCCCAGCCGATGGCTGGGGCCTTTCGGCACCGGCAACGCAATCAACGAGAATCTCGTTTTCGCGTTTCTATCCCAGCCGACGGCTGGGGCCTTTCGGCACCGCGCTGACATGACGGCCCAGGCCATCGACGACGGTTTCTATCCCAGCCGACAGCTGGGGCCTTTCGGCACATTGTGTCCGAACAGTTCTGAAACAAAACCCCAGTTTCTATCCCAGCCGACGGCTGGGGCCTTTCGGCACAGTTGGGCTATGTGACGGTTCTCGGCTCCAGGTTTCTATCCCAGCCGATGGCTGGGGCCTTTCGGCACATGCGGCAATCGAAAACCATTCAGCGTAGCGTGTTTCTATCCCAGCCGATGGCTGGGGCCTTTCGGCACGCATCATCGCAGCGGCCGCTACTCTCGGTTAGTTTCTATCCCAGCCGACGGCTGGGGCCTTTCGGCACAGGAAGAAGTTCCCCCAAAGGTGTGGAGCAGGAAGTTTCTATCCCAGCCGCCGGCTGGGGCCTTTCGGCCCATCACCGCCGCCAGCATTCTCATCGGCGACACCTAGTTTCTATCCCAGCCGCCGGCTGGGGCCTTTCGGCCCATCACCGCCGCCAGCATTCTCATCGGCGACACCTAGTTTCTATCCCAGCCGCCGGCTGGGGCCTTTCGGCCCATCACCGCCGCCAGCATTCTCATCGGCGACACCTAGTTTCTATCCCAGCCGCCGGCTGGGGCCTTTCGGCCCATCACCGCCGCCAGCATTCTCATCGGCGGCACCTAGTTTCTATCCCAGCCGACGGCTGGGGCCTTTCGGCACCGCACTTCTCGTTTATGGCCTTGGCCATATTGGTTTCTATCCCAGCCGACGGCTGGGGCCTTTCGGCACCCTCCCTCGTCCGCGTCGTAGATGGCGAGAAGTTTCTATCCCAGCCGACGGCTGGGGTCTTTCGGCACGTGGGCGGATTTCCCCAGGCGCTGGCGTTTGGTTTCTATCCCAGCCGACGGCTGGGGTCTTTCGGCACAGCCCCTCTTACAACATTCTGACGAGCGAATGCAAATGGAATGTCTTTCCAATGCAAGGCTCTGCGCCTGCTTTGCCGACAGACAAAAAAGGGAAAGAACATGCATCATTCCACCAATATTTCATATTTTTCAGAGTTTTATGAATTATCCAAGGCAAAACGTCTTTCAGAAGCCGCATAGTGCTTTGACGGGCGCTTCAGGACTGCCATTCTCGGGCTGGGAAACGGTGGGGTGACGGGGATGACGGGAGCGGCAGAGGCAGAGGCGGGGCATGCGGGGATGCCGGCGCGGCTGGCGGCGGCCTTTGGCGAGGCCGAGGTCACGCTGTGGCTGCCGGGTCTTGCAGGCCTTGCCAACGCCATCAGTCTTGGCCCCAAGCTGCGCGGCAGCCTTGGCGAGGTGCTGCTGCAGAGCGCTTCGCCTGCGGTCCGGGCCAGGCAACCCTGCCCCTGGCCGCGACACTCGACGGCCGATCTGTTTTTCGGCCCCGGGACACAGGTGACGCTCGCCGGCGAGACCCAGTCGATCGCCCGCCCCTTCGTTCTTTTCGGCCGGGCGGAGCGCAGCGGCGCGCTTTCCATCACGCTACGCGTTTTCGGCAGCGCCTGCGAGCGGGCCGAGGCGGTGTTCGACGCGCTGATATCAGCGATCGGCAAGGTGGACTGGTCATCTCTTTCCCGCGACATCGCCCTCGGTCTCCCGAGCCCGGTAACGATCGAAAAGGTGTCGGCGCGCCGCAACGATGCCCCCTTCGACCTTCGCCGCACGTCATCCGCGGCTGACATGATCTTCGTCTCCCCCATCGATGCCGACCGGGGAGACCCGACGCGCGATCCCGGACTTTTGCTCGCCCGCCTCTGCCGGCGTCTTGCTCTCCTCTCGCCATGGTTCGGACTTGCGCCCGATGCCTGCTACGCCGCGTGTCTGCACGAGGCCGAAGCTGCCAATATCACGCTTGTGGAAATCAGCAGTGTCGAAACGGCGCCAGTCGGCGGCCATCATTTCGCCAATCGCCTTGCCCCACCCATGCACCTGCGCCTGACAGGTTTGTCGCCCGCCATGCGCCTCGCGCTGATGATCGGCGAACGTGTCCATATCGGCAGGGGTGCCAGCATCGGCCTTGGACGATACCGCCTGCACTGGCGTGACGCCGCGACTGAGACCGAGGCGGCGGTCTGACATCAAACTTCGACTGCGCCCGCGGGAACGAACGCTCCTGTCGCCAATCGCTGCCTTTTGCGGCCGAGCACATACCCAGCCACGTATGTTCGATTGCGGCTTAGGCGTTGTGGCGCAACCGTGTGCAGTCCCGGAATGAGCAGCCGCTGAACTGTTCCGGCAGCGCACGACACACTCCGTCTAAATCATTGAAAAATAACAATTTACAGGAAGTGGCTGGGGCGCCAGGATTCGAACCTGGGAATGGCGGTACCAAAAACCGCTGCCTTACCGCTTGGCGACGCCCCAACTGATTTCGCGCAGGCCGGCGCCTTTCGGCGGCGGGTGCGGGTGGACGGTTCGGTTGTCCGGCGCGGGTGTGATTAGCAAAGGTGGCGAGGGGCGGCAATCGGTTTTGGTGGAAAAAACCGGATTGCGGGCGGGTGTTTGCGATGCCCGCGCAGGATCTCCTCGGAACAATCGGCAGGTGACGGGGGTTGAGGGGGCGGACCGGTCTCTTCGGGAGACCCCGCCTCCTCATCCGCACAGCCCGCACAGGCGGGCCAACATCAAAGGACAGACCGATGACGTCGATTTCTTCCGCACGCATTCTGATTCTCGCCACCGATGGCTATGAGCGCTCGGAGCTGCGCGTGCCGCTGGAGCAACTGAAGGGCAAGGGCGCCACGGTGTCCATCGCTTCGCTCAAGATGGAGCCGATCAAGAGCTGGGACGACAAGAACTGGGGCGACACGGTGGATGTGGACCTGACCGTCGGCGAGGTGGATGTTGCCGATTATGACGCGCTGGTGCTGCCGGGCGGCCAGATCAATCCGGATATCCTGCGCAAGGAAAAGGCCGCGGTGGATGTGGTGCGCAACTTCCTTTCGGCCGGCAAGGTCGTCGCCGCCATCTGCCACGGCCCCTGGCTGCTGGTGGAAGCCGACGCGCTGAAGGGCCGCAAGGCCACCTCCTTTGCCTCCATCAAGACCGACCTCAAGAATGCCGGTGCAGACTGGCGCGACGAAGAGGTGGTGACCGACAAGGGCATCATCACCTCGCGCTCGCCGGAGGACCTGAACGCCTTCGTGGCGAAGATCGTCGAAGAGGTCGAAGAAGGCCGTCACGATCGACAGGCTGCCTGAGGCTTCGGCCATCCGATCACAGGCATGATCGAAAGACCGTCCCGCGTGCAGGCGGGGCGGTCTTGTCATGGGCGGCTTGCTGTATGCCTGCTCTCGCTGGCGCGCCATTCCGGCCTGCCGGGCCGGGCTCGCCATCACCTGTGGCCTGCGGCTGCATCGGCCTTTTGCCTTCGGCGACAAGGCTTGCTAGGTGTGGCCCATGAAGTTCACCAAGCTGCGCCTCCTCGGCTTCAAATCCTTCGTCGAGCCCGCCGAATTCATCATCGAGCGGGGCCTGACCGGCGTTGTCGGACCGAATGGCTGCGGCAAGTCGAACCTGGTGGAAGCCCTGCGCTGGGTGATGGGGGAAAACTCCTACAAGAACATGCGCGCGTCGGGCATGGACGACGTGATCTTCTCCGGCTCCGGCAATCGGCCGGCCCGCAACACGGCCGAAGTCGGCCTTTTCCTCGACAATTCCGATCGCACCGCGCCTGCTGCCTTCAACGATGCCGACGAGATCCAGGTGACGCGCCGCATCGAGCGCGAGCAGGGCTCGGTCTACCGCATCAATGGCAAGGAAGCCCGCGCCAAGGATGTGCAGCTGCTGTTTGCCGACGCTTCCACCGGCGCGCGGTCGCCCTCCATGGTGGGACAGGGGCGCATCGGCGAGCTGATCGCCGCCAAGCCCCAGGCCCGCCGGCAGTTGCTGGAAGAGGCCGCCGGCATTTCCGGCCTGCACTCGCGCCGTCACGAGGCGGAGCTGCGCCTGCGCGGTGCCGAGACCAATCTGGAGCGGCTGGAGGATGTGACCAGCCAGCTCGAAAGCCAGATCGAGAGCCTGAAGCGACAGTCGCGCCAGGCCAATCGCTTCAAGGCGCTGTCGGCCGATATCCGCCGCAACGAGGCGATCCTGCTGCATATCCGCTGGATGCAGGCGAAGGAGGCCGAAGCCGAGGCCGACAGCCAGTTGAACCAGATCACCTCGCTGACCGCCGAAAAGGCGCAGGCCCAGATGCATGCTGCCAAGAACCAGGCGGTGGCGGCCCTGCGCCTGCCGGAGCTGCGCGAGGAGGAGGCGAAGGCCGCCGCCGCGCTGCAACGCCTGCAGATTGCCGGCCGGCAACTGGAGGAGGATGCCGGACGCATCCTGAAGCGCCGCGACGAGTTGCAGCGTCGCCTTGCCCAGCTTGGCGAAGACATCCGTCGCGAGGAGCGCTTTGCCGCCGACAATATCGGCAGTCTCGAGCGGCTGGAGCGGGAGGAGACCGAGCTTGCCGATCTTCTCGCAGATGCCGGCGGTGCCGCCATCGAGGCGCAGGAGCGGCTGGGCGCGGCGAGCGAGACGCTGATCGACAGCGAACGCCGCCTCGCCACCGCCACCGCCGCGCGCGCCGAGGCGCAGGCCCTGCGCAACCAGATGGAGCGGCGCATGCGCGACCTCTCCGACCGCCGCGCCCGGCTCGATCGCCAGCTTGCCACCGAGCGCGCGGAGCTCGAGGCGCTGGACGAGAAGCGCGCCGATATGCCTGATCCCGAGGAGCGCCGCGAGGCTGTCGAGGCGGCCGAGGGCGCCATCGAGACCGCGGAGGAAACCCTTGCCGCCATCGAGGACGCGCTTTCGGCCGCGAGGGCTGAAGAGGCCGCCGCCCGCCCGCCGGTCGATCGCGTCCGCGCCGAGATGAATGCGCTGGAGACCGAGGCGCGCACCATCAGCCGCATGCTGGAGGCCGTCTCCGGCAGCGGCTCCGCCACGCCGGTGGTCGATGCGATCGTCGTCGATCGCGGCCTTGAAACAGCCTTGGGTGCGGCGCTCGGCGATGGTCTGGAAGCGCCGCTGGATGAAGCGGCCCCGGCCCACTGGCGCATGCCGGGCGATGCCGCAGCCGATGCCCCGCTGCCTGACGGCGTCACGCCGCTTGCCGCCCATGTGCGCGGCCCTGCCGAGCTTGCCCGCGTGCTGGCCCAGATCGGCGTCGTCGCGGATGAGGCCGAGGCCGCCCGCCTTCAGCCAGCACTTGCCGCCGGACAGGTGCTCGTTACCCGCCGGGGCGCCGTCTTCCGCTGGGATGGCCATGTGGCCGGCGCGGATGCGCCGAGCGCGGCGGCGCTTCGCCTCGGCCAGAAGAACCGCCTGAAGGAACTGGAAGCGGAGATCGAGGAAGCCCGCGCCCGCGTCGAGACGGGGGAGCGCGCGCTGGCGGAGGCCGGCGCGCGGGTGCGCCGCGAGGACGAGCGCCTGCGCGCCTGCCGCGACGAGATGCGCCTGTTGCAGCGCCGGTTGACGGACGCGCGCGAGGCCCTGGCCGCCGCCGAGCGCGCCGCGGGCGACCTGATGCGCCGCCATGCGGTCGCGGCCGAAGCCCTGTCACGCACCGAGACGCAGGCCGAGGAGCTGGCGGCCGAGGCCGAAGACGCCGCCGCCGCGCTTGCTGATGCGCCCGATCTCTCCGACCTCGACATGCAGCTTCGCGTGCTCACCGCCGAGGTTGCCACCGACCGTGCGGCGGTCGCCGAGGCGCGCGCCGCCTACGACGGTCTGGCGCGCGAAAACGAGGCCCGCCGCCGCCGCATCGCCGCCATCGCCATCGAGCGCGAGACCTGGAAGGCCCGCGCGGCCAGTGCGGCCGAGCAGGTGGAGACGCTGCGCGCGCGCGAGGCAGAGGCGCGCGAGGAGCTGGAAGAGCTTCTGGACGCCCCGGACGCCTTCGAGGAGCAGCGCCATGCCCTGATGGCGGAACTGTCGAAGGCCGAAGCCGCCCGCCGTCAGGCCGCAGACCGGCTGGCCGAGGCCGAGACCGGCGTGCGCGAGGCCGATCGTCTCGCAACGCTGGCGCTGTCGGAACTGGCCGAGGTGCGCGAGCGCCGCGGCCGCGCCGAGGAGCGCCTGCTGTCAAACCGGGAAAAGCGCATCGAGGCCGAGGCGCGTATCCGCGACACCGTGCAATGCGCGCCCCACGAGATCATCCGTCTCACGGGCCTGACACCGGAGGCGCCGCTGCCGGACCTCAGAAACATCGAGCGCGAGGTGGACCGCCTGAAGATGGAGCGCGAGCGCCTGGGCCCCGTCAACCTGCGCGCCGAAGAGGAGCAGAAGGAACTCTCGGACCGGCTGGCCGCGCTCAACACCGAGCGCGAAGACATCATCGAGGCGATCCGCAAGCTGCGCGCGGCCATCCAGAACCTGAACCGCGAGGGACGAGAGCGCCTGCTCGCCGCCTTCGATGTGGTGAATGCGCAGTTCCAGCGCCTTTTCACCCATCTCTTCAATGGCGGCACGGCGGAGCTTCAACTGATCGAGAGCGAGGACCCGCTGGAAGCCGGCCTCGAAATCCTGGCGCGGCCGCCGGGCAAGAAGCCGCAGACCATGACGCTTCTGTCGGGCGGCGAACAGGCGCTGACCGCCATGGCGCTGATCTTCGCCGTCTTCCTCACCAATCCCGCGCCGATCTGCGTGCTGGACGAGGTGGACGCGCCGCTGGACGACCACAATGTGGAGCGCTACTGCAACCTGATGGACGAAATGGCGGCCTCCACAGAGACCCGCTTCGTCATCATCACCCACAACCCCATCACCATGGCCCGCATGAACCGTCTCTACGGCGTCACCATGGCCGAACAGGGCGTCAGCCAGCTCGTCAGCGTCGATCTCCAGACGGCGGAGCGCCTGCGCGAGGTGGTGTGAGGGGGCGGTTGCCCATACTCAACGTCAAAGGCTTCTAAAAAAGAAATGTCGCGGTGCGGGAACTTCTGCCGCGCTGCCGCATTGTTTCGGGCACCTGCTGCCCGGCACGCCGGGTGGCGGAAAGGAAGAACCCAAGGACCCGTTTCATGAACAAGAATGCCCTCTACCTCATTATCGGCGCCCTGATCGTCGTCGTCGCCGGCTTCTCCTATTATGCCTATGAGAAGGAAAAGCAGCCCGATGGCGTCGAGATCAAGATCGGCCAAGACGGGGTGTCCGTGCAGGGCAACTGACCGGCGTAATCGACCCGGACGAGCGGCCTTCCGCAGCGCCAGCCTCCCTCGCCGTAGCCTGAAAGGGCTGCGGCGTTTTGTTGTTTTGCCCATTCACCCCGCATTCATCCGCCGCCACCTAAGGTCACTGCTGCATTGCAACGTAAACTGTCCGAGAAATGACGCAATGCAGCAAGAAATTCGCGTGCAAGGATTTTCTTCCGTGGGGGGATGCTGTAATTCTGCCCGCGGGAGACATGCTTCCGGGTGGAGAGTGAAGCAATGGAGAAGTGGGTTTACACCTTTGGCGACGGGAAAGCCGAGGGGAACCAGCATGATGTGGCGCGGCTGGGAGGCAAGGGCGCCAATCTTGCGGAAATGTCGATGCTCGGCCTGCCGGTGCCGCCGGGGCTGACCATCATCACGGATGCCTGTGCCGCCTATTTCGCCGCCGGACGGACGCTGACCGAGGGCCTGAAGGACCAGGTGCGCGACGGACTGCGCGCCATGGAGGAGATCACCGGCCGGCGCTTCGGCGACGCGCGCAAGCCCCTTCTGCTTTCCGTGCGCTCCGGCGCCCGCGCTTCCATGCCCGGCATGATGGACACGGTCCTCAATCTCGGCCTCAACGATCTCTCCGTGCAGGGCCTCGGCCAGGATGCCGGCGACGCGCGCTTTGCCTGGGACAGCTATCGCCGCTTCATCCAGATGTATGCCGACGTCGTCATGGGCCTCGATCACGAGGTCTTCGAGGAGCTGCTGGAGGACGAGAAGGGCCGCCTCGGCTACGAGCACGATACCGAGCTTTCCGCCGCCCAATGGCAGCACATGGTCGAGCGCTACAAGGCCACCATCGAAGAGGAACTCGGCCAGCCCTTCCCGCAGGATCCCGAAACGCAGCTCTGGGGCGCGATCGGCGCCGTCTTTGCGAGCTGGACGAATGCGCGCGCCGTCACCTATCGCCAGTTGCACCGTATTCCCGCCGACTGGGGCACGGCCGTCAATGTGCAGGCCATGGTGTTCGGCAATCTCGGCAATTCCTCTGCCACCGGCGTTGCCTTCACCCGCAATCCCTCGACCGGCGCCAACGAGCTTTACGGCGAGTTTCTCGTCAATGCCCAGGGGGAGGATGTCGTGGCCGGCATCCGAACGCCGCAGGACATTACCGAGGCCGCCCGTATCGCGTCGGGCTCCGACAAGCCGTCGCTCGAAAAGCTGATGCCTGAGGCCTTTGCGGAGTTTCGCGATATCTGCGCGCGCCTCGAGCGGCATTACCGCGACATGCAGGACATGGAGTTTACCATCGAGCGCGGCAAGCTCTGGATGCTCCAGACACGCTCGGGCAAGCGCACCGCGCGCGCGGCCATGCGGATTGCCGTCGACATGGCCGAAAGCGGGCTGATCACCTGCGAGGAGGCCGTGACACGGATCGATCCGTCTGCGCTCGACCAGCTCCTGCATCCGACCATCGATCCGCGCGCCCGGCGCGACATCATCGGCTCCGGCCTGCCCGCCTCGCCCGGCGCGGCGACCGGCGAGATCGTCTTTACCTCCGACGAGGCGGTGATCGCCAAAAAGGAGGGCCGCAAGGTCATCCTCGTGCGCGTGGAGACGAGCCCGGAAGACATTCACGGCATGCATGCCGCCGAAGGCATCCTCACCTCGCGCGGCGGCATGACCAGCCACGCGGCGGTGGTCGCCCGCGGCATGGGCATCCCTTGCGTCTCCGGCGCGGGCAATCTGCGCGTCGACCTGCGCAATGAAAAGCTGATCGGCGCGGGCGTCGTCCTGTCGAAGGGCGAGACCATCACCATCGACGGCTCTTCCGGCCAGGTACTGAAGGGCGAGATCCCGATGCAGCAGCCGGAGCTTTCGGGCGATTTCGGCAAGATCATGGAATGGGCGGATGCTAATCGCCGCATGACGGTGCGCACCAATTGCGAGACGCCGAACGATGCGCGTGCGGCCCGCTCCTTCGGCGCCGAAGGCATTGGCCTGTGCCGCACCGAGCACATGTTCTTCGAGGGCGACCGGATCAACGTCATGCGCGAGATGATTCTGGCCGCCGACGAGGCGGGCCGGCGCGCCGCGCTCGACAAGCTGCTGCCCATGCAGCGCTCGGATTTCCTCGAACTCTTCACGATCATGCACGGCCTGCCGGTAACGATCCGCCTGCTCGATCCACCGCTGCACGAATTCCTGCCGAAGACGGATGCGGAGATCGAGGATGTGTCCGCGCGGCTTGGCCTGTCCGCCAGCGACCTGCGTCAGCGGGTGGATGCGCTGCACGAGTTCAACCCCATGCTCGGCCATCGCGGCTGCCGCCTCGCCATCTCGCATCCGGAGATCGTCGAGATGCAGGCCCGCGCCATCTTCGAGGCTGCCGTCGAGGCGGCCCGCAAGACGGGTGCGGCCGTGGTGCCGGAGATCATGGTGCCGCTTGTCGGGCTGCGTGCAGAGCTGGATTACGTGAAGTCGCGCATCGCGGAGGTCGCCGAAAAGGTCATCGGCGAAAGCGGCATTGCGATCGACTACCTCGTGGGAACGATGATCGAACTGCCGCGCGCCGCGCTGCGCGCCCATTCCATCGCCGAGGTCGCCGATTTCTTCTCATTCGGCACGAACGACCTGACCCAGACGGTCTTTGGCATTTCGCGCGACGATGCCCCGCAGTTTCTCGCGACCTACATCGCCAAGGGCATCATCAAGAACGACCCCTTCGTCTCCATCGATTTCGACGGTGTGGGCGAGATGATCAAGATCGCCGCCGAGCGCGGCCGTCGCACCAAGGGCGACCTGAAGCTCGGCATCTGCGGCGAACATGGCGGCGACCCGACCTCCATCCGCTTCTGCGAGGAAACGGGGCTCGACTACGTCTCCTGCTCGCCCTTCCGCGTGCCGATTGCCCGCCTCGCTGCGGCGCAGGCCGCCATCAACGGCCGGCAGAAGGACGCGGATTAAGCGACTGTCCGGAAAGCCACAGGTCTTCCGGCCTAATGGCCGGGAGGCCCTTGGCTGGCTTTGTCAGATGCGACCGATGACATCGAGAAACGCATCCGCAAAGCGCGCCAGCCCGGCCGTTTCCGGCCCCGGCGACTGCGTGCGGATGGTCAGCCCGTCGGTCTCCAGGCAGGCAAAGACCGTCTCGGCCTCGCCGGTGCCGGCAAGCCTGACGACCGCGATCCGCTCGCAATCGGGCAGCAGTCCCGAGGCCGGGAGGTCGAAGAGAAAGGCACTGCCGATCGGCACCGCCTTGCGCACATGCTGCACGAAGGCCTCGGCTCCGCCGCCGTGGAACCCGTCCAGCGCCAGTTCGAAGGCGATGTGGTCCATCTTCAGCTGCGGTTCCGCCGCCACGGGCATGCGGACAGGCTGGGCTGCGGCACGCTGCGGCGTCAGAAGCCCGACGGCCGGCGTTACGGCACTGGCAGCGGGGGTCGATGCGCTTGATGCGGAGGCGGTGGTGGCCATCTGGTGCTCCATCACGGACGGTCACGCGTCCCGCCGCCTTCGCCGCGCGCCCGCCATGACCCTGTTGTTCCCCCGACAACTGAACGATCGTTAACGAGCATGGCGTTTTTGCGGCGTCGCCCCTGAGGGCCCGCCATGGCGCAAGACCTTGTACGGACTGCTTGCCCGGACACCGTGAGTTTCCCGGTTGCCGATTCGGTTTGCGCTTCGATCAAAGAGATTCATCTCGGCGCTGCAAGCTCTTCTGTTTGAAGCATAATCTCGTCGCCCCGCGTTTCACGCCCATCGGGCCATGTTGCAGCGCGCGGTCTGATCAAACAGATTCAGCGCAGCGCTCCAAGCTCTTCTGTTTGAAGCATAATCTTGCCGATCCCGTTTCACTCCGGCCGGTTTATGCTTTAGGGTCAAAACCCAATCAGGATAGGTGACGCGCCCCCCGATGATGATCCGTTACGAACGCCCCGTCTCGCATGCCGCCCGGCTGTCGCTCCGGCTGGCGCAACTGGCGGCGGTCCTCTTCCTGATGTCGCTTGCCGCCCATCGCTTCGGGCCGTTGGCGACACCGCATTTCGTGGCGCTGGCACTTTTGTCGGGCCTGCTGTCGCTGGTTGCCGTCGTGCTGGCCATGGCCGGACTGGTCAGCCTCTGGCGCGTCGCTGCGGTCGGCGGGCTCGCCTCGATGGGGGCGATCGTCTTTGCTGCCATACCGCTTGGCGCCATCGGCCTGGCGCTGTCGCTCTATTTCACGCAGCCGGCGCTGCATGACGTCACCACCGACACCCTTGATCCGCCGGCCTTCATCGTGGCACCGCAGGCCGACCAGCTCTGGCTGAGCCGTCCGCAGAGCGTCAGCCCGCTCGACCGCGAGGCCCAGATCGCGGCCTACCCTGCCCTGACCGGCAGGCGCTATGACGGGGCGCTGGACCGTGTGCTGGAAGGCGTGAAAACGGTTGCGACAGCCGAGGGCCTGACACTGACGGCCGATCGCGGCCTCGAAGCGCTGGAGCCCGACACGCCGCCGCTATCGGACGATGACAGCGCCGCCGATCCCGCGAAAAATCCGGCCGATGCCGTGCCGGACGACATCCCCGTGCCGATCGCCCGGCCCGAGCCCGCCGCGCCGATCGATCTGGCGGCCGCCGCGCTCGCCGGCCGTCCCGGCGATATCCTGTTGCAGGGCACGTGGAAGACTCCGATTGCCGGATTCCGCTTCGATGTCGCGATCCGCCTGCGCGAGGAGGCGGAGACAACCTTCGTGGACCTGCGTATTCAGTCGCGCTATGGCAGCCACGATCTCGGGCTCGGCGCCGACTATGCCGATCGCTTCCTGCGGGCGCTGGACGCCGAGCTTCTGGGGATTGCCGGTAGCTAGGGTGCTTGCGGTGAAAACCCGTTCACCGGAAATTCTCCGAGTATTTGCAGGCAAGCGCCCTTTCAGGCGGGTGGCGCGAATTGCGCCGTGATCCAGTCCGCAAAGGCAACGGCTGCCGGCGACAGTTCGTCGAAGCGCCGCGCCACCAGAAAATACCGCCCGCCCGGCACGCTGGTCGAAAAGGGACTGGCGACCTTGCCCTCGCCGATGGCATCGCCGGCCAGCAGCCGGTCTGCGAGCGCGATGCCCTGGCCAAGCCCCGCCGCCTGCAATGCCAGGGAGGAATCCGCATAGACGGGCCCACGGGAAAGCGGCGCGGTTACCGCCTCCCCCGCGTCGTGCTCATCGACGGCCGCAAACCAGCGCGACCAGTCGGTACGGTTGTCGGCATGCAGCAGCGTCTGGCGTGACAGGGCCAGCGGCGTGGCGCAGTCGGCCAGCAGGCAATGGGGTACCAGAGGCGTCAGCGCCTCGCGGTGCAGCAGCCTCGTCTCCGTCCCCGGCCACTCGGTCCGCCTTTCGCTAAAGCGAACGGCAAGCTCCGGCTCGCCGCGCCGGAAGGTTACGAGGCGCGGATCTGCATCGATCATGACCTCGATGCCGGGATGCCGCTCGCAGAAGGCAGCGAGATGCGGCACCAGCCAGCAGGCGGCAAAGGTGGGATCCGCACTGACGGACAGCACGACCGGACCGCCCATCAGCGCTTCCAGCGCGTCATCCATGGCATGGAAAGCAGGCCCGACCACGGCCATCAGTCGCGCGCCTGCATCGGTCAGGGCGATGGCGCGATGTCCGCGCTCGAACAGCGGCTGCCCCACCAGCATTTCCAGTTCGCGCACCTGCCGGCTGATGGCCGCCTGCGAGACGAAGAGATCCTCGGCGGCAAGCGTGAAGGAAAGCCGCCGTGCGGCCGCCTCGAAACTTCTGAGCGCGGTCAGCGGCAGTCGTCCGCGTTTCATCGTTCGGATAACCTCAAGTCATGGGAGGGCAACGATAAGCTCGTTTGTATTGGATGCGCAAGCCGTGTCTGATGGGGCCATCGAGACGCCGCCGACGCCGCCCCCTGCGCCGGTCATCAGGCTCCACGGCCCCATGGCCACAGCCCTTGCGGAGAAACCCATGCCCAGCCTTGCGAGCGTCCTCATGGACGTCATGCGCCTGCTTGTCTTTGCGCCGCGCCCGACCGCCTTTCCTGACGGCCACCTGCGTGAAACTCCCGAGGCGGGGTGCCGGCGCATCGCGGTCGAACAGGATGCGGATCAGCCGATGGCGTATCGGCCAGACAGTGCCGGCGGCCCTTCCGTGACCACCGCGCCGCGCGATACCAGATCTTCCAGATGGGCCAGCACGGAAAGGGCTGCCGCCCCATGCAGGCGCGGATCGGTGGAGGCATAGATCACCTTCACCATGTCGGCGATGGTCTCGTCACCGGCCCGCACGCGCTCCAGCACCGCGCGCTCGCGCATGCGCCGGTGCGCCCGCAACCCGCGCAGGAAGGGGGCCGGCTGCGTTACCGGGCCGCCATGGCCGGGCAGCAGCAGCCTGTCGTCGCGCGCCAGCATCTTTTCGAGCGAGGCCATATAGTCGGCCATGGCGCCATCCGGCGGCGCGACGATGGTCGTTGCCCAGGCCATGATGTGGTCTGCCGAGAAGACGATGCCCGTCTCCACCGCACCCTCGGAAAGGGCGAAGGAGAGATGGTTGGCCGTATGCCCCGGTGTTGCGAGCGCCGTGAGCGCCCAGCCCTCGCCCGCCACCGTCTCGCCATCCGCAAGGGCAAGGTCCGGAACGAAATCCATGTCCGAACTTTCGGCAAAGGGATTGACCTCACCGGCAAAGAGCGGCCGGGCGGGACGATGCGGGCCCTCCGCCACGATCACCCCGCCCGTGACGGCCTGCAGCCGGCGGGCCAATGGCGCATGATCGCGATGGGTGTGGGAGACCGCGATGTGCGTTACCTCGCGCCCGGAAAGCGCCGTGAGCAGCGCCTGGAAATGGGCCTCGTCCTCCGGACCGGGATCGATGACGGCGACGGAACAGTCGCCGACGATATAGGTGTTGGTGCCGTGAAAGGTGAAGGGACCGGCATTGCCGGCCGTGACGCGCTCGACACCCGGGGCGACGGGAACGGCTTCGCCATGGCGCGGCTCGAAGCTAAGGTCGAAACTGGCCGTCTCTTCGCTCACTTGGTCTCGATCTCGATGAAGCTCATGAAGGCCGTTCCGCCATTGACGACATTGTGTTCGACGCCGGCCTCGCGGCGGTAGACCTCGCCTGCCCTGACCTTTACCTCGCGGGTGCCGTCCTTGTCCTCAATGAGGAAATGACAATCCGTCATGGGAACGACGATATAGCCGAGACCATGCACATGGTGCCCCGTATCGGCACCGGGAACGAAATCCCATCGCGTGACCCGCGTCACGGCATCGTCAAGCAGGATGGTCGGCACGGCTGGCGGACGGGCCCGGAAGGTGGACATGGCACGGATCCTCTCTGGTCGCTTGCCGACATATCCCGCGCCCGCGGCGGGGCGTAAAGCAAAAACATGCGAGCATGGAAAGCGGGCGGATGCCGGTGGACACGCCGGAGCCACGCGGCCTGCCCTGTCGGCTGATTCCCGACAGGCAATCGCCGTTTCGGCAGGCCAACCGCGAGGAGGACGCACGGGCGACGGCCGGCAGCACACAGTGAGCCGGCCGTGCGGGGGTTGGCTTACAGCAGCGCGTCGAAGATGCCGGACATGGCCTCGACGGACATTTCGCCGGAATATTTCTTGCCGTTGATGAAGAAGGTCGGCGTGGCGTTGACGCCGAAATCCTTGTTGCCGCGCTGCATGACGGCGTTGACGTCGTCGAGCAGCTTCTGGTTCGTCAGGCAGGCCTCGAAGGTCTGCTGGCTGAAGCCGGCAAGCTTCGACATCTGCAGCAGCGCTTCGCGGCCGTTTTCAGCCGTTGCCCACTGTTCCTGCTGCTTGAAGAGCATGGAAACCATCGGGAAATACTGGCCTTCCGGGGCGCAGCGCGCCAGCATGAAGGCGGCAGCCGCGCGCGGATCGAAGGGGAATTCGCGGATCACGAACCGCACCTTGCCCGTATCGATGTACTTTTCCTTGATCGGCTCGAACGTATTGTTGTGGAAGCGGGCGCAATGCGGGCAGGTCATCGACATGTATTCGACGACGGTGATTGGCGCATCCGCCTTGCCGATCGATTCTTCCGGCAGGGCGCCGGGCTCCAGCAGCTTGGCCATGTCCACGTCGCCTTCCGGCTGCGGCACGGCTTCGGGCGTCGCCGCCGTCTGCACCGGATCGATATCGGCGCCATCGATGCCCGTCTTGCCGCCGGAGGCATCGGCGGCATCCTTCTTTTCACTGCAGGCCGCCAGCGCGCCACCGGCGGCGACAAGAGCAATCCCACCCAGAAGGCGGCGTTTGGTCAGAAGAAGATCGGACATGGAGCGGTGTTCCTGCAAGGGTCATTGTAAGGGTCTTCTTGCGATAATACGGCATTGTTTCACCAGCAAGGCACCCCCCGGGGAAAAAGTTCAAAGAAATGTGACCTTGTGAGGGCGGAGATCAATGCTCGTCCACGCTATCACGCAGGGATCGCAGCGCGGGCGGCAGATCCTCAGTAAAGCCCAGTCGATGAAAATGCTTTCGGTTGAGGGTCACAACTGTCAGGCCATGGGCGCGTGCAGTCGCCGCAATAATAATATCGGGAAGTCCGGGATGAACGCCTTCGGCTTTTGCCGCCTCGCTCATCGCGCCCGCAAGGCGGGCGACCGTGGCATTCATCGGCAGGACGCGTTCGCGATAGCCTTCGTCAACGGCTTCCAGCCAGTCGAGCAATGCCTGATACCGGACAACGGCGCCGCGACGGGCCAGCGAGCGTAGCCCCTGCTCGATTTCAAGAAAGGTCATGGCCGAGAGAAAGAGACGCCCGGCATTTGCCTCGTCTGTAAACCATTTACGGGCGGGAGCGGAAATCGCTGGCTTATCCGGCGCAAGGCACGACAGAACGTTGGTATCCAGCAGAAAGCCGTTCAAAAATCGATATCCCGGATGGGGGTCTGATCGCGCTCGAACTCGATGCCGCCGGGGAAGGCCAGCAGCAAATCGGCAAAGCTCTTCCTCGGCCTTGCCATGGCACGCTTCGCCTCTTCCGCAGCCTGGACGCTCACGAGAACGGCGGCCGGCATTCCGTCACGGGTAATGGTCACGAACTCGCCTGCCGCAGCCTCATCGACCAATTCGGAGAAGCTGGCCTTGGCCGCTTTCAAGCTGACATTTGCCATCGCTGCAACCTCGCTGCCTGTCTCTGCGAAATATCGGACGCCGTACCGGATTTGGCAAGTTGAACCGCCCTTGCCCCCTCACCGTCCCCGCTTCTGCATCACTCCCGTGCCGAGCCGTGTCAGTGCCGCCTTCAGGGCCTCGTTTTCGATGCCGTCGGTCATGTCCTTCAGGCGCGCTGCCTTTTCGCCGGTCAGCGGGCGGATGCGCGGGCGGCGGGTGGCGGTGGAGACGGGTTTCTGGACGATGCGCAGGCGGGAGATGGCGGGGAAGCCGAAGAAGCCGTTGATGCGCTGGATAAGTTCGCCCTGGCGGTGGGTGAGGAAAAGCGCACGGGCGCCCTCGCAGGCGACCGTCAGCACGCCCGGCTCATAGCCGCCATCCGGCTCGCCCTCGGAGATGCGGCGCGGCCAGGCGATCTTTTCCGGCCGCGTGCAATCGGCAAAACTTTCGCCGGCAATCTCGTCCCAGACGCCGATGAGTTCCGTGGAAATGCCGGCACGGCGGGCGAGCACGGGATCGACCAGGCGATTGGCGATCTCGCTGATCTGCGCCGCGCCCCGCGGGGTCCAGCCGCGTCCCTTGGTCCTTGTTTCACTCACGCGTGTCGTTTCCGTGTTTTCAATGCTGGCGGGGATTATAGCGCAGTTTGGGGCGGGGTGTGGGGGATTTGTGCGGGACGGCAGAGATCGCGGCATACCCCCCTCTGCCCTGCCGGGCATCTCCCCCGCAAGGGGGGAGATTGGCTGGGGGCGCCGCTCACCGGAACTCGGAAGGCGGAGAAAACCGCTTGCCTTGAGCACGCGTAAGGGGCGAGACATGGCCACACCCGATCTCCCCCCTTGCGGGGGAGATGCCCGGCAGGGCAGAGGGGGGTACGCCGCCGCCCGGCAACATCAGCATCACAGGTTCCCATGCCCCCATCCCCCGCCATCGCGACCGCCCTTCTCGCCTGGTACGACCGCCACCACCGCAGCCTGCCCTGGCGGGTCTCGCCGGCCGAGCAGGCGGCGGGCGTCAGGGCCGATCCCTACCGCGTCTGGTTGTCGGAGGTGATGCTGCAGCAGACGACGGTGCAGGCGGTGAAGCCCTATTTCGACGCCTTTCTGACGCGCTGGCCGCGCGTGGAGGATCTGGCGGCGGCGGAGACGGAGAGCGTGATGAAGGCCTGGGCGGGGCTCGGCTATTACGCGCGCGCCCGCAACCTGAAGAAATGCGCCGAGGTGGTGGCCGCAGACCATGGCGGGCGGTTTCCCGATACGGTGGAGGGGCTGAAGGCGCTGCCGGGGATCGGCGACTATACGGCCGCCGCCATCGCGGCCATTGCCTTCAACCGGCAGGCAGCGGTGCTGGATGGCAATGTCGAGCGCGTCATTTCGCGCCTGCGCCTGATCGATCAACCGCTGCCGGGCGCCAAGACCGTGATGCGGGCGGCCGTCGCCGAGATCACGCCGGCCGACCGGCCCGGCGATTTCGCGCAGGCCATGATGGATTTGGGCGCCACGATCTGCACGCCGAAGCGGCCGGCCTGCGCGCTCTGTCCGCTCTCCGACGCCTGCCTCGCACGTGCCGGGGACGATCCGGAACGCTTTCCCGTCAAGGCGCGCAAGAGCGCCAAGCCGGTGCGCATCGGGGCCGCCTTCGTGGCGGTGGACGGGGACGGCGCCGTGCTCTTGCGCAAGCGGCCGGACCGCGGGCTTCTGGGCGGCATGACGGAAGTGCCCGGCACGGACTGGCGCGTCGTGGAGGCGGAGGCGCCGGACGATGGCGCGCGGGACGATGTCCTCGTTGATGCCCCCTTCCCTGCGGCCCCATTCCCCGCAGATTGGGAGCCGGCCGGCGGCATCGTGCATGTCTTCACCCATTTCGAGCTTCGGCTCTCCGTCTACCGGGTGCGGATCGATGTGCATCCGGCAGGGGTGGAGGGCTGGTGGGAGCCCGTGGAAAACCTTTCCGGCGAGGCGCTGCCGACTGTCATGAAGAAGGCAATTGCCGCGGCTATACCGACCGCCTTTCCGCCCCGGCGGGGCCGGTGATATCTGAAGGCACACGCGGCGGAGGCGATTCGCCACGCCTGCCGGCACCGGCGACGCCACAACTTTCCCGACGCACCGCAGACGGTTCGTCTTCTGAAGAAAGGACTGCCCATGGCTGAGGCCGAGATCCGCCACATCGTTTTCGACATCGGCAAGGTGCTGATCCATTATGATCCGAACCTGCCCTTCTCGCGCATCATTCCCGATCCGGAGGAGCGCGCATGGTTCTTCGCCCATGTCTGCACCCATGACTGGAACATCGAGCAGGACCGCGGCCGGACCTGGGAGGAAGCCGAGGCGCTGCTGATCGCCGACCATCCGGAGCGGGCGGAACAGATCCGCGCCTTCCGCCGCCACTGGCACGAAATGGTGCCGCATGCCTATGAGGAGAGCGTCGCGCTGATGCTCGGCTTCATCGCGGAAGGCCGCGACGTGACGATGCTGACCAACTTCGCCTCCGACACGTTCCGCCAGGCGCAGGAGATCTTCCCCTTCCTTAAAGTCCCGCGCGGCGTCACCGTCTCCGGCGACATCGGCCTCATCAAGCCGCAGCGCGAGATCTACGAGACCCATGTCAAAAGCTTCGGCCTCGACCCCGCCCACACGCTCTTCATCGACGATGCGCCGGCCAATGTGGAAGGCGCGAAAGCCGCCGGCTGGCATGCCGTCCTCTTCACCGACCCGGCCGCGCTGCGCGTCGATCTCGCCACCTACGGCCTTCTGAAGGCAGAGGAGATGCCGCAGGCATGACCGACACCCGCGTCTTTTCCTTCGATCCCAAGGCGGCGCTGATCGCCTATCACGCCGCCGTGGAGGCCCAGGATTTTGCGACCACTGCGGCGATGTTCCATCCTGACATCGCCTATGAATCGCCGGGCGTGGGAACGGTGACGGGACGAGACGCGGTCATCGACAGTTTCCGCGCCTATTTCGCCGAACATCCCGACCAGACGGCCGTGGACGACAGGGTGGAGCGCGTCGCCCCCCTCGCCGCCCACGCCGACTGGCGGCTGACGGCGACGAAACGCTCGACGGGCGAACGCATCGAGCGGGCGGGCGAAGAGGCGGTGTTTTTTGATGAGGATGGGTTGATCGTCAGGGTGATCGTGGCGGACCGGTAGGGACGCCTCGACGCTCTCGGGCCTTCGGCTCGAATTCCTCAACCCTCTTTTTTCACGTGCGGAATGGATCCTCGGGTCAAGCCCGAGGATGACGGCAGGTGGATAAACCTCTCGCCTATCGGCGACATCCGACCATCGCCGACAGTCGCGATGAGAGTGGCGACGGACCCGTGATCTCCGTCATCCTCGGCCCCCGAGCCGAGGATCCATGGCGACGGGTGCGGAGGGGCATGTTGTGCCGAGTTCGTTTCCTTGTCGCGACAGTAAAAATTTGCCCGCCGTCCTGGACTCAATCCGGGATCCAGCCAGACCAAGTCTTCGGTCTGAAAGAACTTTCCCGCCGCGCAGACGCGCGGCTGCTGGATGCCGGATCGAGGACCGGCATGACGGAGAGGGGAGCATATCGCGTCAAGGCATTCCGCCCCGTCTATGATGGACGCCGAGCGGTACGTTTCGCTCCCGCTCCCTCTCACTGCAGCAAAACTTAAAAAGCGCCCGGAGATCGCTCTCCGGGCGCTTTCGGCCGTTCCGGGACTGAAGGTACGAAAACCGGTTCGGCCGTCGGGCCTGAGCGGGGAACTGGTTGATCAGTTCAGTTTCGCCAGGCCGTTTCGAATGACCGTCCGGAGATCGTCGATCGGCCGCAGGGATTGGCCGTCGTCGTAGTGCCAGAAAGTCCATCCATTGCAGGCATCAAGGCCCTGGACGCGCGCGCCAAGGCGATGAATCGATCCGGCCTCGCCGCCCGAGGCCAGCGTGCCGTCGGCGCGGACAATCGCGCTGTAGCGGCGGCGCGCATCCGTCAATACGGTGCCGGGGCGGATGAGGCCGCTCTCGACCAGCGTGTTGAAGGCGACGCGGGGTTCGGCCTTCTTGCCGGTCATCACGGAAAGGGTCGCCTTGCCGAGCGGCTCGACGGCTTCGATGCGGGCAGAGGCCGCATCGATATAGCTCTGCTCGCGCTCGATGCCGACGAAGTGGCGGCCGAGGCGCTTGGCGACGGCACCCGTGGTGCCGGAGCCGAAGAAGGGATCGAGCACGATGTCGCCCGGCTTCGTCGAGGCCATCAGGATGCGGGCGAGCAGGGCTTCCGGCTTCTGGGTCGGATGCACCTTGTCGCCGTTTTCGTCCTTCAGGCGCTCGCCGCCCGAGCAGATCGGGAAGAGCCAGTCGGAGCGCATCTGCACGTCGTCGTTCGCCGCCTTCATGGCATCGTAGTTGAAGGTATAGCCCTTGCCCTTGGCGCTGGGGCTCGCCCAGATCAGGGTCTCATGGGCGTTCTGGAACCGGCGGCCCTTGAAGTTCGGCATGGGGTTGGTCTTGCGCCAGATGATGTCGTTGAGGATCCAGAAGTTGAGATCCTGGAGCGTGGCGCCGACGCGGAAGATGTTGTGGTAGGAGCCGATGACCCAGAGGGTGCCGGTCGGCTTCAGCACGCGGCGCACGGCCAGCAGCCAGGCGCGGGTGAAGGCATCATAGGCCTCGAAGGAGGAGAACTGGTCCCATTCGTCATCGACGGCATCGACCAGCGACTGGTCGGGACGGGTGAGCGCGCCGCCGAGCTGGAGGTTGTACGGCGGATCGGCGAAGACGACGTCGACCGACTTGTCGGGGAGCGCTTCAAGCGCTGCGACGCAGTCGCCCTTGATGATCGTGTCGATCCAGCCGACACGGCCCGGAGCGCGGGAGACGTCGGCAAGCGAAACCACAGGTGCCATCACAAACTCGCTTTTACACTGAACTCAGGAAACAGGGACGCAGAACTTCTTTGATGTCTTATGGTTACCGAGGATGGTTACCAAAGGCTGAAGGCGGCACGGTTTTTTTGATCAGGGCGCATTTTGACGGGCGCGGCATGGTTAAGATCGGGACGCGGCTCTCCCGTCAGGCGCGGCAGGTGAGCAGCACGCCTTCGAAGCCGGAGGCGGCGATGCCGTCGCAGAGCGGCGCCCATTCGCAATCGGCGCAGGCGCGACGGATCGTGCCGGCGGCAAAGGCATCGCGCAGGCGCGCCAGACGGTCGGCGTCAAGACGGAAGCGCGCGCCTGGGGCGATCTCAAGATCCAGCAGCGCCGTGACGCTCTCGGCTGCCTCCCGGTCGCGATCCATCACGCTCGCGTTGTGACAGTGTTCCCCGGCGGCATGGCAGATCGGCGCGCAGATATCATCGGGACCGGCGACGATCGCGATCTCGGCACCGGCCCCGAGCCGGGCCACGATGCGGCGATACTCGGCGACGAAGGCGGGGCTGTAGCCCTCGCCGATGAAGGTCAGCATGCAGAGCAGATGGTGGGGGCGCAGGCGCACGGTGCCTTCCGGGACTTCGGGGCATGCGGTGGCTGCGGGGGCGGATGGAGCGGTCATGGCGCCTTCATAGCCGAGCCGCGCCCGGGCGCAAACGGGGTCTCAAACGGGGTCTTGGCGCAACGGCGGCTTCAGGCGGATTCTTCCCCCTCGCCCCGCCCGGCATCGTATCGCTTCACCATCGCCCGGCGGGCAAGCCGGCGCCAGGTGCGCTCCACGGTCACGCGTGCCCATTCGGGATCGACAGTTTGAGGGCGGGCGAGCACCAGCGGCGACGGGCGGTGGTGCGGCGTGGTGAAGAAGGTCTCCGGCTCCGCCTCGATCAGCAGGTCGCGTTCGTCGAAGGAAACCTTGAAGACCGGGCAGTCGTGACCGACATTCCAGAAGCAGATGGCCTTGTCGCCCACCTTGAAGCAGGGATTGCCGAAGGCGGATGTCTCCACCGTCTCGGGCAGAACGAGGATCATGGCGCGCAGGTCATCGAGCGTGAGCATGGCGGTCCTTTCGCCCCGATCCTGACAGAAAGATGCGTGATGGTCATCCCCGCCCTCTCCTGGCGGGCTCGGTTGTCCTTGGCGCCCGCATCGTATAAACGGCGCGCATCTTCCGAACGTGTCTATCTCCCGACTTCAAGGAACGCTTCATGGCCGGTTTCGACCTCATCATCTTCGATTGCGACGGGGTGCTCGTCGATTCCGAAATCATCTGCTCGCGCGTCGAATCCGAGCTTCTGACGGAGGCCGGCTACCCCATCAGCGCGGAGGAACATTCCGAACGCTTTGCCGGCATGACCTGGCGGAACACGCTGCTGACCGTCGAGAAGGAAGCCGACATCCCCTTCTCCGCCTCGCTGATCGACAAGGTGGAGAAAATCCTCGATGCGCGGCTGCCGAAGGAGATCGAGGCGATCGAGGGCGTGCAGGCCGTGCTGGAAAAGCTGACGCTTCCCTTCTGCGTGTGCTCCAACTCCACCAGCCACCGGCTCGACATGATGCTCTCGGCCGTGAAGCTGAAGCCGCTCTTCAAGGGGCATATCTACTCGGCGCGCGACCTCGGCGAAGACCGCGTGAAGCCGAAGCCGGATATCTTCCTGCACGGCGCCAAGCAGATGGGCGCGAAGCCCGCCCGTGCGCTGGTGGTGGAAGACAGCGTGCACGGCGTGGAAGCGGCGCGGGCCGCCGGCATGCGCGTCGTCGGCTTCACCGGCGGTTCGCACACCTACCCCTCCCATGCCGACAGGCTGACGGATGCGGGCGCAGAGACAGTGATCTCGCGCATGTCGATGCTGCCGGGCGTGATTGCAGCGCTCGCCGAGTGGTCGGAAGACGCGGTGGCGTGAGGATGTGATGGCTCGGCACCTGCCTGGGGCGCCGTTGCAGCCCGGCAGGCAGCGGCCCTGATGGTGCACCCGGGTGCGGCCATTCGGCTCTGGCCATTCCCTGCATGTCACGGCAAGATGGGCGCTTGCCGCCACGACCGGACATGAAGAGCGATGTTTCTCAACACCGATAACCACAAGCCCTACTACTGGGGCGAAGAGCCGCCGCGCAAGCCGAAATATCCCGAACTGACGCCGCGACAGCAAAAGGTTCTCTTTGCGCTGATCGGCTTCAACCTGCTGATGATGCTGCTCGCGCCGATTGGCGGCGCGACGATCATCTCGGCCCTGGTGCACCTCGCGGGTTAGGGTCAGAACCCCTTAGTTCCGCTTCTTCTTGTCCGTCTTCCCGCCCTTGTCGAAGCCGATATAGACCTTTGCGTCTGCGCCGGCGCCGGCGGGGATGGTGACGTTGCTGTCGGTGAAGACGAACTGGGTGGTGCCGGTGGCGGGGATTTCGACCGTGATCGGGCGCACCTGATCGTAGAGAACCTGGTCTTCATCGCGTGCCGTGACGCGGATCGGCAACGTCACCGTGCCGGGCGTGCCGACGGGGCCGAGCACGACGCGGCCCTGGGCCACGATGTTGACGGTCAGGCTGGTGGCGCTCTGGGTGCACTGGCGGGTCTGGTCGCCGAAGGAGGCCTGATAGAGGATCTTCATCGGATCATCCGTGCCGCCCTTGGCATAGGCGCGGTGGACAGCCGTTTCATCGGTCAGGAAGACCTGCGGGCAGGCGCCCTGGATGACGGCGGCGGGCTCGCCGCCCACGCCGGTGGCAAGCGTTGCCTGCGCGCCGGCTGCCGGCGTTGCGGCCTGCTGGGGTTCCACCGCCACGACGTCGGCCGTATCCGTCTTGCTGCAGCCTGCAAGCGCCACAAGGAGGGAGGCGGCAATGAGATGACCGAAAAGCTTTGAAGACACGCGACTGACACTCCCCACTCGCCCGGCTTGCCCGGGAATCGTTCTTTCTCCGGCCTTCATGGCCGTCAATGCGGACACGCGAGCCGGCCTTTGCGGCAAGCGCGCCCTTGAAACTTCCGTCAGCGCCGACCCGGCAACGCCTTGATGGCATTCCCTTCCGGTCAGCGGCGGCGGCACCCTACTGCATTCTTTTAAAAACCGGAACGGGGCTTTGCGCAACAATCGCCTGGACCGACCGAAGATGTGCGTGCGCGGCGGCACGGGAAAGAGGTTTTCTTTTGCCAAGCGTTGCGTTAGGCACGGCGGCCGGTTTCCGAGACGATACAGGCCCGATCCAGCGCCCGGATCGCACGGCTTTGCCAGCACCTGACGCAAAGAGACGGCCCTTTTCGCCCGGAAGCGACTAGGACGAGGTGGACGTGCGGGACTGACGGAACGGGACGACCGGACCGCAGGATGAAGGACAGGACGATGGTGACCTATGTTTCCACGCGGGGCGAAGCCCCGTCGCTCGGGTTTTCGGATGCGCTGCTGGCCGGTCTTGCCAGCGATGGCGGGCTTTACGTCCCCAAGGAGTGGCCGACCTTCAAGAAGAAGGACATCCGGGCCATGCGCGGCCAGTCCTACCAGGAGATCGCGTTTACGGTGATCTCGCGCTTTACCGGCGACGAAATCAAGGGCGACACGCTGCGCGCCATGATCAACGAAGCCTATGCGACCTTCCGCCATCCGGCCGTGGTGCCGCTGGTGCAGACGGGTCCGAACAGCTTCGTCATGGAACTCTTCCACGGCACGACGCTCGCCTTCAAGGACGTGGCGATGCAGATGCTCGGCCGCCTGATGGACCATGTGCTGACGGAGCGCGGCGCGCGCGCCACCATTGTCGGCGCCACCTCCGGCGATACGGGCGGGGCGGCCATCGACGCCTTTGCAGGGCGCGAGCGCACCGACATCTTCATCCTCTTCCCGCATGGCAAGGTCTCGCCGGTGCAGCAGCGCCAGATGACGACCTCGACCGCTTCGAACGTCCACGCCGTTGCCATCAACGGCAATTTCGACGACTGCCAGAACCTCGTGAAAGCCATGTTCGGCGACGTGGCCTTCCGCGACGGGGTGGCGCTTTCGGGCGTCAATTCGATCAACTGGGCGCGCATCATGGCGCAGGTGGTCTATTACTTTACAACGGCGATCGCGCTCGGCGGTCCCGACCGGAAGATCTCCTTCACGGTGCCGACAGGCAATTTCGGCGACATCTTCGCCGGTTACGTCGCCAAGAGGATGGGCCTGCCGATCGACCGCCTCGTTGTCGCCACCAACGAGAACGACATCCTCGCCCGTACGCTGAAGACCGGCCGCTACGAGATGCGCGCGGTGAAGGCGACGACCTCGCCGTCCATGGACATCGGCGTCTCCTCGAATTTCGAGCGGCTGCTGTTCGAGGCCTATGACCGCGACCCCGCCAAGGTGCGCCGCGCCATGGACGGGCTGAAGCAATCCGGCGCCTTCGAGATCGAGGAAAAGGCGCTGAAGGCGATCCGCCGGGAGTTCCGCGCCGGTCGCGCCAGCGAGAAGGCCGTCGCCAGGACCATCGCGAAGACGCTCTCCGAGACGGGCTACCTGCTTGACCCGCACACCGCCATCGGCGTGCATGTGGCGGAGAAGCACACCCGGCCCGCCTCCCCCATGGTGACGCTTGCAACCGCGCATCCGGCGAAGTTCCCGGCGGCGGTAAAATCCGCATCCGGTATTGACCCGGCGCTTCCGACGTGGCTTGCTGATCTGATGGACAGGGAGGAACGTTTCGATATCCTGGATCCCGAGCTGAAGATCGTCGAGGCTTACGTCGACGAACGTGCCCGCATCCGGAAGTAGAGCGTAGAAAGACGGATGATGAAAGTTGAGTGCACGCGGCTGAAGTCCGGCCTGACGGTCGTCACGGAAACCATGCCGCATCTGGAAAGTGTCGCACTCGGCGTGTGGATCAAGTCCGGCTCGCGCAACGAAACGGTTGAAGAGCACGGCATCGCGCATCTCCTGGAGCATATGGCCTTCAAGGGCACGGCCCGGCGCACGGCCCGGCAGATCGCCGAGGAAATCGAGAATGTCGGTGGCGAAGTCAACGCCGCCACCTCGACCGAGACCACCTCCTATTACGCCCGCGTTCTCAAGGACCACGTTCCGCTCGCGGTCGATATCCTCGCCGACATCCTGACCGAGTCGAGCTTCGACGAAGAAGAACTGCGGCGCGAGAAGAGCGTCATCCTGCAGGAAATCGGCGCGGCCAACGACGTGCCCGACGACGTGGTGTTCGACCGCTTCGCCGAGACCGCCTTCCGCGGCCAGACGATCGGCCGGCCGATCCTCGGAACGCCGGATACGGTGAACTCCTTCACGCCCGACCAGATCCGCGGCTATCTCGGCCGCAACTACACGACGGACCGCCTGTTCGTGGTGGCGGCCGGTGCCGTGGATCACGACAGCTTCGTCAAGCAGGTCGAGGAGCGCTTCGCCTCCATCCCCACCGCGCCGACGGCACCGCCGATCTTCGAGACCGCGATCTATACCGGCGGCGACACGCGCGAAGAGCGCGACCTGATGGACGCGCAGGTGCTGCTCGGCTTCGAGGGCAAGGCCTATCATGCGCGCGACTTCTACTGTTCGCAGATTCTCGCCAATATCCTCGGCGGCGGCATGTCGTCCCGTCTCTTCCAGGAAGTGCGCGAGCATCGGGGTCTCTGCTACTCCGTCTATGCCTTCCACTGGGGCTTTTCCGACACCGGGATCTTCGGCGTGCATGCCGCAACCGGCGGCGAGAACCTGCCGGAGCTGATGCCTGTCATCATCGACGAGTTGCGCAAGTCCTCGGACCGGATCGAGCAGCAGGAAATCGAGCGAGCCCGGGCGCAGATCCGCGCGCAGCTTCTGATGGGCCAGGAAAGCCCGGCGGCGCGCGCCGGCCAGATCGCCCGGCAGATGATGCTCTATGGCCGGACCATTCCGAACCAGGAACTGATGGAGCGGCTCTCCAGCATCACGGTCGAGCGGTTGACGGATCTTGCCGGGCGGCTGTTCTTCGATACGGCGCCGACGCTTTCGGCCATCGGGCCGCTGGAGCTTCTGGCGCCGACCTCCGAGTTTTCCGCCAGCCTCTCGAGCCCTGCCCCGGTGCGGGCGGCGAGCTGAGCCGGACAGGACTGCGCCGGAGCGCATCGGGCCTGACGATGGTGGCACCCCTCCCGCGCCGCCTTTTCTGTCCGCTTGAAACCGCGTTTCGCGTCTGATTTGATGGGCTTTTCGGCTGCGTCGGCAGTCGGTGGGAAATGGTCTGTCGGGGCGGCAGGGGAGCAATGAAGCGCATGGCGAGGTCAATGTTCCGGTTTCTGTCGCGTCCGCCGGAGACCGTGACGATTGCCGATGCCGATCATCTGCTGCGGCTGCCCGTGCAGGGCGATTTTCGCGCCTGGACGCGGCTCAGGGCCGAAAGCCGCGCTTTCCTCGAACCGTGGGAGCCTGTGTGGCGCGCCGAAGACCTGACCGAGAGCGCCTTTCGCGACCGGGTGGCGCGCAGCGAACAGGAATTTTCTGCCGGACAGGCCGTACCGCTGCTGCTCTTTTCCCGCCATGACAATGCGCTGCTCGGCGGCATTACGATTGGCCATATCCGGCGCGGCGCGGCGCTCTCCTGCATGATCGGCTACTGGATGGGCGAACGTTACGCCGGCAAGGGGCACATGAGCGCGGCCGTCGGCCTCGTCGTCCCCTACATCTTTTCGGTCCTTCAGTTGCACCGGAT
This sequence comes from Rhizobium sp. SG2393, assembly GCF_042610495.1. Taxonomy (NCBI): domain Bacteria; kingdom Pseudomonadati; phylum Pseudomonadota; class Alphaproteobacteria; order Hyphomicrobiales; family Rhizobiaceae; genus Rhizobium; species Rhizobium sp. SG2393. Next base: position 31,170 of record NZ_JBHGAP010000005.1, read on the forward strand.
CGAAGCGGCCTGTATTCCGGAAAACGAAAGAAGCGTGAGGCTCCTTGAAAAGGCCGGTTTTGAGCAGGAAGGCTACCTTCGAAAATACCTGAAAATCAACGGCCAGTGGCGCGATCACATCCTGTTTTCGCGGATTGCGCCCCCGGACGGTCCAACGGAAGTGTAATCGTGTTGAACGCTTTGAAACGCCGCGCCGCCGCGAGCCCCCTTGCTGCGCTCGGCCAACTCCTCACCGCGCTGGTCCTGTTTGCGCTTCTTGGCGCCGGGCCGGCGGCTGCGCTGGAGCCGGTGAAGATCTCGCGCGAGGACACGGCGCTCGACCTCACCAAAACCACGGAAATCTACACGGGTCGCGGCGAAGCCTTCCAGGTTTCCACGGCACCCGGCACGGATGGCATCGTGCGGCGCATCGAGGTGCGCTCCTCCTCCGAGCAGCATCGCGGCGACTGGGCCGTCTTTGCGCTCGCCAATGTCTCGGAAGAGCAGCTGGAGCGTGTCATCGTCGCGCCCCACTTCCGTCTGGTGAATTCCAAGCTGTTCTGGCCCGATCTCGGCTCGCAGCGCATCCTCGGGATCACGCCGTCGGAAGGCTTTGCGCTGGACCGGCAGCCGAGCGAGGAAGCGGACGTGTTCCGCATCACGCTGAACCCGGGCTCCGTCATCACCTTCGTGGCCGAACTCGCCTCGCCCGACCTGCCGCAGATCTACCTCTGGGAGCCGGACGCCTACAAGGACACGGTCAACGCCTTCACGCTCTATCGCGGAATCGTGCTCGGCATTGCCGGCCTGCTGGCGGTGTTCCTCACTATTCTCTTCGTCGTCAAGGGCACGTCCATGCTGCCGGCGACGGCCGCACTCGCCTGGGCGGTGCTCGCCTATATCTGCGTGGATTTCGGCTTTATCTCCAAGCTGATCAGCGTGACGGCGGATGACGAACGCATCTGGCGGGCGGGAACGGAGGTGTTTCTCGCCGCCGGCCTTGTGGTCTTCCTCTTCACCTATCTCAATCTCAACCGCTGGCACCAGCACCTGTCCTATGCGACGCTTGCCTGGGTTCTGGGTCTTGGCCTGCTGTTCGGCGTGGCGGTCTACGATCCCGCGATTGCGGCCGGCATTGCGCGGCTTTCGTTTGCGCTGACCGGCACGGTCGGCCTCATCCTCATCATCTATCTCGGCTTTTCGCGCTATGACCGCGCCATCCTGCTGGTGCCGGCCTGGGCGCTGATCCTCGTCTGGCTGTTCGGGGCCTGGCTGACGGTGACGGGGCAGCTTGCCAACGACATCGTGCAGCCGGCGCTCGGCGGTGGCCTCGTGCTCATCGTTCTCCTGATCGGCTTTACGGTGATGCAGCATGCCTTTGCCGGCGGCGCCTACCAGCTCGGCTTGTTTTCCGACATGGAGCGCCAGTCACTGGCGCTGACGGGGTCGGGCGATACGGTCTGGGACTGGGACGTGGCGCGCGACCGCATCGTGACCATGCCTGACGTTTCGGCCCAGCTCGGGCTCGCGCCCGGCACCATGCATGGCCCCGCCCGCAACTGGCTGCCGCGCCTGCACCCGGATGATCGCGACCGTTTCCGCGCCACGCTCGACGTGCTGCTCGAGCATCGCCGCGGGCGGCTGAACCACGAATTCCGCATCCGCGCCGAAGATGGCCACTATCACTGGCTGGCAATCCGCGCCCGGCCGGTGCTGGCGGCCACCGGCGAGATCATCCGCTGCGTCGGCACGATCGCCGACATCACCGAGCAGCGCAATTCGGTGGAGCGGCTGCTGAACAATGCCGTGACCGACAATCTGACGGGACTGCCGAACCGGCAGGTGTTCCTCGATCGCCTGCAGGCCATCCTGGCGCTGGCGCCGACCTCCAACACGATCCGCCCGACGGTGCTCGTCATCGATATCGACCGCTACAAGGCGGTGAACGACCAGCTCGGCATCGCCGCCGGCGACAATATCCTCATCGCACTGACGCGGCGCCTGCGCCGTCTGTTGCGCCCGCAGGACACGCTGGCGCGGCTTGGTGGAGACCAGTTCGGCCTCATCCTCATGTCGGAGCGCGAGCCCGGCAAGGTGGCGGATTTCGCCGATGCGGTGTCGAAGGCGATCATGGTGCCGCTCTCCTTCGGTGCCAAGGAAATCAACCTGACGGCCTCGATTGGTCTCGTCTCCTGGGTGGACCAGCAGGAAAATGCGGCCGGGCTTTTGAACGACGCGGAACTCGCCATGTTCCGCGCCAAGAAGCAGGGCGGCAACCGCGTCGAGCCCTTCCGCCCCGCCTTCCGCACCTCGGGCACGGATCGCCTGCAGCTCGAAGCCGAGCTTCGCCGCGCCATCGAGCGCAAGGAGCTGTCGATGGCCTACCAGCCGATCGTGCGGCTGGCCGATGCCGAGATTGCCGGCTTCGAGGCGCTGATGCGCTGGGATCACCCCAAGCGCGGGACGATCTCGCCCAGCGAATTCATTCCGATCGCGGAGAATTCCGAACTCATCAACCAGCTCGGTCTCTTCGCGCTGGAACAGGCGACCACGGATCTCGCCGAATGGCAGCTTTCGACCGGGGCGCTGCCGATCTTTGTCTCCGTCAACCTCTCCTCCGCGCAGCTGCTCTCCAACGAGCTCTATGACGACCTGCGCGCCATCATCGCCAAGAACCGCTGCGATCCCTCGCGGATCAAGATGGAGCTGACGGAATCGGTGGTGATGGAGAACCCGGAACAGGCCCGCCTGGTGCTGACCAAGCTCAAGGAAGCCGGGCTGACGCTGGCGCTCGACGATTTCGGCACCGGCTATTCCTCGCTCTCCTACCTCACCCGCTTCCCCTTCGACACGATCAAGATCGACAAGGCGCTGGTGAAGGATCCCTCCGACAAGCGCGCCGTGCTGCTGCGCAACGTCGTCAGCATGGCCCGCGAACTGGACATGCAGGTGGTGGCCGAGGGTATCGAGACGGAAGAGGACGCCCAGCAACTCGCCCAGATGGGCTGCGACTATGGCCAGAGCTACCTCTTCGGTCCGCCGATCGGCGCGGAATCGATCGGGCGGCTTCTCAAGGAGCGCTTTCCGCTGATGAAGCGGGCGTGAGGCTGTGAATGAAGGGGCACGGCTCTGGTGTCGTGCCCTTGCCGCGCTTTCGGGGACGGTCACGGCGCTGGCGCTCGGCCTCTCGATTTCGGCAGCGACGAGATAAGACGTGAGCGTGCAGAGCCGCTGACGCTCGTGCGCTTTGGGCCTTAGCCCTACCCCATCACCTCAGACAGAAACCGCAGGGCCGCCTCCTCGTCGAAGGGCACGGTCGTATCCACGGTGAAGAGCGGTGCGCGGCCGGTGGGAGTGGCGCGGCTGGCAAGTGCGATGAGTTCGGGGACGTAGCTTTCGCCGGGATGGCCGGGCAGGCGGTCGGTAAGGCGGGCGCGGTAGCGCTCGCCAATCACCTCGGGCGGCGCGCTGCACCAGATTTCGGCGATCGCGGTCACGCCTGACGCGGCGAGGTAGCGGTCGAGGTCTTCGAGCGGCTGGAAGCCGAACCAGGCATCGACAACGAACGAGGTGCCGGGGGCAGAGGCGGCGATGACATCGAAGATCGCCTGGTAGCTTGCCTTTCCGAGCGTGCGGTTGAAGGGGCGGTCGACGTTGTCGATGCGGGCGAGGAAGGGGTTCTTGATCGTATCGAGCGCCATCAGCGTCGCGCCGGTCCGCGCCGCGATGCGCCGCGCGATGCTGCTCTTGCCGGAGGCGGGTACGCCGTTGACGAGGATGAGGCGCTTTGCAGGCTGTCCGGGCCGGACAGTCGCGGCGGACGCCCCCTCCCCCAGCGCTTCCAGCGCGGCGAGTGCGGAGCCGATCATGCCGGCATCGTCGCCAAGCTTTGCGGCGGCCACGGGCGTGCGATACCAGCGGCCGGCATCGGGGGCGTAGGCGAGCGCCTTCAGCGCGCTGTCGCCCAGCCCCCCGCCGAGCAGCAGGATGTCGGGATCGAAGCTTGCGGAGAGCGTGTTGAGGGCGGCGCGCAGCGGGCGGGCCCAGTCGGACAGAAGCGCGGCGCAAGGCCCGTCGCCGGCCGCTGCGCGGGTAATCGCCTCCTCGCAGCGCAGGTCGGCGGCAAAGCCGGCGGCCGTCTTCAGGCGTCCGAAGGCGGTGCCGGAGGAATAGAGTTCGACGCAGCCCTGCTGGCCGCAGACGCAGGTCGGGCCGTTTTCATTGACGACGATGTGGCCGAGCTGGCCAGCCGCCTGCCGCCCGTAGACGATGCGGCCATCCAGCATGGCGCCGCCGCCGATGCCGGTGCCGATCGTCAGCATCACGACATTGTCGAGCCCCTTGGCCGCGCCGATGCGGGCTTCGGCGATGAGGGCCATGGAGCAGTCGTTTTCCAGCCTGACGGGCCGCGAAAAGCGCGCCTCGATGCGGCTCTTCACGTCGATGCCGGAGAGATCGAGAAAGCCGCCGGAGAGCACGCGCGCGGTGCGGGCATCGACGCGGCCGGGAATGCCGATGCCGATGGCGGTCACCTCGGGGCGATCGAATTCGGCAATCAGGTCGATCATCATCGCCAGCGCCCGCTCGGGCTCCTGGCAGCCGTCGATGATCTTCTTCTCAAGGATGGTGCCGGCCCGATCGACACGGGCGACACGCATGCGCGTGCCGCCGATGTCGAGGCCGATGGCCTGTTGCGACGGGCTGTCCACGGGAGGTTTCCCGCTCAGGCCGCGGCGCGCTGGGTGGCGAAATACTTGCCGATGATCGCCTGGATCTCGCGCAGGCGCGGAATGGCGATCTCCTGCAGACGCTGTTTCGTGACAGCGCGGTCGAGCGAGATGCAGTCCTTCCACAGCGAGCGGCCGGCAATCACGCCGGAGGCGCCGTTCTTCATGGCGCTTTCGACCTGGCCGAGGAAGGTGGAATGATCGACACCGGCCGAAAGCACCGCCCACGGCACGCCGGCGCAGAGCGTGGTGACCGCTGCGCAGGTCTCGTCCGAGCCCGGATAGGGGATCTTCAGCACCTTGGAGCCGAGTTCGAGGCACAGACGGCTGCCCTCCACGATGAGGCCGGGGAAGGCCGCCTCATAGGCTTCCTTGCTTTCGCCCTCGAGGCGGTAGGTGAGGAATTCGACGACGAGGAAGAGATCCTCGCGGGCGAAATCCTCGATGCAGCTCTTGAGGATCGCGATATTGTGGGTGTTGGCCTCCGGCTTGTCGGCGCGCAGGTAGACCATGATCTTGCCACCGGTGCCGCCCAGTTCGCGCACGCGGCGCGCCGTGATGCCGTCCACCAGCTTCGACAGGCGGTAGCCCTCGGGCGTCACGTCGAAGCCGGAGGCATCGAGACCGATGAGCAGGCCGGTGTTGCGCGGCAGGGTCCAGCTGTCGACGATCTGCGGCACGGCGCAGACGGGATCGACCAGCACGCCGCCGGCCTCGACGGCGAGGTAGCGGGCAATGTCGGCCTTGGTGTCGCCGAGCACGGCGTTGGAAATCTTCGCCTGCTCCTCCGGCGTTTCGGCCAGCACCTGGCGCATGCCGCCGCGCTGGTCGCAGGCGATCACCATCATGGCACCGTCATGGCCGCAGATCTGCTGGTAGCCGCGCAGTTCGGCCGTGGTCATTGCGTTCATCGGGGCAGTCATCGGTCTTCCTCCCTTGCGGGCACGATGGTGGCCCGCTTCCGGGCGGGCCTTCGCCCGCCGCATCTCTTCGCCGCCCCTTGCCGGACCGGCGCACCGGCCGAGCGCCACGCAGCACGGCTCCGGCCGCAAGACCCGCAACCCCACCAAAGTCAGGGGGTCGAGGTGGTGCAGTCTCCGTTGCGCAGGCGCTGGTTTTCGGCGATAACTCCAGTAAGGGTGATGTAACACGTTTCTGAAAGGAATTGCAAGCTGCCTCCCCAACCCACATCCGAGACGCCGGCAACGCGCGCCATGCTGCACATGGTGGCCAAGCTGCACTATGAGTCCGAGATGTCGCAGATCGACATCGCGCGCAAACTCTCCGTGTCCACGGCCACCGTCTCGCGCATGCTGCAGAAGGCCCGCGCCGTCGGCATCGTGCGCATCGAGGTGCTGGACCTCGTCTCGCCGGAAGACATCACCGCGGAACTGATCGCGGCGCTCGGGCTGAAGACGGCGGCGGTGATCGATACGCCGCAGACGGGCGTGCTCGGCGCGCTGGCGCAACCGCTCGGCACGCTTCTGAAGGCGGCGGGGCTCGGCGACGGCGCGGTGATCGGCATCGGCTGGGGGCGTGCGGTGCGCGAGGTGGTGCTGGCTGGACTGCCGACACTCGGGCGCGCCAGCATCGTGCCGCTGACGGGCGGCATGCAGCAGGCGGCGGCGCATTTCCAGATCAACGAATTCGTGCGCCTTGCCGCCGAGCAGATCGGCGGCGCCCCGCATTTCCTGCACGTGCCCTACCTCTCTTCGCCCGAACTGCGCGAGGCGGTTCTCGCCGATCCCTCCGTCAGCCAGACGGTGGCGCTGTGGAACCGGCTGGACTGCGCCATCGTCGGCATCGGCCTGACGCACGCCCCGCAGCCCTCCGAGACCAGCGCGGCGACGGCGGGCGAGAAGGCACTGGTGGAGGCGGCCGGCGACGTGATCCGCCATTACATGACCGAGGACGGCAGCCTGCTGGACTGGGAAGGCGAGGCCCGCATGATCGCGGCCTCGGCGGCACAACTGCGCCAGGCGCCGCTGTCGGTCGGCGTTGCGGCCGGGGCGGAAAAGGCGGCGGCGATGATCGGCGCGGTGCGATCCGGCATGATCAACGCGCTGGTGACGGACACGGTATCGGCCCAGGCGATCCTCGGACGGCTGGCCGGCAATGCCGCCGGCAGCGGTCGGTAATCCATAAGAAATATCTTTCAGGAAAGAATTGCACTTGACGCGCGGCAACTTCCGGCGTGATGATGGGCCATGCACGGACGACCGGAGGAGTGGCGCCGTGCTTCAAAAAAACGCTCATCTCGAGGAGGAGACCATGCAGCGTCGTTCACTTTTCAAGGCAGCCGGTGTTCTGGCTATGGCAGGCGCGATCGCGCTTTCGGCCGGTAGCGCCAGCGCCCAGGACAGCAAGAAGTTCACCATCGCGCTCATTCCGGGCCTGACGACGGACGCCTTCTACATCACCATGCGCAAGGGCGCGGAAGCCGCCGCCAAGGCCGTCGGCGCCGAACTCGTCTTCCAGGGCGCGCCGGACTTCAACCCGGTCACGCAGGTGCCGGTTCTCGATGCCGTCATCGCCAAGAAGCCGGACGCCATCCTGATCGCGCCGACCGACAAGACCCAGCTCGTACAGCCGCTGAAGAAGGCTGCTGACGCCGGCATCCCGGTCATCACGGTCGATACCTTCATCGGCACCGGCCAGTACCAGACGGGTGCCGGCGATGCCGACTTCCCGATCTCCTACGTCGCCTCCGACAACGTGCTCGGCGGCGCCATGGCGGCCCGCGCGCTGGCGTCTGCGATCGGCGAAAAGGGCAAGGTCTACGTTTCCAACGTCAAGCCCGGCATTTCCACCACCGACCAGCGCGAGCAGGGCTTCAAGGACGAGATGGCCAAGCATCCGGGCATCACGGTTCTCGAAACCCAGTTCAACGACAATGACGCCAACAAGGCTGCCTCTCAGCTGCAGGCCGTTTACGCCCGCAACTCGGATCTGGCCGGCGTCTTCGGCGCGAACCTGTTCTCCGCGCTCGGTGCCGCCAACGGCGTGCAGCAGGCCGGCCAGACGGGCAACGTCAAGGTCGTCGCCTTCGACGCTCCGGGCAGCATCGTGGACAACATCAACAGCGGCCTTGTCGACGTGGCGATCGCCCAGCATCCGGCCGAAATCGGCTACTTCGGCGTGATGGCCGCCTATGCGCACCTGACGGGCAACTCCGTTCCGACCGCGATCGGCACCGGCTTCACCGTCATCGACAAGAAGAACGTGGCCGACCCGAACGTCGCCAAGTTCATCTACTCCGAATAAGCCGCAAGGCTTCATCCAGGAACCTCCCGAGGGTGTACGGCAGCGCCTGACGCGTCAGGCAAGGGCGCTGCCGTCGCCACGCGCCCCTGGAGCGCGGCTCGACCTGACGGATATCAGCTCGGTGCCTCCAGGCTCTTTTCCTTGCAGCACACGCCTGTCGGTGCCCGTTTCACTCCGGTCGGATATCGCTCCGGCCGTGGCGCCGGGACACCGCCACCCCCGCTTGAAACAGGGCCCGCCCGCAACAGGGCCCCGCTGAAAACAGGACGGATATGTCAACCATGACCACCGAAGTCGCCAAGCATGTCGCCCCGCAGGCCGACCATGCCGACACCGGCAAGACGCTGATGCAGCGCATCGCCCAGCTCAGGGCGTGGCTGTTCCTCGGCGCCTTGATCATCACCTTCGAGATCTGGGCGCGCCTGTCCTTCGGCGGCACCTTCATCTTCTCGCCCTTCAACTGGCAGTCCGTGGCGATCTTCGCCGTGGCGCCGCTGATGATCGCGGTCGGCCAGACCTATGTGATCATCTCCGGCGGCATCGACCTGTCCACCGGCTTCATCATGGGGCTCGCCGCCGTCGTGGCGGCGCACATCGTCAATCTCGCCGGTCTCGCCATGCCGCTGCCGGTCGCCATGCTCGTCGGCATCATCGCCGCCGTCGCGGCCGCCGCCGTGCCCGGCATCATCAATGGCCTGCTCATCTCGCGGCTGAAGATCCCGCCCTTCATCGGCACGCTCGGCATGTTCGGCGTGGCGCGCGGCGCGGCCTTCCTTCTGGCCGGCGGCACCACCGTTCCGGTCAACAACAGCTGGTTCGCCATGCTCGGCAACGGCCGCATCTTCGGCATTCCCTATCTCGTCATCGTCACCGCCGTCTTCGTGCTGGTCATGCACTACATTCTGAGCCAGACGCGCTTCGGCCAGCACAATTACGCGATCGGCGCCAACATGCAGGCCGCCCGCCGCGCCGGCATCGACATCCGCGCCCATATCCTGAAGCTCTACATTCTCTCGGCCATGTGCGCGGGCCTCGGCGGCGCGCTCTACGCCGCCCGCTTCACGGCCGGTGCCGCGCAAGCCGGCGAGCCGCTGCTGCTCGACAGCGTCGCGGCCGTCGTCATCGGGGGCGCCTCGCTCTTCGGCGGCTCGGGCTCGATCATCGGCACGGTGGCCGGCGCGCTCGTCATCGCCGTCATCCAGTACGGCCTCGTCTTCCTCAACGTCGAACCCTTCTGGCAGTTCATCGCCGTCGGCATCGTCATCATCATCTCGGTCCTCATCGACCAGGCACAGCGTCGCTTCAGCGGAGGCAAACAGGATGAATAGTCAGACACCCCTCCTGGAAATCCGCAATCTCTCCCGCCACTTCGGCGCGGTGAAGGCGCTGCAGGACTGCTCGATGGTGGTGCGCCCGGGCGAAGTGGTGGCGCTGGCCGGCGACAACGGCGCGGGCAAGACCACGATGATCAAGGCGCTGTCGGGCGTCTATCCGCCGACATCGGGCGAGATCCTGATCGAAGGCAGGCCGGTCAGCTTCGGCTCGCCGCAGGAGGCCCGCGCGCTCGGCATCGAGACGATCTACCAGGATCTGGCGCTCGCCGACAACCTGACGATCGGCGCGAACATCTTCCTCGGCCGCGAGCCGATGAAGAAGCGCTTCGGCTTCCTGCCGGCCATCGACCGCAAGAAGATGGCGGATGCCGCCCGCGACACGATGGCCAAGCTCGACTTCCACGTCAAACGTCTGGATGCGCCCGTCAGCAACTTCTCCGGCGGCCAGCGCCAGGCCGTCGCCATCGGCCGCGCCGTCTACTGGAACGCCAAGATCCTCATCATGGACGAGCCGACGGCAGCCCTTGGCGTGCCGGAACAGCGCAAGGTGATCTCGCTCATCAAGTCGCTGAAAACGCAAGGGAAAGGCGTGATCTTCATCTCGCACAACCTGCAGGACATTTTCGCCGTTTCCGACCGCATCGTGGTGCTGCGCCGCGGCGTGGTGGCCGGCGAACGCAACATCGCCGAGACGACGCATGACGAGGTGGTGAAGCTGATGATCGGGGGGTGATGGGGGCGCGACTTGCTTCGGCGGCTTGCGCCTTCGTGCAGGCCCTCAACCCGACCTCCGTCATGCTCGGGCTTGACCCGGGCATCCACGCGGCACCCGATGCGCTCGCGGGATGGATCCTCGGGTCAAGCCCGAGGATGACCGGCGGAAGCGCCGCTCGCGGCGTGGATGTTTGGCGCGAAGGGCGAGGATGACGGCTCATCAAGCCCGAGGGTGACCGGCGACAGGGTGTGGCCCGCTGAAGACGGAGCCATTGCACCACGCCCGATTTCCGACGCATTCCCCGGAGATCATCTCTTCAGGCAGGCTGACTTGAAGGTCGCTGTCATGTCAACCAGACGCCCCCTCTGGTCTTGTACACCACGGTAATGGACGCATTCCTCGGGGTTATCCCCCACTTGTCACCATGACGCCAAAACCTTCCGCCGCCCCTTTCACCGGCGGCGGCGCCCCGATATGGTCGGCGTGCGGCCACACGGGAGGTGGCGCGCGACATCCGATCTGCCACAACATCTGGACATGCCGATGACCACTGCCCTTTCCGTCAATGTCAACGCCATCGCCTATCTGCGCAACCGCCGCGACCTGCCCTGGCCGAGTGTCGAGGGGATCGGGAAGATTGCGCTGGAGGCGGGGGCGCAGGGGCTGACAGTGCATCCGCGCCCCGACCAGCGGCATGTGCGCTTTTCCGACGTGCCGGTGCTGCGCGACCTGATCGACACGTTTGCCGAGGCCGAATTCAACATCGAGGGCTACCCGACGCGGCAGTTTCTGGATCTGTGCATTGCCGGGCGCGCCGATCAGGTGACGCTGGTGCCGGATGATCCATCGCAGGCGACCTCCGACCATGGCTGGGACTTTGCCGCCAACAAGGACTTCCTCACCGAGACCATCAAGGAACTGAAGAGCCACGGCATTCGCGTCTCCTGCTTTGCCGATGGCGATGGCAGCGAGGCGGCGATGGATGTGGCGCAGGCGGTCGGCACCGACCGTATCGAGCTTTACACCGGCCCCTATGGCGGCCGTTACGCCGATCCGGCCGGCGCGCAGAAGCAGCTCGATCTGCTCGGCCGCACGGCGGATGCGGCGCTGGCCCGCGGCATCGATGTCAATGCCGGCCATGACCTGACGGTCGCCAACCTGCCGGCCCTGATCGGGCGCATCCCGAAACTCGCGGAGGTCTCGATCGGCCATGACCTGACGGCCGATGCGCTGATCCACGGCATGGCCGAGACCGTGCGACGCTTCCGCCGGGCCTGCGGCCAGACCGTCTGAGGCAGGTTCTGCACGCCGTTGCCGGATTGAATCAGCCCGGCACTGCAAGCTCTTGTCCTTGAAGCATAATCTTGCCGATCCCGGTTTCGGGCCGGCCGGATGTTGCTCAGAACTCCACTTCGAGCTCGACGATCTCGTCGGGCTCGGCGAGCGCGCCCTTCGTCCATTCCTGCATCAACGGCCAGTCCAGCACATGGGCGGCGTAGCGTTCGAGCGCTGCGGGAAGCTCGACCGCATAGGTGTGGAAGCGCGAGCAGACCGGCGCATACATGGCGTCGGCGACGGTCGGCCGGGCGCCGAAGAGCCAGGGGCCGCCGCTCGCCTCCAGGCATTCGGTCCAGATCGTCTTTACACGCTCCACGTCGGGGCGGGCGCCGGAGAAGATCTTGAAGCGCTCATGCCGGGCCTTGATGTTCATGGGCAGGGCCGAGCGCAGATTGTGGAAGCCGGAATGCATTTCGCCGGAAACGGCGCGGCACAGCGCGCGGTGGGCGGCATCGGCGGGCCAGAGGCCGGCATCCGGGAACGTCTCGTTCAAATATTCGGCGATTGCCAGCGTATCCCAGACCACGACATCGCCATGGGTCAGGCGCGGCACGAGCACGGAGGGCGAGAGCAGCAGAAGCTCCTGCCGGGCCGTGTCGTCGATCTCGATCATCACCTCGGTAAAGTCGAGGCCGGCCATGCGGCAGAGCAGCCAGCCGCGCAGAGACCAGGAGGAATAGTTCTTCGACGACAGCGTCAGCGCCGCGGCGAGCTTTGCCGTGGCGGCCGGCCCGGTGGAGGCCTTCCGCCTGGCGGCCAGCGCCCGGACCCCGCCCGTGACCTTTTTCGGGGCGACACCTTCTGCGGCCACCGCCTCCTGCGTCGTCGTGGTCTTCATGCGTGCCATCTCACCCGTCCTTTTCCTGCCCGGCAGTGCCAGCAACGTTCCTCACGTCCGATCGCCCGGCAATGCCCCGTCCTACCCAGTCCGTGTCCCGTCTGCGTCCAGCCTGTTTCCAGGCGATCATGGGCCATGCGCAGTCCGGTCCATGCAGGCGAGCAGGATGAGAACAATCTTCTCGCATCGCAAGAGATTTTGCACTAGCATTTTTGCACTGCGGCAAAGATGCCCCTTCGAATCGAAACGAGGTGATGGCAATGCTCTACCAGCTCTATCAGTTCGAGGACGACGTGGTGGCGCCCTGGCGCGACTGGGCGCGCTGGTCGAAGGGCTGGCCGACGGCGCTGTTCGGCGGCCTTCTCGGCGATCTCGCCCGCGAAGCCGAGGCGGGGCTGGAAATGCTTTCGCGCTTCGAATTCACCCATGCGCGGCCCGATTTTCACATCACCACCGTGCCGATCGGCAATCGCGACGTGCCAATCGAGACCGAAGTCGTGCTCGACCTTCCCTTCGGACAGCTCCTGCATTTCGTCGCCGATATCGATACGCCGCGCCCGCGCGTGCTGGTCGTGGCGCCGCTTTCCGGCCATTTCGCCACGCTTCTGGCCGGCACGGTGCGCACGCTTCTGCGTGACCACGATGTCTACATTACAGATTGGGTGAATGCGCGCGACGTGCCGCTCAATGCCGGACGCTTCGGCGTGGATGAATATGTGGACTACGTCATCCGCTTCCAGGAGGAGATCGGGCCGGGCGGACACTTGCTGGCGGTGTGCCAGCCCTGCGTGCAGGCGCTGGCCGCCGTGGCGCTGATGTCGGAGGATCACCATCCGGCAACGCCGCGCACGCTGACGCTGATGGCCGGGCCGGTCGATCCGCGCGAGAGCCCGACGGCGGTGAATGAGCTTGCACTTTCCAAGCCGCTCTCCTGGTTCGAAAGCCAGCTGATCAGCACGGTTCCATTCCGCTTTCGCGGCGGCGGACGGCAGGTCTATCCCGGCTTCCTGCAGCTGACCGCCTTCATGTCCATGAACATGGAGCGGCATGTGGAGCAGCACCGCAAGCTCTACCGGCACCTCGTCAACGGCGAGACGGCGGAGGCGGAGAAGATCAAGACCTTCTACGACGAGTATTTCGCCGTGCTGGACCTCACCCGCGAATTCTACATCGAGACGATCGACCGGGTGTTCCAGAAGGCGGAGCTGGCGACCGGCGACTTCACCCATCACGGCCGCAAGGTCGATTGCAGCGCGATCCGCAACACCGCACTTCTGACGGTGGAAGGCGGGCGCGACGACATTTGCGGGCTGGGGCAGACATCGGCTGCGCATGACCTCTGTCACACGCTGCGCCCGCATCTCAGGCGCCACCACCTGCAGGCCAATGTCGGCCATTACGGAGTCTTCAACGGTCGGCGCTGGGACAACGAGATCTATCCCGTGGTGCGCAACCTCATCCTGTCGATGGAATGAGGTGGAATGAGGTCGGCGTCACGCCCGCCTGACGAAAGCGTGATGCGATGCGGATCGGCCACAGGTCTCTCGTAAACTTCGCATTCATCCTTTTCCGGTAATCTTCCGTTAGCAAATTGCAATGGGGTGAGACCCGGCGGCCCGTTTGCGCCGCCTGTTCCTGTACTGCGTAGGGGTTTTCATGCGTTTTCCGGCCGTGCCAGCCATGTCGCTCGTCTGCCTTCTTCTGGCAGGCTGTGCTTCCAGTTCCACGCCCGAGGTGGCGCTGGCGCCGATCCCCTCCAGCGAGGTGACGAGTTCCGTGGTGCCGGCGGCGACCCCGCCTTCGGCCGTCAGCTCGGTGCAATCGCGCATGGCGGACGTGTCGCAGATCCCGTCCCAGCCTGCGGCGCAGGATGCCAATGCGCTCGCCTTCTCCAACGGCCCAGCGCCGAGCGCTGCGCTGGCGGCCGCGAACCAGGAAATGGCGATGGCCATTCCGCTGAACCGTCCGGGTGACGCGCTGCGACCGGCACTCTCCGACGAGAGCGAAGCGCGGCCGGGCAAGCGCTCGCGCGTCTATTCGCAGCGCTTCCGCGATGCCAAGCCGATGAATTTCGGCAAGCGCCAGCCGCGCCACTACGCCGTGCATGGCGTCGATGTCTCGCGCTGGCAGGGCGATATCGACTGGGTGAAGCTGCGCTCGCAGGGCGCCAACTTCGCCTACATCAAGGCCACCGACGGCGGCGACCATCTGGACCCGATGTTCAAGACCAACTGGCGCAAGGCCCATGCGGCCGGCCTGAAGCGCGGCGCCTATCATTTCTTCTACTGGTGCCGGACGGCAAGCGAACAGGCCGCCTGGTTCATCCGCAACGTGCCGCGCGACCCGGAAGCGCTGCCGCCAGTCATCGACGTGGAATGGAACGGCGAATCCAAGTGCCGCCGCCAGCCGACCCGCGCGCAGGTGCTGGAAAAGATGCGGGTGTTCATGGACATGGTCGAAGCCCATTACGGGCAGCGGCCGATCATCTACACCGCGCCTGATTTCTACGAGGACAATCTGTCGGGCGAGCTGAAGAACGAGAAATTCTGGCTGCGCGCCGTCGCCCAGCATCCGTCCAAGGTCTATCCGGGCCGCAAGTGGCATTTCTGGCAGTATTCCGGCTCCGGCCTTTCCCACGGCGTCTCCGGCAAGATCGACCTCAATGTCTGGCACGGGTCAGAGGCAGAGTGGTACGAATGGTCGGGGCAGCGGGGAAGCTGAGCATAGGCTGACGCACATGAGGTGCTCAGCAAGCCCCCTCATCCGCCCTTTCGGGCACCTTCTCCCCGAGGGGAGAAGGGAGAGGGAGCCGGACTTGACCGTATTCGGCCTTCTCCCCGACGGGGAGAAGGTGCCGGCAGGCGGATGAGGGGGTCCCTCACCCGCCAAAGGCCAGTCACGCCGCCACGGCGCTTTCCACGGCCACGGGCTTGCCCTGGACGAGATCGTTGATGAACTCCAGCTTTTCCATGACCGGCACGTTCAGCACGAAGGGGTAGGCATCGGGCTGGCCCATGGAGCGCTGCATGGCGTTGAGCGCGACCGAGATCGGCACCCAGGCTTCGATGAGCGTCTTGGCGTCCGGCGCCTGATAGGGGTTGAAGTCCACTTCTGCCGCCATGTCGGCATGGCGCTGCGGGGCGGTGGAGAGGCCAAAGGCGCGGGCGGTTTCCAGCGTATCGACGATGTGGAAATAATGCGCCCAGCATTCGGCGAAGTCCTCGGCCGGGTGGCAGCTGGCATAGGTGGAAATGAAATTGTTCTGCCAGTCGGCCGGCGGGCCTTCCTCGTAGTTCTTCTTGAGGGCAGCCGCATAATCCTCCCGCTCGTCGCCGAAGAGGGCACGGGCGCGGTCCAGCACGGCGGGATCCGTGACGAGGCGCGACCAGTAGTAATGGCCGATCTCGTGGCGGAAGTGACCGAGCAGGGTACGGTAGGGTTCGTTCATGGCGACGCGGATGCTTTCGCGCGTCGCATCCTCGGCTTCCGCCGCACGCAGGCTGATCAGTCCATCCTCATGGCCGGTCATGGCTGGCGTGATCTTGCCGTTCTCGTCCACCTCGTCGGCGAGGAAGTCGAAGACGAGCCCGCCATCCGGCAACTCCTCGCGGGTCTGGCGTGGCAGGTTCCAGCGCAGGATGGAATAGAAGAGGTGCCGCTGGGCCTGGCTGATCTTGCGGAAGCGCTCAAGGCCGACGGGATTGTCCGTCACCGGGACGATGCGGTTGTGACGGCAGGTGATGCAGAAGGTTTCGTCCGTCTCGCCGGCATCGATCATCCAGTTGCAGACGTCATCGACGGCGTTGGCGCAAAAGCGCAGGCCGGTGCCGGCAAGGCCGGGCGTCGTCCACAAGCCGTCGTCGCCTTCGGTCACGGCATGGACCTTCATATCCTTCGGCACGAAGCCGAGGCGCGAGCCGCAGGACACGCAAAGCGTGCTGTCGAAGTATACGGGATTTCCGCAGGTATCACAGTTGAAGATGCGCATCGATGCCCCCTGAAGTGGTGGCCGGGCGGCCACGAAGGTTGGTCGGGTTCACGTCATGCCGGAGCTGCGCCCTGGACCCTTGCCGAGCCCTTGCGGCGCGAGACACGCGGCGCGGCCCGCCTGCGCCACAGCCATTCCGACGGAAAGCCCGCCGGCGCTTGCGCGCGCGGCGGGCCTGGCGCGAGCGCTGTCCGGTGAACCCGTCCAGACGCGCTCAGCGCTCCTCCCTGCCTACCCGCAAGCGGGTCGGCGGGAATGGTGGGGCCTCCGCCGAGGGAGAGCGAGAGGCCCTGCCCGCTTGCGCGCCACTGGCCTCACGGCCACGATCCCGTTTCAAGGATCGGCGCGTCGCGGGCCCGTTCGATCACATGCGATCGACGACGCCCTTGACGGCATCCTTGGCCTTGCCGGCAGCCTTCTGGGTCTTGCCCTTGACTTCCTGGCCCTTGCCTTCGGCTTCCATCTGGCGGTTGCCGGTGGCCTTGCCAGCGGCCTGCTTTACCTTGCCGGCAACTTCATTGGCGGTGCCGGAAACCTTGTCGGAAAGACTACCCATTGAATGGCTCCTCTGTTCGTTGCGGCGCTTGACGTTTCGTTGCGCCTTGCGACCAGAAAACGGGCCAAACAGGCTTTGGTTCCGGCATGTATCGTTAATTTCGGGAAAGGTTTTTAACGCGCATCCGCCTGAGCCCGCGCTCAGGCGTGACCGGCATCCATGGAGAGCATGGCAGGCGTCACACCCATGTGATGCAACACGCGGTCATATTTGTCGCCAAGGCCGCTGTCGAAGATGAGGTCGTCGCGGGCCGGGCAGTTCAGCCAGCTGTTCTGGGCAATCTCGCCCTCGAGCTGGCCCGGCGCCCAGCTGGCATAGCCGAGCATGAGCATGGCGCGCGACGGCCCATGGCCGCGCGAGATGGCGCGCACGATATCGAGCGTTGCCGTCAGGCAGATGTCATCGCTGACGGGGATGCTGGAATCGCTCATGTAATCATCCGAATGCAGCACGAAGCCGCGGCCCGTTTCGACCGGGCCGCCCGTCTGGACGCGGAAATTGCGGGCTGAATCCGGCAGCTTGATCGCCTGGTCCGGCTGGATGATATCCAGATGCAGCAGCACTTCCGGGAAGGTCAGCGTCTGCGGCTTGTTCAGCACGAAGCCCATGGCGCCATCGCCGGAATGGGCGCAGATATAGACGACGGTCCGGGCAAAATTCGTGTCGGCAAGCTGCGGCATGGCGATCAGGAACTGACCGTCCAGCACACCCCGTTCCCGCTTGCCGTGCGTCATCGTGATTGCCATGGGTCCAGCCTATCAATTCGCGGCCAAATGAAAAGTCCTTCCATCGGCCGCCGGTGATTTTGCCGCAATAAGCGGGTTCAAGATGACGAGAGCCGGGCTGGCCAGACTGGTTTGATCAGACTGGCGAAACATGGCGCACATCGATAGTTTCGGGCCAGGAGAGCCCCCACGTTCCGGACACGAGAGGCATGGCCAGGATCGCATCACTTCATCGTTATCTGGGCCGGCGGGGCGGCAGGGCAAGGTCTGCCGTCCAATCTCCCGGCCCGCAGCCGGGCCGCGGGCGGAAGGGTTGGCTTGCGGGCGTGGTGCTCGGCGTGATTTCCGCGCTGCCGTTCCCGTCTGCCGGCCACGCGGCCTCCAGCCCCTGGCTCACGGTTCAGGGCGGGCGCGTGCGGCTGGTGGCGCTGGCGCCCGAAAGCGACGGGCGCATCCCTGCTCTTCTCGATATCCGCCTGCAGCCCGGCTGGCACACCTACTGGCGCGAGCCGGGGGCCGGCGGCATTCCTCCGACGCTCACCATCGCCGATCCCGGCGTGGAGCTGAAAGCGATCGACTTTCCCGTGCCCCAGCGTTTTCTGGAAGGGGATGTCTCCATGGCCGGCTATGCGGAGCGGGCCCAGTTTCCGCTGACGCTGTCGCTGAAGGGGGGCACCGCCCCGGCGCAGCTCGACGCCGATCTCTTCATCGGCATCTGCAAGGAGATCTGCATTCCCGTCTCGGGCCGGCTGTCGCTGCCCCTGCCGCCGGCCGGCAGTTTCGAGCCGCTGGATGCGGCCCTGATCGACACGGCCCGCGCCGCGCTGCCGCCGGCAACCTCCGAGGGGCTGTCGGTTACGCCTGCCGTGATCGCGCCGTCGAGGGACAGCCTGCGCTTCACCCTGACGAGCGGTGAAGCGCCGGAGACATTGCCGGAGGTCTTCCTGGCCGGCCCGTCCGGCATCGGCTTCGGCCCGCCGGTGGTGACGGCGCAGGGTGACGGGCGCTTTCAGGTGACCGTGCCGCTCCGGCTCGGCAAGGACGGCGAGAGACGGCTTGCCGAAGGGGCGATCCTCGCCATCCGGCACGGCGATGCAACGCTTGAGACCCGTCTCCCGCTGAACTGAGCCCGGCCGGTTTGCGGGCTGCCTCGATGCTGGAAAGATCCCATCTCATCCTCGACCTTGGCACAGGAGCGCGATAAGGATGATGGCCGCAGGTGGCCCGGCGCGTCCCGTTTGTGCGGGTGCGCGTGGGCCCGGCCTGCGCCATCCGTTTCGTCGTTCCGCTTCAAAAAGGACCAGAACCCATGACCATTGCCGTCGGAGACAAGCTGCCGAGCCTCACCCTCAAGGAACGGACGCCGGACTGGCCGGCCGACATCGATACCGATGCCATGTTCCTCGGCCGCCGCGTCGTTCTCTTTGCCGTTCCGGGCGCCTTTACCCCGACCTGCTCGATCAATCACGTGCCGGGCTTCATCGAAAACCGCGACGCCATCCTCTCCAAGGGCATCTCGGACATCTTCGTCGTTTCGGTCAACGACCACCATGTGATGGGCGCCTGGGCGAAGTCCACGGGCGGCGAAGGCAAGCTTCGCTTCATCGCCGATTGGAACGCCGCCTTCACCAAGGCGCTCGGCCTCGACATCGACCTTTCCGCCGGTACGCTCGGCGTGCGCTCCAAGCGCTATGCGCTGATCGCCGACAATGGCGTCGTCACCCATATCGGCATCGAGGACAATCCGGGCCAGGCCACTGTTTCGGCCGCTGCCGCCATTCTCGAAGCGCTCTGAGCGGCGCTGACGGGTTCAAGCAAAATCTGGCCTGCGCCGGTTAACGCCCGCGCAGGCCTTTTCTTTTTTGTGACCGGCCGTGATCGGTTCCCACGGTGACAGCCATACTTCCGCCGTGAGAGTATCTGATCCCAGTCAACAGGAAACGACTGGGGAGATGACGGAAATGATCGGGCGTATGGCGGGCGAAGCGGCAGCATTGACACCGCTTCAACAGAGGCTTCGGGAGACAGCCCTGACGCTGATCGCCGAACGTCGCCTGCGCGATCTCCATCCGGCCGTCTGCGCCATCGAACAGCATGGCCCGGACTGGCGCCTCAGCGAGATCGGCGGCGCGGCGACGCTGCCGTCCACGCATCTTGCCAGCCTCGCCCGCGACGCCAACGCCCTGCGTGAAAGCAGGCGCCTGCCGCTCGCGGAGGGGCAGGACGCCGTCGCGGCAGCCCTCCTGTCACTCGCCGGCCCGCTTCTCAGCGAAACGCCGGCGCATCTGTGGCTCGATGCGCTGGTCGCCCATCCCTGCCATCTGGTCTCGGAAGCCGACTGCCACTACGGCGTCGTCACCGCCAGCGGCGCGAGCCTCGCCCATGCTGTGGCCGCGCTCAAGGCCGGCGGTCCGCCGCTTGCCTGGGCGCGCATGGCGATCGTCTCGCCGGACGGACACTTTGCCCTGACGATCGAAGGCGAGACCGCGGTGATGGTGCGCAGCGCCGCAACGGGACGCGCGGCCGCCTGAGCGGCCAGACGGCGAAGCGCGAGTCATTCCCGGTGGTTGCAGCCGCGTGTGAATCCGGCGCTTGAGGGTCTTCACAGACTGATTCATGTCCTTCATGCGCTGATTCAGGTGCGGGCTGGCCGTGTCCCTAGCCGCCGAGCCGCAGGTCCGTCACCCTGAGCACGGGGGACCGCCCTTTACCGATGCGGGTGGCGAAGGCTATCGGGACAATTGGCCCCTTCCCTTTCCCTCAGCGACGCTTGAAGGGCTCCATGCCGCGGCGGGCGAGTTCGTCGGCGCGTTCGTTTTCGGGATGGCCGGCATGGCCCTTGACCCAGTGCCAGCGCACGGTGTGGCGGCCGCGGGCGGCATCCAGCGCCTGCCACAGCTCGCCGTTCTTCACCGGCTTCTTGTCGGCGGTCTTCCAGCCGTTCTTCTTCCAGCCGTGGATCCACTTCTCGATGCCGTCCATGACGTATTTCGAGTCGGTGTAGAGGTCGATGTCGCAGGCGGCCTTGAGGGCTGTCAGCGCGGTCACGGCCGCCGTCAGTTCCATGCGGTTGTTGGTAGTGTCGGCTTCGCCGCCGCACAGTTCCTTCTCGACCTCGCCATAGCGCAGCACCGCACCCCAGCCACCCGGACCGGGATTTCCGGAGCAGGCGCCGTCCGTGTAGATATCGACGTGTTTCATGCTGGGCATCTCTTTCAGGCGGTTTCCAGGCCGTATTCGGCGGCATTGCTGACGGCCCGGTGGAAGCGCAGCTTGCGCAGATATTCGAGAGGATCCTTCTTGACCACGAGAGCGCCGGCCGGCGTCATCAGCCAGTCGTAGAGGCGCGTGAGGAAGAAGCGCAGGGCAGAGCCGCGGGCGAGCAGCGGCAAGGCTTGCGCCTCCCCGGCCGAGAGCGGCCGCACCGCCGTGTAGCCGGCGAGAAGCGCCCGGCCCTTGGTCAGGTTGAAGGCGCCGTCCTTTTCGAAGCACCAGGCGTTCAGGCAGACGGAGACGTCATAGGCCAGAATGTCGTTGCAGGCGAAATAGAAGTCGATGAGGCCGGACAGGGTATCCCCGAGGAAGAAGACATTGTCGGGGAAGAGATCGGCATGGCACACGCCTTCCGGCAGGCCGACCGGCCAGTTCCTTTCCAGCGCGTCCAGCTCGGCGGCAATCTCATCCTTCAGGCCCGCCTGCACCTCGTCGGCGCGGGCGGCGGAATTGTTCCAGAGCGGCCGCCAGCCGGAAACCGAGAGCGCGTTCGCCCGCTTCAGCGCGAAGCCCTCGCCGGCCAGATGCATGGCCGCGAGCGCGGCGCCCACCTGCCGGCAATGCTCGGCCTCCGGCTTGCGCAGCCAGACGCCTTCCAGGAAGGAGATCAGCGCCGCCGGCCGGCCGGACAACACGCCGAGATGCCCCCCATCGCGCCGCGCGATCGGCAGCGGGCAGGACAGCCCGCGATCGGCCAGGTGCTGCATCAGGCCGAGGAAGAAGGGCAGATCGGCGGGATCGACGCGCTTTTCGTAAAGCGTCAGGATGTAGCGCGCGACCGTGGTGTGCAGCAGGAAATTGGAATTCTCCACCCCCTCCGCTATGCCCTTGTAGGCCGTCAGCGTGCCGACGTCATAGTCGGACAGGAAGGCTGCGAGTTCATCCTCGGTGATGTCGGTATAGACGGCCACGGGCGCGGATCCATGCTGGCTGAAGGGTGAGACGAGCCATAGCGCGCGGATCGGCCCCATGCCAGCCCGTTTGCGGCATGGGCACAGGAAATGGGTGCGGAGTGAATGTCACACCGTCTCGCCACCCTCGGCCATCGCCTGCACCGACGCCTTGAGCAGAAAGGCGGAGCGGGTCATGCCGCGGCTGCCGGCGTAGCGGTCGATATCCTTCACCACGTTTTCCGGCAGGGTGATGTTGAGGCGGACGGAGCGTCGGGATGGCGTCGGGACGGGCACGAGGAAGGCCACGGCGTCGGCATTTTCGCCATCGGCCATGACGGACTCCAGGGTCGAGGGCACCGGAAGCGGGTCTCCATCCTCGATCATGCCTTCGACATGCAGCGCCAGCGCCTCTTGCGCCATGCGGCGCGCATCGTCGAGATCGATGCCGGCGGTGATGACGCCGGAAAAATCGGGGAAGGAGACGCCGTAGTCGCTGTCAGGCTGTTTGCGGATCAGGCCGATATAATGCTGGCTCATGGCTCACCTCAGCTTCAGACCGGCCTGCCGCTCGATGCTTTTCAACGTTCCCACCGGAATATCCCGCTTGGGGTGTGGCACGGTCACGCGGCCCGGTTTTTCGGGATGTTTCAACTGAACATGGCTGCCACGCCGGGCCACCTCGATCCAGCCATCTGCCTTCAATGCGCTCAGAATGGCATCGCTTCGCATGCCGCCAGTATACACACGCGTGTGTATCGACTCAAGATGACCGCTTCAGCCATTCACCCAGGCCATGTCCGCGTGGGTGAGTTCCACTTCGCGCAGTTCGCGATTGACGAGGAAGTGTTCGTTTTCCTCCACCGTGTCGGCGAGTTCGACGGTGGTGTCGTAGCGGGCCTTGAAGGCTTCGATGATCTCGTTGACGATGACTTCGGGCGCGGAGGCGCCGGCGGAGAGACCGACGGTCTTCAAGTCACCGACGGTGTTCCAGTCGATCTCGCTGGCGCGCTGGACGAGCAGCGACTGGCGGGCGCCGGCGCGCAGCGCGACTTCCACCAGGCGCTTGGAATTGGAGGAATTGGGCGCCCCGACGATGAGGAAGAGGTCGCAGCCGGGGGCGGCCTGCTTCACGGCTTCTTGGCGGTTGGTCGTGGCGTAGCAGATCGAGTCGGCGGCAGGGGCCGTGAGGTTCGGGAAACGCTCGTGCAGCTTGCGGATGACACCGGCGGTGTCATCGACCGACAGCGTCGTCTGCGTGACATAGCCGAGATTGTCGGGGTCGGCCGGCTGGTAGTGCGCGGCATCTTCTACGGTCTCGACAAGCGAAACGGAGCCCTCAGGCAACTGCCCCATGGTGCCGATGACCTCCGGGTGGCCGGCATGGCCGATGAGCACCACGTGACGCCCCATGCGCTGGTGGCGCATGGCCTGCTTGTGCACCTTCGAGACCAGCGGACAGGTGGCATCGAGATAGAAGAGGTTGCGCGCCTCCGCATCCGCCGGCACGGATTTCGGCACGCCATGGGCTGAGAAGACCACGGGCTGGTCGCGGTGTTCGGCGGGGATTTCGTCCAGTTCCTCGACGAAGATCGCGCCCTTGGCCTCCAGCCCTTCCACCACGTAGCGATTGTGCACGATCTCGTGGCGGACATAGACGGGCGCGCCGTATTTCTTCAGCGCGAGCACGACGATCTGGATGGCGCGGTCGACGCCGGCACAGAAGCCGCGCGGGCCGCACAGGCGGATGGTCAGTGCAGTGCGCGGGGCGGTGGAAGCGGAGGAAGCCATATCGAGCAAGGGTGCCGGTCTCACATGCCGAGGAAGACGAAGAGGAGCGCCAGAAGCGCCGGGCCACCCTGCACCAAAAGAATGCGCGGGCTGACCGTCCATGCGCCATATATAGCCGCCGCCACCACGCACACAAGGAAGAAGACCTTCAACTGAAGCGCAAAGGCGGGGTCGGGGTGGACGAGCGACCAGCAGAGGCCGGCGGCGAGGAAGCCGTTGTAGAGGCCCTGATTGGCGGCGAGCACGCGGGTGATTTCCGCCTTTTCCGGGGAATTGCGGAAGACCTTGCGGCCCACCGGCTTCGTCCAGAGAAACATTTCGAGGACGAGGAAGCCGACATGGAGGAGCGCCGTCAGGGCGGTGAGTAGGCTGGCGGCTGTCTGCATCGGGTTTCTCCGGGGGTGGTTCTGGCCGCATGCTTGGCATGTTTTGGCGGCGGGCGCCATCGTGGGATGGGGGAGAGGCTGTGGGGCTATCACCCCCGCCTCTGCGTTGCCGCGCATCTCGCCCACAAGGGGGGCGATCGGCTGGGCGGGCCGGCTTCCCGCTTACAGACACGTGTCCTCAACCGGGACGTCAAAGGGCCCTGTCAGCCCGCCTTCTGCTGATCGCCCCCTTTTGAGGAAGATGCCCGGCAGGACAGGGAGGGGGCTGGCGCCCAACCGTTCCTGCTTCCCCGCCATCCGCCCCTCACGTCGGCGGCGCGGACCGCCGCCGCAGCCATGCGGCGAGAACGACGCCTGCGAGCGCCAGCGCGAGGCCGTACCAGGTGACGGCATATTGCAGGTGGTTGTTGGGAAGATCCACCTGGGTGACGCCGCCGATGGGGAGGCCGCCGGGGTTTGCAGTCGCATCGGCATCCACGAAGAGCGGCAGGACGCGGGCCGGGTCGAGGCCGGCCGAGGTGGTCATGGCGGCCAGGTCTTTCCAGTAGAAGACGTTCTTGGCCGTGTCATTGTCCGGCACGAGCATGGAGGGCTTGGCGGCGAGCGGCGGGCGGGCGAGGCCGGTGATGGTCACCTGCCCTGCGATCTGGCCTTCCGGCCGTTTGGCGGCGTCCTTGCGGTCATAGGGCACGAAGCCACGGTTGACGAAGAGGCTGCGGCCATCCGGAAGCATCAGCGGCGTGAAGACGTAGAAGCCGCTTTCGCCATCATAGGTCGCCAGGAAATGCCGTTCGCGGGCGTGATCGAAGGTACCATCGACGGTGACGGTGCGGTAGTCGATGTCCTCGCCGCGCGACTGCGCCGCCTCGATTTCGGCCAGCGGAACGGGCGGCGCCGCGCGGCGCTCGGCGATGGTGGCGATCAGTGCTTCCTTCCAGTGCAGCCGCTCCACCTGCCAGGTGCCGAGCGACAGCAGGATGGCGAAGGCGGCGAGAAGCAGGGCGACGGTGACGGCGAGCGGCAGGCGGCGGCGCGGCCGGGCGGTGGACGCCCCGGCCGTGGCGGCCTGCCCTTCGGCGGGGCGTGCCTCAGTCACGGTCGATCTGCCCCTGCCCTGCCTTGTTGCGGTATTGCAGGTTGATCAGCACGCCCTTCAGCATGCGCATGAGCGCGAGGCTGAGGATGGTCGCCATCGGGATCCAGACGATGAAATGCAGCCAGAGGGGCGGCTGCCAGTTGATCTCCGCCCACAACGCCGCGCCGACCACGACGAAACCGACGATGAGAATGACGAAGACCACCGGACCGTCGCCGGCATCCGCGAAGCCGTAATCGAGATCGCAGGCCGTGCAGCGCGGCTTCGGCTTGACGAGACCGTCGAACAGCTTGCCCTGGCCACAGCGCGGGCACAGGCCGCGCAGGCCGGTCATCACGGGATCGACCGGCGCGAAATGGGCGTGGTCATCAGACATGTCGTTCTCCTCGCTCCTGCGGCGTCTCCCGTCCGGACCCTACCCCGAACCGCCGCGCGACACACCGCGTGGATGTGACGCAGGTGTCGCATCAGCCTGCCGGCGACCTCGCGGCCGCCCGGCCTTCGTCACTGTCTCCCGGCCCGCCCTGTGACAGGGCAGGCGCTGCAATGGAAAGGGGCGGCTTTGCAGACCGCAAGCCGCCCCCATGATGGTCCCGTCAGATCACCCGCGGCTCAGCCCTGGTGAAGCGGCGCGCCCCAGCCACCCCAGATGTAGATGGAGAAGAACAGGAAGAGCCAGACGACGTCGACGAAATGCCAGTACCAGGCGGCGGCCTCGAAGCCGAAGTGCTGCTTCGGCGTGAAATCGCCGCGCAGTGCCCGGATGAGGCAGACGATCAGGAAGATCGTGCCGACGAGGACGTGGAAGCCGTGGAAGCCGGTGGCCATGAAGAAGGTGGCACCGTAGATGGAATCCTTGAAGGCGAAGGGCGCGTGAACATATTCGTAGCCCTGCACGAAGGAGAATAGCAGGCCGAGGAGCACGGTCAGCGTCAGGCCGTTGACGAGGCCTTTGCGGTCACCGTGCAGCAGCGCATGGTGCGCCCAGGTGACCGTCGTGCCCGACAGAAGCAGGATGACGGTGTTGTAGAGCGGCAGGTGCCAGGGATCGATGACCTCGATGCCCTTCGGCGGCCACTCACCGCCGGTGAAGGTGGCGCGGGTGGCCTGGATCGCTTCGCCAGGGAAGAGGCTGGCGTCGAAATAGGCCCAGAACCAGGCGACGAAGAACATCACTTCCGAGGCGATGAACATGATCATGCCGTAGCGCAGGTGCAGCGACACGACGCGCGTGTGGTGCCCCTCGTGGGCTTCCTTGATCGTATCGCCCCACCAGCCGAACATGGTGTAGATGACCAGCGCGAGGCCGATGAAGAAGACCCACGGATTGGCCATTTCCAGGCCGAACAGCTTGAACGAGCCGCCCGAGAGATAGCGCATGTAGCCGACACCGCCGAAGGCCATGACGAAGGCGCCGATGGAGGCCAGCAGCGGCCACGGGCTCGGGTCGATGATATGGTAGTCGTGGTTTTTCTGGTGTGCATCGGCCATGTCAGTGATCCCCGATAGTCCTCTCTCAGGCCGCCCCGGTAAACCCGAAGCGACCATCCTCACAGTTTCGATTTGACCTCTGTCCCGGTCTTCACCTCGGCGACCGGCTTCGACGGTTCGCGGGGGTAGAAGGTGTAGGACAGCGTCATGAGCTTGATATCGCGCGTTTCCGGCTGGTCGACGATGGCCGGGTCGATGAAGAAGACGACCGGCATGTCGCGCTCCTCGCCCGGCTGCAGCGTCGTTTCCGTGAAGCAGAAGCACGCGACCTTGTTGAAATAGGCCCCGCCCTGCATGGGCGTGACGTTGAAGGTCGCCTGACCCGTCGTCGGACGGTCGGCAAGGTTCTTCACGCGGTAATTGATCTGGACCGTCTCGCCGATCCGCATCTCGACATCGCGGTCGACCGGCTTGAACGACCAGGGCAGGCCGCCGCCGGTATTGGCGTCGAAGGTCACCTTTATGGTGCGGTCCAGCACCGTGTCGGAGACCTGCTCGACGCGCTGCGTCGTGCCATTATAGCCGGTGACGCGGCAGAAGAGATCGTAGAGCGGCACGGCGGCATAGGAGGCGCCGACCATGGCGGCGACGAAGGTGACGCAGCTCGCCACGATGATGCCGTTGTTGCGCTCGCGGCGGGCGTCCTTCGTTTCCGTCTGCGCTTCGGTGCGCGGGGCGTCGGTCATAGCGCCATCGTCCCCGTTGCGAACTTGATGACGGTGATGACGTAGAAGAGGACGACGAGGCCGCCGAGAACGAGGCCGAGCGCGATATTGCGGCCGCGGCGGGATTTCTTCTGCTTGTCGGTGAGCGTCACGGTTTCCATCACAGGCCTCCTGCAAGGCCCGCCAGGAGCGGAGCAACGAGATGGTCGACCATCAGCGCGGTGAAGATGGCGAAGAGATAGAGGATGGAATAGCCGAAGAGCTTCTTGGCCGGCACCATGCGCTCGTCGCCATCGGGCATGCGCAGCACGCCGACCGACGACCAGACAAGACAGAGGCCGAGCAGGCCGGCGACGACACCGTAGCCGAGACTCGAGAAGCCGAGGATGGTGGGCACGACGCCGATGGCAGCCGTCAGCACGGCATAGGCGAGGATCTGGCGCTTCGTGGCGCCCTCGCCCGCCACATTCGGCAGCATGGGCACGCCGACGGCGCCATATTCGCGCATCTTGAAGAGGGCGAGCGCCCAGAAATGCGCCGGCGTCCACAGGAAGATGATGAGGAAGAGAACGACGCTCTCGACGGAGACGCCGCCCGTCACGCAGGCCCAGCCGATCATGGGCGGGAAGGCGCCTGCTGCACCGCCGATGACGATGTTCTGCGAGGTCCAGCGCTTCAGCCACATGGTGTAGATGACGGCATAGAAGAAGATGGTGAAGGCCAGAAGGCCGGCGGACACCCAGTTGACCGCAAGGCCGAGGATGCCGACCGAGAAGAAGGACAGAACAAGACCGAAAGCGAGCGCTTCCTGCGGGCTGACGCGGCCGGCGGGAATGGGGCGCGTCGCGGTGCGGGTCATGCGTGCGTCGATATCGGCATCGTACCACATGTTGAGCGCGCCGGACGCGCCGGCACCAACCGCGATGCAGAGAATGGCGATGAAGCCCATGAAGGGATTGATATGGCCCGGTGCCATGACGAGCCCGGCCAACGCGGTGAAGACGACGAGCGACATGACGCGCGGCTTCAGCAGCGCGAAGAAGTCACGGGGGCTCGCCTCGGAAAGGGCGACTGCGCCCGTCGTGCTGCTCGTTGCGTCGATAACCGTCATGTTCTTAACCCTGCTACACCAGCGCCTTCGGGATCTCCCCGGCATCCCAAGCGCCGTCTTTCTGTCCGGAAGAAGGCCGCAACCCGTGCGGCCTTCTTCCTTTTTGCTTACTTGATGCGCGGCAGCTGTTCCCACTGGTGGAACGGCGGCGGCGACGAGAGCTGCCATTCCAGCGTGTTGGCACCGACACCCCACGGATTGTCGCCGGCGACGCGCTTCTTGGCGAAGGCTTCGAAGACGCCGTAGAGGAAGATCAGCACGCCGACGCCGGCAATATAGGAGCCGTAGGACGAGACGTGGTTCCAGCCGGCAAAGGCATCCGGATAGTCGATGTAGCGGCGCGGCATGCCGGCCAGACCCAGGAAGTGCTGCGGGAAGAAGACCAGGTTCACGCCGATGAACATGACCCAGAAGTGCAGCTTGCCGATGAACTCGGAGTACATGTAGCCGGTCATCTTCGGGAACCAGTAGTACCAGGCCGCGAAGATGGCGAAGACGGCGCCGAGCGACAGAACGTAGTGGAAGTGGGCCACGACGTAATAGGTGTCATGCAGGGCACGGTCGAGGCCGGCATTGGCGAGCTGGACGCCCGTCACGCCACCGACGGTGAAGAGGAAGACGAAGCCGATAGCCCAGACCATCGGGGTCGCGAAGCGGATCGAGCCGCCCCACATGGTCGCGATCCAGGAGAAGATCTTGATGCCGGTGGGCACCGCGATCACCATGGTGGCGAAGACGAAGTAGCGCTGCGTGTCGAGCGACAGGCCGACCGTGTACATGTGGTGCGCCCACACGACGAAACCGACGGCGCCGATGGCGACCATGGCATAGGCCATGCCGAGGTAGCCGAAGACCGGCTTCTTCGAGAAGGTGGAAATGATGTGGCTGATGATGCCGAAGCCGGGCAGGATCAGGATGTACACTTCCGGGTGACCGAAGAACCAGAACAGGTGCTGGAAGAGAACCGGGTCACCGCCGCCTTCGGGCGCGAAGAAGGTGGTGCCGAAGTTGCGGTCCGTCAGAAGCATGGTGATGCCGCCGGCGAGAACCGGGAGCGACAGCAGCAGCAGGAAGGCGGTGACCAGAACCGACCAGGCGAAGAGCGGCATCTTGTGCAGCGTCATGCCCGGAGCGCGCATGTTCAGGATGGTGGTGATGAAATTGATGGCGCCGAGGATCGACGAGGCACCGGCAATGTGCAGGCCGAGGATCACGAGGTCCATGGCCGGGCCGGGCTGGCCGGACGTCGACAGCGGCGGATAGATGGTCCAGCCGCCGCCCGAGCCGTAGGCGCCGGCCGGGCCTTCGACGAACATCGACAGAAGCACCAGCAGGAAGGCCGGAACGATCAGCCAGAAGGAGATGTTGTTCATGCGCGGGAACGCCATGTCGGGCGCGCCGATCATGATCGGCACCATCCAGTTGGCGAAGCCGCCGATGAGGGCCGGCATGACCATGAAGAAGATCATGATGAGCGCATGCGCCGTCGTGAAGACGTTGTACATGTGCTTGCCGCCGTCGATGGCCGCATCACCCTCGAAGCCGTAGACCATGGAGGCCAGGCCGTGGAAGATCTGGATGCCCGGCTCGGCGAGCTCCATGCGCATGATGATCGACAGCGTGCCGCCGATGAGGCCGGCGATGATCGCGAAGATCAGGTAGAGCGTGCCGATGTCCTTGTGGTTGGTCGACAGGAACCAACGCGCAAAGAAGGAGAGCGGCTGATGGGCGTGGTCATGGTCATGACCGTGGCCATGCGCGGCATGATCGTGCCCGGCATGATCGTGATTGTGGTGGGCGGAAGATCCGGCCATGGTTGTCCCCTCCAGATTACTTGGCGTTGTCGGCGACGGTGAGCGACTTGGCTCCGTCGACGGCGGCCATCAGAGCCTTGTTGGCCTCGCCCAGATTGGTGGCGGCGGCAGCGATCCAGGCGTCGTACTTGTCCTTGGCGACAACGCGTACGGCGATCGGCATGTAGGCATGGTCCTTGCCGCACAGCTCGGAACACTGGCCGTAATAGAGGCCTTCCTTCTCGGCGCGGAACCAGGTTTCGTTCAGGCGGCCCGGGATCGCGTCGATCTTCACGCCGAAGGCCGGCATGGCGAAGGCGTGGATGACGTCAGCGGCGGTGACGAGCAGACGGACATTGGCGCCGACGGGAACGACGACTTCGTTGTCGACGGCCAGCAGGCGCGGATAGGCGGCAACGTCTTCCTTGCCGGCGGCGGTGCGGTCGGTTTCCTTCAGCATCAGGCTGTCGAAGGAGACGGGCGTCTCGCCGACCTCATACTCGTAGCTCCAGTACCACTGGTTGCCGGTGGCCTTGACCGTCAGGTCGGCCTTCTCGGGCATGGTGAGCTGGGCGTTCAGCAGCTGGAAGGAGGGAATGGCGAGGAAGAGCAGGATGATGACCGGGCCGAGCGTCCAGACGATCTCGATCGCCGTGTTGTGGCTGGTCTTGGAGGGAACCGGGTTGGCGCCCTCGCGGAACTTGACGACCACGATGATGAGCAGAAGCAGAACGAAGAGCGTGATCGGAACGATGAACCACAGTGTGTAGTGCTCGAACCAGGTCACTTCCTCCATGATCCCGGTGGCGGCCGGCTGAAGCGTCGTCTGCCACGGCTCCGGCTTGTCGGCAAAGGCGGCCGGAGCAAAGAGCAGACAGGCAAGGGCTGCCAGAACTGCATAAGCTCTTTTCATCACAATCGTGTCTCCCAAATGCGCGCTTGATCAGGATCAAAGCGTTGCGCAGAATCCCTGCGATACTGAACCGCTTCAAACCACAGTTTGATCCATGCCGCAACATCTGTCCATTCAAGCCCATGCGGCATTTTTGCCCAAACGCAAGGCCTGCGCAGGCTTGGGGCGATGACGGGGATTTTTGCCGGATTTATCCACATGCCGCCGCTACATCGCAGACCGCCAGGGGGTGGCATCATGGCTTCGGCGACTTCATAATTCAGCCATACGCAGTCTTAATGTGCGCCGCGGGGCTTTTCATCCGCACCCGCGGCCTTAAAGAATAGCCTCATGATTCGTAGTTTCGAGGTGTGCATGGGCCGTCGCTCCTATTCCCTGCCCGTCGCGGCGGCTTTTGCCGCGCTTGCGGTGCTCGTGACGTTCAACACGGCCGCCGCGCAGGCGACGCAGCCGGGCACGGTGAAGTCCAATCACGGCGCCTGGTCGATCGTCTGCGACCAGCCGGCCGGCGCCACTGCCGAGCAGTGCGCGCTGATGCAGAACGTGATTGCCGAAGACCGCCCGGAAGTCGGTCTTTCCGTCGTCGTGCTGAAGACCGCCGACCGCAAGGCGAAGATCCTGCGCGTGCTGGCGCCGCTCGGCGTGCTCCTGCCCAACGGGCTCGGGCTGAATGTGGACGGCAAGGATATCGGCCGCGCCTATTTCGTGCGCTGCTTCTCCGACGGCTGCTATGCCGAGGTGGTGCTGGAAGAAGAGCTTCTGAAGACCTTCCGCGCCGGCAAGACCGCCACCTTCATCGTCTTCCAGTCGCCGGAAGAAGGAATCGGCATTCCTGTCGATCTGAAGGGGTTCGGCGAAGGGTATGACGCGCTGCCGTGAGGGGCGGCAACCGCCTGCGCCCTTCCGCAACTTGCCCTGCACGCGCCGCATCTCTACATGAGAGGGAATGACGCCTTCAGGAGCCTGCCGATGAACACCGATCTTCTTTCCCTCTTCGATGCGGACGAAGCGACCGTGCAGGCGGTGCTGCGCGAGACGCTTTCCAGCGCCGATGACGGGGAGCTTTACCTCGAGCATGCGCAGGCGGAATCATTGTCCTTCGACAATGGCCGCCTGAAGGGGGGCAGCTTCAACACCGACCAGGGTTTTGGCCTGCGGGCGGTGGCCGGCGAGGCTGTCGGCTATGCGCATTCGGGCGACCTTTCGCTTTCGGCGCTGAAGCGGGCGTCGGATGCGGTGGCGCAGGTGACGCGGGGCTATTCGGGCTGCTATGCCGCCGCGCCGCAAGGCACGAATGCGCGGCTTTACGGGGACGGCAATCCGATCGGCGAACCCAGTTTCGAGGCGAAGGTGGCCCTCTTGACCGAGATCGACGCCTATCTGCGCGCCAAGGATCCGAAGGTGCGGCAGGTGACGGCGACGATCGGCGCAAGCTGGCAGGTGGTGGAGATCATCCGCGCCGACGGCCATCGCATGCGCGATGTCAGGCCGATGACGCGGCTCAACATTTCCGTCGTCACCGGCGAAGGCGACCGGCAGGAGTCGGGCTCCTACGGCATTGGCGGGCGGCGCGGTTTTGCGGATTTCATCGCCACGGAAAACTGGCAGGCGGGCGCCGACGAGGCGCTGCGCCAGGCTCTCGTCAATCTCGAGGCCGTCGATGCGCCGGCCGGCACCATGGATGTGGTGCTGGGCAACGGCTGGCCGGGCGTCATGCTGCACGAGGCGGTCGGCCATGGGCTGGAAGGCGACTTCAACCGCAAGAAGACCTCCGCCTTTGCCGGGCTTCTGGGCGAGCAGGTCGCGGCCAGGGGCGTCACCGTCGTCGATGACGGCACGATCGGCGAACGGCGCGGCTCGATCACCATCGATGACGAGGGCACGCCCTCTGCCTACAATGTGCTGATCGAGGACGGCAAGCTGGTCGGCTACATGCAAGACCGGCAGAATGCGCGCCTCATGGGCATGAAGCCGACCGGCAACGGCCGCCGCCAGGGCTATGCCCATGTGCCCATGCCGCGCATGACCAATACCTACATGCTCTCCGGCAGCCATACGCCCGACGAGATCATCGCGTCGGTGAAGAAGGGCATCTATGCCGTTTCCTTCGGCGGCGGGCAGGTGGACATCACCTCCGGCAAGTTCGTCTTCGGCTGCACCGAGGCTTACCTCATCGAGAACGGGAAGATCGGCGCGCCGGTGAAGGGCGCGATGCTGATCGGCAACGGGCCGGACGCCATGCGCCGCGTGACGATGGTCGGCAACGACACCAAGCTCGATACCGGCATCGGCAATTGCGGCAAGGCCGGCCAGTGGGTGCCGGTCGGCGTCGGCCAGCCGCACCTGCGTATGGACGCGATCACCGTGGGCGGTACGCAGGCGTAAGGCGACGGGCGCGCGCCCAAGACCACAAGCGCAAGCGCAGGGATGATGCGGGCCGGATGGGTGGCGTTCGGGTCCCGCTGTCAGCGGATCCCTGCCCTCGTCTCTGCTTCCGGATGAAAGCGCCATTTGCGCGCGATGGCGGCCGGAAGGTCGATGTCCTGCTGGCCGGCGAGAAGGAAGACGTGGCCGAGGAGATCGGCGAGTTCATCGGCCAGCGCCTGGCGGCAGGCGGCCTCGTCCAGCCCCTTGCGGCGGCCGCGGCCGGTAAGGCGGTTCCAGGCTTGCGTCACCTCGCCTGTTTCCTCCTGCAGCTTGAGGATGAACCAGTCGGGGTCACGAGCGATGCCATTGTCGCCGGCATAGGTTCGGGAGGCGGTCTCGAAACGCTCGATCAGGTGGGCGAACATGGTCACTCCGCTTGTTTCTCTTTTGTTCTGCGCGATTCTCCTCCGTCAGGCCAGTGCCTGCGACGAAACGAGACAGGTAGCCGGTCGTTTGTGGAAGGTTCCTTCCCCATCGGTTCAACAAGGCTTAAGGCATGGGTGCTAGTCAGGGTTGACGTTCAGCCGTGCGGCCGGACACCGAAGGCACAAGGGAAACCCGATGTCGATTGTGACGAGAGCGAGGATGGTGGCGCGCCACACCGCGATCCGCGGTGGGCTGATTGCCTCCTTTGCGCTGTCGCGTGCAGGGCTGCTCAAGGCGGCGCGCGGTCGCGGCGCGGTCTTCACTCTCCATCATGTCCGCCCGGAAGCGTCGCGGCCCTTTGCGCCGAACGGCCATCTGGAGATCACCCCGGACTTTCTCGAAACGGCGATCCTGGCGCTGAAGTCGCAAGGCTACCGGTTCATTTCTACAGACGCGCTTGCCACGATCACCGAGGATGGCGATCCGCGTCCCTTTGCCTGCTTCACGCTGGATGACGGCTATCGCAACAATCTGGAGCATGCCGCGCCTGTCTTTGCCCGGCATGGCGTGCCTTTCACCGTCTATGTCACGGCCGGTTTCATCCATCGCAGCCACACGCTGTGGTGGGAAACCGCGACGGAACTGCTGACGCGCAACAATCGCGTCACGCTCGATTTCGGCGACGGACCGCGCAGCTTCGCGCTGGATGATTACGCTGCCCGCGACAAGGCCTTCGACCATATCGCCGGCTTTATTCGTGGCACGACAGGCCAGCTCAGCGAAGCCGAGGCGGTGGCACGGCTGGACGCCGCGGCGCGGGCGCATGGCATCGATCCGGTGGCGATCACCGAGCGGCTTACGCTCTGCAGCGACGGGATTGCGGCGCTCGCCGCCGTCAAGGGCGCGACGATCGGGGCGCATACGGTCACGCATGCGGCCCTCTCCCGGCTTCCCGAGGCAACGGCGCTTGGCGAGATGGTCGCGTCCGCCGATGCGATCGAAGCCATCACGGGAACGCGACCGCGCAGCTTCGCCTACCCCTATGGCGACCGCTCTGCCGTCTCCATCCGCGAGCAGCGGTTGGCTGAACAGGCGGGTTTCCTGACCGCCGTCACCACCCGACCCGGCATCGTGGCCACCCGACCGGCGCTGACCTTGCAGCCGCGGATTTCCCTCAACGGCTACTACCAGCGGGCGCTTTATGTGCGCGCACTGGCCTCGGGCATCCCGTTCCGCCTGATGGCCGGCGGGTGATGCTTCGCCAAGCTGTGCCGACGGGCGGGTATCCCCTGCCCTTCCGGGCAAGGGAATGCCTGCGTTGAAGGCGCCCTCACGTCAGCAATCAACTCGCCCTGACAGATCGAGATCGCCGCTCCCGGCTTCCTTACAGGACGCATGCTCTGTCGGTCCACGCGTCATTCCGGCCGCCTGGGGCCTCATCCGTGGATGTCGTTACGGATACATCCGCACCTTCTCCCAGCCGCCGTCCGGCGTGGCGCGGCGGAATTCGACGCGATCATGGAGGCGGAAGGGACGGTCGTGCCAGAATTCGATCGAAGTCGGGGCAAGGCGGAAGCCGGACCAGTGCGGCGGACGCGGGATTTCGCCGATCGGGTAGCGGGCCGTGTATTCGGCAACCGCCTTTTCCAGCGCGAAGCGGCTCTCGAGCGGGCGGGACTGTTTGGAAGCCCAGGCGCCGATACGGCTGCCGCGCGGGCGGGTGCGGTAATATTCGTCGGCTTCGGCATCGCTAACGGAGGCGATGGGGCCGCGCAGGCGCACCTGCCGGCGTAGCGATTTCCAGTGAAAACACATGGCTGCCTTACCGCTGCCCAGAATTTCGCGTCCCTTCTGGCTTTCGTAGTTGGTGTAGAAAACAAAGCCGTCCGTGTCGAAACCCTTCAGGAGAACCATGCGCACATTGGGCAGGCCGTCTTCATCGACGGTTGCCAGCGAGAGCGCATTCGGATCGTTGATTTCACTGGCCGTCGCCTCCTCCAGCCAGGCACCGAAGAGGGTGAAGGGCTCGGCCGCTTGCGTGAAGTCACCTGTTGTTAACCCTTTGTCATCCATGATCGTCTTCCGATGCTGCTTTCTGCGCCTGACCTGATGTCGTTGCGACCGCATGGTTCGGGACAGACAGCGACGGTAAACGCCAATGATGCGCGTATCGAAGCCGCCTTCGAACCGGACGGGATTGCCGTGGTAGACATAGCAAAGTCGCTCGAAGAGACAATGACGGATCGCCTGCCCCGGCGTGGCGCAGCGTCGCGGGTGCTGCTGGCTGCCGCCATTTCGCTTTCGCTGTCCGGCTGCATGGGCACGGCCGGCGATGTCCTGAAAATGGACAATGTCGATCGCAACCTCACCACCTCCTCCGTGCCGGCCGCGCTCGACGAGACGACCGACGAGGCCGCCGTGCGCAATGCGGTGTCTGCCGCCGATCTCGAAAGCCTCGGCCAGACCGCCATTCCGTGGGCCAACACACGTTCGGGAAGCGCAGGCGTGATCAGCGCCGTGCGCGAAAATTCCGATTCGGGCCTCACCTGCCGCACCTTCGTGACGACCCGTCACTCCTACGAGGGTATCGCCCGCTTCGAAGGCAGCGCCTGCAAGGTGTCCGACGATCGCTGGAACCTCGTGAAATTTGCGCCGCAGGGATAGGCGAAACGTAAGACGAAATTAACCATTCTTCGTCAAAGTCGCCCTCATGTGCCCCAATTCCGGTCAGAGCACCCGCGGAGCGGGCCCTTTTCTAACCTCACATTAGCAAGTTTGACCCAGCATTTGCGACGGGACCGCGCATGACACGCGCGGCCAGGATCGGACCGCTTTCCAGGAACCGGCAGGAGGGAAAGCGCAGCCACGGGGTGAATTTGTGATGCGTGATCCCTATGCGACACTCGGTGTCCGGCGCAATGCCGGCATGGACGAGATCAAGGCGGCGTGGCGCAACGCGGCGAAATCCGCGCATCCCGATCACAATCAGAACGACCCGGAAGCCGCCGAGCGCTTTGCCGAGATCGGCCGCGCCTATGAGGTGCTGAAGGATCCGAAGCTGCGCAGCCGCTATGACCAGGCCCGGCGCGAGGCGGACCTGCGCCGCATGGAAGAATTGAAGGCGAAGATGCAGGCGGCGAATGCCGCCGCGCAGGCCGAGGCCGAAAAGCCGATCGGGCCGGAGACGGCGGAGGAAGTGGTGGATCGCCTGTTCGGCGAGGGCAAGGCGCGCACCGCCGGCCCCTCCTCTTCGCAGAACCAAGGCCAGAGCCAGGGGCAGACCCAATCCCAGCAGCACGGCCAGGCGCAGCAGCAGTCGCAGGCGCGGCCGCGCACCAGCGCCGAGGAGCGGGCCTTTGCCGCCCGCGCCGAACCGCGCGGCGAGGCCCGCCCGACCCTCCAGACATCCGGCGAGCGCAGCGACTGGGCGGACGATGGTGACAGCGAGCGGGCCGACAGCAGCAAAGGCAGGGGCTTCCTGCTGAGGCGCGCGGCCGCACCGGCGGCCGAACTCGTCAGCGCATTGGTCAAGCGGCTGCGAGGCCGCACGATCGAGAAAACGCCAGATCTCGTCGTGGACGTTCCCGTGACGGTGGCGCAGGTGTTCCGCCGCGAGCGCGTCAGCGTGGCGCTGCCGGAAGGCGAGAATGTCAAGGTCGCGGTGCCGGCAGGCGCCGTCGACGGGCAACCGATCCGGCTTCGCGAACAGGGCTACCGGGTTGCGGGCGCCAAGCGCGGCGACGCGGTGGCGGTGTTGCGCGTGCAGCGCGACGAGACCTTCCGCATCGAAGGACTGGATCTCGTGACCACGCTGTCGATCGACATCCAGGACGCCGTGCTCGGCTGCGAGCGGACGGTGGAAAGCCTTGATGGCGCCGTGACGGTGGAGGTTCCCGCCTGGTCCGGCTCCGACAAGGCGGTCCGCATCGCCGGCCGCGGGCTGATGGGCGTGGACGGCACGCGTGGCGATCTCGTCGTCGAACTGCGCATCGTGCTCTTCGAAAAGCCGGACGAAAAGGTCACCGACCTCATGCGCTCGATGAAGCACGGCTTTTATCTGTGACGGGTCAAGGCTTTGTGACAAGTCCATGACGCTGACCCATTATTACGGGGACTAACAGTTCCTGATTTGCTGCGCGCTTGAACCCCCCATCACCCTATGTCATAGGGCTGGCCTGTCATATTGACGCATGGGCGCCTTTGCGCGCTTTCCGGCATGCGTCTTTCTTCAGGCGTCGCCCGATTTTGCGGGCCGTGCCGAGATTGGGGACTTTAATGGTAGTTGCATCGGGTCTGATGAAGGGCAAGCGCGGCGTCATCATGGGCGTGGCGAACAATCGGTCAATCGCCTGGGGCATCGCCAAGGCACTGGCCGATGCCGGCGCGGAACTGGCGCTGACCTGGCAGGGCGATGCCCTGAAGAAGCGCGTGGAGCCGCTGGCGCAGGAACTCGGCGCGATGATGGCCGGCCACTGCGACGTGACCGATCTTGCGACGATCGACGCCGTCTTCGAGAATGTCGAAAAGGCCTGGGGCAAGATCGACTTCGTCGTGCATGCCATCGCCTTTTCCGACAAGGACGAGCTGACGGGCCGCTACCTCAACACCAGCCGGGAAAACTTCACCCGGACGATGGATATTTCCGTCTACTCCTTCACGGCCGTGGCTCAGCGCGCCGACCGCATCATGAATGATGGCGGCTCGATGATCACGCTGACCTATTACGGCGCCGAGAAGGTCATGCCGCACTACAACGTCATGGGCGTTGCGAAGGCAGCCCTCGAAGCGAGCGTACGCTATCTCGCCGTCGACCTTGGGAATCGCGGCATCCGCGTGAACGCCATTTCGGCTGGTCCGATCAAGACGCTCGCCGCCTCCGGCATCGGCGACTTCCGCTATATCCTGAAGTGGAACGAGTATAATGCGCCGCTGAAGCGCACGGTTTCGATCGAGGAAGTCGGCAATTCCGCACTCTACCTGCTTTCCGATCTCTCCACCGGCGTCACCGGCGAGGTCCATCACGTCGATTCGGGCTACCACACGGTCGGGATGAAGGCGGTGGATGCGCCGGACATTTCCGTCGTGAAGGAATGACATTCGGGGCGCGGTTCGGTTTTTCGATCCGCGCCCTTTTCTTTTCTGCCCCTTTCGGCCAAAAGAGGCGCGCCTGCACCGCAGGCCAATCGCGCCCCGGCGCCGGCCAATCCCCTCGTCTACCGATCCAGCGGAGGTCACCTTGCTCGTCTACATGGTGCGTCATGGGCAGACCGACTGGAACGCCGAAGGGCGGCTCCAGGGCCAGAAGGACATTCCGCTGAACCGTGTGGGCGAGCGACAGGCCGCTGCCAACGGACGCGCGCTGAAGACGCTGATCGGCGCTCATGTCGCGGATTACGACTTCGTTTCCAGTCCGCTGACGCGCTGTCGCCAGACGATGGAGGCGATTCGCGGCGAGCTCGGGCTCGATGTCGGCGCCTACCGCATGGACGAGCGCCTGCGCGAAATCTCGTTCGGGGACTGGGAAGGCCACACGCTGGCCGAGATCGAGGAGCGCCACCCGGATGCGATAGCCGTGCGCGAGGCCTCCAAGTGGGATTTCATTCCACCGGGCGAATCGGCCGAGAGCTACGAGATCCTGTCCTGGCGGATTGCCGCCTGGCTCGCCACGGTCGATCGTCCCACCGTGTGCGTCGCGCATGGCGGCGTGATCCGCTCGGTGTTCCGTATCAAGGACCTGATGAGCGGCGGCGATGCCGCCGTCGCACCGATCCCGCAGGATCGCATCCTGAAGATCGATGAGGGCAGCGCCCAGTGGGTCTGAGAGAGTGCCTGCAAGGCGGCGATTGAAAGCCGGCAGGCCGCTTTTTCTGTCCAGCAAAGTATAAACGCTGATAGACGCAGAAGGCTGGGCCGGACCTGTGGTCCCCGGCAGTCCCTGCGGCGGGACCGCCTGCTTCCGGCAGGTTACTGCGCGATCTGCAGGTCGTTGATCACGCGCTTGCCGTCCACTTCGGTGTAGAAGACGATGACCTTCACGCCCGCCTTCAGCCCTTCGAAATTGAACTCTTCCGGTGCCTGGTAATTCTTGCCGTCATCCAGCGACAGGCTGAGCTTTTCGGTATCCACCTTGGTGATTGTCGCTTCCACATCGCCGCTCTCGGCCATGGCCGAAAGGGGAGAGAAAAACGCTGCGGTGGCGAGAAGTGTGGCAATGATAATGCGCATTGCTGCTGTCCTGCTTGCTGGCGTGGCTTGGGCACGAGGCATTTGGCTAATGCTCTCCGATTGTGGCGAAATTGGCTGCCGCTTCGAACAATGCACAGCCGCGTGACATGGACCCAGCCGGCGGACGTCCGGCCCTTTCATACCGTGCCCCGGCGCGGCCCGATTTGGCAAGGGTTTGCGTCCGCATGAATCCCAGATTTCCAAGTCGTCCACTAAACCCTTATTAATACAGGTCACACTACAGTCATAAAACGAAGAGCAGGGGACAGTGCTCCGTGACTGTAACGTGGATAATCGAGCAGGCGAAACACGCGATGGACTCACTGCGTCCGTCGTTGCTGACGGCTGCACTCGCAACGGCTGCCATTCTCTTCACGGGCTATGCTATCCAGGAGCAGAACCAGACTGCGTTTCGCAATGAACTCAGGCTCAACACGCAGTCCGAACTCGACCAGATCAGCCTGTCACTGAAAGGCGAGATCAATCGCAGCATCGTCGCCGTCAAGGGCATCGGCAACATCTTCTCCGTGAGCCCCCGCGTGGCCGAGGCCCTGTTCGAGCAGCATGCGCAGAAGCTGCTGCTGCAGAACCCGCAATTGCTGCGTGTCAGCGTCGCGCCGCAAGGCATTGTCTCGATGACCTATCCGCGCGACGAGTGGGCGGGGTCGAACGGGCAGAGGCTCGACCGCTTTGCCAATCAGGTCGCCACGCTTGAGCGCGCGCGCAAGAAGGCCAGCGCGATCGTCGATGGCCCGGTGCGGCTGCCTTCCGGCGAGCGCGCCTTCAACATCATCGTTCCCATCTTCACCAGTGTGAAGGACAAGGCCGTCTTCTGGGGCGTCATGCGTGCCTCGATCGGAGAGGCCGAGCTTTACGCACGCGCCGGCCTCAGCCAGAACGACCCCCATATCCGCATCGCCATCCGTGACACGTCGGTCACGCAGACCCTTGCCGATCCGTTCTTCGGCGATGCGGACATCTTCACCGATTCGCCCAACCTCGTGCGCCTCGGTCTGCCGGGCGGTGTGTGGGAGCTGGCCGCGCAGCCCCGAAAGGGCTGGAACCAGCCCTCGCCGGATGTGGGCCGCATCCGCATGGTCACATCCACGGCACTTGTTCTGGTGCTGGGCTCGATCTTCGTCTTCGGTGCCATTCTCCAGGAGCGGCAGCGCAACCTTGCCACCCTGCGCAAGCGCGATGACGAACTGCTGACGCTGTCGCGCCGTTTCGAAATGGCGCTGAACGCCTCGCGCATCGGCACCTGGGAAATCGACGTCAACACACAATCCGGCAAGGGTGATGCGCGCATGCGCGCCATGCACGGCATGACCGACGACCGGTACGGACATCGGATCGAGCACTGGCTCGACAACATGCACGAGGATGACCGGGCCAGCGTCTACAAGGCGATCCTTCTCTCGCTGCGGGAAGGCATCGAATATCGTGCCCAGTATCGCGTCGTCATGCCGTCCGGCGCCGTCCGCCACATGCGTGGCGTCGGCTCCATCCACGAAAGCGAGTCCGGCATGCAGACGCTGACGGGCGTCTGCTGGGACGTGACGGAAGACGTGCTGCTGAACGCGCGGCTGATCGACGCGAAGCGGCAATCGGACGAGCAGGCAAGCGAGCTCGAAAAGACGATGCGCCGGCTGGAACTGGCGCTGGAATCCTACGAGTGTGGCCTTTGGGAGGCCGAGCTCGATACGGACCGCACCTTCTGGGATCATCGCATGCACCAGCTGCATGGCGTGCCCTATGGCGACGGCATCACCACGGGCGACCAGTGGCTGTACTCCCTGCATCCGGACGACCGCGAGCCGGCGCTGGAAAGGGTCAATCATTGCATCGCCAACGACCTGCCCTACAATTGCCAGTCGCGCGTGGTGCTGCCCGACGGAACGGTCCGGCATGTGAAGTCTGTCGGCAAGACGCATGTGGGGCTTGATGGCCGCCGGCGCCTGATCGGCCTGTCCTTCGATGTGACGAGCGATGTCGAGCTGACCGAAAGCCTGAAGGCCGCCAAGGCGATTGCCGATGCACGCAACATCGAACTCGCCATTGCCAAGGACAGCATCGAGCACAACGCCCTTCACGACCCTCTGACGGGGCTTGGCAACCGCCGCATGCTGGACGAGAAGCTGTCCCGCCTGGCAGGGGAGCGCGGCGGGACGCTGGAGGGCGTGGCCGTCCTGCATATCGACCTGGATCGCTTCAAGCAGATCAACGACACGCTCGGCCATGCCGCCGGCGACGCCATGCTGGTCCATGCGGCGTCCATCCTGAAGATCAACTCGAGGGCCGGCGACATCGTCTGCCGCATCGGTGGCGACGAGTTCCTCGTGGTCGTGGGCGACGTGCCGGCCGACGGCTATCTGACCGCCATGTCGGAGCGGATCATCGACCAGATGCGCCAGCCCGTCGACTATAACGGCTTTCCCTGCCGCTTCGGTGTTTCGATCGGCATCGCCCGGGCGCGCGACGGGTCGATCGACAGCCAGCAGCTGCTCGTCAATGCCGACATCGCGCTCTACCGCGCCAAGGAAAGCGGCCGAAACAGGCTGGAATTCTTCACCGAGACGCTGCAGTCCCAGATCGTGACGAGCAAGCGCATCGCCGACGAGATCCTCGAAGGGATCGAGCGGGGCGAGTTCGTCGCCTTCTACCAGCCGCAGTTCGAGGCTGCCACGCACAAGCTGGCCGGCGTCGAGGCGCTGATCCGCTGGCAGCATCCGCGCGAGGGACTGCTAACGCCGGACCGCTTCCTCAAGGTGGCGGAAGAAATCGACATGATGGCAACGCTCGACCGGATCGTGCTCGAACGCGCCATGCTGGACAGCGCCGTGTGGGCCGCGCGCGGCCTTTACATGCCGAAGGTGTCCGTCAACGTCTCGGCGCGGCGTCTGCGCGACGGAGCCCTTCTGGACACGCTGCGCGACATGCGACTGGCGCCCGGCCGGATCGCCTTCGAACTGGTGGAATCGATCTTCCTCGACGAGAGCGACGATGTAGTCATCGCCAATATCGAAGGTCTGAAGAAGCTGGGCATCGACATCGAGCTCGACGATTTCGGCACCGGCTATACGTCCATCGTCAGCCTTCTGAAGCTGAAGCCGAAGCGGCTGAAGATCGACCGGCAGCTGGTGACGCCGGTGCTGGGGGCGAAGACGGAGCAGGCGCTGCTGCGCTCCATCATCGACATCGGCCGCTCGCTCGGCATCGAAACGGTGGCGGAAGGGGTGGAAACGCTGACGCATGCGGAAATGCTGAGCACGCTCGGCTGCGACCTGCTGCAGGGCTATGCCTTCGCCCGGCCGAT
The DNA here is from genome assembly GCF_042610495.1 of Rhizobium sp. SG2393. Classification (NCBI taxonomy): domain Bacteria; kingdom Pseudomonadati; phylum Pseudomonadota; class Alphaproteobacteria; order Hyphomicrobiales; family Rhizobiaceae; genus Rhizobium; species Rhizobium sp. SG2393. The sequence continues at coordinate 74,377 of NZ_JBHGAP010000005.1, forward strand.
GAGCGCCGACTCCCTGATCGACTTCGCCCTCGGCCACCAGCGCAAGGTGGCCTGAGCACCGCAAGGCCAAGAGCGTCGGCTATGAGCCGGCAAGGGCTTTCCGTGCCTCTTCTTTCGCAGTATGAGAGCGGCCGAACGCGAGAGGGCACACGGCCCCCTCCCCCGCCACCTCCGGCCCACGGTTTTCCTGATGTCACACAATACGTTCGGTCACCTCTTCCGTGTCACGACCTGGGGCGAGAGCCACGGGCCCGCGCTCGGCTGTGTCGTGGACGGCTGCCCGCCCGGCATCCGCTTCACACTTGCCGAACTCCAGGTGTGGCTGGACAGGCGCAAGCCCGGCCAGTCGCGTTTCGTGACGCAGCGGCGCGAGGACGATCTGGTGCGGGTGCTCTCCGGCGTGATGCTCGACGACGACGGCGAGACGATGATCACTACGGGCACACCGGTCTCGATGATGATCGAGAACACCGACCAGCGTTCCAAGGATTACGGCGAGATCGCGCGGCGCTACCGGCCAGGCCATGCCGACTATACCTATGACGTGAAATACGGCATTCGCGACTATCGCGGCGGCGGGCGCTCCTCCGCGCGCGAGACGGCGGCGCGCGTGGCGGCCGGCGGGCTGGCCCGCAAGGTGCTGCCGGGCGTTGAGGTGCGCGCCGCCCTCATCCAGATCGGCAAGCATCGCATCAACCGGGACAACTGGGACTGGGCGGAGGTGAACAACAACCCCTTCTTCGCCCCCGACCCCGCCATCGTGCCGGTCTGGGAAGAGTATCTCGACGGCATCCGCAAGGCGGGCTCCTCCGTCGGCGCCGTCATCGAGGTGATTGCCGAGGGCGTGCCGGCGGGGCTCGGCGCGCCGGTCTACGCCAAGCTCGACCAGGACATCGCCTCGAACCTCATGTCGATCAATGCCGTCAAGGGCGTGGAGATCGGCAACGGCTTTGCCTCGGCCGAAATCACAGGCGAGGAAAACGCCGACGAGATGCGCATCGGCCCGAACGGCCAGCCGGTTTTCCTGTCGAACCATGCCGGCGGCATCCTCGGCGGCATCTCGACGGGCGAACCGATCGTCGCGCGCTTCGCCATCAAGCCGACCTCCTCCATCCTCACCGAGCGCCGCTCGATCGATGCCGACGGCAACGAGGTCGATGTGCGCACCAAGGGCCGCCACGACCCCTGCGTGGGCATTCGCGCCGTGCCGATCGGCGAAGCGATGGTCGCCTGCGCGCTGGCCGACCACTATCTGCGCGATCGCGGCCAGACGGGGCGGCAGCGGTAGGGGGAATGCTTCGTGCCACTCTTGACAGGACTGCTGTAACGCTCTTCGTTGCGGTTGGCCCCTGTTGACCGATCTGCTAAGCTCTGCATGAAGATTTTGTGGGACGAACCGAAACGCCAGGCCAACCTCGCCAAGCACGGTTTTGACTTCGGCGCATTGACGATCGACTTCTTCGAAGCGGCGCGGATCGAATTGACCCGTGACCAGAGATTTATGGCGATCGGACGTCTTGAAGAGGTGGCTGTCATCGCGGTCATCTTCAGGCCGCTTGGCGCAGAAGCGATATCGATCATCTCGATGCGGCGAGCAAGCACAGCAGAGAGGAGCAGGCTATGACGAGACAATGGCCATCCTTCATCACGAAAGATCTCGGCGAGAGTGCAGACGATGCGGCAGAGATGCTTCGCCGCTGGATGGTATACGACCGTGAGATGAAAGCGCTGATCGCCCGAGGTGGCGTCCATCAGGATGCGGACGGGTGGTGGGTTGAAACAGCGACGGGCACGTTGATTGGCCCCGATCCTTCCATCGAGCGTCCGCTGACAAGCGATGAGGTGGCATCCGCCGTTTCGCTGTCCGCCCTGCGGGCAGCAGATCATCCCATGTGGAAACGGCCACACGGGAATGCCGCTGACGATCCGGAGGAAGCGATCACCCTCCGACTGCCCCGGTCCGTGCTCCAGCGCTGGCAGCAAGACCCGGACTGGCGCGAAAAAATGGTCGAGCTGCTGGAAAAGGCTGGCTGACCCGTCATTGAACCTTCTTCAAACCAAAACGCCGATCCGGTTCCCCGGATCGGCGTTTTGGTTCCGTACGTGCTAAACCGGCCGGCGGGGGGCGCCGGCACGAAGATCAGAACTCCTGCCAGTCGTTGTCGGCTGCGGCAGCGGCTGCAGTGGCAGATGCCGTGCGGGCCGGCGCGCGGCGTGCGGGCTGGGCGGGCGTTGTCTTGAGGGACGCGGGCTGGGCCAACGTCGGCTGGCGGCGGGGCGCGGTGGCTGTCGCCATGGCCTGGGCGGTGTGGCGCAGGGCCGTGACGGAGCCGGTTGCAGAGCCTTCCAGCACGAACTGGCTGACGAGATCCTTGAGACGGGCGGCTTCCATGGCGAGGTTGGAGGCAGCCGCCGTGGTTTCCTCGACCATGGCGGCGTTCTGCTGGGTCGCCTGGTCCATCTGGTTGACGGCGACGTTGACCTGCGACAGGCCGGTCGCCTGCTCCTGGGCGGAGGTGGCGATGGTGTGCATGTGCTTGTTGATGTGGGCGATATGATCCACGATCATCTTCAGTGCGGCGCCGGTGTCGCGCACCAGCTTGACGCCGTTGTCGACCTCTGCCGTCGAGTTCTGGATCAGGCTGCGGATTTCCTTGGAGGCGCTGGCGGAGCGCTGGGCGAGTTCGCGCACTTCCTGGGCGACGACCGCGAAGCCCTTCCCGGCATCCCCGGCACGCGCGGCCTCGACGCCGGCATTGAGCGCCAGAAGGTTGGTCTGGAAGGCGATCTCATCGATGACGCTGATGATGTTGGCGATCTGCTGCGAGCTTTCCTCGATGCGCTGCATGGCATTTTCCGCCTCGGCGACAACACGCACCGAATTGGTGGCGCTGCTGCTTGCCTGCTCGGCGACCGCCCGGGCTTCGCCGGTCAGCTTGCTCGACTGGGTGACGTTCGAGGTGATCTGCTCCATGGCGGCTGCGGTTTCTTCAAGCGATGCGGCCTGCTGCTCGGTGCGCTTGGACAGATCCTCGGCGCCGACAGCGATTTCGCGCGTGCCGCCTTCCATGCTGAGAACGGCCGCGTTGACCGCACCGACGGTGCGCGACAGCTGCTCGACGGTGGCATTGAAATTCCCGCGCAGGCTTTCATAGACCTCGGCGAACCGCGTCTCGATCCGGCAGGTCAGGTCGCCGGCGGCCAGACGCTGCAGGCTGTCGCCCAGCGCTTCGGCGGCCACGCGCAGCTCCTGGGCTTCACGCTCGGTGCGCTCCTGATCGGCAAGCCGCTTGCGCTCGGCTTCACCGCGCATCTCTTCCGTCTGTTTCTGAAGGGCGAGACCTTCCAGCCCGTTGCGCTTGAAGACTTCGACGGTCGCAGCCATCTGCCCGATCTCGTCACGGCGGTCGAGTTCCTGAACCGTGACGGCGTAGTCACCCTTGGCCAGCGTACCCATGGTTTCGCGCAGGGCGTTGATCGGACGGGTCAGCCAGGTCCGCACTGCCAGGTAGGCACCGAGGAGCACCAGCAGCGTGACGCCCAGCATGCCTAACAGCAGCCCCGAGGTCATGGCGTTCACATCACTTGTCAGATCGGCGCTCTTGTCATTCGCCTGCTTCAGAAGTTCGTTCGCGAAGGTGCGGATCTTGTCGCTGAGAGCCGGAAAGCCGGGCTGGCATTCCTTCGCGAACAGATCCGTCGCGGCAAGGACCTGTTCGGCATTGCGCGTGGCGCGGCCGGCGGCCACCGCATTGGTGCAGGCCGTATCGAGAATGGCGGTGCCTTCCTGCAGGAATTCCTTCAACGGTGCGGCGTCCGGCAAGGCGACGATCGCTTCGTTCATCAGACGCGAGAAATCATCCCTGGAGCGTGCAAGCTCCTTGTCAGCGACAGCGATCGCGTCGGGGTCGCGCAGCATGATGATGTCCGCCATCGAGGCGCGGGCGAGCTGCAGGGCGCGGTTGGCCTTGGCCAGCGAGACATTGGCCTGCATTTCGTGCGAAATCAGATCAGAGTAGCGCTGATCGACTGTCCTCATCGTTGAGGACGCGTAGAAGGCTGCCCCTCCTGCGAAGGTGGCGAAGCCGCCGAGAATGACGAGGATCTTTGCGTTGATGGGAAGGTTGCGCATTGTGGCTCCGCTTTAGCCTTGGGGACTTCGCTCTTACAAAAGGCGATCTCTACGTTGATTTGAAAAAACGATTTCATTCATATAGCTAGACTGGCAAGCTTAATGCTTTGCTAAAGGCTGCCCCAATCCTGCCTGAATCCATCGTCGGATGTGCTCGTTGCGGCAATAACTAGGCGTGTTTCTCGGCTGACAAGTTTCCCTCCGTCCTGTTTCGGCACAGAAGGGCGACAAGGTAAATGCAGAGTAAACAAGGGTTTATAGCGGGAGTCCGGCGCCGATGTCGGCCAGCCGTCGGTCCACGGACAAGCCTCGCAGACGACGTCAGACAGGCGGGAGGGAGATGGCCGGCGCCGGGGCACGCGCGTCATCAGGCCAGGCAACGGATTGAAGACCGGCAAAGCGTGCCTGCCGGACCAGCTCGGCCTCCAGCCGCTCCATCCGGCCGGCGCTTGCCCGCAGGCCGGGCTCCAGCCAGAAGCGGCGCACATCGAGGCTGCCGGCACGGCGGTTGGCCTTCATGTCGATGCGGCCGATCAGGCGGTCGCCTTCGAGCAAGGGAAAGACATAGTAGCCATAGACACGCTTCGGCTCGGGCACGAAGACCTCGATGCGATAGTGGAAGCTGAAAAGGCGGTGTGCGCGGTTGCGGTCGCGGATCAGCGGGTCGAAGGGGCTCAGCACCCGGATGCGGGCGGGTGGCGTTTCCAGGCCCGACAGGCTGTCGGCGAAGCCGGCAAGTGCATGGCACGCACGCGGACGGCTTCCGTCACCGGGATCTATCAGGACCTCCTCCAGCCGATCGCGGTTTTCCATCAGCCAGGCCTTCGCCTCCTCCGGGGTCACGAGATCGAAGAAGGCGGCGATCTCGCCCGGCGTGGCAAAGCCCAGACGTTCCAGCGCGGCGCGGCAGCACCAGTCGATGAAATCGGCGCGGCTGACCTCTTCCTCGTAGTGATGGGCGGGAATGACGCGTTCGGTGAGGTCGTAGATCTTCTGGAAATTCTCGCGGCCGGCAATCGCCAGCCTGCCCATGCGCCACAGGCTTTCCAGCGCCGTCTTGGAGGGATGCCAGTTCCACCAGCCGCCCGAGGCATGGTCGTCGGTCTTGAGATCCCGCGACAGGACGCGCCCGCCCTCGCGGATGCGGGCATAGGTTTCCTCGAAGCTTTCGTGGAAGCCCTCGCCACGCCAGCGCTGCCAGCGGGCGACAATCGTCTCCTCCTCCCAGCGGAAACGATGCTTCCAGTATTTGAAGAAGCGGCAGGGAATGATCGAGGCATCATGCGTCCAGTGCTCGAAGAGCGCGCCGTCCTCTTCCAGCAGCGCCTTCAGATCGGCGGGCCGATAGGTCTGGTTGCGGGCAAAGAGAATCTGGTGATGCGCGCGCTCGACCCACTGGATGCTATCGACCTGCACGAAGCCGAGATCGTCGATGAGCCGCAGCAGGCCCGCCTTGCCAAGCGCCCGGTTCGGCGGGGCAGCCAGGCCCTGCCGGTTCAGGAAGACGAGACGGGCATCGGGGAGCGAGAGACGAGTCGGCATGGATGAAGCATAGGCGTGTTCTTCTTTTGTTCAAGACACATCTGCCCGCCGCTTCGCAAAGGGCGCAAAGGTCAGTATAGAGCGGGCGCAGAGACGGGATTGCGCGGGGAGACTTCATCGGTGGATATCCGCTTCGACGCGGCAGGCGTCAGCTTCGAGGGACGCCCGGCGCTTCAGCCACTGACGCTGTCGCTGACCGAAAGGCGCATCGGCGTGATCGGCCTCAACGGCTCCGGCAAGACGACCTTCGCCAAGCTGATCAACGGGCTCGTGAAGCCCACCACGGGCTGCGTGACGGTGGATGGTCTGGATACGGTGAAGGATGCCGATGCCGTGCTCGGCCGTGTCGCCTTCGTGTTCCAGAACCCGCAGAACCAGCTGATCATGCCCGGCGTTGCCGAAGACATCGCCTTCGGCCTCACGGGGCGCGGCCTCTCGAAGGCGGAGATCGCGGAGCGCGTGGACGCGATGCTTTCCAGCCTCGGCATTTCCGATCTGGCGCGGCGGCGGGTGCACGAACTTTCCGGCGGCGAGACGCAGCTCGTGGCCATGGCCAGCGTGCTGGTGACGGGTGCCGGCATCCTCATTCTGGACGAGCCGACCAACCAGCTCGACCTGCGCAACCGCCGTCAGGTCATGGAGGCTGTCGCGCGCCTTCCGCAGACGGTCATCACTGTCGCGCACGACCTCGATCTTCTCGTGGATTACGATCGCGTGCTGCTCTTCGACGGCGGCCGCCTCGTTTATGACGGCAAGCCTGCCGCGAGCATCACCCGCTACCGGGAGATCGCCGCGTGCTGACGAGCCTGCATGTGGAGGGCAACAGTCTCTTTCACCGGCTTTCGACGCGGCCGAAGCTCGCGATCCTGCTGCTTGCCGGCGTTTTTGGCTTTCTGACCCAATCGCCGCTGCTGCTCGGCGGCGGGCTTGCGGTCGCGGCGCTCCTCTATTTCACGCTCGGACTGCCGCTGCGGACGGCGCTTGGCCGGCTGCGCCCAGTGCTTGTCACCATCGCCATCCTTGCTGCCGTCAACCTGCTGCTGCAGCCGGCGCTCGACGTGCTGGTCGTGGCTCTGCGGCTGCTCATGCTCGTGCTGCTCGCCGCCACCGTGACCGCCACGACGACGATCGCGGCCTTCATGGAAGAGATCACCCGGCTGCTTCGCCCGATCGAGCGGCTGGGCCTGTTGCGGGCCGAAGACGTCGCGCTGGCGCTCGGCCTCGTGCTGCGCTTCGTTCCCGACATCTTCAACCGCTACGGCGCGATCCGCGAGGCGCATCTGGCGCGCGGGCTGAAACCCAAATGGTCCACCCTGCTCGGACCGCTGATCATCCTGACGCTGAAGGACGCCGATGCCATCGCGGCGGCGATCGACGCGCGGGGACTGCGGCGGGGAAAGGGGCGGATAGGCGCCCCGTAGCCCTGCGGTTACGGCTTGTGCTGCGAGGAAATTGCGATAATCAAGCATGCGTGATTGTGTAACACGCCTGCACGCCGCGCCTGCGGAGGCCGGTGACCAGACAGAAGGAGACCTCCTATGACCACCAGGGACATCGTGCTCGTGGCGCTCTTTACCGCCATCGTCATCGTGCTCGGCCTCATGCCGCCGATCACGCTCGGCTTCATTCCGGTGCCGATCACGGCGCAGTCGATGGGGGTCATGCTGGCGGGCTGCATCATCGGGGCCAAGCGCGGCGCGGCGTCGTTTGCGCTGCTGGTGCTGATGGTTGCCATCGGGCTTCCGGTGCTGGCGGGCGGTCATGGCGGTCTTGCCATTCTCTCCGGCCCGACGGCCGGCTACATTTTCGGCTGGATCATCGGCGCCTTCGTGACCGGCCTCATCGCCGAGCGGATGGTGGGCAACGGGGCGAGCGAAGCGAAGCAGTTTGCGGGCTTCGCCGTCGCCTCGCTCGTCGGCGGCATCGGCGTGGTCTATGCCTGCGGCATTCCGTGGCTGTCCTTCGTCACGGGCACGCCGATCGGCGCAGCACTTTACGGCAACCTCGCCTTCATTCCGGGCGACCTGGTGAAGGCGGCGATCGCAACGCTTGCCGCCCGCGCCGTTCTCGCCGGCTACCCGATGCTGCCGCGCCGGGCCTGACGGCACGCCTTCCGGCCGCGGCGGATGCACCGTCGCGGCTGTTGAAAAGCGCGGCTCTTTTGCCGCCCTTCATGGACGCGACACGGTCGCCGCCCTAAAACCGTGGAGCCGGCGCCAGACACTGCCTCCGGCTTCAGGAGATTGGGTCCATGACGACGGTTCTCTACGAACATCCCGTTTTTCTCGAGCACAAGGTGCCCGAGGGGCATCCGGAGCGGCCGGACCGGCTGAAGGCACTGAACCTTGCGCTGGAGCACCAGCGTTTCGCGCGGCTCGTGCGCAAGGAAGCTCCGCAGGCCAACGAGGATTACGTGCTGCTTGCCCATCCGGAAGAACATCTGCGCGCCGTGATGCGCGTCATCCCCGAAGAGGGCATCAACCATTTCGAGGCCGACACCCATGCGAGCCCCGCCAGCCTGCAGGCCGCGCTGACCGGCATCGGCGGGGCGATTGCGGCCGTCGACGACGTGTTTTCCGGCAAGGCCGACAATGTGTTCGTCGCCTCGCGCCCGCCCGGCCACCACGCCGAGAAGACCAAGGCCATGGGCTTCTGCTTCTTCAACAATGTCGCCATTGCCGCCCGGCATGCCCGGCAGGCCCATGGCGTGGAGCGCGTCGCGATCGTCGACTGGGACGTGCACCACGGCAACGGGACGCAGGACATCTTCTGGGACGATCCTTCCGTGCTGTTCTGCTCGACCCACCAGATGCCGCTTTACCCCGGCAGCGGGGCGAAGGATGAGACTGGAGCCCACGGCACGATCGTCAATGCGCCGCTTTCGCCCAACGACGGCAGCGACCATTTCCGCGAGGCCTTCCGCGACCGTGTGCTGACGGCGCTCGACAATTTCCGCCCCGACCTCGTGCTGATCTCCGCCGGCTTCGACGCACACCACCGCGATCCGCTGGCGCAGATCAACCTGACGGGCGAGGATTTCGACTGGGCGACGGGCAAGCTGCTGGAAGTGGCGGACCGCAGCGCCAACAACCGACTGGTCAGCCTGCTGGAAGGCGGCTACGACCTCGAAGGGCTCGCCGAATCCGCCGGGCTCCATATTGAACGCCTGATGAGGGGATGAGCATGGCCGCCGACGTCAAGACACTGAGCTTCGAAAAGGCCGTCGAGGAGCTGGAACAGATCGTCTCCGCGCTCGAACGCGGCGACGTGGCGCTCGACCGCTCCATCGAGATCTACGAGCGCGGCGAAGCGCTGAAGAAGCATTGCGAGGCGCTCTTGAAGGCCGCCGAAGACCGCATCGAGAAAATCCGCCTCGACCGCGCCGGCAAGCCCGCCGGGACGGAGCCGCTCGACGGGGCGTGACGGGGCGCACCTACCGTGATAAAATCTAGCCATGAACAGAGAGCGCATCATTGCCGAGCTTAAAGAGCACCGCAGCGAGCTTGAAGCTGCGGGCGCGCAGCATCTTTCTGTTTTCGGGTCTGTCGCGAGACGCGAAAATGGCCCTGACTCCGACCTGGACATTCTCGTGACGCTGACGCCGCCGGTTTTGGCATCCGGCTTCGGGTATTACAGCGCTCTCGAAATTCTCACGGAGAAGATTGCGCACATCACCGGTGCCAAGAAGGTGGATGTCGTGGCGGAGCCCTTACGCAAGGCACACGTACGGGCCAACATTGAGAAGGACCGTATCGTTGCCTTCTGATCGTCCGCTCGTCCGCATGCGCGATATCGTAGAGAACATCGAACGCATCGAAAGTCATATCGAAGGTTTGGACGAAACAGCTTTTCTGCGCTCACAGATGGTAATCGACGCTGTCGAACGGTGCCTGAGCCGCATTTCGGAAGCGGCCGTGAAGATCGGGCCAGATGCAGCAACGTATTTTCCCGATCACGACTGGATCGCCATTCGTGCCATCGGCAACCGGCTGCGCCATGACTACGATACGATAACAGAGAGCATGAACTGGTTGATCGCGACACAGCGCCTACCCGGCCTCAAGCGGGATATCGTCGCATTCTTGAGCCGGTTTTCCGAGGATCAGGAGCGGATCTCGGTCGTTTAGACGGATGTCGTCTGCCATCCAAGCTCGGCTTCGCTAGAAGCGCACCGCCCCCCGACAGGAGCCCCCATGTCTTTCTTTCCCGGCCCAGACCCCGAAGTCGGCGATCGCTTTTCCTGTGAGGCGCTGTCGCAGCTGATCATTCCGCGCACGAGCGATATTGGCGGCTTCGAGGTCCGGCGGGCTTTGCCGACGGCGAAGCGGCGGCTGGTGGGGCCGTTCATCTTTTTCGACCGGATGGGGCCGGCGCTGATCCGGGCGGGCGAGGCGTTGGATGTGAAGCCGCATCCGCATATCGGGCTGTCGACCGTCACCTATCTCTTCGACGGCGAGATCAAGCATCGCGACAGTCTCGGCACCGAGATGGTGATCCGCCCCGGCGACGTGAACCTGATGACGGCCGGGCGCGGCATCGTGCATTCGGAACGCTCGCCGGAAAACCTGCGCGGGCGACCGCATTCGCTCTCCGGGCTCCAGACCTGGCTGGCGCTGCCGGACGAGAAGGAGGAGATCGACCCGGTCTTTTCCCATACGCAATGTGACGCCCTGCCCTTCCTTTCGGACCGGGGCGTGGACGTGCGCGTGGTGCTCGGCACCTATGAGGGCGCAACCGCGCCGGTGCCTGTGTTTTCCGATACGCTTTATGCCGATCTGACGCTCGCGCCGGGAAAGAGCGCGCCGCTTGCCGCCGACTGGGAGGAGCGCGCGCTCTACATTCTTTCCGGCACGCTCGATGTCGCCGGCGATGTCTTTCAGCCGAACCAGCTTCTGGTCTTCCGTCCGGGCGATGCGATCACGCTGAAGGCGGGACCGGAGGGCTGCCATGTCATGCTGTTCGGCGGCGCGGCGATGCGTTCGCAGCGGTTCATCTGGTGGAATTTCGTCTCGTCTTCGAAGGAACGCATAGAACAGGCGAAAAACGAGTGGCGCACTGGGCGATTCGACATCGTTCCCGGCGACGAGGAAGAATTCGTGCCGCTGCCGGCCGGTTAAACCCCAGAAAAGACCGGAATTCTTGTCGCTGAGCCAAGAAGATTGCGACCAAGGCGTTTCCATTCGCCATCGGAGCAACTAAATTCCTGTTCATGATTGCAAAAGTCGGCCCGCTCCGGTTTGAGGAAGGCCCCTTTTACGGTGCGCGGCGATTGCCGGCGCGCCATGAATGACAAAGGTTTCGAAGTGACGGATCAGCGCGCCCCTCAGGCCCCTTCCACGCCCCTGCTCGACCGGGTGCATCTGCCCGAAGACTTGAAGAAGGTCGAGGACAAGGATCTGCCGCAACTGGCCGAGGAAGTGCGCGCCGAGATGATCGACGCCGTCTCGCGCACCGGCGGGCATCTGGGCGCCGGGCTCGGCGTCGTGGAACTGACGATCGCGATCCACAAGGTGTTCGATACGCCGAAGGACAAGCTGATCTTCGATGTCGGCCACCAGTGTTATCCGCACAAGATCCTCACAGGCCGGCGCGACCGGATCCGCACGTTGCGCCAGGAGGGCGGGCTTTCCGGTTTCACGCGGCGTGCCGAGAGCCCCTACGATCCCTTCGGCGCGGCGCATTCCTCCACCTCGATTTCCGCCGGTCTCGGCATGGCGGTGGCGGGCGAGCTTTCCGGCGAGCCGAAGAATGTGATCGCGGTGATCGGCGACGGCGCCATGTCGGCCGGCATGGCCTATGAGGCGCTGAACAATGCCGGTGCGCTGGACGCGCGCCTCATCGTCATCCTCAACGACAACGACATGTCGATCGCCCCGCCGACAGGCGCCATGAGCGCCTATCTGGCGCGGCTTGCCTCCGGCCGGACCTATATGGGCTTCCGCGAGATCGGCAAGAAACTGACGGCCTATCTCGGCAAGACGGTGGACCGGGCAATCACCCGCGCGGTTGAGCATGCGCGCGGCTATGTGACCGGCGGCACCATGTTCGAGGAGCTTGGCTTCTACCATATCGGGCCGATCGACGGGCACTCCTTCGAGCATCTGCTGCCGGTGCTGCGCAATGTGCGCGACAATGCCAAGGGCCCGGTGCTGATCCATGTCGTCACGCAGAAGGGCAAGGGCTATGCGCCGGCCGAAGCGGCGGCCGACAAGTATCACGGCGTCAACAAATTCGACGTCATCACCGGCGCTCAGGCGAAAGCCAAGCCGAACGCCCCGGCCTATACGAGCGTCTTTGCCGATGCGCTGGTGCAGGAAGCCGGCTTCGACGAGAAGATCGTCGGCGTCACCGCCGCCATGCCGTCCGGCACGGGGCTCGACAAGCTGGCCGATGTCTTTCCCTCCCGCACCTTCGATGTGGGCATTGCCGAGCAGCACGCGGTGACCTTTGCGGCGGGGCTCGCGACGGAGGGCTACAAGCCGTTCTGCGCGATCTATTCCACCTTCCTGCAGCGCGGCTACGACCAGGTGGTGCATGATGTGGCGCTGCAGGGCCTGCCGGTCCGCTTTCCCATCGACCGTGCCGGTTTCGTGGGGGCCGATGGCCCGACCCATGCCGGCTCCTTCGACACCGCCTTCCTCGCCTGCCTGCCCGGATTCGTCGTCATGGCGGCGGCCGACGAGGCGGAGTTGAAGCACATGGTGCGCACGGCAGCCGCCTATGACGATGGCCCGATTTCCTTCCGTTATCCGCGCGGCGAAGGCGTGGGCGTCGAGCTGCCGGAACGCGGCGAGATCCTTGCCATCGGCAAGGGCCGCGTCGTCAAGCAGGGCTCGAAAGTGGCGCTGCTTTCCTTCGGCACGCGGCTTGCGGATTGTCTGGCGGCGGCGGAAGACCTCGATGCCGCCGGTCTTTCCACCACGGTTGCCGATGCCCGCTTCGCCAAGCCGCTCGACCACGACCTCATCCGCCAGCTCGCCCGCCACCACGAGGTGCTGGTCACCATCGAGGAAGGCTCCGTCGGCGGCTTCGGCAGTCACGTGCTGACCTTCCTCGCCACGGAAGGGCTGATCGACAACGGGTTGAAGGTGCGCCCCATGGCGTTGCCTGACGAATGGACCGAACAGGCCAGCCCCGCCGCCATGTATGCCCGCGCCGGCCTCGACCGTGCCGGCATCGTCTCGACCGTCTTCAAGGCGCTCGGACAAAAGGCGCTGACGATCGGGGCTTCGGCGTAAGGGAGAGCTTTCGGCGTGCCCGTGGCGCCTTAAGGCGTCATCTCGCGCACCGTCTCACTGGATCGGATCGTTATACTGCAGGATAAGGACGTTCAGTTCTTCCTGCGGGTAGAAGTCGGTGGCCTTCATCTGGAAGGTCGTTTCGCCGATCTTCTTGATGTTTTCTCCGCAGAAGCTGACGTAGTTCTTCTTGTCCCCCTTGTCGACGGTGAGGGTGAAGTCCTTGATGGGGCCGTACCAGTTGGACCCTGTCGTCAGGATGTAGGAGATCCAGGTCTCGGTGTAGTATGGCTGGTTGTCCTCGCTCGCCTTGCGGAAGAGATCGGCGCCGAGCGCGATGAAATCCTTGTCCATGCAGTATTTGCGGCGGTATTCGGCGGTTGCGTCCGGCGTCGCCTTGCCGTCGTCGAGGAAGCTGATGCCGGCGGTGCCGCCGAGGCTTGGCGTGTAGCGGTGGTTGACGGTCACGGTCTTGCCGGCCGGGAAGCGCGTGCGCCAGTAGTAGACCGACGATAGCTTCCAGGTGGGCACCACCTCGCTCTTCATCACGCCATTACCATCATCCCACTCGTTCTTCATCACGATGCCGCGGGCGACCCAGTCGGCAATGGTGTCGGCCGGCACTTTCAGCAGTGCCGCCGATGTGGTCTCTCCATAGGGCATCAGCGGAATGCCGGCCGCCTTGAGATCGGCGGTGACATCGATGCCGAAGACCGTGGCGTGCTGCTGGAGATCCGCCTTGATCGGCGCACCGTCCTGGGTGGTGGTGAAGTTCAGGAAATTGTCCTTGTCGAGATTGTCGACGTTGAAGTCGCCCTCCATCGAGCCCTGGATATCAGGCATGGGGAAAGCGACGATGCTGTCGACATCCTTGTCCGTCGTGTTGCGATAGACGTAGTCGACGCGGATCTCGGTCGGGGAGATGTAGAGGTCTTCCTTGGCCATCTCCACCGCATCCGAGCGCATGAAGACAAGGCCGCCGGTGTGAAGTTCGGCAAGCGTGTCGTTGGCGCCCGCCACCGTTGTCCCGAGCGCGGTTGCAAGCCCGGCCGCGATCAAACCACCCGTCCACCTCTTCAGCATCGAACGCCCCCCTTCGCGATCATTCTCCCCCGTTGTGCCAGATGCCCGCCCGCGCGCCAAGCGCCTTCGCTGGGCGCAAGAAACCCGGCACATCGCTGCGCCGGGTTCGTGTATGGAAAGGCCTTCGGGCGAGGTTTGCGACCGCCTCAGAATTCCTGCCAGTCATCTGTCTTGGTGGCCGTTGCGGCTTGGGCGGCACCGCGCTGCGCACGGGCGGCCGGTGCGCGGGCGGGCGTCGTGCGAGCCGGTTCGGCCATGGTGGCGGCCATGCGGCGCAGGCCGGCGGCTGCCTCGCCGGGGCTTCCCATGCCGAGGCTGAACTGACCGATGAGCTGCTGGAGGCGGTTCGCCTCGTTGGCGAGCGTGGCGGAGGCGGCGTTGGTCTCCTCCACCATGGCGGCATTCTGCTGGGTCACCTGGTCCATCTGGTTGACGGCGGTGTTGACCTCGGCAAGGCCGGTGGACTGCTCGCGGGCCGAGGTAGCGATCGCCTCCATGTGCTGGTTGATGGTGACGATGTAGCCTTCGATGGTGGTCAGCACCGTGCCGGTGTCGCGCACCAGCTTCACGCCGCTCTCCACCTCGACGGCGGAGTTGCGGATCAGCTCCTTGATCTCCTTGGCGGCCTGGGCAGAGCGCTGGGCGAGTTCGCGCACTTCCTGGGCGACGACGGCGAAGCCCTTGCCGGCCTCGCCGGCACGGGCGGCCTCGACGCCGGCGTTCAGCGCCAGCAGATTGGTCTGGAAGGCGATCTCATCGATGACGCCGATGATGTTGGAGATCTGGTTGGAGGAATGCTCGATGCGCTGCATGGCATCGACGGCATTGGCAACCACCTTGCCCGACTGGGCTGCCGTCTCGTTGGCACGGGTCGCGACCGCGCGGGCCTCTTCGCTGCGCCTGGAGGAGTTGGCAACGTTGACGGTGATCTCGTCCAGCGCGGCGGCGGTTTCCTCCAGCGAGGCGGCCTGCTGCTCGGTGCGCTTCGACAGGTCTTCGGCGCCCTGGCTGATTTCGCGGGCATTGCCATCGATGGAGCCGGTGGCATGGGCGACGGCGCGCAGCGTCTGGCCGAGCTGGCCGACGGCGGCGTTCAGGTCATGGCGCAGCTGCTCGAAATCGGGTGCGAAGGGTTCATCGAGCTGGAAGGACAGGTCGCCATCGGCCAGACGGCGCAGGCCCGCAGCAAGGCCGGCGGTCGCCTGTTGCAGGCGGGCCTGGGCGGACGCTTCGGCTTCCTGTTGCAGGCGGACACGGTCGGCCTCGGCGGCATGGCGGGCGGCTTCAGCGTCCTTCTCCAGCTTGCGATTGGCGATCGCAGCCTGGCGGAAGACTTCGACGGCACCGGCCATTGCACCGATCTCGTCGGCGCGACCCGCATAGGGCACGGCGCTGTCGGTATCGCCCTCGGCCAGACGGCGCATCGCAGAGGTGATGTTTCCGATCGGGCGGGCAATGCCGAAGAAGGCAAAGAACGTACCGGCGACGATCACCAGCGCGACAAAGGCGACGATGCCCATGATCTGCAGCATCGCCATGTGCTTGGCTGCGGCACCGGCGGCAACGGCAGCCGCCGCACCTTCCTTGTTGAACGCGATGAGCGCGTGGGACGCAGTCAGAATGCCCTCGGCGATCTTGCGCATGTCGGCGGCTTTTTCGCCGGCCTTGAGGTCGAAATTGTCGCGCGACAGATCCAGCATCACCTCGCCGATGTCGAGGTAGGCCTTCACGCCCGTCTTGATCTGGTCGAGCAGTTCGCTTTCGCGCGTGGACGTCACGAGCGGTTCATAAGCGGCGATCTTCTCGGCGAGGTCCTTCTTGGCGCCCTCGACCACCTTGTCGGCGGCGGCGATGTCAGCCGTCTGGCTGGCGGCGATATGGCCCAGATAGGAGACCCGGAGGCTGAGCAGACTGCGTTCGAAATCCTGGCTCGCGATGACGCTCGGCAGCCAGTTTCTTGCGATCTCCTCGGACGACGCCTGGATGGAGGAGGCAGCGCGCAGCGAGATGGCAGTGAAACCGGCGACAGTCAGGCCGATCAGGGAAAAGACCATAATCAAAGATGTCTTGATCGAGGGACGTGACATAAAGCTCCTCCGAACGGGTTGTTCAGGAATTCTGCAAATACTGTGGGATGATCATCATGATCGAGGACAGGCAGGCTGTCGCGCTGCACAGCGAACACCCTGCATTTTCGGAGCTTATGGTTAGCCAGACTTCATTAATGTAATATAAAAATTACATTCACCAACCAAGAATATGTAAAGTCCTTTACCAGATTTGGTGATCCTGAAATTGATATTCGTTATTTCGCATCTATACTATATTGCGCTGCACATTCCTGGCGATTACTTCATTAGATAAACCTGTAGGAGAAAATTGCAATTCAAGAGCGCCGGAAACCGGCGGCGGCCCCGGTTGCGACCGCCGATCGCGCAACAAGCCGCTTGCATGCGCACGCGTGAGGCGGCATGAGAAGGCCATGACCTCTGCAAAAAATTTTCAGGTTCGCCTCGACCAGCTTCTCGTCGATCGCGGCCTCGCCACCAGTCGCTCGCGGGCGCGCGATGCGATCCTGCGCGGCACCGTCCGCGTCGATGGGACGATCGTCTCCAAGCCCGGCACGACCGTTTCGCCCGAGGCGGACCTTTCCACGGCCGATCCGGCGAAGGATTACGTCTCGCGCGCGGCGCTCAAGCTGATCGCGGCGCTGGACGGGTTCGGGCTCGATCCGGCCGGCTGCGACTGCCTCGACATCGGCGCCTCCACCGGCGGCTTCACGCAGGTGCTGCTGTCGCGGGGCGCGGCACATGTCACGGCCGTCGATGTCGGCCATGGGCAGATGCATCCCTCGATCGCCGAAGATCCGCGCGTCACCTCGCTGGAAGGGCTGAATGCGCGGGCCATGGAGCGGGAGGATATCGGCGAGCGCGCCATCACCTTCGTCGTCTCCGACGTCTCCTTCATCTCCATCCGGCTGGCGCTGCCGCCGGCGCTCGAATTCGCCGAGCCGGGCGCCCGTTGCGCGCTGCTCGTCAAGCCGCAGTTCGAGGCCGGCCGCGAGGCGATCGGCAAGGGCGGACTGCTGAAAGATCCGGCCTCGGCACCGGATGTCGCGGCCGGGCTGGAGCGCTGGCTGGTTGACGAGATGGGTTGGGAAAGCCTCGGCCTCATCCCCTCGCCGATTGCGGGCGGCGACGGCAATGTGGAATTTCTTCTGGCAGGACGAAAGCCATGAGCGCGGAAACGCTTGAGATCACAGCACTTGCCCCGAAGGGCGATGGCGTGGCAACCGGCCCGAAAGGGCCGGTCTTCGTGCCCTTCACCGCACCTGGCGATGTGGTGACGGCGGCGATCAACGGCACGGATGGCACGCTGATGGCGCTAAAGACGCCCTCGCCCGACCGCATCGCGCCGGCCTGCCGGCATTTCGGTCCGGATGCGCCGGGCGGAGCCTGCGGCGGCTGCACGCTGCAGCATGTGGCGGCCCCGGTCTACGAGGCGTTCAAGCAGCGCACGGTGACGGACGCGCTTTCCGGCCTCACGCCGGCCGTGACCGTCGCGCCGCTGGTGACGGCCGCGCCCGGCGAGCGGCGGCGGCTGGTGCTCAGCTGTCGGCGGACCGAAAAGGGGCTCGTGCTCGGCTTCAACAGCATGGGCAGCCACACGCTGGTCGATATCGACGATTGTCCCGTCGCGCTGCCCTCGCTGGTGGCGCGCCTTCCCGTCATCCGGCGCATCGCCGCCGCCGTTGCGACCGGCAGCGAGACCTTCAAGGTGACCGTGCTCGACACGCTGACCGGCCTCGACCTTTCCTTCGAGGGCCAGCGCAAGCTGTCGGAGGCGCAGCGCCGGCAGGCGGTGGACGCGGTTCTGAAGGCGCCGGACGTGGCCCGCGTCGTCATCGACGGCGAGATTCTCGTGGAGCCGCGCAAGCCGACGGTGGATTTCGGCGGCGTTTCCGTCGTGCCGCCGCCGGCCCCCTTCGCGCAGGCGAGCGCGCGCGCCGAGGAGGAGATGGTGAAGCTGGTTCTCGCCCATCTCGGCAAGGCCAAGCGGGTCGCCGATCTCTTTGCCGGCATGGGCACGTTTGCGCTGCGGATCGCGCGGCAGGCCCGCGTGCATGCGGTGGAAGGGGACGAGAAGGCGGTGAAGGCGCTGGATGCGGCGGCTCGCGCCACGCAGGGGCTGAAGCCCGTCAGCGTCGAGCGCCGCGACCTCTTCCGCCGGCCGCTGATGACCGCCGAACTCAAGGCCTATGACGCGCTGGTCTTCGACCCGCCGCGCGCCGGGGCCGAAGCCCAGTGCCGCGAGATCGCCCGCAGCACGGTGAAGACCATCGTCGCCGTTTCCTGCAACCCCGCGACGCTTGCCCGCGACCTCGCCATCCTCACGGCCGGCGGCTACCGGGTGCAGACGGTGACGCCGATCGACCAGTTTCTGTGGAGCACCCATGTGGAAGCGGTTGCGACGCTGACGAAGGGGTGATGGGGTTGCCAAAGTGCGGAGGAGTCGAGAGGGGGCAAGCCGGCCACCTTGCGGCGACGCCTTCCGCAACCTTCGTCATGCTCGGGCTTGACCCGAGCATCCATACGGCAACCTGAGAGCTTGCGGCGTGGATCCTCGGGTCAAGCCCGAGGATGACGTTAGGTGGTGGGATCACCGTTCCGGACGTTGGCCGCTGCGCCTTCACAATAGAATTTGTGACGGAAAGCAGGGCTGCCCCCTCACCGCCCCGGCTGTAGCACGGCGGCAAGGGTTGGCTTCTTCAGGCCCCATGCATCGGCCAGATGGCGGGTGGAGGAGATGCCGGCATCGAGCATGTAGTCGCCGGCGATTTCGCGGGCGCGGGGGCCGGTGCCGGCTTTCAGCGGCGTGCCGTGGTCCATGCCCTCGATGCGGTAGAGGCTGACGCGAGGCTCGCCCCTCATGTCCGTCCAGACGGTGCGCTGGTGGCCATCCACCTTCTCCGTTCGCCCGCCTTCCGGCGGCAGCCCGTGAACGTCGAGCCACTGGGCGGCGAGCGCTTCGGCATTGGCGAAGGCGACGGTTCTGTCCTCGGTCCCGTGCCAGATGGAGACGGCGGGCAGGCGCTTCGGCAGCGGCTTGTCCGTCGCCTTGCGCACGAGGTCGCCCCATTCCCGTGCCGTGCGCTGCGGCGGCTCGGCCATGGCGTCGAGCGCGCGGGAAACATCGCGGGCGGCGCCGAAGGGCAGGCCGGCGATGATGCCGGCGCCGGCGAAGAGTTCGGGATAGGCGGCCAGCATCGCGGCCGTCATGGCGCCACCGGCCGAGAGCCCGGTGATGAAGATGCGGCGGCGGTCGAGCTTGTGGAGCGCGACCATGCGCGTGATCATCTGCCGGATCGAGCCCGCCTCGCCGCGATCGCGCGTGACGTTGGACGGGCGGAACCAGTTGAAGCAGACATTGGGATTGTTGGCGCGGCGCTGCTCGGCATAGAGCACGGCAAAGCCGCGCTCGCGGGCGAGATGGGTCCAGCCGGCGCCGCGCTCATAGACCTCGGCATTCTGCCGGCAGCCATGCAGGACGACGACGAGCGGCGCATGGCGCGGCAGGGCCGGCGGCACATAGGCAAACATTTTCAGGCCGCCGGGATTGGTGCCGAAACCGGTGATCTCCGTCAGCCTGGGCGGCGGCACGGGGCGGGAAAAGGCCGCGAGCGTGTCGGCCTGGAAGGCGATGACGGCGCGCGAGGCTCGAGCCATGCGCGTCAGGCCCTTTTCCCAGCGCTTCTGCTGCTTGAGGAGGCGCGACATGGACTTGCGGAAACTGCTTGGCGGCATGATGCGGCGGGCCCTTTTCGAGACTGCGTGAGACGCCCCTCCCCCGGCCCTCCCGACCGAACTCCGCGCGTGACCACTATATGGCTCCAAAGCAGGCGCGGACAAGGCGGAGATCCCGCAGCGCAGCAGCCATGCGCATGGCGCAGGCCATCCTGCCGTCCTATCATCACCGGCGCATGAAGGCTTCGAAGGCGGCGCGGGCTTCAGCACTCTGCAGCCGCTCGGCGAAGAATTTCGCCTCGACCTCGATGCGCGCCAGCACGGCGGACTGCTCGCCGCGCAGCAGCTTGCGGGCAATGGCGAGGGCTTCCGGTGGCTTGGCGGCCAGACGGTCGGCGAGCGAAAGCGTTGCGGTCTCCACCTCGGCGGGGGCGACGACGGCGCGGATCAGCCCGGCCTCGCGCGCTTCCGCCGCCGAAAAGGCGTCGCCGGCAGCCAGCAGCGCGAAAGCGCGCTGGTGGCCCATCACCTGCGGCACGATGAGGCTGGACGCGGCCTCCGGCACCAGAGCGAGATCCACGAAGGGGGTGCGGAACTGGCTGCGGTCCGACGCAATCGTCTGGTCGCAATGAAGGTGGATGGTGGTGCCGATGCCGATGGCGAGGCCATCGACGCCGGAGACCAGCGGCTTTTCATGGGTCGCCAGCGCCTTCAGGAAGTCGATGACCTCCGTGCCCATGCTGCCGCCCATGGCAAAGGCCAGGAAATCGGCCATGTCGTTGCCGGCGGAGAAGCAGCCCTCGGTGCCGAGAAAGGCGGTGACGCGCACGGCCGGATCGGTGTTTGCGGCCGCAAGCGCTGCCGTCATGGCCGCGTACATGGCGCGGGTGATGGCGTTCTTCTTTTCCGGGCGGTTGAAGCGGATGACCTGAACGCCGGGATGGGCTTCGGGACGCTCGATGATGACGTGATCGGTCATGGTTCTGATCGGCTCTTTCGGTTTCAGGTCAGGCAAGTGCCAGGCGGGCGGCTTGAAGGCTTTCAGCACCGGCAATGACGCGGTCCTTCAGCGCCGCCGTCTCGGCCAGCAGGTTTTCCGCCGTGAAGCGGGCGAGCGCAACGCGGGCTTCGGCCGCACCGTCACCGGCATCGATCAGGCCGGCGCGGGCGAGATAGGCGCCTGTCAGCACAAGGCCGAAAAGGCGCTGGTAGGGCGTGGCGCCGGCCAGAGCGGTCGCGGTTTCACCCGCTGCCAGACGGGCAAGCAGCCAGTCGGTGGTCTCAGCGAGATCCGCAATGGCTGCCTTGAGACGGCCGGCCGTCTCGCCGAAGGCCGGGCGGTTGGAAGCGGCGACGGCATCGGCGATCTCGCCGAGTTCGGCGATGTAGCCCTTTACCTGGCTGCCCTCCGACAGGGGCAGCTTGCGGGTGACGAGGTCGATGGCCTGGATGCCGTTGGTGCCCTCATAGATCGGGGCGATGCGGGCGTCGCGCAGCAGGCGGGCCGCGCCGGTCTCCTCGATGAAGCCCATGCCGCCATGCACCTGCACGCCGAGCGAGGCCACATCGACACCGGCATCGGTGGCAAACGACTTGGCAATGGGCGTGAGCAGGCTGGAGCGCTCCTGCCAGTGGCGGCTTTCCTCGCCTTCAGTCGCATGGGCCATGTCGACCGCATGGGCGCAGGCATAGGCAATGGCGCGCGAGCCCTGCGTCAGCGCCTTCATGGTCAGCAGCGTGCGGGCAATATCGGGATGCTCGATGATCGGGCTCATGCCACTACCGGTCCAGCCCGGGGCTTTACCCTGCGTGCGCTCGCGGGCATAGGCGATCGCTTTCTGCGTGGCGGCCTCGGCGATGGCGACCCCCTGCATGGCGACGGCGAGGCGGGCATTGTTCATCATCGTGAACATGCAGTTGAGACCGCGGTTTTCCTCGCCGATGAGATAGCCGATGGCGCCCTTTTCGTCGCCGAAGCGGCCGTCGCCATAGATCATGGTGCAGGTGGGCGAGGCATGGATGCCGAGCTTGTGCTCCACCGAATGGCAGAAGAGATCGTTGCGCGCGCCGAGCGAGCCGTCCTCATTGACGAGGAACTTCGGCACGAGGAAGAGCGAAATGCCGCGCGTGCCGGCCGGCGCATCCGGCAGGCGGGCGAGGACGAGGTGGACGATGTTGTCGGTGAAATCGTGTTCGCCCCAGGTGATGAAGATCTTCTGGCCGAAGATGCGGTAGGTGCCGTCGCCAGCGCGCTCGGCGCGGGCCTTCAGCACGCCGAGGTCGGAGCCGGCATGGGGTTCGGTGAGGTTCATGGTGCCGGTCCATTCGCCGGAGACCATCTTCGGCAGGTAGACGGCCTTCAAGGCATCCGAGCCGTGCTTTTCCAGCGCCTCGACGGCGCCCATCGTCAGGGTAGGCCCCAGCGCGAAGGCCATGGAGCCGGAATTCCACATTTCGAGCGCGGCCACATGCAGCATGTGCGGCAGGGCCTGGCCGCCGAATTCCTCCGGCGCCGTAAGCCCGTTCCAGCCACCGGCGATCCAGTCGCGATACATGGCGCGCCAGCCCTCGGGCGTCACCACCGCGCCATCGACAAGGCGCGAGCCCTGCTTGTCGCCGATGGGACCGAGCGGGGCGACCACGTCGGTGGCGTAGCGGCCGGCCTCTTCCAGAATGGCATCGACCAGATCTTCGCTGAGATCGCCCAGGCGGCCGGCGTCGAGCGCAGCGGACAGGCCGGCGACATGCTTCAGCGCAAAAGCGATTTCGGAAACAGGGGCCTTGTACATCGTGATCCTCCTCGGGCGCTGCCGGCTTTCGGCGGGCCTCCTGCCGCACCGCCCGCCATCGCGCGAACCATGTTGTGACAGCTGGCGCCAGGCACGGGCCAGGCGGCTGCCGCGGCGCTTCCCGACGCCGCATGTGGGGCGAAGAATATTGATTTTTACGTAAACGTCAACGCGACAAATGGTGCATCGCATGGGTCCGGTGGATTGCGGTGGCGGAGCGTGGAAAACAGGTGACGTAAGCGCGGATGGCGGGTGGCGGATCACGGCCCTGCCGGACTTAATCCCACATCGCGCCCAGCCGCAGACCGCCGCCGAACCGTCATCACGGTGTCACATGGCGCGGGCACCGCTTTCGGCAGAGCGGATCGGTGATCCCCCTCCTCCCCTTGCGCCAGCAAGGCTCTCTGCCGCACTGCATCCTTTGCCCTTTTCAACCGTCGCGCAAGCCTGTAGATCGACAACCGGACCGCCCCCGCGGGCTGAAGACCGACGCCGTCCGGAGGGCCCTATGAGCCTCATCTCCCAGGAAATTCCCGGCCTTGTCTGGGGCTATCGCTTCTTTCCCGGAGAAAACCGCTGCCAGCGCATTCCGGTCGATGCGCCGTTCGATGCCGTGCTGCCCGGCGATGGCTGGGTGTGGCTGCACATGGCGCTGAGCGACGCGCGCACGCCGGGGCTTATCGAGCGTATTCCCGGCCTTTCGGCGGATGCTCGCGCCACGCTCATCAGCAACGACACGCAGGCCTCCATCGCCCATGACAATGACGTGGTGCATGGAACGCTGGTCGATTTCGAGCGGACCTTCGATTCCGAGACCAAGACGATCGCCTGGCTGCATTTTGCCGTTGCCGACCGCATCATTGTGACGACGCGGCTACATCCGCTGCGCAGCATCGACCGGGTGAAGGCCGTGGTGGAGCGCAATGCGCGCTGTCAGCGGCCGATCGACCTGTTCGGCATGATCGTCGGCGAATTCCAGCGCACGCTGATCGCGCTAGTGCTGGAACTGACCCATGAGCTGAACGCCATCGAGGACCATGTCTATGGCGAGACCGGCGGCATGCACGAGCCGGGCCTGGCGCCGCTGCGCCGCACCGCCGTTCGCCTGCACCGCCATCTGCGCACGGTTCTGGCGCTGCTGCGCCGCGCGGCATCGGCCGAGGAGGACGAGGTGCCGGACGGCTTCATCGACCTCGCCGAACGGCTGGCCGACCGGCTGGAGGCCGTGGATCGCGACGTTTTCGCCCTGCAGGAACGGGCCCGCCTGCTCTACGAAGAGATCGACAGCCAGGTCTCGGCCGAGACCAACCGGCATCTCTACATCCTCTCGCTGATGACGGCCTTCCTGCTGCCGCCGACGCTGGTCACCGGCTTTTTCGGCATGAACACGGGCGGCATGCCGTTTTCAGGCGAGCTCGCACTGCACGGCACGCTGGTTGCCTTCAGCATCATTCTGGGTTCGATGGGCGTTGCCTGGCTGATCCTCAGACGCATCGGCATTCTCTGACGAAAGCGTCAGAGGTCGGTGAAGACCACGCCGATCTCGTTGATGGTCCGGCGCACGATGCGGCAGGGCCGGCGCGAGTGGTCTTCGAACATGATCTCCAGCGTCTCCGGCAGGGAGATGGTGTTCTCGACCCTGATGCGAGCGCCCGTCCCGGACACGTCGCGCAGGATGGCGTCAATCGTCGAATGGCCGCCGTTCATGACCAGTTTCACGCCTTTCAGCATGCGGCGGCGCGGAGAACTTCTCGGGATCTCTCCCATCACATCACTCCAATCAGCAGGCCGGGCGTGCACGATGGCGCCATCATCCGCCACGCGGCGGCCTGCGGCGCGTCGTCTTCCGCGACGCTCTGACGTCAGGCGAAAGATCCGCTCTCGTGAGACACGGCACAGGTGCAGGGCTGCGGGCGCCAGAGGGCGCGCCTGCATGTAAATCCGCGGTTTCCTGAATGATCCAAGCCGCGCGGACAGGTGTCCTGTCGCAGCCAGCGAGCCTCGACGGGCAGGTTCAAAGGGCGAAGCCTCGGGTTCAGGCGTCGCTCCGGTGCCGGTCGCTTCAATAGAGGATCGAAAGCAAGGCGTCATGCCTTGTGGACTGGCTTTTCTATAAGCTTCAAAAATTACACGACGCTTAAATAATCAGTGCGAATTGATGCAGTTGCGTTTTGCACATGCGAAAAGGGCCGGGAATGTCCCGACCCTTCTCTCCAGATCATTCTGCGGTTGCCGCTCTCTCAGCTATAGGGCGAGTAGCACTGCTGACGCGGGCCGTTATAGGGCTGGAAGGTGTTGTCATAGGCGCGGTAGGACCGGTAGCGGTTCTGGCACCAGGCAACATGGCTTCCGCCGACTCGGACCGGGCGGTTGGTGCGATAGACCGGGCGACCGTCATTCAGGGCGCCGCCGATGATCGCGCCGGCCGCGAAGGCGCCGAGCGGGAACCACCAGCCGTTATACTGGCGGTAGCCGCGGCGATATTCGCGATAGCCACGGTGGCCATTATAGTAGTGGCGACCGCCGCGCAGATAGTAGCCGCGGCCATACTGTACCTGCTGCACCAGATTGTCCTGGCTGCCGCTCGACGCCGTCACCGGGGCCGGCACGTTCATGGGCATTGCCTGGACGGGCACGGCGGCCGACGCGACGACGACGGCCGACACGGCCATTGCGATCCACTTCTTGGTCACTGCGAGCATGATGTCACTCCCTGCACGTGTTTCTTGTGATGGCGCTGAAACGCGCGGCTCGGCCCGATGTTCCGTTCGTCGTCCATCACGGAAACGCGAGCGGCGAATTTTCGTGCCGGCCCACGCGTCATTCGCAAGGATGCAAGCGGCAGAGGTCGGCCGCTTGCCTTGCGCCGCGAAGTCGGCAACTCTGGGCAATGGCGGGGGAACGCCGGGGGGCGCGCGTGGCGGGACGGAAGAGAAACGGGATGGCAGGCCATTCGACGGGCGGGACGGCTCTGCTGCGCAGTCTCGCCGGCCTCCTTGTGCTGCTGTGCCTTGCCGTGCCGCACGCGGCGCTTGCCGAAGGGCGCGTTGCCCTTGTCATCGGCAATGCCGCCTACCGCAATGCCACGCCGCTTCGCAACACGATTGCCGACAGCGAGGCGGTGGCGGCAGCGCTGACACGGCTCGGCTTTGCGGTGACGCTGCGCACCGACCTTGGCAAGGCGGCGCTCGAGACGGCGCTTGCCGACTTCGCCGACCATGCGACGGGGGCGGAACAGGCCGTGCTGTTTTATGCCGGGCACGGGATGGAACTCGACGGCGAGAACTATCTGATCCCCACCGATGCGCGGCTGACGACCGACCGGCGCATCGGCTTCGAGACCGTGGGCCTCACCGATATCCTCGCCTCGATCACCGACGTGAAGGGCCTGCGGCTGGTGTTGCTCGACGCATGCCGCAACAATCCCTTTGCCGCGACGATGAAGCCCAGCCGGGCCGAGCGCTCCATCGGGCGCGGCCTTGCCCGCGTCGAGCCGAAGCCCGGCATGCTGGTGAGCTACGCCGCGGCCGCCGGCACGACGGCCGATGACGGCGATGCCGACAGCGGCCACAGCCCCTATACCGAGGCGCTGCTGCACTATCTGGAAACGCCGGGGCTGGAAGTGAACCTCATGTTCCGGCAGATCGCCGACCGCGTGCAGGAGCGTACCAAGGGTCGCCAGACGCCGTTCGAGTATGGCCGGCTGCCGGGGGTGAGCATCTATCTGAAGCCGCCGGTGGCGGAGAGTGCCGTTACGCCCGCCGACCCTTGTGGAGACGCCGCCCTGCACTGGCAGGCCATTTCCGGTGAGAACGACGCAGCACTCTACCGCGAGCATCTGCAGCGCTTCCCCACCTGCGCCTTTGCCGGCATTGCCGCGCGACGGCTGGCGGCGCTGGAGGCCGGAACGCCTGTTGTCGCTGAAACCGCAACGCCGCCCGAAACGGCACTAGCGCTTACCGACAAGGCCGCCGGGGACGCGGCAAAGGCCGGCGAGATAGCTGAGCAGGCCGCGACCGACGCCGCCGGCAAGGCTTCGGAGGTGGCGGCGATCACCCCCGCCCCGGAGGCCGGGCTTGCGCTGCCTGTCACGGTTCCCGCCGAACCCTTGGTCAATACGACCCTGATCCGGGACGTGCAGGAGCGGCTGCGCGGTGCGGGCTGCCTGATGGCGCGGGCCGACGGCCATTGGGGGCCGCAGTCGGAGGCGGCCCTTGCCGCCTACCGCAAGCAGCGCGCCCTTCCCGCCGGTGCCGAGACGCCGTCCGAGGCGCTATTGGCAGCACTTGCCAGCGTGCCGGGCCGGGTCTGCCCGCTTGTCTGCGGCGTTGGAGAACGGGAGCGCAACGGCGTCTGCGTGGCGCGCACCTGCCCCGCCGGCCGCGTCCTGTCTGCCGCCGGCATCTGCATTCGCGAGCGGACCAAGACCGTCATCCAGCAGCGGCAGACGACGCCGGTGCGCAAGGTGATCGAGAAAACACGGCCTGTCGTGGTCGAGCAGAAGACCGAGACGGTGCAGGAGAAGCCGAAGAAGGTGCTGCGGCGCTGCCAGTCGGTGCGCGAGGCGGAACTGCACCTCGATTGCCGGCCGCTCTAAACGGCCGGCCACCGCCTGCCTTACACTTCGACCGTGACCGCACCCAGCGGGCGCGAGCAGCAGGCGAGGATGTAGCCTTCCTCGATCTCGTCATCGAGGATACCGCCATTGTGGTTCATCTCGACCTCGCCGGAGAGCTTCATCACGCGGCAGGTGCCGCAGATGCCGCCTTCGCAGGCCGCGCCGATGCGCACGCCATGGGCGCGTGCGACCTGAAGGATCGTCTGGCCGGGCGCGCAGGCGACGTCCTTGCCGGCCAGCGAAAAGCTGACGATGGCGGCGGGCGCGCCCGGCTCGCCTTCCGGCAGCACGACGGGCTCGGGGGCTGCGGGCTGGAAGCTTTCCTCGTGGTAGCGGCCCATGTCGAAGCCGTTCGCTTCCAGCGCGCCCTTGACGCCGCGCATGAAGGGCTCCGGGCCGCAGCAGAAGACGGTGCGGTCCCGGAAATCGGGGCAGAGCAGCTTCAGCTTCTCGATATCGATGCGGCCGCGCAGGCCGTGCCAGCCATCACGCGGCTGGTGGCCTTCGACCACGAAGCCGAGCGAGAGGTTCGGCATGTTGGCCGAGAGGCTTTCGAGCTCGGAGCGGAAGAGGATATCGCCCGGCGTGCGGGCGCAGGTGAGGAAGGCGACATCGCTCAAGGGCGCGCAATCGGCCATCCAGCGGGTCATCGACATCATCGGCGTGATGCCGGAACCGGCGGAGACGAAGAGGTACTTTTCGCCCGGATGGCGGGCGAAGGTGAAGTCGCCGAGCGGGCCGAAGGCCTTCAGCGACATGCCGGGCTTCAGGTTCTCGAACATCCAGCGCGTGCCGATGCTGCCCGCCTGAGCCTTTACCGTCACCGCCACCGTGAAGGGCCGCGAGGGCGTGGAGGAGAGCGTGTAGGTGCGCATGACCGGCTCTGGGCCGACGGGCAGTTCCAGCGTCACGAACTGGCCGGGCAGGTAACGGAACCAGCCCGGCTTGTCGGCCTTGAACACGAAGGTCATCACGTCGGCCGTTTCCGCCGTCACGGCGATGCATTCCAGCCGGTGCTGGCGATCGTTGAACGGCTGGAGTTCGTCGAAATGGCGGAAGGTCGACGCAATCGTCATGGTCAGGCAACCCGTGCGATGGAGGTGGTTTCGCCCTGCAGGCGGTGGGTCATGAAGGTCGTGTACCATTCGACGAACTGCATGACGCCGCCTTCGTGTTCCGGCGAATAAGGGCCGGGCTCGTAGGCCGGGGAGCGGATGCCGAAAGCGTTTTCCTCCACGATCTGGCGATCCTGGTCGTTGGTTTCGGTCCAGACGTGGGTGAGTTCCTCGAGATTGTAGTCCACGCCCTCGACGGCATCCTTGTGGACCAGCCACTTGGTGGTGACTTCCGTCAGCTCGGGTCCGAGCGGCAGCACGCGGAA
The DNA here is from genome assembly GCF_042610495.1 of Rhizobium sp. SG2393. Lineage (NCBI taxonomy): Bacteria > Pseudomonadati > Pseudomonadota > Alphaproteobacteria > Hyphomicrobiales > Rhizobiaceae > Rhizobium > Rhizobium sp. SG2393. The sequence goes on from NZ_JBHGAP010000005.1 coordinate 102,904, forward strand.
GGTGATGGCGTGGTCGGTCAGAACGTGGTTCCAGGTCGTCGGGTAGTGGAAGAGCAGCAGCGTGCCGATGTGGCTCTGCGTGACCTGATCCGACATCAGACGGCGGACGGCCGGGCGGCCGGACATGGTGTAGCTTTCCGCATCATTGATCAGCGGCATGCGGGCAACGCGCATCTGGCCGGTCGGGTGCATGCGGAATTCGCTCGGCAGGCCGGCGGCCTCGCATTTCGCCCAGTGCTCGGCAATCACCGGATCGTCCTTGGCGCCCTGCACGCCGGTGGCCGTCGGGGCTTCCGGGTAGGTGCGGCAGAGTTCCGGATGGTTGGCGGCGCAGTGGTAGCACTCGCGGTTGTTTTCCCAGACGAGCTTCCAGTTGCCCTTCTCGATGATGGTGCTTTCGAAGGCGACCTTGGTGTCCTTGAGGTTATGGGGCGCGAAATAGGGCTCCATCATCTCGCGCATCGGCGCGAAATCCATCGGACGTTCGGAAAGGTTGATGAAGATGTAGCCCCCGGCGGTCTCGCAGGCGATCGGCTTCATGCCGTGGGTGGTCTTGTCGAAATCCTCGCCCATCTGGCGGGCGAACAGGAGCTTGCCATCGAGTTCGTAGGTCCACTGGTGATAGGGACAGACGAGCTTGGCCGAGGTACCCTTCTTCTGGGTGCAGACCCGCGAACCGCGATGGCGGCAGGAATTGTGCAACGCGCGGATCACGCCCTGACGGTCGCGGACGATGACGACGGGGTATTCGCCGACCTGGAGGGTAAAATAGGAGCCGGGCTTGGCGACCTCGCAGTCATGGCCGACGAAGAGCCAGTCCTTGTACCAGACTTCTTCCAGATCGATCTTGAAGAAATCGGGATCGGTGTAGAAGGCCTGTTCGAGGCTGTAGCCAGGCTTGCGGCCCTTGAGGCGCTGGAGCATGTCGCCGCGGATCGTCATGATGTCGTCATTCCTCGCTGGCCGGCGGAAACGGCACGGGCCGGTCCGGGGCGTGATCTCTTCGTCTTGGCCTGGAGGAAGGCGGAGCAGTGGGATGGCTCCGGGCATGGAGCATCCGCCGCTCCAGCCGCCCACCGCAGCCGGTCGTTTCGCTTCAAGGCTGGTTTCCGGGCTCCAGAGCCGTCCCTTCGTGGGGACCCGGACGGCGCCTTCCCAGGTCATCCGCTGATTGCGGGGATCCCAGTGGCCTCCTGCCGTTCGTCGTGCTCTGCTACCGTTGCGGGGGCAGCGCCGGATTTTTGACCGGCTTCCCAATTCTCCGCCCTCCCTCGGGGCGGCACCTCGAATGGCTCCATCTAATCGCAGAGGCAGGCGTCGCAATATCCTGATTGCGCCAAGCCCAACGCTTTTGACGACAGGCTGCGAGATGTTTGATCGCCACGGCTAACCGGTTCAAATGGCGGGTTTTTTCCGCTGCGCACGCGGCGGGCAAGGTCGCGCTCAAGAGATGGGCATATGCCGCAGAAACAGCCGATTGCGACGATAGTCCTGCCATGTGACGCGGCACCGCGGCTGCCACGCAAGCCTCGGACCATGCCCGCATGATTGGGTGATGGCCAACTGACGTTACCACAGCCGCGCGGGGCGGCTGGCAAGGCCTCGTTAATTTGCATCTTCTAACATTGGAGCATCGTGGCCGACGGAATGCGGCCGGTGGTTGTGGATGACGACGAGCATGAGCAAGCTCAGATATTACGACAACGCCTCCAAGTCGAAGGCCGCGCGGGTTGGCCGCGCCATCTATACCGAGTTCCTGCGCACCGGCCGCATTGACCGCGCGCCGGAGGACTGGAACCATCAGGAACGCCGCTACCTGACCCATAGCGAAGTGGCGGCGCGCACCGGAAAGCGGCTGGAAACGGCCGGCGAGACCACCTGTGCGCGGCTGAACGGCTTTCACAAGGCGATCCGCTTTCCGAAGATCATCTTTCACCGGACGCTGGCCGACAGTCCGCACCTGGGCTACTGCCACGTGACGGCGGCGCGCACGCGCTTTCCCGGCAGCGCCGGCGACATCACCTGGTCCTTCTACCTCGCCAATTTCTTCGCCGATATCGGCGAGGCCGACGACCAGTTCTTCCGCCGCGTCAGCCTCTCCTATTCGCGCATGTATTTCGCCGTGGCCACCGAGGCCAGCGAGACCGGCAAGGACTTCACGATCAATCGCCGGTTCCGGCCGAACGGCCTGCTCTTCCGCACCCACGACCCCAAGGAAGCGCTGAAGAACGTGCTGCTGCTCGGCGCCCGCAACGAGGAACTGCGCAAGATCGTCAAGGCGCTGTGAAATTGCCTCGCACCCGCCCGCGGGCGGTGCGGAGCGGATGGCTCCCTTTTCAGTCTTTGGCATTTTTCTTTGTCCTCGAATGCGCTAGGTGATGGTGCAAAGGGCGCCTTGCGGTGCTCCCCGATTGGTGCGCTCTGCATCCGCTCTCTCCGTCATCCTCGGGCTTGTTCCGAGGGTCCACGCGGCGTCCGCATCCCTGGCTGTGGATCCTCGGGGCAAGCCCGAGGATGACGACGGTGGCGATTGGCGCCGCTGACGGCAGAGGGGTTCGCGCTGCGGAGTGCGGGTTGCAGACGCCGATGCCACCGGGGACGCGCTTTCCGGCGCCCGCCCCTTGAAGCCTAGCAGGTGCGACGCATGGCACGGATCATCGATGTGAGACGCGACCCGGACGAGGCGATTGCCGCCGCGCTCGACGTGCTCGGCCGCCGGCTGCCGGTCGCCATTCCCACCGAGACCGTCTACGGGCTGGCAGCCGATGCGACGGAGGCGGAGGCTGTCGCCCGGATCTACGAGGTGAAGGGCCGGCCGCGCTTCAATCCGCTGATCGCCCATGTCGCCGATCTCGCCATGGCCGAGCAGCATGCCGTGTTCGATCCGCTTTCCCGACAGCTTGCCGAGCGCTTCTGGCCGGGACCGCTGACTCTGGTTCTGCCGCTTGCGCAAACCAGCACGATCCATCCTCTCGCCACGGCCGGACTCGACACCGTTGCCATGCGCATGCCGGACGGCTTTTCGCGCCGGGTGATCGCGGCCCTTGGACGGCCGCTCTCGGCGCCGAGCGCCAATACATCGGGCCGGATCAGCCCGACGAGTGCTGCGCATGTGGACGCCGATCTCGGCTCCCGCATCGCGCTGATCCTCGATGCCGGCCCGTGCGTGGTCGGGCTCGAATCGACCATCGTGAAGGTGGAGGATGGCCGGATCCGCCTGCTGCGTCCCGGCGGCCTCGACGCCACCGAGATCGAGGCGGTGACGGGGATGGCCGTCGAGCGGCCGGAAACGGCGGGCGCGGCCATCGTCGCGCCCGGCATGCTCGCCTCGCATTACGCGCCGGATGCGCCCGTCCGGCTGGAGGCCAGCCACGTGGAGCCCGGCGAGGCGCTGATCCGCTTCGGGCCGGAGCCGATAGCGGGGGAAGAGCACGCGCATGCCGTGTTCAACCTCAGCCCCGGCGGCAATCTCCGCGAGGCGGCGGCCAGCCTTTTCGACGTGATGAAGCAGGCGGATGCGACCGGCGCGCGGCGCATCGCCTTCGGGCCCATTCCGCGCCACGGGCTTGGCGAGGCCATTCACGACCGCATCGAACGGGCTGCAGCCCCCCGGCCCTGACAGCGACGCTTTCCCAGCAAGGACATGGACCATGACCGATGACGCCCTGATCGACCGCTTCCGCGCCATTCTCGGCGCGCGCAACGTGGTGACGGACACGGCCGAGCATGAGCGCTACATCCACGACACGCGCGGGCTTTACACCGGCCAGACACCGGCGATCCTGAAACCGGGCTCGACGGCCGAGGTGGCGGCGATCCTGAAGCTGGCAAGCGACACCGCAACCCCGATCGTGCCGCAGGGCGGCAATACCGGCCATGTGGCCGGACAAGTGCCGCGCACTGGGCTCAACGACTTCGTGCTGTCGCTGGAGCGCATGAACCGCATCCGCGACGTGGACCCGGTCGGCAATGTGCTGGTGACGGAGGCCGGCACCATCCTTTCCGATATCCACACGGCGGCGGAGAAGGTCGACCGGCTCTTTCCTCTTTCGCTCGGCTCGCAGGGGACGGCGCAGATCGGCGGCAATCTTTCAACCAATGCCGGCGGCACGGCCGTGCTCGCCTATGGCAACATGCGGCAGCTGTGCCTGGGGCTCGAAGTGGTTTTGCCGACCGGCGAGATCTGGAACGGGCTGCGGCGCCTGAAGAAGGACAATACGGGCTATGACCTGCGCGATCTTTTCATCGGCGCGGAAGGCACGCTCGGCGTCATTACCGCTGCTGTGCTGAAGCTCTTCCCCCGCCCGGCAGGCCATCAGGTGGCGGTGGCCGGCGTTGCCGATCCGGCGGCGGCGCTGACACTGTTTTCCATCGCCACGCGGCGCGGCGGGCCGGCGCTCACCGGCTTCGAGATCATGGCGCGGATCGGCATCGACTTCACCGTGCGGCACATTCCGGGTGTGCGGGAGCCGCTGGAAACACCGCAGCCCTGGTATGTGCTGATCGACATTTCGAGCGCCGACAGACAGGAGAGCGCCGAAGCGATCGTCACCGGGATCCTTGAAGAAGCACTGTCGGAGGGACTGGTCGCCGATGCGGTGATCGCCCAGAACGAGACGCAGCGGCGCGCCTTCTGGCACATGCGCGAGAGCATGTCGCTGGCCCAGAAGCCGGAGGGCGGCTCGATCAAGCACGACGTGTCCGTACCGGTCGCCGCCATCCCGGCCTTCATGGCCGAAGCCGATGCGGCGGTGATGGCGATGATGCCCGGCGCCCGGATCTGCGCCTTCGGGCACATGGGCGACGGCAACATCCACTACAACATCTCCCAGCCCGCCGGAGCCGATAAACAGGCCTTCCTCGACCGCTGGCACGAGGTCAGCGACCGCGTGCATGCGATCGTGCGGGCCCACGGCGGCTCGATTTCCGCCGAGCACGGCATCGGCCAGCTGAAGCGCGACGAACTGGCCGCCATCCGCGAGCCGATCGAGATCGACCTGATGCAGCGGATCAAGGCGGCCTTCGATCCCGCAGGCATCATGAATCCGGAGAAGGTGCTGCAACGGCGGGGCTGAGAGGTCAGCAGCCGCCATCCCCCTTGCCGTTTGCGCGTCCCGCATGGCACATCCACGTCATGGCCCGCAAGAAGACACCGCCCGCAATACCGGATCTCTTTCCCGTTATCCTCGCCCCCGATTTTTCCATCGAGGACGGCTTGCGGCGCGAGGGACTGTGGCCGGTGGCGGGCGTGGACGAGGCGGGGCGCGGGCCGCTGGCGGGGCCGGTGGTGACGGCGGCGGTGATCCTTGATCCCGACCATGTGCCGCCGGGCCTGAACGACAGCAAGAAGCTGACGGCGGCCAAGCGAGAGGCGCTGTTTTCGCTGATCCTCGAGAAGGCGGTCGCCGTTTGCGTGGCGAGTGCGTCGCCCGCCGAGATCGACCGGACCGACGTGCTGAAGGCCAATCTCGCGGCCATGGCGCGCGCGGTGCGCGGCTTGTCGGTGTCGCCCGCCGCGGCCATCGTCGACGGTCGAGACGTGCCGCCCGGCCTGCCCTGCCCCGGGCGCGCCGTGGTGAAGGGCGATGCCCGCTCCCTCTCCATCGCTGCGGCCTCCATCGTCGCCAAGGTGACCCGCGACCGGATGATGGCGGCGGCGGACGCACGCTTTCCGGGCTACGGCTTTGCAAAGCATGCCGGATACGGCACGGCTGCACATCTGGAGGCGATCTGCACGCTCGGCCCCTCAGGCCTGCACCGGATGACGTTCAAGCCGCTGAAGGGCGGCTGATAGCAAAGATCCCGAAGGCGGACTGGGCGCGCGATCCCGCCTGCCCCTTCGATGACCGCGTCCATGCGTGATGCCGGATGGGATCAGGCCCACGGTCGAGGCGTGTCCCGGATCGCGAAGACATGCCCTGGGGCTGATCCGCATGGCGGCCCGACCCCGGAGAGCCGCCGGCGTTCCGGCGGGCTCAATTCCCCCTTGATGGCTGCGTCAGATGATGACGTGGGAGCCCAGTTCGACCACGCGGTTGGTGGGCAGGCGGAAATAGTCGGAGGGGTCGATGGCGGCGTTGGCGAGGCCGATGAAGAGCAGGTCCTGCCAGTGCGGCATGCCGGACTGGGCGTCCGGCACCAGCTTGCGCCGACCGAGATAGAAGGAGGTCGACATGATGTCGAACTTCAGGCCGGATTTCTTGAAGAGCCCCAGCGTCTGGGACACGTTCTGCGTCTCCATGAAGCCAAAGGTCATTTCGAGAATCTGGAAGCGTTCCGACAGCGGCTGGACCGAGACGCGGTCTTCCTTGCGCACGCGCGGCGTATTGGCGGTGCGGATCGTCAGGATGAAATTCTGCTGATGGAGCACGTGGTTGTGCTTGATGTTGTGCATCAGCGCGGCCGGCGTCGAGTGGGGATCGCTGGTCAGGAAGATCGCGGTGCCGGGCACGACGACCGGGGCATGCTCGCTCTTGCGCTCCACCGATTTGACGAAGGTCTCGAGCGGGATATCCGTGCGGCGGGTCTTTTCGTGCAGGATCGCCGTGCCGCGGCGCCAGGTCCACATGATGACGACGCAGGCGAGCGCGATCATCACCGGCACGTAGCCGCCGTCGTGGATCTTCAGGAGGTTTGCGCCGAGGAAGACGAGTTCCAGCGCCAGGAGCGGCACCAGCACGACGATGGCGAGCCACATCGGCCAGTTCCAGCGCGTGCGCACGAACGCGAAGGCGAGCACGGTGGTGACGACCATGGCGCCGGTGACCGAGATGCCATAGGCGGTGGCGAGCGATTCCGACGAGCCGAAGACGAAGACGAGCAGCATCACGCCGAAGAGCAGCAGCGTGTTGACGCTCGGCAGGTAGATCTGGCCGGTGTGGGTCTCGGATGTGTGGACGATGGCCATGCGCGGCAGGAAGCCCAGGTGAATGGCCTGGCGCGTCAGCGAGAAGGCGCCGGTGATGACGGCCTGGCTGGCGATGATGGTGGCGGCAGTGGCAAGCAGCACGACCGGCAGCAGCGCCCATTCCGGGAACATCAGGTAGAAGGGGTCGGAGAGCGTTTCCGGGTGCTTCAGCACCAGCGCGCCCTGGCCGAGATAGTTCAGCGTCAAGGAGGGGAAGACGAGGCAGATCCAGGCCCACTGGATGGGCCGGCGGCCGAAATGGCCGAGGTCGGCGTAGAGCGCTTCCGCTCCGGTGACCGTCAGGAAGACGGCGCCGAGCACGATGATGCCGAGATAGCCCTCGATGATCATGAAATGCACGGCGTGGAAGGGATTGAAGGCCGAGAGGATGGCGAGATCATCGCCGATATGGCTGATGCCGCCGGCGGCCAGCACCAGGAACCAGACGACCGTGATCGGGCCGAAGAAATTCGACACCGCCGCCGTGCCGCGCGACTGCACGGCGAAGAGGCCGACAAGGATGACGACGGTGATCGGCACCACATATTCGCTGAGATGCGGCGTGACGAGCTTCAGGCCCTCGACGGCCGAGAGCACCGAGAGCGCCGGCGTGATCATGGCGTCGCCGATGAACAGCGCCGCTCCGGCAATGCCCATGAAGAAAAGCAGCGGCATATGGGCGCCGCCCTTCTTCATCAGCAGGGCCAGCAATGACAGCGTGCCGCCTTCGCCGTGGTTGTCGGCGCGCAGCAGGAAGAGCACGTATTTGAGGGTCACTATGATCGTCAGCGTCCAGATCATCAGCGAGATGAGGCCGACGACCTCCTCGCGGGCCACGCCATCGGCCGCGATGGGGCGCATGGCTTCGCGGAAGGCATAGAGCGGGCTGGTGCCGATATCGCCATAGACGACGCCGACGGAGCCAAGGGCCAGAATGAGAAAACGTTTCAGCTTGTTATGGCTGCTGACGTGGGAATGGTCTGCTGCGTGACCCATGGATGCTCCTAGCGGCGTTTCGGGCACTCGATCATCGAGCGCCTCACAGCCAGCCTTTCCAGCGGAAGAAGAGATAGGGGATAATGGCGGAAACGACCATAAGGACGATCGCGAAAGGATAGCCGAAGGTCCAGTCGAGTTCCGGCATGACGCGGAAGTTCATGCCATAGAGCGAGGCGACCAGCGTCGGCGGCAGGAAGACAACCGAGGCGATCGAGAAGATCTTGATGATGGCGTTCTGCTCGACATTGATGAGTCCAAGCGAGGCATCCAGCAGGAAGGCGATGTTGCCGGAGATGAAGGCGGCGTGCTCGGAGAGCGACTGGACATCGCGCGAGATGGTGCGCGACAGTTCCTTCATGTCGTGATCGGCTTGCGTGTCCGGCACGGTGTAGAGGAAGGTCAGCAGGCGGCCGAGCGAACTCAGGCTGTCGCGGGCAAGGGCCACCAGCCGGTGCTGGGCGGCGACCTCGCGCAAGCGCTCTTCCAGATAATGCGGATCGCGGCGGCGGCTGCCGGGCGGGGTGTCGAAGACGCGGTGCGAGAGATCGTCGAGCTTCATCGCGGCGTGTTCGAGGATTTCGGCCGTGCGGTCGGTGATGGTCTCCAGCAGGCGCAGCAGCAGGCCGATGCCGGTGGCGCAGCCCTGCGGACTGCGCTTCAGCGCCGCCTTGAAGAGGGAAAAGGCGCGCGGATCGTCGTAGCGCACCGTGACGACGCGGCTTGCCGTGAGCACGAAGGCGACGTCGGTCAGCGTCGGGCGGTCGCGGTCGGCACCGCAGAGGATGGAGGCGGTCATGAAGACGGCGCCGTTCTCCGTGTAAAGGCGGCTCGAGGGCTCGATGTCCTTCAGATCCTCGCGCGTCGGCACGGAAATGCCGAGCAGGCTTTCAACCAGCGTATCCTCGGCCTTGGTGGGGCTGTGCATATCGATCCAGACGATGGCGGGATCGAGCGTTTCGGTGCGCGTTTCCTGTCGCGGTCCGGGGCCGGCGGCGTGAAGTTCGCGCACCTCGCCCGTCGATGTATGAAGCGCGATCATCGCGAGGCCGCCCGGCTCATCGCCGCCCTGCCGTCTGCCCGTCCACAACCAGTCATGCCTGCGCACCCTTCGGCGAGGAATTCTTCCTCAACTCGGTCGTCACGGGGAGCCGAGGTCCACCGCGAGAGGGCTTGAGTTGGGCACAGAACGCTGTGCGGCGGGGCATATGACGCAGTCCGCGACAAAAATCAATGACCCTGCCACGTCTCTGCCGCATTGCTGCCCTCGCGGTGTCGCAAGTCCTAATGGAAATGCAGGCGCCCGCTCACTCAAAAACGATGGCCGGCGCAGCCTGCGGGCCACCGGCCGTGACGCCCTCCCAGACGCGCGCGGCGATCTCACGGTAGATGGCGGCCGACGGGCCGTCCGGCTCGGCCACGACGATCGGCGTACCGGCGTCGGATGTCTCGCGGATCGTCATGGTCAGCGGCACCTCCCCCAGGAAGGGCACGTCGATCCGCTGCGCTTCGGCGCGGGCGCCGCCATGGCCGAAAATGTCGTAGCGCTTGCCGGTGTCCGGCGCGATGAAGTAGCTCATGTTCTCGACAATGCCGAGGACGGGGACTTCCACCTTGCGGAACATGGCAAGCCCCTTGCGGGCGTCGATGAGGGCGAGATCCTGCGGGGTGGAGACGATGACGGCGCCGGCGAGCGGCACCTGCTGCGCCATGGTGAGCTGCGCATCGCCCGTGCCGGGCGGCATGTCGACGACGAGAACGTCGAGATCGCCCCAGGCGACCTCGCGCAGCATCTGCAGGAGGGCCGACTGGATCATCGGGCCGCGCCAGATCATCGCGACCTCCTCGTCCACGAGGAAGCCCATGGACATGACCTTGAGGCCGTAATTTTCCATGGGGCGGATCAGGCGGCCCTCGATCTGCTGCGGACGGCCGGAAATGCCGAGCAGGCGCGGCATGGAGGGGCCGTAGATATCAGCGTCGAGAATGCCGACCTTGAGCCCGTTGGCCTTGAGACCCAGCGCCAGATTGACCGACGTCGTGGATTTGCCGACGCCGCCCTTGCCGGAGGCGACCGCGATGATGGCGCCGACACCGGGAATGCCGGCGGGCTTTACCGGCTGGCGCGGCTGCCCGGCTGCGGGACCGGGCTGGCGCGGCTGCGCATGCGTGTGGCCGGGGCCGTGATCATGTCCGTGGGAATGGGAATGGGCGTGGCCGCCGGCGGGCGGTGGCGGGCGGCGGGCCGGTTCGCCCCCCTGCCCGGCCTTCTTGTCGGCCGTCAGCGCCACCATGGCAGCTTTCACGCCGGGGATTTCCTTGACGACCCGCTCGGCGGCGGCGCGCATGGGCTCCAGTTCGCGGGCCTGTTCGGCCGGGACGGTCAGCGAGAAATAGACCTTGCCGTCGGCGATGAAGACTTCGGACACAAGGCCACGCTCGACGATGTTGCCCTCAAGGCCCGGCCCGCGCACCGTCGCAAGCTTTTCCAGCACCATCTCTTTCGTCACGTCTGCCATGTCGTCATCCATTTCCTGCAGGATGCGGCCGGAAACCGGCACGCCAGTTCCGCAGAGATAATCGAGCGCGGCGCGCTCGCCAATGGACCGGCGGCATTTTGAGACGATTGGCCACGGCGGGTTTCAGGCAGTGCCCGGGTTCGGACACGAAAAGGCTGCCGCCTCGTTCTCCGTGTCCGTCCATCCGGGATCACGGCGAGGCGACAGCCCTTAACGTTTCGCTGCCTTCGTGGGCGCGTCTTTTTACAGTCCCCTCTGGACCTGTCCTTTGAAATGCAGGATGCGTGCCAGATGGCACGTCGCTTCTGACCGGGAGCGGGAGAAAAAGCACAAACGACTATAAATCAACGGATATTTCGAAAATCCGTGCTTCACAGCCAAAGCCGGAATCGCCTGACTGGCAAGAAGATGACCGTCCCGGCAGTCGAAATGCACAATTCTTGTGCATCCGCGCAAGAAAGCGCGGAAAAACGGCAATCAGCAGCACATGCGCGCCGGCATCGCTCGCGCGGTCAGCTGATAAGGCCGCGCTTGAGAGCCTTGACCACGGCCTGGGTGCGGTTGACGGCATCCAGCTTCTTGGTGACGTGGTTCAGATAGTGGTTCACCGTGTGCTCGGAGAGGCCGAGAATGCCGGCGATCTCGGAACTGGTCTTGCCGGCAGCGGTCCAGGTCAGGCACTGGATTTCACGCTCGGAAAGCTTGCTGGTCGCGGTCTTCCACAGCGCGCTGATATCGACCAGCCGGTTGAAGACGTGGATCGCGACCATCTGGAGTTCCATGACGGCGGCGGGCGGCACATCCAGCACCGGACCCATCAGGGCAACGAAGGCCCGCGAACCGCTGACATCGTGCACCGGAAAGAAATTGCCCTGCAAGAGATTGGCCTCGACCAGCGCCTGCTCGAATTCGCAGGCTCCACCCTTCTCGATGAGGGCGGGATCATTGCGCATCTGGAACGGCGTCGTCGTTTCACGCAGGCGCCTGAGCACGAGGCTGCTATGGACGAGACCGAGCGTATCGAAACGGGTCAGGAGATCCGAGGGCAGGTTCGTCACCAGCGAATGGCTGGCCAGATTCTCGGCGTCCTGCTGCGGCACGGTGGCAATCATGAAATGGGTGAAGCCGAACAGGCCACCAATACGCCGCATGTACCGGATCATATCGAACTGCGTCTGCAACGCAGCGATCTCGCTTGCGAAGTCGCCCGTGCGGAAGGCGCCGCCAGGGTTCTCGCCGCGGCTCATGGTGCCCAGCATGCGCATGGCCCCGCAAGGTCAAGACGCGCGGTCGCATGGGCGTGCCGCTGCCGCGCCAGCAAGGTCTGTGGCAGGCGGCCATGCGGAGATGTGGACAGTGTGCGGCTCAAGGTGGCTCCGGGGCGCTGCATCACGCAATCAGCCTCGCACGCAACGCCTTGACGACGGCCTGGACGCGGTTGACGGAGTCGAGCTTTTGCGTGGCGCGGTTCAGGTAATGGGTCACGGTATATTCCGAAAGACCGAGGATAGCAGCAACCTCGCCGGCCGTCTTGCCCTCCGCGGCCCATCGCAGGCACTCCACCTCGCGGTCGGACAGGCGCGCGGTGAACGCAGCCCGATCGAGGTTGAGGTCACAAACGCGCTGAAAGAGCGCACTGCAGGCCATGTTCAGCGCCACGATCTCTTCGGTCGTCACCGTCTCGCGATCCCCGCCGAAGCCGATCGCCCCGCGCACGCCGCGCCGATCGTGGACCGGAATATAAACGCCGCGCTGCAGGCCGGCTTCGGCGAACGCATCATAGACCCGCCCGCCAACGGGCAGATTGCGTTTCTCGGCGATGTCGAAGGTGAAGGGAAGGGTGTTTTTGCGCAGATTGTCGAAAATCGGGCTGCCGCGCGACCAGCGCTCCTTGTCATACTGGGCGATCAGCTTTGCGGGCCAGTTGGTCAGCACGGTGTGATCGGCAAGCAATTCGCACGCACGGTCGCGCAGGACCATGACGATAAAGCCATTGAAGCGAAAATCGCTGCAGAGACGACTGAGCGCGGTCGAGACATCGTCGGCGCTCATGCAGCGCTCCGGCGCGATCAGCGTTTCTTCAAGTCTCTCGACGAAAGCGATGTCCATCATGTCGCACTTTTCTACTCATTTCGGCGCGCCGCCGAGACAGGGTACAGACCCACCACAAAACGAGCGCGCAGACCCGTTCACAGGCAACGGCGCACTCGAATTTACCGACGTCAACGTAGCCTCAAGGTAACATTCTCCGGGGCAATGCGTCCAGCTTGAGCGGAAAGTTTACCGTAAAGCCACCCCGTTTCAGCGGAACAGACCGAGACGCAGGCGCCAATCCCGGCCGATTTCGGCTGCCGTCGCCCTGACCACCGGCGACCAGTCCAGAAGCTGCGGCAGGGAGACGCGATAGGCGGGACCGGTCACGGAAATTCCTGCGACGACATCATCGGTCCCGGCGCGAATCGGTGCGGCCACGCAGCGAATACCTTCTTCGTGCTCTTCCCTGTCGAGCGCATAGCCGGCGGCGCGGATCTCCTCCACTTCCCGGCGCAGGGCGTCGGCATCCGCAAGGGTCTGCGGCGTGTGGCGCACGAATTGCAACCCGGCAAGCAAGGCCTCCAGCGCCGGATCCGGCAGCAGGGAAATGGCCGCCTTGCCAAGGCCGGTGCAATAGACGGGCGAGGCCTTGCCGATCTGCGACCCCATCCGCACCCCCTGCCGGCTCTCCACCTTGTCGATATAGACGATGTCGGCGCCGCTCAGCACGCCGAGATGGACAGTCTCGCCCGTGATGGCATTGAGACGGGCGAGATGCGGCTCGGCGACACTGCGGAAACTGTGGCGGGACCAGGAGCGATGCGCCAGCCGCAAGAGGCGAAGACCGGGCGAATAGCTGCCATCCGGGCCTGCGACCAGCAAGCCTTCGCGAACCAGATGGGCAAGCTGGCGATGCAGGGTGCCGCGCGGCTGGCCGGCGCGCTGCAGGATATCCGTGAACCGCAGCGGCTCATCGGCCGACAGCACGAGATCGAGCACGGCCATGACCTTGCCGAACGTGCCGGTGTCGGTCGATGAAACCGTTTCGGAATTGCCCGGCTCTCCGGTCATGCCGCTTTCCTTCCTCTGCCGTACAGCGATGCAGGCAACCCGCGTCGCCGGGCCGACCTCGCCGCCCATCTCACCCTTCCGCTGGCCCTTACCGGAGACCTTGACAGGGCCGATGTCGGCGGTGATATTCCACATAGTAAAACAAAGTTCCATATAATGGAACACATTTATCGAGGTTCCCGCGGGCGCCTCGGGGCGAGAGCTTTGATGCAGCAGTATGGCGACCTCATCGGCAAGGCAGTGCTCGTGACCGGAGGTGCATCGGGTATCGGCGCGGCTTTGGTGGAGGCCTTTTGCCGGGCGGGTTCTCGCGTCGGCTTTCTCGATATCGATTCCGATGCCGCAGGCCGGCTGGTCGACAAGCTCGGGGGCGACGGCTTCGCGCCGGCCTCTGTCGCCTGCGACCTCAGGGATGCGGATGGCGTTGCGACGGCGGTCGAGGCGCTGGCAACGCAGCTCGGCGGGCTCGATATTCTGATCAACAATGCCGCGCGCGACGACCGGCAGGATTTCGACGCGGTCACGGCGGCCGACTGGGACGAGAGCCAGGCGGTGAACCTGCGCCACCTGTTCTTCGCAGCCCAGGCCGCCGTGCCCTACATGCGCAAGGCGGGCGGCGGCGCGATCGTGAACTTCTCGTCGATCGCCTATCTCCTGAACATGGGAGACATTCCATCCTATGCCACGGCAAAGGCCGGGATCGTCGGGCTAACACGGTCTCTTGCCGGGCGGCTCGGACCGGAGAACATCCGCGTCAACTGCATCCTGCCGGGCATGATCGTCACCGAGCGGCAGAAGCGGCTGTGGCTTACGGAGGAATCGATCGCCCGAATGGTGGACCGGCAGTGCCTGAAACGGGCACTGGAGCCAGGCGATCTCGTCGGCCCCTGTCTTTTCCTCGCCTCGTCCGCCTCCGGCGGCATGACGGCACAGAGCATCATCGTCGACGGAGGCGCGACCTGACCATGACCAACCCATCCTATGCTGCCGTCGACTGGGGCACCACGAGCTTCCGCCTCTGGCTGATCGGCGCCGACGGTGCCGTTCTTGCCGAGCGACGGGCGAGCGACGGCATGACCAGCGCAGCCGCGGCCGGCGGTTTCGAGGCGGTACTGGAACGGCATCTGGCCGAGGCCGGCGCTTCTGCCGACACACCTGTCATTGCCTGCGGCATGGTGGGGGCCCGCCAGGGCTGGGTCGAGGCCGGCTATATCGATACCCCGGCCGCGCTTGCCGATATTGCCGGACAGGCCGTGCGCGTGCCCGGCCTTCACCGCGACGTGCGCATCCTGCCCGGGCTCTGCCAGCGCGATGGCGACCACCCCGATGTCATGCGCGGCGAGGAAACCCAGCTTCTGGGCGCCACACGCTTTGCGCCGGATGCGAGCGGCCTCGTCTGCATGCCCGGTACGCACAGCAAATGGGTGCGGCTTGCCGGCGGCCGGGTCGAGGGCTTCTCGACCTTCATGACGGGCGAACTGTTCGACGTGATCTCCCGCCATTCGATCCTCTCGCACACGCTGGCTGACGCGGGCGGGTTCGACGGCAGCCATGCGGATTTCCGTGCTGCCGTTGCAAGCGCGATCGACAATCCCGCCCTTGCCACAAATCTCGTCTTCTCCATCCGCGCCGGGCAGCTGCTGCAGGGCAAGGATGCGACCGCCTCGCGGGCGCGGCTTTCGGGCACGATGATCGGGCTGGAACTGGCCGGGGCGCTGTCGTTCGGCGCCGTCAGCGAGGCCATCCTCGTCGTGTCGGGCGGGCTTGGCGGTCTTTACGAAGCGGCCTTTACGGTCGCCGGGCTTTCGGCCAGAACGGTGGACGCGGATGCGACGGTGCGCGAAGGGCTTGCGCATGCGGCCCGGCAGATCTGGGCCGCCTGATCACCGACTGAAGATGGAATTGCGCCGGGGCGGCCGATGCACGACCACGGCTTACAAGAGGACGATGTTCATGAACCGCATTCCCTTTCCCCCCATGCAGCGCGCGCTCGTTGCCATCCTGCGCGGCCTGAAGCCCGAGGAAACGGAAGCGGTGGTGGGCACGCTGATCGAGGCCGGGCTGACGGCGATCGAAATCCCGCTGAATTCGCCGGATCCCTTCACCTCCATCGAGATCGCCGCGAAGATGGCCCCCGAAAGCGTGTTGATCGGCGCGGGAACGGTGCTGACGACCGAGGACGTGGAGCGGCTGGACAGCACCGGCGGACGGCTGATGGTGAGCCCGAATGTGGAGCCGGCCGTGATCCGGCTGGCCGCCGAGCGCGGCATGGTGACCCTGCCCGGCGTCTTTACGCCCACCGAGGCGCTGGCCGCCGCGCGCGCGGGTGCGACGGGCCTCAAGTTCTTCCCGGCCAGCGTGCTCGGCCCGGACGGCATCAACGCGATCCGCGCCGTGCTGCCGAAGGATCTGACCATCGCCGCGGTCGGCGGCGTATCCGAAACGAACTTCGCCGACTACGCCCGCATCGGCATCCGCGCCTTCGGGCTCGGCTCCAGCCTCTACAAGGCCGGCATGAGTGCCGCCGAAGTCGGACAGCGGGCGAAGGTGACAATCGAGGCCTATGACCGAGTCTATGGAGGAGAGGCGTGATGGAACGGGAAGCGTTTCAGGGACGGGTGCTGTGCGGGGCGCATCTCGAACTCGGCGAAGGGCCGACCTACGATCCGGCGACCGACACGGCCTGGTGGTTCGACATCAAGGGCAAGGCGCTGCATGCGCTCGAGCTTGCGACCGGCACCAAGACCGTGCACCCCCTACCCTTTCTCGGCAGCGTGATGGCGGTCGTCGACGCCGGGCGCCAACTGATCGTCTCCGACCAGGGTCTCTTCATCCGCAACACCGGCGATGGCAGCCTGTCGCTCCACGTGACGCTGGAGGACAAACCGGAAAATCGCTCCAATGACGGGCGCATGCACCCTTCCGGCGCATTGTGGGCCAGCACCATGGGGCGCAAAGCGGAGGATGGTGCCGGCGCCATCTATCACGTCGCGGGAACGACGGTCACGAAGCTGTTCGACGGCATCACCATTCCGAACGGCATCTGCTTCTCGCCGGACGGATCGGTCGGCTATTACGTCGATTCCATCCCGAACCGGCTGATGCGGGTGGCGCTCGATCCGGCCACGGGACTGCCCACGGGAACGCCGACGGTGCTGGTCGATGCGCATGGCTCCGACGCCACGATCGATGGCGCCATCACCGATGCCGAAGGCAATATCTGGAACGCCACCTGGGGCATCGGGGCGGTGGATGTCTATCGCCCGGACGGCACCCGCATCGCCCGATACGGCGTGCCCGCCAAGCAATCGAGCTGCCCGGCCGCCATCGGCCGCAAGGCCGACCGCGTGCTGGTGACATCGGCCTGGCAGGATTACGGCCCGGCGGAGAAGGCCGCAGACCCGCGGGCCGGCAACACGTTCGAGCTCGGCGTTTCCTTTAAAGGCAAGTTCGAGCCGGCTTTCCGGCTTTGATTGGCGACTGCGCCGCCGGCCGGTTCACACCCGGCGGCGGAACTGCTGCGGTGTCTCGCCATGCAGCTCGCGGAAGGCGCGGGCAAACTGGCTGGAGCCATTGAACCCGCAGGCCGTGGCAATGGCCGAAATCGGCCAGCCAGTTTCGGCCAGCAGCTTTCGTGCCCTTTCGATGCGTCGCAGGGTGACATAGCGATAGGGCGGCTCGCCGGTGCTTGCCTTGAACGCGCGCGAGAAATGGAAGCGGGTGAGACCGCAAAGGGCGGCGAGGTCATCGAGCGCGATGTCCTTGTCCAGATGATCCTCCACAAAGGCCTGAACGAGGCGCAACTGCTGCGACGTGAGCTGCCCGGCACCGGACAGGCGCGGGCGTGTCTCCCGTGACAGCTGGAACATTTCGAGCGCCGCTCCCAGGCCGACCGTTTCGGCGTGGAGCCGGGAAACCGGCCCATCGATCCCGGTCATGAGATGACCGAGACGGCGCATCGTGGCGCCGAGGCCTTCATCGGTGAAATAGATGTGCGGCCGGGCCTCGGTGCCGTTGATCTCCTTTTGCAACTCCGCCTCCATGGCGGAGGGATCAAAGCTCACCACGGTGAAGGCATTGAGGCGGTCTGCGGGCTTGGCCCAGCCATCGATGGCGCAGCCGGCCGGCGTATAGGTCATGCGGTCGCGAAGATCCCCGCCGGGAACCGCCGGCTCGCCCGTCACCAGAAGCTCGCCATCCTCCAGAATCAGGTCGTGATGCGCCAAGTAATGCGTCTGCCCATCCCAGTGAAAATCGTAGGCAGCAGGAAGATGCAATCGTGAGTAGGAAACAGTCACGCCCAGCCAGCTGTGCGCCGCAACAAATTCCTGACGTCCGTCAATTTCTTTAAAGTTTAGTTCGAGTTCCGATTTTCGCGACATAGCTCAGTGCGTAGACTTTAGTTTTCGAATATACTGTAGTTGTTTTCAACCGGAATACGAAATGAGAGCATATTCGCAAAAAAAGTCGACCATCAGCAAGATGCGTCAGCCAATTTTTACCAATGATTCACATATCGGCGACAAGGTATTTTAGTAAATTAAGGCAGACCGCAAGCAAAGGCCGTGGGGGCGGCGTTGCGATTTGCGATCAGAGGGGCGGATTACCTCATGTTTGGACTTGGACAGTCGGATGCACGCGCGATGCTTGAAGCCATAGGCAGATCTCAAGCCGTCATCGAATTCAAGATTGACGGGACAATCATCAACGCCAACGCGAATTTCTGCAAGACGCTCGGCTATGAGCTTGCAGAAATACTTGGCAAACACCATAGGATTTTCGTCGAACCCAAGGAAGCGGCAAGCCCGGACTACGAGGCTTTCTGGGCAAAGCTGCGGCGCGGCGAATATGACCAGCGCCAGTACAAGCGGATCGGCAAGGGCGGCAAGGAAGTCTGGATCGAGGCCTCCTACAACCCGGTCTGCCGGGGCGGGAAGCCCTACAAGATCATCAAGATCGCGACCGACATCACGGCACGCAAGCTGGAAGCGGCGGAGGTCGAGGGCAAGATGTTTGCCCTCTCGCGCGCCCAGGCGATCATCGAGTTTACGCCGTCGGGCGAGATCCTGACGGCCAATGGCAACTTCCTGAAGGCGCTCGGCTACAGCCTGGAAGAAATCCAGGGCAAGCATCACCGCATGTTCTGCGATCCGGCCTATACGCAATCGGACGACTACCGGCGGTTCTGGGACAAGCTGGCCGGTGGCGAATTTGTTGCCGACGAATTCACCCGCATCGGCAAGGGTGGACGGAAGGTTTTCATCCAGGCGAGCTACAATCCGGTCTTCGACATGAACTGCAAGGTGGTGAAGGTGGTGAAATTTGCCACCGACGTGACGGACCGCGTCGCCAACGTGCAGGATCTGGCGCAGGCGCTGAACGCGATGGCCAAGGGCGACATGACCCGGACGCTGGAGCGTCCGTTCATCACCGCGCTCGAACAGCTTCGCAGCGACTACAACAACACGGCAGCGAACCTGCGCTCGACGCTGCAGACGATCTGGAACAATGCCGGCGCCATTGCCGCGGCATCCCAGCAGATCCAGTCGGCATCGAACGACCTTTCCAAGCGCACCGAACAGCAGGCGGCCTCCGTGGAAGAAACGGCCGCGGCGCTGGAGGAAATCACCACGACCGTTACCGATTCCGCCGGCCGTGCCCAGGAGGCCGGCAAGCTGGTCCGCGGCACAAAGCAGAGCGCCGAGCATTCAGGGTTGGTCGTCGGCCAGGCCGTCGATGCCATGGGCAAGATCGAGCAGTCGGCCGGTGAGATCGGCAACATCATCGGCGTCATCGACGAAATCGCCTTCCAGACCAACCTGCTGGCGCTGAATGCCGGCGTGGAGGCGGCCCGTGCGGGCGAGGCAGGCAAGGGCTTTGCCGTCGTGGCGCAGGAGGTGCGCGAGCTGGCGCAGCGCTCCGCCAAGGCTGCCAAGGAAATCAAGGAGTTGATCAACACCTCCAACCAGCACGTCAAAAGCGGCGTGACGCTCGTCAACAATACGGGCAAGGCGCTGGAGGAAATCGTCTCCCAGGTTGTTCTCGTGGACAGCAATGTCGAGGCGATCGTCGAGGCCTCGCGCGAGCAGGCGACCGGCCTCAAGGAGATCAATATTGCCGTCAACACCATGGATCAGGGCACGCAGAAGAATGCGGCCATGGTGGAGGAAACCACCGCCGCCGCCCATAGCCTTGCCCGCGAGGCGCAGCTTCTCTTCGAACTGCTCGGCCAGTTCGACATCGGCGATCGCACGCAGCGTGCGGCCATGGCCGCGCAGGACAATGCCAGACGCTCGGCTGCGCCTGCTGCGCCGCAACGGGCATCTGTGGCGAAGACCGTGCGGGCCTTCAACGGCAATGCCGCGCTGAAGGGCGGCGACAGCTGGGAAGAATTCTAGAGCGCTGCTCGATCTGACAGGATCAGATCGGCGCTCCAGCCCATTTTTCAAAGTATGATCTTGTCGGTCCTCGTTTCACTCCGGCCGGATTATGCTCCAGAGGCCGAAGGCAGCCTTCACTCCCAAAGTGATCAGAAAAAATGAGCCCGCTTTCCCGAAAGCGGGCTCTAAAATATTGAAATGTTCCCGATTTTCGGAAAAATTTTCTGCGGAACCACTTTCCAGATCGACACGTTAGAGCGGCATCAGCGGTGCGGGATGAATGAAACCGCGCCTTGATCGCAACGAAACGAAAAGGAAGGTTACCCCATGACCAACAAGTTTATCGCTTCCGTCGCGGCCGGCGCCCTGCTTGCAGGCGTCACCACGCTGTCCCCGCTTGCTTTCGCACAGGACACTTCCACGCCCCAGACCATGGAAACCCAGCCGATGCAGGGTTCTGATGGCACGAGCGGTACGATGACGACCCCGTCGACCGAGATGCCGGCTGCCAGCACCTCTGCTGCCGCCGCACCGTCGGGCTATCTGACCGAGCAGTCCATGGACCAGATTGCTTCGTCCACCTATGTCGGCCAGTCCGTCTACAACTCCTCGGATGAAAGCATCGGCGAGATTAACGACCTGATCTTCAAGAAGGATGGCGCAGTCGAAGCAGCCGTGATCGGCGTCGGTGGCTTCCTCGGCATCGGCGAAAAGAACGTCGCCGTTCCCTTCGAAAGCGTGACGGTTTCGGAGAACCCGCAGGACGGCAAGATCAAGCTGACCACGCAGGAAACGGCTGAAAGCCTGAAGGCCGCTCCGGAATTCAAAACCAAGGCCCAGGTTCTTGCCGAGCGCAACAACGGCGCTGCCGTTGACGGCTCGACCACGTCGTCCACGACCAACGGCATGACGACGGCTCCGGCGACGGGCACCGCCCCGGCCCAGGAACCGGCAACGGCCCAGTAAGCATCGCTCTATGATGCAGCGGAAGGCGCGCCCGAAAGGGGGCGCCTTTTGCGTTTTGTCTCTCAGAACAATGTGCCGTAGCGCAGGCCGTCGTAGATGGCGGCGTGGATGTTGCGGCTTGCGACAGCGTCGCCGAGACGGATGAGGTCGAAGGCAGCCTCGGGATCGTGGCTCGGGACGGGCGGTTCGCGGCGGATGAGGGCCTGGTAATCGACCGCGCCACGATTACGCGAGAGGGGCTTCAGCGCGAGATAGAGGTCATCCAGCGGCAAGGTGCCATGCTCGACCACGACCTGCGCGACGCGCCGCTCCTCGCGGGCGTCGGCCGCATAATGGCTACCAAGCGTGGCGACCAGCGCGTTGCCGTCGCGGCGCACAGACTTCAGCAGCGTGTTGATGGTGATGCGGACCTGTCGTTCGGCAAAGGTCTTCTGGTAGGGCACGAGATTCATGCCGCCTACCTCCGGCGCGAACATGCGCTCGGGCGTGACGATCTCGAGTTCGGCGCCGCTCGTCGCGATCAGCTCGGCCGCCGTCATGCCGGAATGGGCGCCGTTGTCGTCGTAGAGCAGCACCGGCCCGGCAGGCTTTACGGTGCCGGCAATGATGTCCCAGCTGGAGACCACGAGGTCGTCGCCCTCCTCCAGCGCCGGATTCTGTGCAATGCCGCCGGTGGCAATGACGACGAGGTCGGGGCCGCGGGAGAGCACCGCGTCCTCATCGGCGAAGACACCGTATTCGATCGCGACACCGAGGCGCTCCAGCTCCGCAAGCCGCCAGTCCACGATGCCCACGAGCTCGCGGCGGCGGGGATTGCGCGCGGCGAGCAGGATCTGGCCGCCTGCCCTATCGGTCGCTTCCAGAACGGTGACGGCGTGGCCGCGCTCGGCGAGAACGCGGGCGGCTTCCAGCCCGGCGGGGCCGGCACCGATGACCAGCGCCGTGCGGCGCGGTCCATCCGTCTTGCGGATCACATGCGGCACCACGGCCTCGCGGCCGGTGGCGGCATTGTGGATGCAAAGCGCGCCGCCACCCTCATAGATCCGGTCGAGACAGTAGGTCGCGCCGACGCAGGGGCGAATGCGTGCCTCCTCCCCGGCCATGATTTTCTTCACAATATGGGGATCGGCGATATGGGCCCGTGTCATGCCGACCATGTCGAGCTTGCCTTCGGCGATCGCGTGGCGGGCGGTCGCGACATCGGCGATGCGGGCAGCGTGGAAGACAGGGAATTTGGTAGCCGCGCGCACCGCACCGGCGAAGTCCAGATGCGGCGAGGCGGCCATGCCCTGGATCGGGATCACGTTGGTCAGATGCGCATCGTGGTCGATGTGGCCGCGAATGATGTTGAGGAAATCGATACGGCCGGAGCCGGCGAGACGGCGGGCGATCTCGACGCCCTCCTCCGCGCTGAGCCCGATCTCCCATTGCTCGTCGGCGACCATGCGGATGCCGATGACGAAGTCCGGGCCAACGGCGGCGCGCATGGCGTTGAGAACCTGGTGCGTGAAGCGCAGGCGGTTGTCGAGCGTTCCGCCATAGGCATCGTCGCGATGGTTGGTGGCGGGCGACCAGAACCCGTCCATCAGGTGGCCATAGGCCTCGATCTCGATGCCATCGAGGCCGGCGGCCTGCATGCGCGCGGCCGCGCTCGCGTAATCGGCGACGATGCGCTCGATGTCCCAGTCCTCCATCATCTTCGGGAAGGCGCGGTGGGCGGGCTCGCGGATCGGCGACGGGGCGAGCACCGGCAGCCAGTCGCCCTTGTTCCAGCCGGTGCGGCGACCGAGGTGGGTCAGCTGGATCATCACCTTGCAGTCTTCGGCGTGACAGTCCTCGGCGATCGCCTTCAGCCAGGGCACGATCGCATCGTCATAGGCGTGGAGATTGCCGAAGGCGGGGGGCGAGTCCGGCGAGACGATCGCCGAGCCCGCCGTCATCGTCAGCGCCATGCCGCCGCGCGCCTTCTCGCGGTGATAGAGCCTGTAGCGCTCCTTCGGCATGCCCTCTTCCGAATAGGCCGGCTCGTGCGACGTCGACATGATCCGGTTCTTCAAGGTCAGGTGCTTGAGGCGGTAAGGCTGCAGGAGCGGATCGTTCGAGGTCATGCCGGTCTTTCTGTTGTCATGAAGGCAGGATGCGCGATCAGGCCCGCCGGGAACGGGTCTCAGTACCAGGCATCGTCCACGCCACCCTTCTTCCGGGTCACATAGTCCTTGAGCGCATCTTCGATGGCGATATCCAGCGGCGGCGCTTCATAGTCTGCGAGCGCCTTCTTCCAGGCGCGGTTGGCGCGGGTGGCGTAGTCGGTGGAGCCGCCCTCCTCGCTCCATTTCTCGAAGGGTTCATTGTCGGAAAGAGACGAATCCCAGAAGGCGGTCTGGTAGTTGCGCAGCGTGTGGGCGCAGCCGAGGAAATGGCTGCCGGGGCCGACCTCCTCGAAGGCATCCATGGCCAGCGTGTTGTCGTCCACCACGACGCCGGCGAGATAGGAATGCAGCGCGCCGCAGAGGTCGATGTCCATCATGAACTTCTCGTAGGACATGGCGAGCAGGCCATCCAGGAAGCCTGCCGAATGCAGGATGAAGTTTGCACCGCAATGGACCGCAGAGAGCATGGACATGGTGCCCTCGACCATGGCCTGGCCGTCCGGCAGCTTGGAATTGGAGAAATTGCCGGCGCAGCGCAGCGGCAGTTTTGCGCGGCGGGCGAGTTGGCCCACCACCATGGAGCCGATGGCGGGCTCCGGCGTGCCAAAGGTGGGGGAGCCGGAGCGCAGCGACATGGAGGAAAGGAAGTTGCCGAAAATGACCGGCGCGCCCTTGCGCTCGAGCTGGGTGAGCGCGCAGCCGGCCAACGTTTCGGCGAAAGACTGCGCAATGGCGCCGGCATTGGTGACCGGGCCCATGGCGCCGCCGAGAATGAAGGGCACGATGACGGCGGCCTGGTTGGCGCGGGCATAGGCGCGCAGCGATTTCGTCATGGTGCCGTCCCAGACCAGCGGCGAATTGACGTTGACGTTGCCGAGGATGACGCAGTGCTGATCGACGAAGGCCTCGCCGAAGAGCAGCCGCGCCATCTCGATCGAATCCTCGGCGCGGTCTTCGGCCGTGATCGAGCCCATGAAGGCGCGGTCGGAATATTTGATGTGGCTGAAGACCATGTCGAGGTGGCGCTTGTTGACGGCGACATCGACGGGCTCGCAGATCGTGCCGCCGGAATGGTGCAGCCAGGGGCTCGACTGGGCGAGCTTGATGAAGTTCTGGAAATCCTCCAGCGTTCCGTAGCGGCGGCCCTTGTCGAGGTCCATCACGAAAGGCGAGCCATAGGCCGGAGAGAAGACCACGTTCTTCCCGCCGATCTCGACATTGTTGGCGGGGTTGCGGGCATGCTGGGTGAAGGTCTGCGGCGCCGTTGCGCAGAGTTCGAGGAGCATGCCGGGCTCGAAGCGCACGCGCAGGCCGTCGATCGTCGCACCGGCCTTGCGCCACAGGTCGAGCGCGGCCGGGTCATCCCGGAAGTCGATGCCGATTTCGGCCAGGATGCGCTCGGCCGTCTTTTCGATCTTCTCAAGGCTCTCCTCGCCGAGAATATCGTAGGTCGGGATGTTGCGGGTGATGTAGGGGACGCCGAGGGCGGCGCTGCCCGTGCTGCGGCGCTGGGCGCGGTCGCCGCGCGCCCGTCTGGCCGGGCGTTCCATCGTGGCGGTGATCTCGTCCATCTGTCCCTCCCCGGACCTTGCCTTGCGGATGGTTGCCATCCATTTCACACAGGGTAGACCCGGAAAGAGCGACTGTAACGCTGGTAAATTTCAGCCTTTGTCATAATCTGTCTTTATGGAAACCCTGCGCCGCCTTCTCCCCTCCGCCAGCAGCCTGATCGTCTTCGAGGCGGCCGGGCGCCACCAGAATTTCACCCGCGCGGCGGCCGAGCTCGGCATGACGCAGGCGGCGGTGTCCTATGCGATCCGATCGCTGGAAGACCAGCTCGGCCAGCCGCTGTTCCAGCGCCTGCACCGCGCCGTGCTGCTGACGGAGGCGGGCGAGAAATTCCATGCCGACGTCTCGCTCGGACTGGCGCGCATCCAGCGTTCGGCCGAACAGATCCGCGCCAAGGGGCGCGAGACGCATGTGACGCTTGCCGCCTCCACCGCCTTTGCCTCCATGTGGATGCTGCCGCGGCTGGCGAAGCTTCGCGAGGATCTGCCCGACATCGACCTGCGCATCCAGACCAGCGTGCGCGACCTCGATCTGGAGGAAGAGCCGATCCCGCTCGGCATTCGCGGCGGTGATCCCAGCCACTGGCCGACCTACCACGCCGCGCTCCTCGCCCCGGAAGTGATCACGGCGGTGGCGAGCCCGGCCTTCATCGCGACACATGGCCTGCCGGACAGTCCGGCCGCGCTCGCCACTTTCGACCTCATCCATCTGGAAGAGCCGGTGCGGCGGGCCTGCGACTGGGCGGAATGGTTTCAGAGCGCCGGCATAGCCTATCGCGCCCGACCACGACGGCTCGCCATCAACGATTACGTGCTGGTGATCCAGGCGGTGCTGGCGGGCGAAGGCATCGCGCTTGGCTGGCAGCATCTGATCGACCGGCAGGTGGCGGCCAGAAGCCTCGTGCCGGTGGGCGGGCATGTGCTGGAAACGGGTCTGGCCTTCTACGTCGTGTGGCCGCGCTCGCGCGAGCTGACGCCACAGGCAAGGCGGGTGCGTGACTGGCTGCTGACGGAGGGCGAACGCAGCCTGGGCGGCCCGCCACCGGGCGCCTAACGCATTCCGGTGAAAGCCGGTTCACCGGAAATGGCCTATCCCGTTGTTTTTAAGTCGTTCGGAGTCAAACCTGCTGGAGCATTTTTGCTCGCCGCGCTCTCGCGCCTGCAGGCACCCGTGGGCGGGCGGTGGAGGCTTGGCCGTCGTTCGTCTCCAGCCGCGGCCGTCAGCCGAGAGAGAGCATGCGGGTGGCATTTTCGTTGATCAGGCGGCGGGCGGCGACGGCATCGACGGCCTTGCCGAAATGCCACCCCTGCCCCATTCCGCACCCAAGCTTGCGCAGGATTTCGGCTTCGCGGGCCGTTTCGATACCCTCGGCGACGACCTGAAGGTTCATGCCATCGCACATATCGACGATGGCGCGGACGATATGCTCCGTGCTGCGCTCCGCCGTCAGTCGGGAGACGAAAGAGCGATCGACCTTCACCTTGTCGAAGGTGAAGTCGCACAGGCGACCGAGACTGGACTGTCCGGTTCCGAAATCGTCGAGGGAGATGCGGGTGCCGACATTGCGCAGCATGGTCATGACCCGGCCCGCCATTTCGGCATCGGCCATCACGGCGGTCTCGGTGATCTCGATATCCAGGCGGCGCGGATCGAGGCCGACGCGGTTGATGATCGCGAGCACGTTGAGCGCCGTTGAGGGATCGATCAACTGCGCCGAGGAGAGGTTGAAGGACAGGAAGATGTTCTTCGGCCAGGAGACCGCGGTCTCGGCTGCCTTGCGCAGCAGGGTTTCCGAGAGCGCATCGATGAAGCCGCGCTCCTCCGCAAGGGGCACGAAGCAGGCCGGCGAGACATAGCCGAGATCGGCATCGCACCAGCGGGCCAGCGCTTCGAAACCGACGATTTCAGAGCTTGCAAGATCGACGATCGGCTGGAAGTGCACGTCGATGTCATTGGCAATGATGGCGTTTCGCAGCGCCTGTTCCATCTGCGTGGCGCGGCGCATTTCCTGCGCGATTTCGTGGGAATAGACGGTGATCTGGGCGCGGCCGCGACGCTTGGAGCGGTAGAGCGCGGTCGCCGCGCTCTTGATCAGATCGCCCGCCTCGCTGCCGGCGAAGGGGTAGATGGCAAAGCCGGCGCTGGCCGACAGCCGCACATTGCTCTGGCCGATATCGAAGGGGGCCGAGAGCACCTCCTTCAGCATGGCGCCGACCTTTTCGGCCGTGCGGCTTTCAAAGACGTAGGGAAGCAGAATGGCGAACTCGTCGCCGCCGGTGCGCATGACCGAGGCCCCATCGGGAACGCAGGCCAGAAGACGCTCGGCCACCTGGCAGAGAATGTCGTCACCCGACTGCGGGCCAAAGAGATCGTTGATGGGTTTGAACCCGTCCAGATTGAGGAGGCCGACGGTGAAGGGTGCGGGGTCGGCGGCGCGCTCTGCAGCGATGCAGGCGATGGCCTCACGCAGGCTTTCAAGTGTGCCAAGGCCCGTGAGCCGATCCGTCACCGGTGCGCCCGAACCATCTGCCCTGGGGGGTGTGCCTGTCGCCCCGACCATGCCTTTGCCAACCCTTCTTTGCGCGTGGTCGTCTCCCGGAACGGAGAATCCGTCCTGAAATGACCCACAAGCGCCCCACCTTCCCGTGCCGAGGAAGGCGAATTCTCATATTACATTGCAGAGAATGGAGGTTGATCCTTAACAATATCTAGCGTGCAGGCTCCAAAAATTCGGGCGGTCTATCCCGAGAACTTGCGAATTGACAACGGGTTAGCGCACAAGGTCAGTGCTGCGATCCTTCTTTCCCAACCTTAACGGGAATATATCGCCGATATATCACCTCTATGGCGTCGGGGCTGATCGGCTTCATGATATGATCGCGGACACCGACATGGGCGGCGCGGTCGACATCGAAAGCCTCGATCCCGTTTGCAACCATCACGATCGGCGTCTTGGCCTCCGTATTGGCCTCCAGCTCGCGGATCTTGCCCACCATGACGTAAGCATCCATGTCCGGCAGGGAAATATCGACGAAGACGAAGCGCGGGCGAAGCGCCCGCCACGCCTCGATCGCCTCACGGCCAGTCGCCACGATGCGCTGGCTGATGCTGAGCGCTTCGAGAATCTGGCTGAAGACGAACTGGTTGATCTGGTTGTCCTCGACGACGAGGACATCGACGAGCGGCTGGCGCTCGGGGCCTTCTGCCTCGGCACCCGCCTCGAGGTGGGCGTCGCTGTCGAGCGCCATCACATCGGCAAAGAGCGCAACGCCGACATCCGCCAGGTTCGACAGAAGAGCGCGCGCATCATAGTCATTGCCGAAGGGGACGAGCGGAACAGCCCATGTGCCGGCCGGGCCGAGCGCCGTATCGGCAAGAACCGCATCCAGCGACAGGCCTTCGCCGGCGGCAAGCTCCAGGAGCAGGCGCAGCTCCCCGAACGACGTGACGGCGCAGGCCTCGAGACCCCAGATGGAAAGCTGCGCCACGATGGCTCCGCCGAGCGTTGAATCGGCGGTGACGACGGCAACGCGACGCTGGCGCAACGACGCCGCATCGGGCAGCTTGGCCTGCTCGATGAGTTCCGGCGCGCCGCCGAGATCCTGCACGACGATGGCGCGGAAGGGATCATAGCAGTTCTGGCCGGGTTGGAAGGCATCGTAATCCGGCGTCACGGTGCCGGAGGGGCCGGAAAGCGGGACATCGCCGGAGGTCAGGACCTCCGAGACATCGTTCATGCAGGAGACCAGCATGGCATTCGGTGGCTCGCCGACGCGGAACTTGCGGGTGACCACCCACATATCCTCGCCATCGGCGGTGACGACCTGTTCCGGCAGGGCAAAGGCTTCGCCGGTATCGAGCACCTGCCGGTCGGAGCGCTCGTAGCGCTCGGCGAGATCGGGATCGATGAGATCCCAGACCGTACGGCCGAGAACCTGTTCCGGCGTGATGCCATGCAGCCGGCAGAACGCCTTGTTGACCGCGACATAATGCAGGTTGCGGTCCTTGACGAAGAGCGGGTTGGGCATTTCGTCCAGGATGCGCTCGGTCATCTCGACACGCTCCGTGTCGAGCTGCAACTGCTCCTCGCGCTTGCGCTGCTCGGAAATATCGACGAAGGCGAAAACGCCGTGGCCGCTCGTCAGCCGCCGGAGCACGATATTGATCCAGCGGTTGCGGCCGATGCGCTCTTCCATCTCGTGGCGCTCGCGCCAGTGCATGGAGATCTGACGCGAGATCCACTCGTCGCGGTTGGCGCGACGGCGGCTTGTTTCCGGCACGGTGCCGGGCCGGATGCCGCAATCATAGACGGCGCCCAGGAAATCGCGCAGGCGCGTGCCAGGCTGGATGAACTGGCCGGGAATGGGAAAGATCTGGAGCAGGCTTCGGCTGGCGAAAACGATGGCATCCGACTTGTCGCAGACGAGCACGGCCGCTGCGAACATATCTGCGGCGACATCGAGAACAAGGCGGTGGATGTTTGCGTCTGGTGACGCCGATCCGGTCATTCACTTACTCCATTTCCCGACCGCCCGGCCCGGAAAGGCAGAAGGCGGCCGCCCCTTCGGAACCGGGAAGCAGGGGCAAGCCGCATCCGCCGGCACCGTCGCATGAACGCGAGGGGTCTGCGTTCATGATGAGCCGTGTTCCTTGACCGGAGCTTGCGTAACCTGAGGTTGACGCTGAATGGATCACGGCCGGCTACCGCGCAGGCGGGGAAAACCGTCGTCTCCGCCTTCCCTTGGCCACGAGAATCCCCGAAAATGCCGCATGATCATCAAGCAGCTGCCTGAAACCCTCATCAACCAGATCGCCGCCGGCGAGGTCATCGAACGACCTGCCAGTGCGGCCAAGGAACTGATCGAGAACGCCATCGATGCGGGCGCGACGCGCATCGAGATCGCCACGGCCGGTGGCGGCAAGGGTTTGCTGCGCGTGACCGACAATGGCGCGGGCATGACGCCCGGAGACCTGGAACTGGCGGTGCGCCGCCATTGCACCTCCAAGCTTTCGGAAAGCCTCTTCGACATCCGCACGCTGGGTTTCCGCGGCGAGGCCCTGCCTTCGATCGGCTCGGTGGCGCGGCTGTCCATCACCACGCGCCAGCCGGGCACGGCGGAGGGCTACGAGATCGCCGTGGAAGGTGGCGCGCTGAAGCCCGTGCGGCCGGCGGCGGCCAATCCCGGCACGGTCGTTGAGGTGCGCGACCTTTTCTTCGCCACGCCGGCGCGGCTGAAATTTCTGAAGAGCGAGCGGGCGGAGGCCGCAGCGATCACCGAGGTGGTGCGGCGCATGGCGCTCGCCTTTCCGGCGATCCGCTTCGTGCTGTCGGGGTCCGACCGCACGACACTCGAATTTTCCGGTGCGGGCGACGACCGGCTGGCGCGCATCGCGCAGGTGATCGGCAAGGATTTCCGCGACAATGCAATCGGGCTCGATGCGGCGCGCGAGGATGTGCGGCTGACGGGCTTTGCCGGCGTTCCCACGTACAACCGGGGCAATTCGCTGCAGCAATATGCCTTCGTCAACGGACGGCCGGTGCAAGACAAGCTGATCCTTTCGGCCATTCGCGGCGCCTATGCCGAGACGATACCGCAGGGGCGCTATCCGGTGGCGGTGCTCGCCATCGAGATCGATCCGGCGCTGGTGGATGTCAATGTGCATCCGGCCAAGGCCGATGTGCGCTTCCGCGATCCGCAGCTGGTGCGCGGGCTGATCATCGGCGCGATCCGCGAGGCGCTGGCGCGCGAAGGCGACCGGGCGGCCACGACCGGCGCCGGCGGGCTGATGCGCGCCTTCCGCCCGGAAGGCGGCGGCATGGCGGGTGCGGGTTTCGGCCATGGTGCGGGCTTTGCGGCCGCTCGGCCGGCCTCGCCCTGGAACGCGGATGGCTCGCCGTCGCGCCCTCTTTCTTTTGCCGGAAACACCGTTTCGGCCCGGAGCGGCGGCGGCTTTGGCGAGGTGGCCCAGGGTGGCTTTGCGGATTTTGCAGCGCCTTCGGCGCGCACCACTCTGGAGCGCGGCGGGGAGACGCCGGCAGAAGCTGCAACGGAAGCTCCGGCCGAAAGCTTTCCGCTGGGTGCAGCGCGCGCCCAGCTGCACGAAAACTATATCGTCGCCCAGACGAAGACCGGCATCGTCATCGTGGACCAGCATGCCGCCCATGAACGCCTGGTGTTCGAGGCCATGCGCAAGGGGCTTGCCGAACGCGCCATCCCGGCGCAGGCGCTGCTGATCCCGGAGATCATCGACCTGCCGGAGGAGGATTGCGACCGGCTGATGGCACATGCCGACAGCTTCTCGCGCCTCGGCCTCGGCATCGAGCGCTTCGGGCCGGGCGCGGTCTGCGTGCGCGAGACGCCATCGATGCTGGGCGAGATGGATGCGGTGGGGCTGGTGCGGCAACTGGCCGACGAGCTGGCGGAATGGGATACGGCCGGGGGCCTTGCTGCGCGCCTCGACTATCTCGCCGCCACCATGGCCTGCCACGGTTCGGTGCGCTCCGGCCGGCGGCTCAGGCCAGAAGAAATGAATGCGCTTCTGCGCCAGATGGAGGCGACGCCGGGCTCGGGCCAGTGCAATCACGGCCGCCCGACCTATATCGAACTCAAGCTGTCCGACATCGAACGCCTGTTCGGCCGGAGTTGAGGTGCCGGAACGGTTTGGACTTCAGGGGCTTGGCAAGCCGGCCTGCAAGGGTCTATGCCGGGACAACGGACTGACATGAGACGAGGCAGACGATGAACCGGTACGACGGCGGCATGCGCGAGGCGAAGATCCGCTATCTCGATGGCGACTATCAGGTGCTGCTCGCCGGCTCCCACGTCATCTGCGCCATCACCGGAAAGCAGGTGCCGGTGGACGAACTGCGCTACTGGAGCGTGGCGCGGCAGGAAGCCTATGTGGACGCCGCCGCCTCGCTCGAAGCCGAACGCCGCGCCGGGGGACTTCCGGGACAGGCCTGAGGGCGGGCTTGCGTTGGCCGGCGCGGGTTCCTCGCGGCTGGCCCCGTAAACCCCGCGGGCTTAGTAAAAAACGCCTTCTGATAATGCCGTTGAAGCCGGCGGCTTCGTTCGACGGGGGCAGCGAAGCCGGGACCAATCCCACACGCTCAGCCGATCCGCGCCCTACCGCACCTCCTCCACATCCGGCAGTTCGTGGCCCTCGTTCGGCACGTGGGCGACATCCTTCTTCGGCTTGACCAGCGGTTCGGGACGCACCGGCTTCGAGTGGAGCATGTGGCGGCCGGCGGTGATGCCTTCGGCGGCCTGGGCGTCGAGGCGGGCCTCGTCGCGGCGGCGGATGTCGTCGGTGATGGCGATGGCCTCGTCGTCGCCGATGCCGAGCGCTTCCAGCGTCTTGCGGCCGAAGACGAGACCGGACTCGAAGGTTTCGCGCAGTTCGTAATCGACGCCGGCGGCCCTCAGTTCCAGCGTATGCAGGCGGTCGTAGGAGCGCACGAAAAGGCGGGCATTGGGGTATTCGGCCTGGACCAGCGCGACGATGCGGTCGGTGATCTCCTTTTTCTGCGTGCAGACGGCGACGATCTTGGCCTTCTCGATGCCGGCGGCGCGCAGCACGTCGAGGCGGGTGCCGTCGCCGAAATAGATGCGGAAGCCGAAGGTCTCGGCCTGGCGCACGCGCGCGGCGGAATCATCGATGATCGTCACATCGCGACCGCCTGCGAGCAGGATCTGCGAGGCGATCTGGCCGAAGCGCGAGAAGCCGATCATCAGCACGTCGGCGCCGGCGCCCTCGAAGTCCTCTTCCAGTTCCTCGCGCTCGCCGGCCTCGGTCATGGTGAGACGGGCCAGCGCGGTCACGGCGGGGGTGAGCGCCATCGAGACAGTGACGACCACGACCAGAAGCGAGGCGATGCCATCGGTGAAAATGCCGGCCGTGGCAGCCGTGGTGAAGAGGACGAAGCCGAACTCGCCGCCCTGCGGCAGGAGCGCGGCGATGCGGACCGCATCATTGTGCTGCGAGCCGGTGATGCGGCAGAGCGCGTAGACCACGCCGCCCTTGACGAGGATCACCACCGGCACGGCGAGCGCGATGAACATCCAGTTTTCCCTGATCACTTCGAGCTGCAGCGACAGGCCGACCGCCATGAAGAACAGGGCCTGAAGGATGCCGCGGAACGGCTCGATATCGGCCTCCAGCTCGTGGCGGTAGCTGCT
This sequence comes from Rhizobium sp. SG2393, assembly GCF_042610495.1. Lineage (NCBI taxonomy): Bacteria > Pseudomonadati > Pseudomonadota > Alphaproteobacteria > Hyphomicrobiales > Rhizobiaceae > Rhizobium > Rhizobium sp. SG2393. Next base: position 135,676 of record NZ_JBHGAP010000005.1, read on the forward strand.
TTCGGCGAGCATCACGCCGGCGAGAAAGGCGCCCATGGCCATGGAGAGGCCGGCAACCTGCATGACGGTGGCCGCGCCCATGACGACCAGAAGGGCGGCCGCGATCATCGCCTCGCGGGCGCCGGTGCGGGCGATCAGCTGGAAGAGCGGGTTCAGCGCATAGCGCCCGGCCGCCACCACGCCGCCGATGGCGATGAGCGCGATGGAGAAATCCTGCAGCGGCGTTGTCGTGGCTTCCGGCGCCTGGTTGGCAAGAAGCGGAATGACCGCCAGCAGCGGCACGATCGCCATGTCCTGCAGGAGCAGGACGGAGAAGGCGCGCTGGCCGTAGCGGGTGTTGGTATCGCTCTTCTCTTCCAAAATCTGCATGGCGAAGGCGGTGGAGGAGAGCGCCAGGCCGAAGCCGGCGATGATGCTCGCTTCCCAGCTCAGCAACCCGCAGAAAAAGGCGATGGCGGTGAGTGCTGCACCCGTGACCAGCACCTGCGCCGTGCCGAGCCCGAAGATGTCACGCCGCATCTGCCACAAGCGCGAGGGCTTCAGTTCCAGCCCGATGATGAAGAGCAGGAAGACCACGCCGAGCTCGGCGACATGCAGGATTTCCTCCCCTTCGGTGATCTGCGCGGCGATCGGCCCGATCAGCACGCCGGCGGCGAGATAGCCGAGAACGGTGCCAAGGCCGAGCCGCTTGAAGAGCGGCGCGGAGACGACGGCGCCGCCAAGCAGCAACAAGGCCTGCGAATAGAGGACGGGGGACGTGGCCATGGAAAGGGTCTTCGCTTTTCGAAAGGGAGAGGGAATCAGGAACGAGCCCTTGATGCCCCCGGCACTGCACAATAAATGGGAAGGGAATGAAAGGCCAAATCATGACCGAAGAGATCGATTCCGCCGCGCTGCTCGCCCGCGCCTCCGACCTTGTTGAGCGCGCACGAAAGGCGGGGGCCGATGCGGCCGATGCCGTGGTGGTGCGCGGCCGCTCCCGCTCTGTTGCCGTGCGACTGGGCAAGGTGGAGTCGACGGAAGCCTCCGAGAGCGACGATTTCTCGCTGCGCGTCTTTGTCGGCCGCCGGGTCGCCAGCGTCTCGGCCAATCCGGGCTTCGACCTCGGCGTGCTGGCCGAACGCGCGGTCGCCATGGCGAAAGCCTCGCCGGAAGATCCCTATGCGTGCCTTGCCGACGAGGCCCGCCTGACGAAGACCATTCGCGATCTCGAGCTCTTCGACCCGACGGAAGTCTCGACCGAAGCTCTGACCGATGCCGCGCTCGCCGCGGAAGAAGCGGCGCTTGCGGTGAAGGGCGTTACCAATTCCAGCGGCGCGGGGGCGTCCGCCGGTTCCGGCGGGCTCGTGCTCGTGACGTCCCACGGCTTTTCCGGCGCCTACAGCGCCAGCCGCTTCGGCCGTTCCGTCAGCGTGATTGCCGGCGAAGGCACGAAGATGGAGCGCGACTACGACTTCGACAGCCGTCTCTATTTCTCTGACCTGCGCGATGCCGCCGAGATCGGCCGCAAGGCCGGCGAGCGCACCGTGGCGCGGCTGAACCCACGGCAGGTGCCGACCATGAAGGGCGTGACGGTGGTGTTCGATCCGCGCCTCGCACGCGGCTTCGTCGGCCACATTGCCGGCGCCATCAACGGTGCCTCCGTTGCCCGCAAGACGAGCTTCCTGCGCGACCGGATGGGCAAGCCGGTGCTGAAGGCCGGGCTTTCCGTGACCGACGATCCGCTGGTCGTGCGCGGCTCCTCCTCGCGTCCCTTCGATGGCGAGGGCGTGGCGGGCGAGCGGCTGGTGATGATCGAGGATGGCGTGCTGAACCACTGGTTCCTCTCCACATCGACGGCGCGCGAACTGGGCCTTGAAACCAATGGCCGTGGCGTGCGCGGCGGCAACAGCGTCTCGCCGGCCCCGACCAATCTTGCGCTCGAGCCCGGCGACATCTCGCCGGAGGATCTGATCAAGCAGGTCGGCACCGGCTTCTACGTCACCGAACTGATCGGCCAGGGCGTCAACATGATCACCGGCGAATATTCGCGCGGGGCGTCCGGCTTCTGGATCGAGAATGGCGAACTGACCTATGCCGTCTCGGAAGTAACGATCGCCTCGAACCTCAAGGAGATGTTCATGGCCATGACGCCGGCCAACGACATCGACCGCAAATACGGCGTTGCCGCGCCCACCCTCGCCATCGAAGGCATGACCCTTGCCGGAACGTGACGCCCCCGCCGACGACCGGGGGACCTGGGCCGGCGATCTCGACCTCATCACCCGCGCCGCCGAGGAAGCCGGCCGCACGGCGCTCGGCTTCTTCCGCAATGCGCCGGATGTGACGTGGAAGCATGGCGGCCGCTCGCCCGTCAGCACGGCGGATTACGCCGCCAATGATGTGCTGAAGGAGATGTTGCTGCCGGCGAGGCCGAATTACGGCTGGCTTTCGGAAGAGACGGATGACGATCCGGCGCGGTTGTCCTGCGAGACGCTGTTCGTGGTGGACCCGATCGACGGCACGCGCGCCTTCATCGCCGGCAAGGACCTGTGGTGCGTCAGCGTCGCCGTGGTGCATCGCGGCCGGCCGGTCGCGGGCGTGCTCTACGCACCGGCGCTCGGCGAGGTTTTTCAGGCAACGTGTGACGGACCGGCGCTGAAGAACGGCGCGCGGATCGCGACGACCGACGGCGCTGCCGGCGCCGGGGACAGCCTCCTGAAGGTCGCCTCCGCGGAGGACATGATCGCACGGCTGGAGCCGGGCTTCCGCAACGGCGTTCACCGCGTGCCGCACGTGCCCTCGCTTGCCTATCGCATCGCCATGGTGGCGGACGGACGCATCGACGGCACCATCGTCAAGACCGGCTCGCATGACTGGGATCTGGCGGCCGCCGACCTCATTCTGGAGCGGGCCGGCGGGCAGCTGGCGACACTGGAAGCGACGGCGCTCACCTACAACAGGCCGAGCGTCAAGCACACGGTGCTGTGTGCCGCGACCGCCTCGCGGCTGGCCGGGCTGATCGCCGCCGGACAAGCCATGGAAGGCCATTGACCTTTACGGAAGAATACCTCAAACCAGCCCCGAAAGCGGTTTGAACGATGGATCCGACATGCCTGACACCTCTGAAAAGAAGCAGCTGCTGCACCTCGTCTTCGGCGGCGAACTGACCACGCTGACCGGGCTCGAATTCCGCGACCTGTCGAAGCTCGACATTGTCGGCATCTACCCCGACTATGCCTCGGCCCTGACGGCATGGAAAAGCAAGGCGCAGCTAACAGTCGACAATGCGCATATGCGCTACTTCATCGTGCACATGCACCGTCTGCTGGACCCCGGTTCCGAGTAAGCGCCATCAAACGGTCGATGCCTGCGGCACGGCCGGCCGGCTGCCTGAAATCCGCCGCAAGCGTGAGAGAAAGCCACGGCCGACGCAGATACCGTGAGCGAGCGGCATGCGCGAGATGATCGTGTGCGCATGCGGGAAAGCCTGCGCATCCGGCGAGGCCCGCGCATCCAGTGAGGAATGATGACGGCATGAGCAGTTTCTATGCGCGCGCAATGCTTTCGACCTACCGGCTGGCCGGGCAGGTTTTTGCGCCCGTCATCTGGAGCTACATGGCGCTGCGTACCGCGCGCGGCAAGGAAGATCCCCGCCGGCGGCGCGAACGCTACGGCTATCCGAGCGCTCCGCGCCCGGAAGGACCGCTCGTCTGGTTCCATGCGGCCAGCGTCGGCGAGACGGCCTCGGTCGTGCCGCTGATCCGCGAAGTGCGCAAGCGCGGCATCTCCGTGATCCTGACCACGGGCACCCGCACCTCCGCGAAGGTTGTCGCGGAGCGGCTGGCAGACACCGTCATCCACCAATATGTGCCGGTGGACATGAAACCGGCCGTGAGCCGCTTTCTCGACTACTGGCAGCCGGACCTTGCCATCATCGCCGAAAGCGAGATCTGGCCGATGACCATCATGGAGCTCGGCGCCCGCCATATTCCGCAGGTGCTGGTCAACGGGCGCATGTCGGACCGCACCTTCAACCGCTGGAAGAAGCGCCCGGCGATTGCCGATGCGATCTTCGAAAACCTGGCGCTCGTGATCGCGCAGTCCGCGCTCGATGCAGAGCGCTTCACCGCGCTCGGCGTGCTGCCGGTGATGGTCTCCGGCAATCTCAAGGTCGATACGGACGCGCCGCCGCACGATCCGGCCACGCTTGCGACCTATCGCCAGCAGATCGGCGATCGCAAGACCTGGGCGGCCATCTCCACCTTCGAGGGCGAAGAGGCTGCCGCGGGCACGGTTCACCGGGCGCTGAAGGAGCGGCTGGGGCTGCTCACCGTCATCGTGCCGCGCCATCCCGAACGGGCCGATGCGGTGGAGGCAGAGCTGGTCGCGCAGGGGCTGAAGGTGGCGCGCCGTACGCGCGGCGACCAGATCACGCCGGATGTCGATGTCTTTCTCGGCGACACGATCGGCGAGATGGGGCTTTACCTGCGCCTGACGGAGGTCGCCTTCGTCGGCCGCTCGCTGTTTGCCGAGGGCGGGCAGAACCCGCTGGAACCCGCCATGCTCGGCTGCGCCATTCTCTCCGGCGGCAATGTGCAGAATTTCCGCGATGCCTATCAGGCGCTGACGAGCGCCGGCAGCGCCAAGATCGTGCGCGATGTCGAGATGCTGGCAAAAGGCATTCACTATCTGCTGGTCAACGATGCCGTGCGCCACGGCATGATCGATGCCGGCATGCAGAGCGTGCACGACATGCGCGGCGCGCTTTCGGCCACGCTGCGCGGCCTCGAACCCTATCTGAACCCGCTGACCATGAAGGCGCGGCTGCAGCCGCCGGCCGGGCGCGGGGTGTGACGGCTCCGGCTGTCCGCCCCTTCGCCCCACCTGCCCCTTTGCCAAGGAGACCGCGATGCGCGATGAACCGGCCGTCGAGAGCCAGAAGACGCCGGCCGAGCGCCCGCGCATTGCCGGCATTCTCTTCGACAAGGATGGCACGCTGCTCGACTATGCCAAGAGCTGGGTGCCGATCAATTACGAGCTCGGCCGGCGGGCCGCGCGCGGCGACGAGGCGCTGGCGCGCGTCATTCTCGCTGCCACCGGCATGGACTCCGACACCGGCTACGTGACGCCCGACAGCCTGCTGGCCGCCGGCAACACGGTGGAAATCGCCGAGGGCATGATCGCTGCGGGCTCGCCGCTGTCGCTTGCCGACCTCACCGTCGAATTCGACAATCTCTTTGCGAAGGCGGCGGAATATTCCACGCCGGTCACCGATCTCGCCGCCTTCTTCGCAGGCCTGAAGGCCGCCGGCTACCGCCTCGGCGTCGCCTCCAGCGACAATGAACGCTCGATCCGCGAAACGGCCCGCCGCTTCGGCTTTGCCGACTGCCTCGATTATGTCGCGGGCTACGACAGCGGCTACGGGATCAAGCCCGAACCCGGCATGGTGTTCGGCTTCTGCGCCGCCACCGGGCTCGATCCGCGTGACGTGGCCGTCGTCGGCGACAACAATCACGACCTCCACATGGGCCGCGCCGCCGGCGTCGGCCTCACGGTGGCCGTGCTCACCGGCACCGGCTCGCCCGAAAGCCTCGCCGCCGCCTCGGATCACGTGCTGGCTGACATTACCGAGCTGCACCGGGTGCTGTAAGCGGCAGGCGAGAACTGAACGGCTTGCAATGGCGGGCGTTCTGGCCTTTTGTGTCGCCGGCCTGCCGGTGGGGCGGGCGGAAGGAACAGGGACGCGGATGGTTTCGGAGGCACCGCCCTTCTGGTGGACGCGGGCGGACTGGCGGGCTTTTGCGCTGTCGCCGGCGGCGCTTGCCTATGGGGCGATTTCCGGTGCGCGGATGGAGCGGGCGAAGCGCCGTGCGGTCCCCGCCCCCGTGCTCTGCATCGGCAATTTCACCGTCGGCGGGGCCGGCAAGACGCCGACCTCGATCGCGATTGCGCGTGCCGCGAAGGCCATGGGACTGACGCCGGGCTTTCTCAGCCGGGGCTATGGCGGCATGCTCGACGTGACGACGCTGGTCGATCCCGCCCACCATCGGGCGCGCGATGTCGGCGACGAGCCGCTTCTACTCGCCCGCGAGGCGATGACCGTGATCTGCCGCAGGCGTGTGCAGGGTGCGCTGCGGCTGATCGAGGCGGGAGCCGATCTCATCATCATGGATGACGGGTTCCAGAGCGCGCGGCTTGTCATCGACTATGCGTTGATCGTGGTGGACGGGCGGCGCGGCATCGGCAACCGCTTCGTCGTGCCGGCCGGCCCCGTGCGGGCGCCGCTTGCCGTGCAGATGCGCCATGCCAGCGCGCTGCTGAAGGTGGGCGACGGCGAGGCGGCCGATCCGGAGGTGCGGCGCGCGGCGCGGGCCGGCAAGGGCGTGTTCCGCGCGGCCGTGACGGCGCTCAATGGCGCCGAGCTTGCCGGGCAGCGCGTGCTGGCCTGGGCCGGCATTGCCGATCCCGCCAAATTCCATCGTTCGCTCTCCGCCGTCGGCGCAGAGATTGCAGCGAGCGTGAACTTTCCCGACCATCACTACCTCTCCGGCGACGAGATGGCCGATCTGCTGGCAACGGCAGAGCGCGAGGGGCTGATGCTGGTGACGACCGCCAAGGACCATGTGCGGCTGGAGCGCACCGATCCGCAGGCCGCCGCCCTTGCCGCGCAATCGCGCGTGCTGGAGATCGAGATGGGGTTCGACGACCCGCTCGCCCCGGTGACGATCATCCGCGAGACGCTGGCTCGCGCAAAGGCGCGACGGCTGGCCGAGGGCGGGGTCGGCTGGCGGGGATAGGACGGTCGCTACCGGATGATGGGGTGGCTTTGCGTCTGTCGATGGCGCGGCAATCCATGCAGGGCTCAACGAACCGCCGGGGATGAATGATCAGGCCGGCAGCACAAAGGGTGCCACATTGCCATCCTTACCGGCAGCCCCCGGCCTGCACTCAACCCTTCAGCCGCGCCTCGATCACACCCGCCAGCGCCCGCTTCAGTTCGTCGCGAATGCTTTCCGTGGCAGCGAGCACATCGGCGGCGCGCAGGAAATCCAGCACGCGGAAGCGGTTGACGTCGGGGCGCAGCAGGATATCGGGTGCGCCGGCCTTGAGTTTCATGGCGATGATCGACTGCATCAGAAGCTGCGTGGCGCCGAAGAGGCTGTCGATGCGGGTGGGCATGGTTTCGCCGTCGCCATCCGGGCCGCCCACGACATCGACGGCGATGACGATGTCGGCGAGCGAGCGCAGGTGGTCGAAGGGAATGGGATTGTAGATGCCGCCGTCGATCATCACGCGCCCGCCGATCTTGACGGGCATGAAGACGGCCGGAATGGCGCAGGAGGCGGCGATCGCCGGGTGCAGCGCGCCCTTGTCGAAAACCGTCTCGTGCATGCCGTAATAATCGGTGGCGGTGACCTTCAGCGGGATCGGCAGACGGGAGAAATCCTCCGGGATCGCGTCCGGGAGAAAGGCCTTCAGGATGCGCTCGATGTTGAACTGGCCGAAGCGGAAGCCGTTGGTCATGGCCTGGCTGAGCGTGGTGGGGCGCAGGCTCCAGAGGCGGTTGAAGACTTCGCCGCGCCGACCGACGGTGGCGAGTGTGTAGTCGCGGATCTCCCGGCCCGGCATGCCGGTCGCCATGCCCGCACCCATGATGGCGCCGATGGAGGAGCCGGCGATCGCGACCGGGCGGATGCCCATTTCGTCCAGCACCTCGATGACATGCAGATGCGCCAGCCCCCGCGCGCCGCCGCCGCCAAAGGCGACCGCAACGGTGGGACCGGCCGAGCGCGCGCCGGCCGTCATGGCGGTTCCTTCGAGGACCGGGTTCGGTCGGGCGTGGGCTGTCGGATCGGTCATGACGCAGTCTCGCTCTTCGGTCGTCATCCAGCGCCCGCATCACGCAAGGAGGTGAAGGCGCGCGCCAAGCGACTGTAGCGACAAGCGATGACGGGCGCATGTGGCGGAAGCGCGGCAGATGCGCTGGCGCGCTTGCTCAGCCCTCGAAGCGGTAGAAATGCATGCGCGTGTCGCCGAATTCGCGGGCATCGAGGAAGGCGCAGCGTTCCGGCAGGGCCGGCATCACGTCGGCGCGCTCCTCGAGGATGACAAGCGCGCCCGGCACCAGCCAGCCACCGGAGACGGCGGCGGCAATCGCCTTTTCGCCCAGACCCTGCCCGTAGGGCGGATCGGCGAAGAGGAGATGGAAGGGTTCGAGATTGCCGACCTTGCCAAGGTCCGTCGCATCGCGGCGCAGGATGCGGGCGCGGCCCTGCAGGCCGAGCGCCTCGATATTGCCCTGGATGATGCCGCGGCCTTCGACGCTCTGCTCGACCAGGATGCCCGACCGGCAGCCGCGCGACAGGGCCTCGATGCCGACCGCGCCGGTGCCGGCGAAGAGGTCGAGCACGCGGGTGCCATCCAGCACGCCGGCATGGGCGTGCTGGAGAATGTTGAAAAGGCTTTCGCGCGTGCGGTCGGTCGTCGGGCGGATGGCGTCCGACTTCGGCCCGCCGAGCGCACGGCCGCGGAATTCACCGCCGACGACGCGCATCAGGCGCCCCGGCCGCCGCGCGGACCATTGCCACCGGAGCGGTTGCCGCCGGGACGACCACCGGGACGATTGCCGCCCGGGCCTTTACCGCCCGGACCCTTTCCACGCGGACCATTGCCGCCGAAGCCGCCCTTTCCGGCCGGACGTGCGCCCGAGGGGCGGTCACCGGAGGGGCGGTCGCCGCTGGCGCGCGGGCCCTTGCCGAAAGCGGGCTTGCCAAAGGATTTGCCGGAAGCGGGACGGCCGGAGCCCTCGCCATCACCGGAACCGCCAAAGCTGCGGCCCTTGCCGAAGGACGGCTTGCCATCGCGTCCGCCGAAGCCCGGCTTGCCACCGCGATCGCCGAAACGCTTGCCGCCGCCATCCTCGCGGTCGCCGAAGCTGCGCGGACCCTTGCTGAAGGATCCACGGTCGCCATCGCCACGGGTGGGCCGATCGTCACGGCCTTCGCTGCGGCGTGGGCCGCGGGCATCGCGATCGCCACCGCTGCCGCCGAAATCGCGGCGCGGGCCGCGCGGGCGGTCACCGCCACGCTCGCCATCGCGCTCGTCGCGCCGCTGCGGGCGGTCGGCGCTGCGGATCCAGTCGCTGTCGTCCTCGTCGCGGTGGATGACCGGACGGGCGGCATCGGCCCGTGCCTGGCGCTCGGCCTTGCGGTCGGGGTCGAACTTGGCGCCGGTGCGGTTCGTCTTTCCGTCTGCGGACTTGCCGTAGCGCTTGCCGCGCGGACGATCATCCTCGCGGCGGATGATCGGCTCGTCCGATGCGTCCTTCTCGGTCTTCTCGGCGATCGGGCGGGCGCCGGGCGCCATCCAGACATTGGCGGTGCGGGCGCGCTTGGCCGGCACCCGGGCCGGCCGGTCGTCACGTTTGCCATCGCGCCGATCGTCGCGACGCTCGTCACCGCGGCCACCGAAGCTCTTGCCACCCCGGTCGCCCCCCCGATCGCCCTTTGCGGGGCGCGTATCGAGGCGGGCGCGGCCTTCCTCGCGGCGGTCGGCCTTGTCGCCTCTGAAATCGGCGGTGCGCTCGCCGCGCTCGGCCTTGGCGCCCTTCCTCCAGTCGCCGCGCTCGTCGTCATCCCCGCGTGCGGGGCGGCCATCGAAGCTGTCGGTGCCGTCATTGTAGATCGGCGCGTCGAAATTGGCCTTTGCCTCGTCGATGAGGCGGGGGCCGAGCTGGTCGCGCAGCATGCGGCCGCGCACTTCCTGAACGGCACCCTCCGGCAGGTCGCCGAGCTGGAACGGGCCGTAGGAAATACGGATCAGGCGGTTCACGTCGAGGCCGAGCGCGCCGAGCACGTTCTTGATCTCGCGGTTCTTGCCTTCGCGCAGGCCCATGGTCAGCCAGACGTTGGAACCCTGGGTCCGGTCAAGCGTGGCGTCGATCGCGCCGTAGAGCACGCCATCGACGGCGATGCCGTCCTTCAGCTTGTCGAGTTCGGCCTGGTCGATCTCGCCATGGGCGCGCACGCGGTAGCGGCGCAGCCAGCCCGTGGTCGGCAGTTCCAGCACGCGGGCCAGGCCGCCGTCATTGGTCAGCAGCAGCAGGCCTTCGGTGTTGATGTCGAGGCGGCCAATGGAGAGCACGCGCGGCAGCTCCTCCGGCAGGTTCTCGAACACGGTCGGCCGACCCTCGGGATCGGAATTGGTCGTCACCAGCCCGGCGGGCTTGTGATAGAGCCACAGGCGCGTGCGCTCGGGGCCGCGCACCGGCTCGCCATCCACCAGCACCTCGTCGGTTGCGGTGATGTTGACCACGGGCGTGTCGAGCAGCTTGCCGTTCAGCGTGATGCGGCCTTCCATGATCATGCGCTCGATGTCGCGGCGCGAGGCCACGCCGGCGCGCGCCAGCACCTTGGAAATGCGCTGCGGCTCGTCGCTGGCGGCCGAGGCGACCGGGGCATCGCCGGCCTTGGCCTTTGCGGCGCGCGCGCGCGGCGCATCGTCCTCGGCAGGACGCGGCTTGCGCTTCTGGAAGTCGCCGCCGCCCTTTGCTCCGGTGCCTTTGCCGGCGAAGCTCTTCTTCGCGCCGTCCTTCTTCGCGCCATCCTTGCCGCCAAACGGCTTGTCGCTGCGGCGCGGGCCGTCGGCGCTGAAGGATGCGGATCTTGCGCCGGGCTTCGCACCCGGCTTGCGGCCTGTCGCCTTTGCGGCGCCCGGCTTCTTCGGCTTGTCTTTGTCTGTCATTTGTGTTGCCTGCCTTTTGGCGCTCTCCTATCAGGTCGGGGCCCTGCGGTTAAGCGGAAAGTTGCGGGCAAAAGCGCTGCAAGACGGGCCCGGACGCGGAAGAGGCAATGACGGACGGCAACAGGCGGCTTTCGGACAGGGGTGCGGGCGCGGGCTTCATGGAGCGCGCGCTGGAAGAGGCGCGTCAGGCAGCCGCGCGCGGCGAAGTTCCGGTCGGTGCCGTGGTGGTGCTCGATGGCGAGATCATCTCTGCTGCCGGCAACCGCACGCGTGAGCTCTGCGATGTCTCCGCCCATGCCGAGCTCCTGGCGATCCGTCAGGCCGGGGCCCGGCTCGGCAGCGAGCGGCTGCCAGGCGCCGATCTCTACGTGACGCTCGAACCCTGCACGCTGTGTGCCGCCGCGATCTCCTTTGCCCGCATCCGCCGGCTCTACTATGGCGCCGAAGACCCGAAGGGCGGCGCGGTGGACAATGGCGTGCGCTTCTACGCCGCCCCCACCTGCCACCACGCGCCGGAGGTCTATTCCGGCTTCGCCGCGACGGAGGCGGCCGATATCCTGCGCGACTTCTTCCGGGAGCGGCGGGAGGGGTAGAAAATTTCACGCCACCCCTGCCCTTCCAGTGCGTACGGACCTAACTTGCAGCAGCAACCCAAGGAGCCTTTCCATGACCCGTACCCTTCTCGTGATCGACGTGCAGAACGATTATTTCCCCGGCGGGGAACTGCCGCTGTGGCAGCCGGAAGAGACCGAGGCGCGGATCGTCGACGCGATCCATGCAGCACGGGCGCGCGGCGACAAGGTGGTGCTGGTGCAGCATGTCTCGCCGGAAACCGAGGGGCTGTTTGCGACCGGCAGCACCGGTGCCGCCATCCGACCGGCCATTCTGGCGGCGGCCGGCGATGCGCCCGTCGTGATCAAGCAGCATGCGGACGCCTTCCAGGAAACGGACCTCAAGGACCATCTCGGCGATACGACCGAACTTCTGATTACCGGCATGATGACGCAGAACTGCGTGATCTTCACGGCGCTGTCCGAGCTTGCCGGGGGCCTGACGATCAAGGTGATCGGCGAACTCTGCGCCGCACCCAGCGAGATCGTGCATCTGATCGCACTCAACGGCCTGGAATCGAAGGGGTATGTCGTGGGCACCGAGGTGCTGACGGATGCGAAGGCGGCCTGATCGGGCCTGCCCTCATCCCTTGCCGGCGAAGGCCTCGAGGTCTTCGCCGGACAGACGGTAGCGGATCCATTCGCTTTGCGGCTTCGCGCCGATTGCCTCGTAGACGCGGATCGCAGGTTCGTTCCAGTCGAGCACCGACCATTCGAAGCGGCCGCAGCCCTCCGCCAGCGCGAGGCGGGCGAGATGGCGGAGCAGTGCCTTGCCCGCGCCGGTGCCGCGCGCCTCTGGCGAGACGTAGAGATCTTCCAGATAGAGCCCCTTGCGGGCCTGCCAGGTGGAATAGCTGTAGAAGAAGATGGCGAAGCCGACCGGCGCACCGTCCTTTTCGGCGATGACTGCGCGAGCAGCGGGTGACGTCCCGAACAGCGTCGCCGTCAGGCTTTCGACGGTCGCCTCCACCTCGTGGGCAGCGTGTTCATAAGTCGCGAGATCGGTGATGAAGCCGAGAATGGCAGCGGCGTCAGCCGGCACGGCATCGCGAATGGTGAGGGACATGGACACGACGCCTCGTCAGCGCGGCTGCACGATCAGAAGGGCCAGTACCACTTGGTGCCGGTGTTCTTCATTTCGGCCTGCTCCTTGCGGCGCTTTTCCTTCACGCGCTCGGGCTCGCCGAGATCGGCGACCGCGTTTTCCGGCAGCTTGCGGTATTCCAGCGGCGGATCGGACAGGAAGCGGCGACGGTCGGAATAGGCGCCCATCTGGATGCGGCGGGCGTCGCGGTAGGCCTGCTGCTGCTCGGCGGCGCTCAGGCGGCGGCCGTTTTCATTGGCCTTGGCGAGCGGCGAGACATAGGTGGCGCTGCCCTTGTTGGCATCGGCTTCCTCGCGCAGGCGCTGGCGGGTTTCTTCCGGCGATTCGACCCAGGCCGGGTTGTTGTCGCGGCTTGCCAGCGTCGCCTGCGGCTGCACCAGTTCGGCTGCTTCCTTGCCCGGCGGCAGCACGAGGCCTGCGCGCGGCTGGTACTTGGTATTGGTCTTGTTGGTATCCGGCGTGAAGGCGAGCGTGGAGCCGAGATCATCGACCAAATGTTCGGCCGCAGTCTTGTCGGTGCCGTAGGTGGGGCTGCTCATGCAGCCGGAAAGCGCCGCGCAGCCCGCAAGCATCGCCGCCAGACCGCCATAGACCCGAACCTTCGCCATCATCGCATGAACCCTTCCAGCATCGCCGGTACGCACGCCATCATTAACGGACGCCCTCATGGCGCCCTGACGGAGGAATCCGCCGATTTTCAGGCAGCTTTACCGGATGGTGACGGGAAGCGCAATCGCGGGGGTGCGAATGGGGCGCTACTCCCCGTCGACGCGAGGGGTGACACCCCCCTCTGTCCTGCCGGACATCTCCCCCGCAAGGGGGGAGATCCGCTGGGGAGCGGCCGTGTCGCTCAGCAAGGGCCAAGATACCCTCTGGTGTCGAGATGAAACCGAGCGCTTGCCTCTGGCCAATCTCTCTCCTTGCGGGGGAGATGTCCGGCAGGACAGAGGGGGGGGGGTGCTCGCGCACCCTTCGGACAATCGCCAGCGATAGCCGCCCCCGTCCTTCTCATCCAGCCCTATGCCGCAAACCCGAGCTCGCGGAGCGCGGCAGCATCGCGGGCGGAAACGTCGGGATAGGCCGGGTCGGAGCCGACATCCTTCGTGATGCGCCAGGAGCGGGCGCATTTCGTGCCCTCTGCCAGCGTCGGGACGACGGCGACCTTGGGGACATCGGCCAGCCGGAAGGCGTCTGCCGGGCCCTCGCCCTCGACGATCGTCAGGTCGGAGGTGATGCAGATCTCGGCGAAATCCTGATCCTTCAGCGCGGCCAGAAGCTCGGCATCGGCGATGTGGACGACGGGCGCGGCCTCCAGCGAGGAGCCGATGCGCTTTTCGCGGCGCTCGATCTCCAGGGCCCCCGTGACGACGGAGCGGACCGTGCGGATCTTAGCCCACTGGGCGGCCAGCGCCTCGTTCTTCCAGTCGGCCGGGATTGTCGGGAACTGTTCGAGATGCACGGAGACGGCATCCGGCTTCTTCGAGAGCCAGGCCTCTTCCATGGTGAAGGGCAGCATGGGGGCGAACCAGACGACGAGGCTTTCGAACAGCTTGCGGATGACATGCAGGGCGGCGCGGCGGCGCAGCGAGGACGGGGCGTCGCAGTAGAGCGCATCCTTGCGGACGTCGAAGTAGAAGGCCGACAGTTCCACATTGGCGAAGTCGGAGAGTGCGCGCACGACACGCTTGAAGTCGAAGGCGTCGTAGCCGGCGCGCACGACCTCATCCAGCTCGGCCAGACGATGCAGCATCAGCTTTTCGAGCGCCGGCAGATCGGCGTGCGCGATCTCCTCGCCCGTGTCGTGGGCGAGCGTGCCGAGCATCCAGCGGATCGTGTTGCGGATCTTACGGTAGGCATCGATGTTGGTCTGGATGATGGTTTTGCCGAGGCGCTGGTCTTCCCAGTAGTCGGTGTTCATGACCCAGAGGCGCAGGATATCGGCGCCCGATTCCTTCATCACATCCTGCGGCGTCACGGTGTTGCCGAGGGACTTCGACATTTTGCGGCCGTCTTCGGCCATGGTGAAGCCGTGGGTGATGACGGCATCATAGGGCGCGCGGCCGCGCGTGGCGCAGCTTTCGAGCAGCGAGGAATGGAACCAGCCGCGATGCTGGTCGGAGCCTTCCAGATAGACATCGGCCGGCCACTTGAGCTCGGGGCGATCCTCCAGCGTGAAGGTGTGGGTGGAGCCCGAGTCGAACCAGACGTCGAGGATGTCGCGGACCTGCTTCCACTCCGCCGGATTATAAGCATTGCCGAGGAACCGCTCGGCCGCACCTTCCGCGAACCAGGCGTCGGCGCCTTCCTTCTCGAAGGCTTCGAGGATGCGGGCATCGACGGCGTCGTCGCGCAGGATATCGCCGGCCTCATTGGCGAAGACGCAGATCGGCACGCCCCAGGCGCGCTGGCGCGACAGCACCCAGTCCGGCCGCTGCTCGATCATGCCGCGCAGGCGGTTCTGGCCCATCGCCGGCACGAAGCGGGTGTCGTCGATGGCGCCGAGCGCGCGGGTGCGCAGCGTGGAGCCGTCGCCGAGGTCCTTGTCCATGTAGACGAACCACTGCGGCGTGTTGCGGAAGATGACCGGCTTCTTGGAGCGCCAGCTGTGCGGATAGTCGTGCTTGATGCGGCCACGGGCGAAGAGATTATTGGCGGCGATCAGCGCCTCGATGACGCGCTTGTTGGCATCGCCCTTCTTGCCGTTGTCATCCATGACGCGAGCGGCACCGCCCTCCGCATCCGGGCCGAAGCCGGGCGCCTCGGCCGTGTAGAAGCCTGCGTCGTCGACGGTGAAGGGAATCTTCGACGAGATGCCGCGGGCTTCGAGCGCGCGGGCAGACGCCATCCAGGCGTCAAAGTCCTCGCGGCCGTGGCCGGGGGCGGTGTGCACGAAGCCCGTGCCGGCATCGTCGGTGACGTGGTCGCCGTCGAGCAGCGGCACGGCGAAGTCGTAGCCGAGATGGGCGAGCGGATGGGCGCAGGTGATGGCGGCAAGTTCTCCCGGCGCGACATCGCGGATGAACTTGAAGGTGACCTTGGCCTTGGCAGCGGCTTCATCGGCAAGGCGGGTCGCGAAGATCAGGCGGTCGCCCGGCTGCGGGCCGAAATCGTTCGTCGCGGTCTCGACCTCATAGAGGCCGTAGGGGAAGCGCGAAGAGAAGGAGATGGCGCGGTTGCCGGGGATTGTCCACGGGGTGGTGGTCCAGATGACGACGTGGACGTTGCTGAGCGTGTCAGAACCCGAAACCACCGGGAACTTCACCCAGATCGTGTCGCTCTCGACCTCGTGGTACTCCACTTCCGCTTCCGCCAGCGCCGTGCGTTCCACCACCGACCACATGATCGGCTTGGAGCCGCGATAGAGCTGGCCGGATTTGGCGATCTTCAGGAGTTCGCCGGCGATGCGGGCCTCGGAGTGATAGGCCATGGTGGTGTAGGGATTGTCGAAGTCACCCTCGATGCCGAGGCGCTTGAACTCGCCGGCCTGCACGCCGATCCAGCCTTCGGCAAATTCGCGGCATTCGCGGCGGAATTCGTTGATTTCCACCTCGTCCTTGTTCTTGCCCTTCTCGCGGTACTTTTCCTCGATCTTCCACTCGATCGGCAGGCCGTGGCAGTCCCAGCCGGGCACGTAGGCGGCATCGCGGCCGCGCATCTGGAAGGAGCGGACGATAACGTCCTTGAGGATCTTGTTCAGCGCGTGGCCGATGTGGATGTTGCCGTTGGCATAGGGCGGGCCGTCATGCAGCGTGAACTTCGGCCGGCCGGCGGCCGAGGCACGCAGCTTCTTGTAAAGCCCCATCTCCTGCCAGCGCTTCACCGTCTCCGGCTCCTTCTGCGGCAGGCCGGCGCGCATGGGGAAATCGGTCTCGGGCAGGTACAGCGACTTGGAATAATCGACTTTGGTGGTCTCGGCGGCTTTGTCGGTCATGGCTGAACTATCGGTTCTCTACTGGCGCCCGAATGAGGATCGGCGCGGAAATATCACGGGAAAACATGAAGACGTGCGGCGGGCGGCAGTTCGCACACCCGAAAACCCGGACCCTCCGGCCTCGCTCAGAGAACGCGGAAGGCCGGGCCGGTAATTCGCAGATCGATGATCGGCCGATGAAACGTCATGGCGCGGTCTTTACGGCTTTTCGCGGCGGAAGGGAAGAGGCTGAAGGGGTGGCTCATGATGCTCGACAGGAAGCGCGATCCAGCTTAGCTTTTCTCAATCCACATGAAAGGTATGGCCATGGCCGAACGGATCGAAGATGTCGTCCCAGAGGAGATAAGGAGAAGTGCAGGCCCCACTCTCTCTTTTGCCGCGTTCATGGCATCACTTCCCCTTGCCGACATCGATCTTGAGCGCGAACGAGATTGCGGCCGAGATGCGGTCGCGGAGAACAGCGGCGAAGAATGCGCGATTGACGGGGATTGATGACCCTGGCTGAACAGATTGGCGAGTACGCACGCTTGCACTATGTTTATGTAAAACAGGAAATGACGCCATGAGCAGACGGACCTTCCACGTCAAGGCTATCTGGGATGCGGAGGCCGGCGTGTTTTACAGCGAAAGCGATATTATCGGTTTGCATATCGAGGCAGCCGATCTCGACGCTTTCGAAGACATCCTGCTGTCCGAAGCAGCAGACCTTGTGGTCGCCAATCACCTTTCCAAGGAGGATTTGGTAGGCACCCCGATTGAGGATCTCATTCCGACCATCCTCTGGCAGAGACCGTCGTTGCCGGCGGCAGCCTGATGGCTGACGGCTATTACAAGCTGGTCTGCGACCTCATCCATGAATTTGGCTACCGCTATTTCGCAAACGCCAAGGGCTCCCACGAAAAATGGAAGCACACAGACACCGGCCGGATCCTCATCGTGCCAAGGAATCTGAAAAGCCGGCATACAGCCAACGCCATCCTGAAAGACGCCGGCTCCACCCACCGCCTCTGATCAGAAGCACAGCCGCCGGTCAATCTCGCTCAAGGGCCGAACGCCGGCCATCAAGGCGCGGGCTTCGGCGTCGTCCTGCTTCATCTGCACGACGAGGGCATCGAGGCCGTCGAATTTCATTTCGTCGCGCAGGTGGCCGAAGAAGGAGACGGCGCAGATCTGGCCGTAGAGATCGCCGGAATAGTCGAAGACGAAGGTTTCGAGCAGCGCCTCGCCATCACTGTCGACCGTCGGGCGGCGGCCGAAGCTGGCCACACCATTGTAGAGCGTGCCATCGGCCATGCGGAAGCGCACGGCATAGATGCCGTTCTTCAGCGCCACTTCCGGCGCCAGGCGCATATTGGCGGTGGGGTAGCCCAGCGTGCGGCCGAGCGCCTTGCCGTGGATGACCTCCGATTCCACCGTGTAGCGATAGCCGAGCATGCCGGCCGCGCCGGCGACATCGCCGGTGGCGAGTTCGGCGCGCACGTGGCTGGAGGAAATGACGGCGGCGTTTTCATCCCTGAAGGCATCGACCAGCGTGACGCCGAAGCCGCCTTCGGCGCCCGCCGACATCAGGAAGGCCGGGCCGCCTTCCCTGCCCTTGCCGAAGTGGAAATCGAAGCCGGTGACGATATGGGCGGCGTGCAGCCAGTCGAGCAGCACCGTTTCGATGAAGGCGCTCGCCGTCATGTCGGAAAAGGTGCGGTCGAAGGGATATTCGATGACCGCGCTGAAGCCCATGGATTCCAGGATGCGGGCCTTGAGCGGCGCAGGCGTGATGCGGAAGACCGGCATATCCGGCCGGAAGACGGTGCGCGGATGCGGCTCGAAGGTCAGCACCAGGGCCGGCACGCCGCGGGCGCGGGCTTCATCCAGCGCGCGGGCCAGCACGGCCTGGTGGCCGCGATGCACGCCGTCGAAATTGCCGATGGCGATGACGCCGCCCTTCAAGGGTTCGGGCAGCGGCTGGCGGGTCTCGTTGCGGTGAAAGACGGTCATGGGGGGCACCTATGCGAGACGCGGCATCCAGGCCGTGGGCGTTGCACCTTCGCGGACGAGGAAGGCTTTCAGCTTCCGCTCGTCGATGCGCCCATCGGCGGTGTAGTCACCGGCATGGATGCCGCCGGAGATATAGAGAAGGTCGAGGCCGAAATCCTGCGCGCCCTTCACGTCGGTCGGCATGCCGTCGCCGATGCAGATGACGCGGCGCGGATCGAGGCTGCCGCGCAGGGCTTTGGCTTCGGAAAGGGCGGCGCGGTAGATGGCGGGGTACGGCTTGCCGGCAATGGCCGTTTCGCCGCCAAGCTCGCGGTAAAGGGCGGCCAGCGCGCCGGCGCAGGGGATCAATCGATCGCCGCGCTCGACCACGAGATCGGGATTGGCGCAGATGAAGGGCACCTTGCGCGCCGCAAGACCCGACAGCGTGGCGCGGTAATCGTCCGGCGTCTCGGTCTCGTCGTCGAAGAAGCCGGAGCAGACGATGGTCTCGGCCGCGTCTGCGCCGACCAGCTCGACATCGAGGCCGTTGACCAGCGGCAGATCGCGATCGGCACCGATGAAGAAGATGCGGCGCGCGGCGGAGGCGATCAGCGCGCGGGTGACATCGCCCGAGGTGACGATGCGGTCATGGGCCTCATCCGGCACGCCAAGGCCGCGCAACTGGGTGAGCACGCCCGGATTGGGGCGCGGCGAATTGGTCAGCAGCACGACGGTGACGCCGCGCCGGCGGGCGGCCATGAGCGCTTCGGACGCCTCGGAAAAGGCGGAAACGCCATTGTGCACCACACCCCAGACATCACAGAGGATCACATCGTAGCGGCCTGAGATGTCGCTGAGGGCGGATATGCGAGGGCTCATCACGTCTTTCCGGCAAGCTTTCCAAGCGCCTGACATTGCAAGGAAGCGGCAAGATTACAAGCCGCGGGCCGGAAAAAATGGCCGGCGTGGCCAAACACCGCGTCAGGCCAAGCCGCCAAGCTTCAGCGCGATGCCGGCCGCAGCCGCGATGGCGAGCGTGGTGACGATGCCGCGCTTGAGGCCGATCAGCAGCACCGCCGAGAGGATGGTCAGCGCCAGCGCGCCGGGATCGAGGCTTGAGTGATCCGGCACCGGCAGCGAGAGCGGGCCGGCTTCCAGCCGCGAGACGCGGGCAAAGAGGATGTGCAGCGCGAACCAGAGGGCGAGATTGAGGATGACGCCGGCCACCGCTGCCGAGATGGCCGAAAGCGCGCCCGACAGCGCCACATTCTGCCTGAGCCTTTCGACATGGGGGGCGCCGAGGAAGATCCAGAGGAAGCAGGGCACGAAGGTGACCCAGACGGTGAGCGTGGCGCCCAAAAGCCCCGCCGTCAGCGGCTCCAGCCCTGCCGCCCCGCGCCAGGCCCCCATGAAGCCGACGAAGGCGAGCACCAGCACCAGCGGCCCCGGCGTCGTCTCCGCCAGCGCCAGCCCGTCCAGCATCTCGCCGGGTTTCAGCCAGCCATGCACCTCCACCGCCTGCTGGGCGACATAGGAGAGCACGGCATAGGCGCCGCCGAAGGTGACGACGGCCATCTTGGAAAAGAAGGCGCCGATGGCGGTGAAGACCGCGCCGGAACCGGCGGAGAGGCCTGATGTCGCCGCAATCAGCGCGAAGGGCGCCAGCCACAGCAGGCCGCAGGTAAGAAGCGTCTTTGCCGCATGGGCAAGCGTCGGCGGGGCAGACGTGATGGGGATCGGGTCCGGCTCGGGCGGGGCGAGCGCCGCCGCGCCCTTCAGCGCATCCCGGCGCGACAGGAGAAAGCCGGCGAGACCGGCGACCGCAATGACCAGCGGAAAGGGCAGCGCGAAGGCAAAGAGCGCCAGGAAGGCGCCGGCGGCGAGCACCTGAGCCAACCCCGTCTTCAGCGTGCGGCGGGCTAGGCGCAGCAGCGCATCGATGACGATCGCCAGCACGGCGGCCTTCAGCCCGTAAAACACCGTTTCCAGCCAGTGGGTCTCGTGAAAGAGGGCATAGGCCGCCGACAGCGCCAGAATGACCGCAAAGCCCGGCAGGATGAACAGCATCCCCGCCACCACGCCGCCGCGCGTGCCATGCAGCAGCCAGCCGATATAGGTCGCCAACTGCTGCGCCTCCGGGCCCGGCAGCAGCATGCAATAGTTCAGCGCATGCAGAAACCGGCTCTCCGACATCCACCGCCGCTCCTCCACCACCTCGCGGTGCATCAAGGCAATCTGCCCGGCGGGGCCGCCGAAGGAGAGAAGGCCGATGCGGGCGAAGACGCGGGTAAGCTCGGCGAAAGTGGGGGGGATGGGTGTGGGGGGTGTGGGGATGGATGCGGCGGAGGCCGTCACGCCCGCCCCGGCTCCGTCCTTTGCTCCCTGCATGCCGTACCTCCCCAAGCGCATCCTCGGACTCCTGCCCGATCACCGGCGGATGGGCCGGGTGTTAGAGCGGGGATGTGACAGGGATGTAACATGGCGTGCAGGAGGGCGGGAGAGGACGCGGCCTGTTTCCGGCGGAACAGACGCACCCCCGCCCCACCGGCAGGATCGCGCCATCCAAACCGCCACCCCTGCACCAGGAGCAAGCCATGGCCGGAACCATTCTCAAGCGGATCGCCTATACCATCGTCGGCGCCCTTTGGGCCGCCTTCATCGCCGCCTTCGTGCTGACGGCACTGCGTCTCGGGCTGGACGTCTCCGCAGGCCGCATCGATTTTGCCGGCATGGCCGTCAGTCTGGTGATGATGACCTGCACGCTCACGGCCGGAACCCTGTTCACCGGCCCCTTCTGGCTCCTCACCGCCCCCGCCGCGGCCGTGCTGGAAGGGCTGCGGGCACTGCGGCTACCGGCGCTCTGGGTGCCCGCCATGCTGGCCGGCGGGGCCTACGGCCACTTCGTCGCCGCCGCCCCGCCGCTGTCCGGCATCACGGCGGATGCGACGGAGCCGGTGTTTCAGGTGGTGAGCTGGGCGCTGGGCGGGGTGGCGTATTGGTGGATGAGTGGGGATCGGGGGAAGGTGGCGACAGGGGTGGAGCAGGCTGCGGGGTGAGAGAGGCGGCTGTCCGGCATTTACCGTCGCTCCTAAACCACATCACGATGCATCAAGGACATCTGTCCGGCGCGACCGCCGAAGGAGATGAGGCCTATGCGGGCAAAGACACAAGTGAGTTCGGGAAGGTGTGGGGTGTTGGGATGGCGGTTGCTAGAGGACGGCTCCTCCGTGGTATGGCTTACCATGAGCTGCTTTGATGCAGAAGCGGTCAACAACTGGTGAGGCTCTACTCGCTAGGCAACTAGAGGTCTAAATGGCTTACCGAGCCTCGGCCTTAGGGTCATCGCCCACAAGCGCTGGTTGCCATGCGATACGCCACGGTCTAGCGTGTGACGATGCAACCCCAATTCGATCAAAATGATTACTCAACAATCGTGTTCATGGATACGATGGTGGCCCTCGAGGCGAAACCCCTTCCTGCGCTTCCGTGGTCGGAGATTGACTCTGTCGGTCCGATATTGGTGCTGGTTGTTCCGCAAGTGAATGTCGAGATAGACAAGCGGAAAAGAGACGGACGAGTTGGAAAAAGGGCTCGGGACTTCAACCGCTTAATTACTCCGGCGGCGGTATCAGGAAAACCCGCCCGCATCTCTGACACCACACCGGCCGTTGATATCGCGGTCGCCCGGACTTCGCGTGTTGACTGGAATAAGCTTGATGACCTGGACCCCGACGAGGGGGATGCGAAAGTAGTCGCCCAAATTATTCACGCAATTGATGTTGCGCATGAGCGAAAAATTCTTCTGAGCCAAGATATCAATCCCATATCCATGGCCTCGCGCCATGGGTTGCGGTGCTGGCAATTGCCCGACAACTGGCTAATTGAGCCCGAACCCAGCCCCCACGAAAAAGAAGTCGCTCGCCTTAAAGCCCGCGTAAGAGAACTGGAGTCCTCCGAGCCTCAAATAGAAGCGAATGTGACCTTTGGCGTTCAGGCCCCCGTGGAGACTTTCCGGATATCTCCTTTGTCACCTTCAGAGCAGAAGGCGCTTGTAGCGCGGCTTGTCTCAAAACACCCGCGTATTTTGCAACGTACCACCAGTTATTTGGGAGGCATTGGTCACGACTTTAGCTACGATGACAAGTACGATGCCTTCATCGCAAAGTCGCTCCCTCTCTACGCTTCCCAAGTCCATAGATTTTTCGAGACTCAATATGGACAGGTACCCTTTCAGTTGACAATTTCAAACGAGGGCTCTGTTCAGGCAGAAAACCTAGTCGTACACATCGAAGCGAGTGGCGGCACGATACACAACAAGTTCACCGTACATCGTTTGTTTGGACCTATAGTGCCACGGCCCGAGCCCCATCGGTTTCGTATTTACCCCAATATCGAACCTGGGAACTTTCGTCCGATTCGTGTAGGACGTCATGACATGAATTTTGCTTTCGAGCCCGACGGGGGAACGGATATCGAATTTAATTGCCAAGACTTTAGGCATGGGCGCAATTGGCGCTTCGACGGAGTCGGCACGATTGCAGCCGACACCGTTGCACCACTCATACTTCAGGTGACGGTTAGCGCCTCTAATATGCGCGGCGTCATTAAGAAGAGCTTTCAACTCGATTCGATCCGGCGCGAGGCTCAACTCGCGGAATTGGTCGATGTGATGGCGAAACACTATAACGTGCCGTTCCCAATGTCTGAGCAGTTTCATCGGAACCTAAACGATGAAAGTAAGGACTGGTTTGATTTCGTTGAATTAGAACAATCGCCCCGAGATAATGACACCGATTAGTTGGCCATGGCCCCTCGTGATTGCGAGGCTTTACCGACAAGAATTACAGCGGCGCCGAGTATGCTGGTTACTTAGGCAGTTTCGCTACCACCAGCCACCAAAAATCCCCCACCCCATCCTTGACTCCCCCCGCGCCAATCCCTAAATCGACGTCGCTGGCACTCCTCCAGAGAGAGTGCTAACACATTCGAGGGGCCTTTCCGGGTCCGTCCATGTCATTTGATCGAGGGATTAAGACAATGGCAAGCACCAATTTCCGCCCGCTGCACGACCGTGTCGTCGTCAAGCGCGTCGAGTCTGAAGAAAAGACCAAGGGCGGCATCATCATTCCGGATACCGCCAAGGAAAAGCCGCAGGAAGGCGAGATCGTCGCTGTCGGTTCCGGCGCCCGTGATGAGAGCGGCAAGGTCGTTGCGCTCGACGTCAAGGTTGGCGATCGCGTCCTGTTCGGCAAGTGGTCCGGCACCGAAGTCAAGCTCAACGGCGAAGACCTTCTGATCATGAAGGAAGCCGACATCATGGGCATCATCGGCTGATTTTTCGACCGCCTTTCCGGTGATTGGCCTGGGGGCCAGCCGGGGGGATCGACAAGCCGATATCCGTTCCGCGAAACAATCGCAGACACCCTTACAAGGAGTTTTCACCATGGCAGCCAAAGAAGTCAAATTCGGCCGCACCGCGCGCGAAAAGATGCTGCGCGGCGTCGACATTCTCGCTGATGCCGTCAAGGTCACGCTGGGTCCGAAGGGCCGCAACGTCGTGATCGACAAGTCCTTCGGCGCTCCGCGCATCACGAAGGACGGCGTTTCCGTCGCCAAGGAAATCGAACTGGAAGACAAGTTCGAGAACATGGGCGCCCAGATGGTCCGCGAAGTCGCTTCGAAGACCAACGACATCGCCGGCGACGGCACCACGACCGCAACCGTTCTCGCCCAGGCGATCGTTCGCGAGGGACAGAAGGCCGTTGCCGCCGGCATGAACCCGATGGACCTGAAGCGCGGTATCGATCTGGCCGTGTCCGAAGTCGTCAAGGATCTCCAGGCCAAGGCCAAGAAGATCAACACCTCGGAAGAAGTCGCACAGGTCGGCACGATCTCCGCCAATGGCGACACGCAGGTCGGCAAGGACATTGCCGAAGCCATGCAGAAGGTCGGCAACGAAGGCGTCATCACGGTTGAAGAAGCCAAGACCGCCGAGACCGAACTCGAAGTCGTCGAAGGCATGCAGTTCGACCGCGGCTACCTCTCGCCCTACTTCGTGACCAACCCGGAAAAGATGGTCGCCGACCTCGAAGACGCCTTCATTCTCCTGCACGAGAAGAAGCTCTCCAACCTCCAGGCGATGCTCCCGGTTCTCGAAGCCGTCGTCCAGACCGGCAAGCCGCTCCTCATCATCGCTGAAGACGTCGAAGGCGAAGCCCTTGCAACGCTCGTCGTCAACAAGCTGCGTGGCGGCCTCAAGATCGCTGCCGTCAAGGCTCCGGGCTTCGGCGACCGCCGCAAGGCCATGCTCGAAGACATCGCCATCCTGACGGGCGGCACGGTCATCTCCGAAGACCTCGGCATCAAGCTCGAGTCT
Organism: Rhizobium sp. SG2393; assembly: GCF_042610495.1. Taxonomy (NCBI): domain Bacteria; kingdom Pseudomonadati; phylum Pseudomonadota; class Alphaproteobacteria; order Hyphomicrobiales; family Rhizobiaceae; genus Rhizobium; species Rhizobium sp. SG2393. The sequence goes on from NZ_JBHGAP010000005.1 coordinate 160,395, forward strand.
GTCACCCTCGACATGCTCGGCCGCGCCAAGAAGGTTTCCATCTCCAAGGAAAACACGACGATCGTCGACGGTGCCGGCCAGAAGTCCGACATCGAAGGCCGCGTCGCGCAGATCAAGGCGCAGATCGAAGAAACCTCTTCGGACTACGACCGCGAGAAGCTCCAGGAGCGCCTTGCCAAGCTCGCTGGCGGCGTTGCCGTCATCCGCGTCGGCGGTGCAACGGAAGTGGAAGTCAAGGAACGCAAGGACCGCATCGACGACGCGCTGAACGCAACGCGCGCCGCCGTTCAGGAAGGCATCGTTCCCGGTGGTGGCACGGCCCTGCTGCGCTCCTCCACGAAGATCACCGTCAAGGGTGCCAACGACGACCAGGAAGCCGGCATCAACATCGTTCGCCGTGCGCTGCAGTCGCTGGTTCGCCAGATCGCTGAAAACGCTGGTGACGAAGCCTCCATCGTGGTCGGCAAGATCCTCGACAAGAACGACGACAACTTCGGCTACAACGCCCAGACGTCGGAATATGGCGACATGATCGCCATGGGCATCGTCGACCCGGTCAAGGTCGTCCGCACCGCCCTTCAGAACGCCGCTTCGGTTGCCTCGCTCCTCATCACGACGGAAGCGATGATCGCCGAGCTGCCGAAGAAGGAAGCTCCCGCAATGCCCGGCGGCATGGGCGGCGGCATGGGCGGCATGGACTTCTGATCAGTCCAACGCTTCGCATACGGAAAGGGCGGCCTTCGGGTCGCCCTTTTTCGTTTGGGGGATTGCGGGTGTGCTGGGTTGGGTGGTGGCGGCGGCGCGGTGGGTGGCTTCGCCCCCCTCATCTGCCTGCCGGCATCTTCTCCCCGCTGGGGAGAAGAGAGCAAGAGGGGCGCTTTGACGAACACCGGAGACTGGCAGGGCGGCGCCGCCAGCCCTTCTCCCCTCGGGGAGAAGGTGGCCCGAAGGGTCGGATGAGGGGGATGTGCCCTGTCGGCCCTCAGGCCGCGACCGGCCCGCTGACGGGCACTGCGGCATGGATCCTGTCGATCGGCTGCGGGCGTCCCAGCAGATAGCCCTGGGCTTCGTCGCAGCCCTCCTCCCGCAGGATGGCGAGCTGGGAGACCGTTTCCACGCCTTCGGCCAAGACGGGCACGTTGAGGCTGCGGCCGAGCGCCAGGATGGCGCGCAGGATGGCCTTGGCCTCGGCGTTGTCTTCCACCTCGTTCATGAAGCTGCGGTCGAGCTTGATCTTGTCGAAGGGGAAGGAGCGCAGCGTATCGAGCGAGGAATAGCCTGTGCCGAAATCGTCGATGGCGATGGTGACGCCGAGCGCCTTGATCTGGCGCAGCGTTTCCAGCGCGCGCTGCTTGTCGCCGATGATGGTGGTCTCGGTGATTTCCAGCTCCAGCCGGACGGGATCGAGCCCCGTTTCGGCAAGCGTATCGCGCACCAGCGTGACGATATCGGCATGGGCGAGCTGGACGGGCGAGAGATTGACGGCGATCTTGAGACCGTTGTCCCAGCTTGCGGCCTCGCGGCAGGCTTCCTTCAGCACCCATTCGCCGATCGGCAGGATCGCACCGCACTCTTCGGCAATCGGAATGAAATTGGCCGGCGAGACGAAGCCGCGCTCGGGGTGGGCCCAGCGCAACAGCACCTCGTAGCCGGTCGGCGCGCCCGTCTGGACGGCGGTCTGGATCTGGTAGTGAAGGGCGAACTGGCGGCGGGCGACGCCCTGCCAGAGATCGACGGCCAGCACGCGGCGCAGGCGCGCGGCCTCGTCCATGTCCATTTCGTAGAAGCAGATGTTGCGGTTCAGCGCCGCCTTGGCGCGTTGCAGGGCCAGATCCGCGTTGTTGACGAGCGTTTCGACCGTTGCGGCATCCGTGGGATAGAGGGCGACGCCGATGCTGCAACCAACGTTGATCTCATGTTCACCGGCCGTCACGGCTGTCGTCGTGGCGGTCTCGATCGCGGTGACGAAATCCTCGAGCTCCGCAAGCGCGTCGAAGGGACGGACAACGGCAAATTCATCGCCGCCGAGACGCGCAACGAGAACGCCCTCCCCGCAGGTGGCGGAGAGCTTTGCGGCAAGCGTCGTCAGGACCAGATCGCCGCCGACCGACCCGTGGATGTCGTTGATCTCCTTGAACGCCTTCACATCAAGGGCGATCACCGCGACATGGCCGCCGGTCCGATCGGCGACAGCCATCGCCGCTTCGAGACCCGAGCGGAACTGGACGCGGTTCGGCAGGCCCGTCAGGCCATCATGTCGGGCGAGGAAGGCAATGCGGTCTTCCGACTGCAGGCGCTCGGTGATGTCTTCATAGGTGCTGACGAAGCCGCCGCCGGGCGTGGTGCGATACTGGATCGAAATCGACGCGCCGGAGGGCATCTTGACGATGATGTCGGAGCGGCCGGTGGCCTTCAGGGGGACAAGGTGGCGCTGATAGATGTCCTCGACATTGGCGGTGGACCCCGGGGGTTGACCGTTCCTGACGGCATCGATGAGACCCAGCAGTTCCCGGAAGGTCAGCCCGATCAGCTGCATATCGGGCGTGCCGCCGAAAATCTGGCGGACCCGCTGGTTGCAGAGCACCAGGCGCTCATCGGCATCGAAAAGGCAGATGCCCTGGGTGATGTTCTCAACGGCGATGTCGAGATTGGCGGTGACGCGCGCCAGCTTTTCGGCCGCCGCCTTCTGGCGGGTCTGGTCGCGGGTGATCTTGGCAAAGCCGATGTGCCGGCCTTCGGTGTCGTAGATGGGATCGATGAGGACGTTGGCCCAGAATGTCGTTCCATCCTTGCGGTAGCGCTGGCCCTCCTGCTCGATACCGCCGACACGCAGCGCTTCGCTGAGCGTCTTGCCGGGCTCGCCCGCCCGCTGGTCGGCATCCGAATAGAATCGCGCGAAGTTCTCTCCGATGATGTCTTCGGCGCGGTAGCCTTTCAGTCGCTCGGCCCCGGCATTCCAGGTCGTCACGCGTCCCTCAAGATCGAGAATGCAGACCGCGTGGTCGGTCACGCCGCGCACCAGCATGGAAAGCTGCCGCTCGTTTGCCGCGCGGTCGCGCTGGGTGCGCTTGGCGAAAGCGGCGATCGCGATGCCCGTGCACAGCAGGGAAACGGCAATCGTCGTGATCATGATCGCAAGCAGGCCCGGCGACACGGCCTCGCCCGGATGTTCCGGCAGGGGCCCGTCGCCGACGGTCACGGCGCCCATCGCCGTGAAATGCAGGGAGACAATGGCGAGCGTGAAGAGGACAGCCGGCAGAAGCGTGCGGCGCAGCAGCGAGGAGGCTGACGTGCGCACCGCAAAGAACGCGGCGGAGGAGAAGAGGAGCCCGAGCACCAGGGAGGCAATAACCAGCTGCCCGTCCCACCGGATGGCGCCAGGCAGTTCCAGCGCGCTCATGCCGATGAAATGCATGGCGGAGACCCCGGCTGAAAAACAGGCGGCGCCGGAGAGTTTCGAGGTCAATCCCGGGTGTCTTGTGCCAGCCAGCACGAGGCCGGCAAAGGTCATGACGATGGCGATCACCAGGGACAGAAGGGTCGGGCCCGCCTCGAACCCCAGCACGATATCGGTATCGTAGGCGAGCATGGCGACGAAATGGGTGGACCAGATGCCATAGCCTGCCGAGGCCGCCGCCACGAGCAGCCAGATGAAATGCGCCTTGCCCTCGGAGGCGGTGGCCCGCTGCAGCAGCACCACGGCGCCATAGCAGGTCAGAAAACACAGTGCCGCGGCCAAGAGGACGAGCTTCGGATCGTGATCGACCACAAGGCAGTTCAGCACTTTCATCATGACCGCATATCCGAATCGTAACGCTACAGAGCACCTGAAGATCGCCAATGTCCGTCATGGACGACCGGGCTCTAAGCATTGATGAAGATATGCAGGTAGAGATGAATTGGAAGGTTATGCCTTGCTAATATCCTTAACAAGATCAGAACGAAAGGCGCCATCCGCCCGGCTCAGTCAGCCAGGCTCAGTCAGGCAAGAAGCGTCTTGAGATCGATGGCGGCGTCGCGGATGGTGTCGGCGCTCGGGGACCGGCCGAGTTCCAGCAGCTTCTTTCCCGTGACATAGGCCTTGGCGTCGTTGATGGCATCCACTGCCTTCAGCGTGCCGTCGCGGAAGTACCAGACGGAGACGCTGCCCTCGCGCTGGCCGGGGCGCAGCACGGTGTCGTCGCCGGCACGGCCGAGGCCGGCGATCTGCAGCTTGATGTCGAACTGGTCGGACCAGAACCACGGATAGGGACGATAGGGCGTCTCACCACCCGCGATGACGGCGGCGACGGCTTCTGCCTGATCGACGGCGTTCTGGACGGATTCCAGCCGGATGCGGGCGCCGTCATAATCGAAGACGGCGACATCGCCCGCGGCGAAGACGGCGGCGTCGGCGGTGCGGCCGAAGGCATCCACCACGATGCCGCCCGCCGTTTCGAGCCCGGCATCGCGGGCCAGCGCATCATTGGCGATGACGCCGATGCCGGCGATGACGAGATCGACGTCAAGGCGCGTGCCATCGGAAAGCGCGGCGGCAACGACGCGGCCATCGCGGCCGTCGAGACGAACGAGGCCGGTCTTCTCGCGCAGAACAACGCCGCGCGAGAGATGGACAGCGCGCAGCAGGTCGGCGGTCGCGGCGGAGGCGACGCGGTTGAGGATGCGGTCCGCCATTTCGATCAGCGTCACCTCGAGCCCCAGCGAGCGGGCAACGGCTGCCGCCTCGAGCCCGATATAGCCGCCGCCAACGATCAGTACGCGGCGGCCGGGCTGCATCTCGCCGGCCAGGGCATCGGCATCGGCGAAGTCGCGCAGCACGAAGACGCCACCGAGATCGCCGCCGACTTCGGCCGGAAGGCGGCGCGGGGTGGCGCCGGTTGCGAGCACCAGCGTGCCATAGGCGAGCGTTTCGCCGGTCGAGAGCGCGACCGTGCGGGCGTCGCGATCGATGCTTTTCGCGACGGTGGAAAGACGAAGCTCGACGGCGTTTTCATCGAACCATTCCTGCGGGCGGAAGAAGAGCCGGTCGAGACTCATCTCGCGCAGGAGATATTTCTTGGAGAGCGGCGGGCGCTGGTAGGGCAGCGAGGCCTCGGCGGCGAGGATGGTGATCGGCCGGGCATCGCCCAGGCTTCTCAGCTTGGCAGCGGCCGCAAAGCCCGCCTGTCCGCCACCCACGATCACGATCCGGTCCGTCATGCCAGTCCTACCTCAATCCTCTCACGGCCACGCGCCTGGCCGCCTCAGTCGTCCCCGTCGGTGCCGGGCAGACTCTGGATGCCGGCCACCCAGTCGACGGCCGAACGGCACCAGAACTGCCGTTTCGGCGACAGCACCGCGCGCTGGTCCATGCTACCCCAACGGATACCCCAGACTGCCGCGTCTGCGCCCTCCCCCGTCGTGAACAGCGGCGCGCCGCAGTCAGGGCAGAAAAGCTGGAGACGGCCGCGTCCGTTGTCACCGATCTTCCGGTAGCGCTTCGGCTGGCCCGCCGTCAACCGGACGGCATCGGCCGGCACAAGGGCGGTGACGCGAAAGGGCGAGCCGGTGAGGCGCTGGCAATCGGTGCAGTGGCAGATGGAAACGGCCTCGGGGTCGATCTCGGCCTCGTAGGTGATCTCTCCGCAATGGCAGCGGCCGGTGACGAACATGGAAACCTCCTTGTTTTGAAAGGACAGTCCCGCAGGCTCGCCACCGGCGCAAGGGGCAGGTCAATCCTTGGCGGGAACCTCAAGGCCGCGCTGCGAGGCGGGCCGTGCAAGCGCGCGGGCGACCCAGCCGGTGACGTTCGGCAGCTGGTCGTAACCGAGCACGTCGGCCGCACCATAGAAACGGCGGGCGCCTTCCACCCAGGTGAAGGTGGAAATGTCGGCGATGGTGTACTCATCGCCCATCAGCCATTCGCGACCCTTCAGCCGCTCCTCGAGAATGCCGAGCAGGCGCTTCGATTCATCCCGGTAGCGTTCCATGGGGTAGGAATTGTTGGCGACCTTGTCCGCGGCATATTTGAAGAAGTGGCCGAACTGGCCGAGCATGGGGCCGACGCCGCCCATCTGGAACATGACCCAGGCCAGCGTCTCGTAACGTCCCTTCGCGTCCTTCGGGAGGAGCTTGCCGGTCTTTTCGGCGAGATAGACGAGGATGGCGCCGGATTCGAAAAGGCCGATCGGCTGGCCGTCCGGGCCGTGGGGGTCGATGATGGCGGGGATGCGGCCGTTCGGATTGAGCGACAGGAATTCCGGCGACTTCTGCACATTGGTGCTGATGTCGATGCGGTGGCCCTCATAGGGAAGACCGAGTTCTTCGAGCGCGATCGACACCTTCTGGCCGTTCGGCGTCGGCAGCGAATAGAGCTGGATGATGTCGGGGTTCTTGGCGGGCCACTTGGTGGTGATGGGAAAGGCGGACAGATCGGCCATGGCAGGCTCCGGAAAGGGCGCGGACACCGGTGCAAGGCCGGGCCGCAGCAATCGAGGAAAGGCCGGAGCCTGCGGCGGGTTCATGCCGCAGGCGCCCGGCAGGGGCCAGGATGAGATAGGGAGCGCGGCAGCTGATTGTCAGATGCGCGACGCGAAAAATGCGCCGTGAGTTACGTCGCCGAAGACGTCTTTGCCGTGGACTGGGCCGCCGGCCAGGTGACGTAGACATAGCCGGTGCCGATCGTGCCGAACCAGGCGTTGGCGCCGGTGGCTGCGTCGATATAGCTGCCGTCCTTGGCGCGGGCGAAGGTGCCGTCCTCGCCGCGCTTCAGATGGTCCTTCAGATAGTCGCTCCAGCCGCTGACGCCGATCTCGGTGGTCTTGCCCGTCGCCTGCTTGTCGGGCGAAAAGGCCGCGACGGAGCGCCCGGTGAGCGGATCGAAGACCGTGAGCGTGCCGGCCTTCAGCGCCTGCGCCATCGCCTGTCCCTGCGCCTTGGTGTCCGGCGCATCCGCCAGCGCCACGATGCGGGCGGCAAGGCCGGTCATGAAGGACGATGTGGCGATATCGGTGGAAACGGTTTGCACGCTGGCCGTCGTTCCGACAATGCCGGTCGTGCCGGTGAGGTCAGCGCCGGTGCGGCTGCCGATACCGGTCAGGAGGGCGGAGAGCGAGAGCGTGCCGGGGCTGGTGCCGGCGGAGGTGTCGATGCCGTATTCGCGCAGGATGCCGGCCATGGGCGTCTGCTGCGCGGCGGCGGCATCCGCATCGGTTTCGCGCAGCGCCTTCAAGAGGGCCTGGGAGGTGGCGTAGCGGACGGTGTCAAGCGCGCTGACCATCGGCCGAATCCTTCGTCTGGGATCGGTGTCCGCGGTTCATCCGGGGCTTGATCGGTATATCGGGGCCGAAAAGCGCCATCACGCGGCCCGAAAGACGGCCGGATGGCGGAACGGCATGGCCCCGCTTAGTAACGCCACCCTGCGATACGAGCCTTGCGCGGGCCTTGCGGCCGCCTTGCCGTCACACGACGGCGCGCACACGCTCGACGATCTCGGCAATTACCGGATCGGCATCATGCTCGGGGCGCCGGGCCCGCACGAGGCAGGCCTCGGAGCGCAGGATGACGCCATCGGAGAGAACCTTGAGGTGGTTCGCGTGGAGCGTCGAGCCCGTGGAGGTGATGTCCACGATGATATCGGCCGAGCCGGAGGCGGGTGCGCCCTCGGTGGCGCCGAGGCTTTCGACGATGCGGTAAAGCTGGATGCCGTGGCGCTGGGAGAAGAACTGCTGCGTCAGCCGCCAGTACTTGGTGGCGACCGTGAGGCGGCGCTGGTGGCGGGCGCGGAAATCGGCGGCGACATCGGCAAGGTCGGCCATTGTATCCACGTCGAGCCAGATTTCCGGCACGGCGACGACGACGTCCGCATGGCCGAAGCCGAGGCGGGCGGAAAATTCGACGCGGCTCTCCACTTCGGCCAGGCCTTCGCGCACCAGATCCTCGCCGGTAACGCCGAAATCGACAGTGCCGGCGGCGATCTCGCGGGCAATCTCCGAGGCAGAGAGGAAGGCGATCTCGATATCCTCGCGTCCATCCACGCGGCCGCGATAGGAGCGGTCATTGCCGACGGCGACGACGGGCAGGCCGGCGCGGGCGAGGATGGCCGAGCAATCCTCCTTCATGCGTCCCTTGGACGGCAGGCCGATGGTGACGGTCATTCTCCCGCCCTCCCCTCGTTGATGGCGGTCTCGATGCGGTCCAGCCAGAGCGCGAAGCCGACGGCGGGAATGCGGTCGGCAGCCCCCAGCAGCGTCAGCAGCCGGTCGAACCGGCCGCCGCCGGCCAGCACCGCAGCCGCCCCCTTCACCGTCACCTCGAAGACGAGGCCGGTATAGTAATCGAGCGGACGGCCGAAGGCGGCGCGGTAGGTGACGATGGCGGGATCGACGCCGGCATTGCGGATGGCCGCCACGCGCGCATCGAAGCGCGCGAGTGCTGCGGCGATATCGAGGCCGGAGCGTTCGGCAAAGGCAAAGAGCGCGGCCGGCGCTTCCGCGAGCGGGATATCGAGGCGGAGGAACTCCGTCAGCAGGCCGTGGGTGCGGGCATCGAGGCGGATGCTTTCCAGCTCCAGCTTTTCCTTCAGCCGCCTTGCGATTTCGGCCGGGCTGCGGCTGGCATTGGTGGAATAGCCGGTCGCCTGCATGGTGGCGTCGATATGGGCGGCAAGGCCTGCCTCATCCTCCAGCAGGCCGCGGATGGCGAGCTTTTCGAGCTCAGGATTGAAGACTTCCGCCTTTTCCGGGTCCGACAGCGCTTCGAGCAGGCGGGCGAGATGGGCCTGGTTGCCGAAGGCGTGGATGAGCCGCTTCTGCCAGCCGGCCGGCAGGCCGCAGGCCGCCACCACCGCCTCGAAGACGCCCTGATCGCCAAGCGTGACGGCAAGCCGCTGGTCGGGCAGCCGGCGGGCGAGCACGCGGACCGCATCGGCCACCGCGCGGGCATCGGCGCTTGCCATATCGGGATCGCCGAGATCCTCGATGCCAGCCTGGTAGAATTCGTTGCCGCCTTCGCGGCGCTGGCGGAAGACTTCGCCGAGATAGGCATAGCGCTTCGGCGTGCCGGTGGCGGTCTCGATGTGGCGCAGGCAGACGGGAATGGTGAATTCCGGGCGCAGGCACAGGCTCTCGCCCGTCTCGCTTTCCGTCAGGAAGATGCGGCGGCGCAGGTCTTCGCCCGCCATGTCGAGAAAGGGCGCGGCCGGCTGGATGACGGGCGTATCCACCCGCTCGGCCTTCAGGGCCGCCAGATCTTCGGCGAGCGCGGGGGCGAAGGCGGGCAGGTTGATCAGGGGCATGGGCGGGGTCCGGTCTGTGGGGCGCTTCTCATGTCAGCAGGGAGATTGCGGCGATACCCCCCTCTGTCACTTCGTGACATCTCCCCCACAAGGGGGGAGATCAGTCGGAGTGCTTGGCAATGATCAGCACCAAACCGCGCGCCTTCGCTGCACTCAAACACCGGCGAGGAACCACTGCGCCCGCGCCCAGCCCATCTCCCCCCTTGCGGGGGAGATGTCCGGCAGGACAGAGGGGGGTACGCCACGATCACGGGCACGGAAGATCCTCACCCCTGCCGGGCACGATCCTCGGCCTGGGCGGCGAGGATTTCGGCGACTCTGGCGACGAGGTCGGCTTCGGGCACGACGATCTGGGCGACGCGGGCTTCGCGCCATTCGGTGTTGTCGGTGATCTCGCCGGAGAGGCGCTTGCCCTCGATGAGATCCTTGATCTGCACGACGCCTTCCGCCCGCTCGTCACCACCCTGGATGATGGCGACGGGGCAGTTGCGGCGGTCGGCATATTTCAGCTGGTTGCCGAACTTCTTCCAGTTGCCCTGGTACATTTCGGCGCGGATGCCTGCATTGCGCAGCTGCTGCGTGAAGCGCTGGTAGCGGCCCATGGCCTCCACATCGCCATCCATGACGGTGACGAGCACGGGCGCGACAACCTCTTCCGTGCCGAGCTTGCCGAGGTTCTTCAGCGCCGTCATCAGGCGCGAGACGCCGATGGAGAAACCGGTGGCCGGCACGGGCTGGCCCATGAAGCGCGACACGAGCCCGTCATAACGCCCACCGCCGCCGACCGAGCCGAAGACGACCTTCTCGCCCTTCTCGTTGGTGACGGCGAAGGTGAGTTCGGCTTCGAAGACGGGGCCGGTGTAGTATTCGAGGCCGCGGATGACGGAGGGGTCGATCTTGATGCGCTCTTCGCCATATCCGGCAGACCTGACCATCGTCTCGATGTTCATGAGTTCGCCCAGGCCGTCCGCGTAGAGCTGGCTGGACGGCTGGACATCCTCGTTCTTGAGATAACCGATGATGAAATCGATCTGCGTATCGGAAAGGCCGGCGCCCTTGGTGAAATCACCGGACTCGTCCTTGCGGCCGGGGCCGAGCAGAAGACGGACACCGTCGAAACCGAACTTGTCGAGCTTGTCCACCGCCCGCAGCACGCCGAGGCGGCGGCCGGCATTGTCGTCACCGCCGAGATCGGCACTTTCCATGACACCGTCGATCACCTTCCGGTTGTTGACCCGGATCACATAGTCCCCGCGCTTGATGCCCAGCGCTTCCATCGTGTCGGCCATCATCATGCACATTTCGGCATCGGCCTGCACGCCGGCGGCGCCCACCGTGTCGGCGTCGAACTGCATGAACTGGCGGAAGCGGCCGGGGCCGGGCTTTTCGTTGCGGAAGACGTAGCCGGCGCGGTAGGTGCGGTAGGGAAGCTGGATCTCCTGGAAGTTCTCCGCCACATGGCGGGCGAGCGGCGCGGTCAAGTCGTAGCGCAGGCTCATCCACTGCTCGTCATCGTCCTTCAGCGAGAAGACGCCCTCGTTGGGGCGGTCGCTGTCGGGCAGGAACTTGCCGAGCGCATCGGTATATTCGAAGAGCGGCGTTTCGACCGGATCGAAGCCGTAGCGCTCGTAGACCTCGCGGATCTTCGCGGTCATCTCGTTCAGCGCGCGGATATCGGCCGCCTCGCGATCGACGAAACCGCGCGGCAGGCGGGCCTTGAGCTTCTGGGTCTTCTTCTTGTCGGACATGGTCGGCCGCGCCTTCAAATGCAGGAGGAAAGTGCCGGCTTCCTAGCGGATTGAAAGCCTTGCGACAAGGCTGGTGGGCGCGGGGTTTCCCGCCGGGCGGCTGGCGGGCGCCGCGCCGTCTCAGACGGGCCTGCCGAGATCGTCCCAGGTGTGAAGGACCACGCCTTCCTGAACGGTCGCCTGCGACTTCGGCATGAGGATGGAATGGCTCTCGCAGCGCACCTCGCCCGTGTAGCCGGCATGCATGACGATGCGCTTGCGCTGCACCATGCCGGCCGGGAGGAAGGTGTTGGTCATGGCCGTGCCGCCGAAGAATTCGGCCGAGGCGATCTCGTGGCGGCGCAGAGCCGCCCAGAGGCCGCGATCCTCCACCAGCATGGCATAGGGACCGGCGAGGTAGCGGCGGATCGACTCGCCGACGAGGGGGCGCAATTGCGGCGTCTCCAGATATTCGCGCCGGGAGCCGACGAGGTAGCGGATATCCTCGCCTTCCCACAGGTTGCGGCTTTCGCGCGACTGGGCAACGTTGCGCACCAGCGTTGCCGCATCGTGGCTGTCGGCGCGGCGCATGAAATCGATGATGGCGCCGATGGCGCGCAGGTCCGGTCGCGCCACGCCACGCTCCCAGCGCGAGACGGTGGGCAGGGATACACCGAGTTTCCAGGCAATGTCGGACTGGGACAGGCCCATCTTCAGCCGATAGGCGCGCAGGTGGGCAATCAGATCCGTGACGGCGGACGACAAGGATGTCGCGCTGGAAAATGCACCTTCCGATTGCATAAACTCAATATCCACGTATCAATGGTTTATTGAATGATCAATGTACCCGCTTTCGACAGCGATTCCAGTCCTTTAAAATTGCCTATGACGCAATCTGGCAGTATCTCCGACCGGCGCGGCGCGCCTGGGACGGATCACAGGCCATGTTCCGGGATTTTTGGCGTGAGCAGACGATCAGGAGCACCCGAGGCCTTTGGCAGGCCCGGCGAGAAGGGCGAGGACGCATGGCTGCCCGGCCATCCGTCGGCGGCACCTCGTCTTGCGGCAGACCGCGCGCTTGAAACCCTGCGCAGCAGCGTCATGGCGCGGGCCGCCGCCTTCGACTGGCTGGAACGGCTGGCCGGCGACCCGACCGTTGCGGCGCGTTTCGACTGCAATCTCCTGACGGGCATCTACCGGCTCAGCGCGACAGCCGCGGCCATGCACGGGCTAGCCCCCGGTGAACGGGGCATCATGGATGTCGTCAGCATCTACGAGACCGCCGAGCGCGAGACGGTGCTCGAAACGCTGGAGCGCGCCACCGGCAAGCCCATGCTGTTCAGCTATCGCGCACGGCGCGCCGGGGCACCCGGAGAACCGGCGCTCTTATGCCTCGGCCGCTCGACCTGCGGTGCGGACGGCATGACGAGCCTGCTCAGCGGCTATTTCCTTCTTCTCGACGAGCCGATCGACCTCGACTGATCGTTCGTCGCCCGGCGCGCAGGCGGGACTTTACCGTCTCGGCATCGGCGCCTTGCGGCGGCCGCAAAGCTCGGCCATGGTGGCGGCATGCGCTTCGTTGTGATGATCCTGATGATGCTGTCTGCCGCCGGCCTTGCCGGTGCGCCGGTGCATGCGCAGGCCATGGCGCTCGCCGGTATTGGCAGCGTCCATCATCATGGCGCCGGGGAGCGGGGCGTGGCCGCCGCGGCAGCCGTGACCACCGGAGAAGCGCATCACGCCGCGGCCCATCCGCCGGCAGCGCCGGACGAGCGGCATGGCGGCTCGCACGCCAGCATGGCGGCCTGCGCGGCCTGCTTCGGAATTCCCACCCGCATCGTTCTCCCCTCTTGGCTGGCAGTCGGGGCCGAGAGGCTTGCACCCAGCCTTTCGGCGATCCTCCTGGGGCGCGGCGCAGCGCCGCCGTTCCGGCCGCCGCGGTCCTTCGCCTGATCCTCCTTCACCATCACAGACCCCATCCGGCCGCCGCCCAGACCATCATGACGCCCCGATACCCGGGGCCATGGTCGTGAACGCGTGCCGGGATTGAGAAGAGATTGGAACAGACAATGACTGCTTACCTGACATCCTTCAGCCGCACCCGGCTTATGCCCGCCCTCGCCGCCGTGTCTTTCGCCTTCGCACCCGCGACCGCCATGGCGGCGGAAAAGCACGGCGACCACGGCACCCAGCATCATGACATGAGCAAGATGGACGCGATGGCACCGAAGGGGCCGGGCGCCGATGCCCCGTCCAGCAAGGCGTTTCAGGAGGCCAACAGCCGCATGCATGCGGACATGGCGATCGAATTTTCCGGGAAGGCCGATGTGGATTTCGTTCGCGGCATGATTGCCCATCACCAGGGCGCGATCGACATGGCAAAGGTCGAGCTTCAGTACGGCACCGACCCTGAAATCCGCAAGCTGGCCGAAGGCATCATTGCCGCGCAGGAAGCCGAAATCCGGCAGATGAAGGCCTGGCTCTCTCGCAACGGAGGCTAGGGGTAAACAAGAGGATAGAGAATCCGGCGCTCATGCGCCTTTGAAATGCGTCGTTCCGGGAGGCCCGCCTGCCTCCCGGAACGCACAGGACGACATTTCGCAAGACACGAAGCCCCAGCGCGAGGCGCCGACAGTGATCGGCAACCCCGGGTCCGCCACGACCAAGGCAGCGGTCTTGCGATGTGCGTCAGTAAGAGCGTGCACGGCTTGAAAAGGCGGATGAGTCCGCGGAAGCCTCGATCAGTGTGGCAGCGATAGCCCGTGCGAGGCGAAGGCTGCTTTCATGCAGTTCATTCCGGCTGCTGCCGCGCGCGGCCCGTACGAGGGTCAGTCCCTCGCGCTCGACAATCTCGCGCGCCTTGAAGCAGGCCCAGTCTTCGGTGGTCAACTTTGACGTCATGTCATCTCCCCAAGATGCCGATTCATTCAGCACACAGCGGCGCCCGCCGATACGAGCACGTACAGGATGTCCAACGCGAGACTGTGAAGTGATTTGCCGCTGATCCAGAAGCTAGCTGATTCAGTCGCTTTTGGAATCCCTAAAATGCCGAGCAGAGGTCGGAGAGGCGAAAAAACGAACTTTCGGTCAGCTTCACGCAAGTTTCGAGTCAGCCGCAACTTACGGACGATGGAAAGAAGCCCGTTTGTGCTCCACGGCGGTCCGGCAGGCGCACCCTTCCAGGTGATCGTTGACCAGCCCCATAGCCTGCATGAACGCATAGACGGTGGTCGGGCCGACGAAGGTCCAGCCACGCTTCTTCAGGTCCTTGGATATGCGAACGGAGACGGCCGTCGTCGGGTTGGCGCGGATATGGGCGAGATCGATGACGGCCGGGCGCTCCTCCGGCGTGGGTTCATGGGACCAGAAGTAGCGGGCGAGCGAACCGAATTCGGCCTGCATCTCCAGCGCGCGGCGGGCATTGTTGATGGTGGAGACGATCTTGCCGCGGTGGCGCACGATGCCGGGATCGGCCACCAGCCGCTCCACATCCGCCTCGCCGAAGGCGGCGACGGACGGGATGTCGAAACCGGCAAAGCCGGCGCGGAACGCTTCGCGTTTCCTGAGGATGGTCAGCCAGGAAAGGCCGGACTGGAAGCCTTCCAGGCAGATCTTCTCGAACAGGCGCGTGTCATCGCGAACGGGGTGGCCCCATTCGGTATCGTGATAGACGCGGTAGTCGGAAAGCCCGCCATGCCAGGCACAGGTCACGACGCCGTCTTCATCCGTTCTCAGGCCCTCGGCAACAGTGGGTTCCGTCATATCTTTCTCCTTCGCTCGCCGTTCCGGCCGCTTGCCGCCTGCCATTTACCTTCCGGAAACCATGGCGCTCAACTGCTCGATAACCCTACCGAAAGGTTTGCGCCATCGATCGGAGTTTCACGACCCTGCGTTTACCATTCGCTTGCGCGCGGCTGCCACGATCCGGCCATTCGATGGCCCCGTGCCGGGCCTCATCCTTCGGCGAAAGGTTTTCAGCGTGCGCCCGATGTTCAAGACCGCCTCTCTTTTTGCAACCCCTTTCGTTGCGCTCTCCCTGCTTGCCGCATCCTGCGGCATGGCAGAGGCCGGCGACCGCTATGCCAACCGCCCGCCTGTCATCGTCAGCCCGGATCTCGCGGCCCCGTGGCTGCTGCAGCTTGGCGTGCAAGACGGGGCCGTGCGGCCGGTCTATCGCCAGCAGCAGCGCGCCGCCACCCGTTACCAGGCGGGCGCCTACCAGCAAGGGCAGGCGCCGCAGCGGGTCTATCAGGGCCAGTATCAGCGGCCCTATCCGGGCCAGTATCAGGGCCAGTATCAGGCGCGCCGACAGCCGATGGACGGGCTGCCCGGTGTCAGCATGCGGCGCATCGACCGCGCCGGCGTTGCGCTGGGCGGCCAGATGCCGCGCCGGCAGGCCGTGCAGCCGCTCTATGCGCAGCCGGACGCGACGCAGCCGATGGACCAGCAGCAGGTGGCGGCGATCACCCGGGCCGGCGACCCCTCCCGCCGCGCCATCGACCCGAAGTTCCTGCCGCAGCAGGTGGCCTACGAGACGGCCGAAAAGCCCGGCACGATCGTCATCGACACCAACAACCGCTTCCTCTACCTGGTGCAGGGCAATGGCGAGGCGCGACGCTACGGCGTGGGCGTCGGCAAGCCCGGCTTTGAATGGGCCGGCACGCACACGGTGACCCGCAAGGCCGAATGGCCGGACTGGAACCCGCCGCAGGAAATGATCGAGCGCGAGGCCGCCAAGGGCCATTTCCTGCCGGCCCGCATGGATGGCGGCCCGCAGAATCCGCTCGGCGCCCGCGCCATGTATCTCGGCTCCACCCTTTACCGCATCCACGGCACCAATGCGCCCTGGACGATCGGCTATGCTGTCTCCTCCGGCTGCATCCGCATGCGCAACGAAGACGTGGTCGATCTCTACGAGCGCGTGAAGGTCGGCACCCGCGTCATCGTGCAATAACGCGGAAAGCGGCGGCACCGGTGCGCGGGGTGGCAGGACATCGCCACGGGCGCCCGGTCGCGGGGCTTCGAGGATGATCGCGTGATCACCAGCCTCCGACGCGACAACGTGCACGCGCCGGCCGGACCTGCGCCCAAAACCGCTCTTGTCATCCGGAATCGATGGGTTAGCCTGTGCATCGCGCTGGTGGGATGGCGGCGCACGGGAAAGGTGGAGCGGGCGGCAAGGCAGGTGCACGTTGCCCGGGGAGAAGGAATGACCGCATGAGCATGAGACACGTAAGGATGGGCGCGGCGGCACTGATCGTCAGCCTCGCCGCGACGACGGCCGCCGTGGCACAGCCGATGATGGAACGTCCGGCCGGTTTTTCGACGGACCGCAACGTGGTTCCCGTCGCCAACAAGAAGATGCCGGACCGCAAATATGCCCGCACCCGGGTGCGGCTCGTAACGGACGAGCCGGTGGGCACGATAATCGTCGATACCAACAACAAGTTTCTTTATCTGGTGGACGGCGAAAACCGTGCCACGCGCTATGGCATCGGCGTCGGCCGCGAGGGCTTCGGCTGGTCGGGCGTCGTGAAGGTCGGCCGCAAGGCCGAATGGCCGGGATGGACGCCGCCGCCGGAAATGCGCGCCCGCGAGGCCCGCAAGGGCCATATCCTGCCCGCCTACCAGCCCGGCGGCGAGGACAATCCGCTCGGCGCCCGCGCGCTCTACCTGCACAACAAGGGCGGCCACGACACGGCCTTTCGCATCCACGGCACCAACCAGCCCTGGTCGATCGGCCAGAACATGTCGTCCGGCTGCATCCGCATGATGAACAAGGACGTCACCGACCTCTACGACCGCGTGCCCGTCGGCTCCAAGGTCATCGTCGTCGGCCCCGGCAATCGGCAGGGCAAGGTGAGCTTCGACGACCGCGGCGTCGATTTCTTCCGGCAGCTGTTCGGGGGGTGATGGGGGCTGTAGGGCGGCGAGCTGGGATTACCCCCCTCTGCCCTGCCGGGCATCTCCCCCGCAAGGGGGGAGATCGGATGGGCGGACCGGCTTCCCGCCTCGTGCCATCAGCGATTGCGTCGATGGCGAGGAGCGCCAAGCCTGCAGCCTGCGGATCTCCCCCCTTGCGGGGGAGATGCCCGGCAGGGCAGAGGGGGTGTGTGCGACACTTTCCTCAGCGCTCCGCCCCAGGCGAAAGCCCATCGCGCCCGCCCCGAATTTCATGCAACTGTCATATATCCGGGGCGGCGGGGTGCTATGGAAGGGCTCTCGTTAGCCTTCCCGGATCTGCCCCATGCGTTCGACCGCCCGCCTTGCCGCCCTTCTCTGCGCCAGCACCCTCATCTTCACCGCCGCCCCTGCCCTTTCGGAAGACCTGCAATTCTCCGTCTATGGCGGCTACCAGACGGCGCCGCACAGCGGGGTGACGACGAGCGACGGCACGCATTTCACGGCCGGCTGGGAAGGCAAGTCCTTCGCCAGCCCGCCCTATTACGGTGGCCGCGCCACCTGGTGGCTGCAGTCGCTGGGCGAGCCGGACCTCGGTCTCTCGATCGATTTTTCCCATGCCAAGGTCTATGCGGGCGGCGATACCTTCGCGAAAACGCCGGGCTGGACGCATTTCGAATTCACCGACGGCCTGAACCTCCTGACGGTGAACGCCCTCTACCGCTTCACCGAGCCGGGCCGGGCCTGGACACCCTATGTCGGCCTCGGCGCCGGCATCAACATTCCGCACGTCGAAGTCACCCGCCCCTCCGGCCGCACCTTCGGCTATCAGGTGGGCGGCGCCACATTGCAGGCGCAGGCCGGCGTCTCCTACGCCATCACCGACAACTGGTCTGTTTTCACCGAGTACAAGGGCAACTACTCCTGGGTGAACGTCGATATCGACAGCGGCGCGAAGCTGAAGACGAACGTGCTGACCAATGCGGTGAATGTGGGCGTGTCCTATCATTTCTGATGGGGTGTGCCGGTGGCGTGAGCGGCTGGCATGCATGGCCTACGGGGCATTGGCCCTTTGGTTTCCAGGTCGTCCCCACACTCCGCCGTCATCCTCGGGCTTGATCCGAGGATCCACGGCCGCACACGGCGATTGCCGCATGGATGCTCGGGTCAAGCCCGAGCATGACGGGAGGGTGGGGTGGCGGCCGCACCCAAGTCGAGCGACATGCCCACGCAAAACAGAGGTGATGACCGCAGGTGTGGCGACGGGCGTACCCTCGTGGCAAATTGACGGTGAGTTGGCAGCCACGTTCATGAAGAGGGAGAGAGATTGACCTGAGTGGGAGACGAGCCGTCGCGATATCCGCCCCCTCCCCTCACCTCAATCGCAGCCGCCCCTCACACGCGACCCGCCATCGCGGCGGGCTTCGGGCCGCCATAGGCCCAGTCCAGCAGTTCCACCGTGTGGACGATCGGCACCGCCGTGCCGGTGGCGATCTGGGTGATGCAGCCGATGTTGCCGGTGGCGATCACGTCGGGCTTCGTGGCCTCGAGATTCTTCACCTTGCGGGCCTTCAGCCTATCGGAAATCTCAGACTGGAGGATGTTGTAGGTGCCCGCGGAACCGCAGCAGAGATGCCCTTCGGCGGGATCGCGCACGGTGAAACCCGCCGCCTTCAGGAGCAGTTTCGGCGCCAGTGTGATCTTCTGGCCGTGCTGCATGGAGCAGGCGGAGTGGTAGGTGACCGTCAGCTTGCGGGGCTCCTGGCGGGGCAGGTCGAGCGTTGCGAGGTATTCGGTGATGTCTTTCGCAAGTCCGGAGATGCGCGCCGCTTTTTCCGCATAGGCGGGATCGAGCCGCAGCATGTGGCCGTAGTCCTTGATCGTCGTGCCGCAGCCCGACGCGGTGATCAGGATGGCGTCGAGCCCGCCGCGCTCGATCTCGCGGGTCCACACATCGACGTTGCGCCGGGCGCTCGCCAGCGCTTCCTCTTCCCGCCCCATGTGGTGGACGAGCGAGCCGCAGCAGCCCTCGCCCTCGGGAATGACGACCTCGATGCCGATGCGGGCGAGGAGGCGCAGTGTGGCCTCGTTGATCTCCGGCTTCAGCACCGGCTGGGCGCAGCCCGAGAGGATGGCGACACGGCCGCGCCTTTCGGCCGTCGCGAGCCGCGTGCCGGGAACCGCGGAGGCGGACGGCGCCGGCACGCGGCCGGGCGCGAGATCCAGCATGTTGCCCAGTGGCCGCGTGGCGGCAAAGCGCTTCAAGAGACCGGCAAAGGGGCGGCCAAGGCTTGCGGCCTTCAGCGCCAGCCGAAAACGCGCCGGATGCGGCAGCACGAAGGCGAGCAGCGCCCGCGTCAGGCGATCCGGCAGCGGCCGCGTGTAGGTCTTTTCGATATGGACGCGGGCGTGATCGACGAGATGCATATAATCGACGCCCGACGGACAGGTGGTCGTGCAGGAGAGGCACGAGAGGCAGCGGTCGATATGCGTGACCGTCTCCTTGTCGGCGGCACGGCCGTTTTCCAGCATGTCCTTGATGAGGTAGATGCGCCCGCGCGGACTGTCGAGCTCGTCGCCGAGCGTCACATAGGTCGGACAGGTGGCCGTGCAAAAGCCGCAATGCACGCAGCGCCGCAGGATCTTTTCGGACTCGGCCACATGCGGATCGGCAAGCTGCGCGGGGGAGAAACTGGTCTGCATCAGGCAGCCTTTCCGGAAAAGATGCCCGCGGGATCGATCGACGCGCGGATGCGGGTGGTGAGGGCTTCGAGGGCGGGGGAGACGGGGTGTTCGGCGGGCGTTGCCGAAAGCGAAGCAGCGTCGGCGCGGATGAGGGTGGCGTGGGCGGTGCCGGGGAGTTTTTCGGCGTAGCCGCGCACCAACGCCGCCTCGGGTCCGGCCTCCATGCGCATCCAGACGAGGCCGCCCTGCCAGTCGTAGAAGCAGTCGATGCCGGCCTGCAGGCGCAGCGCGGCGATGAGGCGCTGACCTTCCATGGGGGCGGCGGAGACGCGCCAGAGGGCGCGCGTCGTGCCGTCGGCATAGGGTTTCGCATCGCGGATCTCCTGCCAGAGGGCGATGGTCGCGTCGCGGTCGAGGCGGGTGACGGGGGCGAAGGGCGCCATGGCGGCGGTAAGCTTTTCGAGGCGCACCGCGACGGAGGCGGCAAGACCTTCGAGGCGGAGCACGGTGGCGGCGCCTTCGGGAAGATGTCCGCCGAGGAAGCGGCCGCGCACGCTTTCGGGCAGGTGGGCGGCACCGGAAACCTCGACGGGCAGGCTCATGGCAGCCGCCATGGCGCGGGCGGCGGCTTCGTCGTCGAGGCCGGAAAGCACGATGGTCGCGGCGGTTTCCGGCACGGGCAGCAGGCGGAAGGTGACTTCGCTCATCAGCGCCAGCGTGCCGCGCGAGCCGGCCATCAGCTTGACGAGGTCGAGGCCGGTGACGTTCTTCATGACGCGGCCGCCGGACTTCACCGCTTCGCCGCTGCCGTTGACGAAGCGGACGCCGAGCAGGCTGTCGCGCGCCGCGCCCGCCACGAAACGGCGGGGTCCTGATGCATTTGTGGCGAAGACGCCGCCGATGGTCGGCTCGCCCGCCGTGCCCAGAACGGGGCGGAGATCATGGGGCTCGAAGGCGAGCATCTGCCGGTGGGCGGCCAGAGCGGCCTCGATTTCCGCAAGGGGCGTGCCGGCGCGCGCGGTCATGGTCATTTCGGCCGGCTCGTAGGCGGTGATGCCGGTGAGGCCGGACGTGGAGAGAATGGTGGCGCCTTCGCCCGCGACGCGCATGCTGCGGGTGCCGCCGCCACGGATGGCAAGCGCGCGGCCGTCGGCGGCCGCAGCGCGGATCATCTCGGCGGCTTCGGCCTCGCTCGTGGGGTTCAGCATATCGGGCATGGAGAGATCCGGGGTTCGGGCCGCGGTTCAGCGGCCGTTGAGAAGGAGCGAACGGATGCGGGCCGGTTAGGAGGCGGTGGCGAGACGGGGTGAGTCTACTCGCTTTGCGGCGGCGGATGAGGGCCGGCCGTCGAGCGGGAAGACCTTCGACGGGTTCATGATCCAGTCCGGGTCGAAGGCGGCGCGCACGGCCATCTGCTGGTTGAGATCGACCGCGGCGAACTGGTGGCGCATCAGGTCGCGCTTCTCGATGCCCACGCCATGCTCGCCGGTGAGGCAGCCGCCGGCATCGACGCAGAGCTTGAGGATATCGTTGCCGGCCGCTTCGGCGCGGGCGGCGTCTTCGGGGTCATTGGCGTTGAAGAGGATGAGCGGGTGCATATTGCCGTCGCCGGCGTGGAAGACATTGGCGACGCGCAGGCCGTAGCCGGCGACGATCTCGGCGGTCTTTTCGAGCACGTAGGGCAGCTTGCCGAGCGGCACGGTGCCATCCATGCAGATATAATCGGAGATACGGCCCGTGGCGCCGAAGGCGGATTTGCGGCCCTTCCAGATCAGGGCCGCCTCGGTTGCCGACTGGCATTCGCGGATGGTGGAGACGCCGTGGCGGCGGGCGATCTCGATGATGGCGGCGAGCATGGCGTCCATCTCGGCCTCGGAGCCCTCGACCTCGACGATCAGGAGAGCCTCGACATCGAGCGGATAGCCGGCCTTGGCGAAGGCCTCGCAGATCTCGATCGCCGGCTTGTCCATGAACTCGATGGCGACGGGGATGATGCCGGTGCCGATGACCTCGGCCACGCAGGCGCCGGCCTCGACCGACGACGGGAAGCCGAAGAGCACGGGGCGCGCGCCCTCGGGCTTGGCGATCAGGCGGACGGTCGCTTCGGTGACGATGCCGAGCTGGCCTTCGGAGCCGCAGACGAGACCGAGCAGATCGAGGCCGGCCGCATCCAGCGCCTTGCCGCCGAGCTCGATGACGGTGCCGTCGAAGAGCACCATGGTCACGCCCAGCAGATTGTTGGTGGTGACGCCGTATTTCAGGCAGTGGGCGCCGCCTGAGTTCATGCCGATGTTGCCGCCGATGGTGCAGGCGAGCTGCGAGCTCGGGTCCGGGGCGTAGAAGAAACCGTCGGCGGAGACCGCCTCGGAAATCGAGAGATTGGTGACGCCGGCCTGAACGGTGGCGGTGCGGTTCGGCAGGTCCACTTCCAGGATGCGGTTGAGTTTGGAGAGGCCGATGACGACGGCATCTTCCTGCGGGATGGCGCCGCCGGAGAGCGAGGTGCCGGCGCCGCGCGGCACGACGGGAATGCCGTAGCGGCTGCAATATTTGAGCAGCGCCGAAACCTGCGCGGTGGTTTCCGGCAGGGCGACGGCGAGCGGCAGGCGGCGGTAGGAGACGAAGGCGTCCGTTTCGAAGGGCACAAGGCCGCGCGCGTCGCTGATCAGGCAGCCCTTGGGCAGGAGATCGGCGAGATCGGAGACGATGACGGCGCGGCGGTCGAGGACGGCGCGGCGCGGCTCGAGAAAGGCGATCGGCTGGTGCATGGTTGTCCTCCCTGAAACCGCCATCGTCGTCAGCGGAACGTCAGCCCCAAGCCTAGCGGATGTGGCAGGCGCGGTCACTGGTCATTTTTCTTTACCACTTGGACCATGCCTTTGCCACTGCACCAAGGTCGGCGAAAATGCTAAGAACTTTTGCCGTTAGGGAATAAATGGAGCGGGCATGACGCATCTGGAAGACCTCGACATTTTCGCCC
This sequence comes from Rhizobium sp. SG2393, assembly GCF_042610495.1. NCBI lineage: Bacteria > Pseudomonadati > Pseudomonadota > Alphaproteobacteria > Hyphomicrobiales > Rhizobiaceae > Rhizobium > Rhizobium sp. SG2393. The sequence continues at coordinate 182,962 of NZ_JBHGAP010000005.1, forward strand.
GCGTCGTTTCCACCGGCTCCATGTCGGCGGCGGGGCGGGCGCTGGGGCTGTCGCCGGCGGTGATCTCCAAGCGCATCAAGCGGCTGGAGGACCGGCTGGGAACGCGGCTTTTGCAGCGCACGACCCGGCAGATCTCGCTGACGGAGGCGGGCGAAGGCTTTCACGCGCGCATCCGCTCCGTGCTCGGCGCCATCGAGGAGGCGGAGGCCTTCGTCTCAGGCCGGTCCGGACAGGCGCAGGGCACGCTGAAGATTTCGGCGCCGACCTCCTTCGGCCGCCAGCATATCGCCCCGCATCTCGTGCCCTTCATGCGGGCGCATCCGGAGCTGACGATCAACCTGATGCTCTCGGACGATTTCACCGACATCGTCGCCGGCGGCTTCGATCTCGCGGTCCGGATCGGTGACCTCTCCGATTCGAGCCTTGTCGCCAGACGGCTGGCGCCGGTGCGCCGCCTGCTCTGCGCGGCACCGGCCTATCTCGAAAAACACGGCATGCCCGAAAGGATCGAGGATCTCGCCCGCCACATCCTGCTGCCGGCCCACAATCACGATGCGTGGAGGCTGGAGGGACCGGACGGGGCCATCACCTACCGGCCGGAAGGACCGCTCACCACCAATTCCTCCGAGGTGATCCGCGAGGCGGTGATCTCCGGGCTCGGGATCGCGCTGCGCTCCACCTGGGATATCGGCCGGGAGCTGAAGGAGGGCCGGCTGGTGCAGGTGCTGCCGGCCTATGAGGGATCAAAGACCCTGGCGCTCTCGGCGGTTTATCCGAGCCGGCAGTTCCTGCCGGTCAAGGTCAGGCTGTTCATCGATTATCTCGCGGGGCTTTACGGGCCGGTGCCCTACTGGGAGGGGTGACGCCCGGATCCGTCATCAGGCATCGCCATGCTCCTTGTCTTCCTCGGCATGGCGGTTGCGGATGCGGCGCACGATCAGCCAGACGCCGATGACGGCGACGGGCACGAAGGCGCCCGTCAGCACGCCGGGATCGATGGGCACGAGATCGTGGCCGATCGCCTTGGCGAGATAGCCGAAGAGGCCGACGACGTAATAGGAGATGGCGGCGACCGACAGGCCTTCGACGGTCTGCTGCAGGCGAAGCTGCAGGCGGGCGCGGCGGTCCATGGAGGAGAGCAGCGTCGCGTTCTGCCGCTCCAGTTCCACATCCACCCAGCTTCTGAGTAGCGCGGTGGCGCGAGCGAGCTTGCGCGAGAGATTGGCCTGCTGTTCCTCGATGGACTGGCAGGTGCGCATGGCGGGTGCAAGACGCCGTTCAAGGAAGGTGCCGAGCGTTTCGTAGCCTGGCACGCCGGTCTCGCCGAGCGCGCGGATGCGCTCCTGCACGATGCCGTAATAGGCGCGGCTGGCGCCGAAGCGGTAGAGGCTGAGGGCGGCGCCCGCTTCCAGTTCGGCGGCGAGGCGGGTGATTTCGGACAGTTGCCGGTCGGCGGTTTCGCGTACGCCGCCCTTCATGTGCTGGGTAATTGCCGTCAGGCCGTTTTCGATGCGGCGCACATCCGGCCAGAGCGACTGGGCCAGCGGCAGGCCCATCATGGCGAGCGTGCGATAGGTTTCGATGTCGAGCAGGCGCTGGACGAGCGCGCCGCGTCCGGCCTCCGTCAGGGAGCGGTCGATGACGAGGATCTGCGTCATACCGTCACCGTTCTGGCGAAAATCGGTGACGACGAGGGCCTGCCCGTTCTTGGCCTCGCTGAAGCAGAGGCTGGTCTGGTCGAACTGGGCGATCGCCTCGCGGGTCTCCTCGCTGTCCGGGCGCACTTCGAGGCGGATGGCCGAGATCAGCGTGCCCGGCGGCGGAAAGCCGTCGCCGAAGGGATGCTGCGTGACATCGGCGCCGAACTTTTCCGGCACGGGGCCGTCCCAGAAATAGGTGGAGAATTCCGTGTGGCGCTCCCAGCGCAGCGTTCCGGGCCCCCAGCTCATGGCGTGGTGATTGGCCTCGCGCGCCGGCGGCGAGACGCCGCGCGAGCGCGACAGCTCGGCCATCACCGCCTGATCGACCGAGGAACCGCCTTCCGTCAGAAAGGCGAGCTGCAGGATTACACGCGGCGAGCCGACCAGCACATAGGGCCGCGAATGGATCTCCCCGAGCGCCTGGGCCCGCGCCGTGGCGGGCGGAAATTCGAACATGCGACGTGCCATGGCGGCGCTCCCCCTTTTCCCATGACCATGGTTAGCAAGCATGGGCGAAAAAGCAAAAGCCTCATTCGCGTGCCTTGCCGATGTGACGGTTTGCGGGCTGGCTGCTTGCGACCCGCAGGGCGCGTGTGCCATCACTGGATGGCATCGAGCAGGCGGAGGAGAAGCCTTGGGCGAGACGCGGACTGATCTCTACGCGCCGATACATCACGGCCGCACGGCCGACGAAATCGTGGCCCGCATCGAGCGGCTGATCCTCGACGGGGTGCTGCGCGACGGCGACAGGCTGCCGGGCGAGCGGGATCTGGCGCGACGGCTCGACGTTTCCAGGCCGATCCTGCGCGAGGCGCTGAAGATCCTGGAAACGCGCGGTCTTCTCGTCAGCCAGCACGGCGGCGGCACCTTCGTGGCCGATATTGTCGGGCAGGTGTTTTCACAGCCGCTGATCGACCTCATCTCGCGCCACGGACAGGCGCGGCAGGACTATCTCGACTACCGGCGCGCGCTGGAGGGCATGACGGCGGCGCTGGCCGCGGAGCGGGCGACGGACGACGACCGCGCCCATCTTTCCGGTCTGATTGCCGAGATGCGGGCCGGCCATGCCGTCGATGATTACGACCGCGAACTGGAAGCCGACATCGCCTTCCACACGGCCATCGGCGAAAGCGCGCACAACATCGTGCTGCTGCACACGATGCGGGCCTGCTACAGGCTGCTGTCGGAAGGCATCCTTCTCAACCGCCGCATGGTTTTTGCAGCGCCTGGCGCGCATGACGCCCTGCTCCTGCAACACGAGGCCATCCTGGCCGGCATCCTCGCCCGCGATCCGGACAGGGCAAGGGCCGCGGCGGAAGCGCATATTGATTTCATCATCGACGCCGCACGTGCCGCCGACAGGGCCGACGATCGCGCGCGGGTCTCCTCCTTGAGACGAATCCACCGAGATGATTCGTCATCTGATTCCTGCGAAAAGTCGTAGAAATGACGCAGAAAAACAAGGACTTGACGCGTTTGCGATGCCCGCGACTTACCAAACGGGGAACCCAACCAAAATTTGTGCCTGTTTTCCGGCACTTGCACCCATGAGCCGCCGCCGCTCTGGACAGGAGGTGTGATAGACACAATTTTAGGGCCAGGCTGTGATATTGTTCTCCCACCTACCCGACAAGCAGAGCTGACAGCCTGCCGCCTTGCGCATTCCTTGAAAGGACCACCTTGAATTGAACATCCTCAACCGCCTCGTCGCCGACATGCAGCTCATGTTCCGCCGTCCCACGCGGATGCAGTATGCCGCGCTGTGCCATCGCCGGCGTGAAGGCAGCGACGCGCTTGAAATCCTGCTGATCACCAGCCGCGACACGGGGCGCTGGGTCATTCCGAAGGGATGGCCGATGGAAGGCCGCACGGCGGCGGAAGCGGCTGCGCAGGAAGCCTTCGAGGAAGCCGGCGTGAAGGGCACGGTCGAGGACGACATGATCGGCACCTATCAGTACCAGAAGGGTCTCGACCATGGCGTGAAGGTGCCCTGCGTGGTGGCCGTCCACCCTCTTCTGGTCTCGCAGATGGTCTCGAAGTTCAAGGAGAAGGGCAAGCGCCGCCTGGAATGGGTGACGCCGGAAGAGGCGGTCAACCGCGTCGAGGAACCCGAACTGAAGGCGCTGATCCGTAAATTCGCGGCAGATGCGCCGCTCGCGCCCTCGCCTGCCACGCCGAGCCGCAAATCCACGAAGGCCGCCTGAGCCATCCCCGCATCCGTCCTGCTGGCGCCTTGTGCGGCGCGCACAAACGCTGCTTTTGTCGTGCAGCGCCGATTGCGCGAGCCACATGGGCGGTGGCATAAGCCGCTGGACCTGCATGATTGTGCGGGGCATGCCGGATGCCGCTACCGTTCTTCGTTTCTGGACTGAACCACAATGGCCAAGAAAACCCGCAGCGGCGGCACATCCATCCTCGACAAGGACCTTGAGAAGTACAACCGCGTCGAAGAGGTCTCGGTGCGCGTGGCGCGTTCGCTGGTGGCGCCGGGCCTGGCCCTGATCTTCCTAGTCCTGGCCACCAGCTTCGCAGCCCTCGTGACACTCGACCGGCCGGGTGCGGTCTTTGCCATTTCCGGCGCTGCGCTTGCCGTCTACATGGCCATCAACATCGGCGCCAACGACGTGACGAACAATGTCGGCGCGGCCGTGGGATCGCGGGCCATGTCGCTCGGGACCGCGCTTGCCATCGCGGCGGTGTTCGACACGGCCGGCGCGCTGATTGCCGGCCACAGCGTCATCGATACGATCGCGACGGGCATCGTCGATCCGGAACGCATGCCGAGCGACCTTGCCTATGCCAAGGTGATGATCGCGGCGCTGCTGTCGGCGGCCCTCGTCGTCAACATCGCCACCTGGGCCAGCGCGCCGGTTTCCACCACCCATGCCATCGTCGGCGGCGTGGCGGGCGCGGGGATGGTGGCGACCGGCGCATCGGCACTGCACTGGAAAAGCATTGGCGCTGTCGTCGTCAGCTGGATTACCTCTCCTCTCTTCGGCGCCTTTTTCGCCATTGGCCTTCTCGTCTTCGTGCAGTCGGCCATGCTCTACCGGGAGGACAAGATCACGGCGGCGCGGCGCTGGGTGCCTGTGCTGCTGGCCGTGATGGTCGGCACCTTCACCGCCTATCTGATGCTGGTCGGCGCCGGGCAGATGCTGAGCATCACCGGGTTCCAGGCCCTCTCGATCGGCCTGATGATCGGCGCGGCCAGCTATGGGGCGCTGCGGCCGATCATTGCGCGCGCTGCCGAAGGATTGGAGAACCGCAACCAGTCGCTTCGCAAGCTGTTTCGCCTGCCGCTCATCTTCGCGGCGGCGCTCATGTCCTTCGCGCACGGGGCCAACGACGTGTCGAACGCCGTGGGGCCGCTTTCGGGCATCATCCATGCGCTCGGCAGCGGCGTCTTCGCCAAGCCGCTGTCGACGCCTTTCTGGGTGATCGTGATCGGGGCGCTCGGCCTGTCCGTCGGGATCCTGCTCTACGGGCCGAGGCTCATCCGGGTCGTCGGCAGCGAGATCACCAAGCTCAACCCGATCCGCGCCTATTGCGTGGTCATGGCCACTGCGATCACCGTGACCTTCGCCTCCGCCCTCGGGCTTCCGGTCAGCTCCACCCATATCGCCGTGGGCGCCGTGTTCGGCGTCGGTCTCTACCGCGAATGGTCCACCACCGGCTCCAGCCAACGGCGCGCCTTCGTCACGCGCAATGCCGGCGAGCCGGAGGATGAGGGCGAGGACACGGCGATGAACGTCAACGCGTCGGAAACTCGTCGGCGCTATCTGGTGCGGCGGTCGCATCTGATGACGATCCTCGCGGCCTGGGTGATCACGGTGCCGGCCAGCGGCACGCTGTCGGCAGGGATCTACGCCCTGCTGGTCAGCAGCACCCTGCGCTGAACGACAGGAGACCTCCATGCGCGCCAATTTCCGCATGCAACGCCTCTACATCGGCGGTCCTCTCGGGCCCGGCATGGCGCAGGAGGCGAGCGCCGACCAGTTCAACTATCTCGCCAATGTGCTGCGGCTGGAGGCGGGCGCCGAACTTCTCGTCTTCAACGGCCGGGATGGCGAGTGGCGGGCGCGAGTCGATTTTCCGAGCCGCAAGAAGATCACGCTCGTCGCCCTCGAGCAGACGCGGCCGCAGCCGGAGGCCTCCGACCTCCACTATCTCTTCGCGCCGCTGAAGGTCGGCCGGCTCGACTACCTCGTGCAGAAGGCCGTGGAGATGGGCGCCGGCCGGCTCGTACCGGTCATGACGCAGCATGTGCAGGGCCGGATCGGCTCGGTCGAGAAGGTGGAAGCCAATGTGATCGAGGCGGCCGAGCAGTGCGGCATCCTGTCGATCCCGTCCGTCGAGGCGCCGCGCCGACTGACCGACGTGCTTGCCGGGTGGGATGCGAGCCGCCGGCTGATCTTCTGCGACGAGGGCGATGCCGGGCAGAACCCGTTGCCGATCCTTGCGGGGATTGCCGAGCGAAAGCTTGCCCTGCTGGTCGGGCCGGAGGGCGGATTTTCGGAAGAGGAGCGCGCCCTGCTCCGGTCCCTGCCCTTTGTGACCGCCATTCCGCTCGGGCCGCGCATCCTCAGGGCCGACACGGCCGCGGTCGCCGCGATGGCGGTTTTGCAGGCGTCGCTTGGGGACTGGAAATGAGCCTTTCAAGGTCGCAAAGCGTCATTGTTTTTTGAAACAGGCATGAAATGATTTCGCTTGCCAGCCCGACCAATCCGGTTCAAGCAGCAGCGTCCATGTCCGCGTCCGGCGCGGCCCCGATCTTGAGAAGCAGAAGACCACCATGGCCAGAGACACCACCGACCTGACGCCGGTTTCCTCCATCGGCGAGCTCGCCGAGCACATGGCGGAAGGCTCGAAGCCGAAAGAGGCCTTCCGTATCGGAACGGAGCACGAGAAATTCGTCTTCTTCAAGGCGGACCATGCGCCGGTGCCCTATGAGGGCGAAGCCGGCATCGAGACCATTCTGCGCCAGCTTCAGGAAAAGACCGGCTGGGAGCCGATCGAGGATGCCGGCAGGATCATCGGGCTTGCCGCGACCTCGGGCGGCGGCGCGATCTCGCTGGAGCCGGGCGGCCAGTTCGAACTCTCCGGCGCGCCGCTGGAGACGCTGCACCAGACCTGCAAGGAATCCAACGAGCATCTGTCCGCCGTCAAGGCGATCGCCGAGCCGCTCGGCATCGGCTTCCTCGGCATCGGCGGCAGCCCCAAATGGACCCTTGCCGAGACGCCGCGCATGCCGAAGTCGCGTTACGGGATCATGTCGCGCTACATGCCGAAGGTGGGCTCGCAGGGGCTCGACATGATGTACCGCACCTGCACCATCCAGGTGAACCTCGACTTTTCGTCGGAGGCCGACATGCGGCGCAAGATGCAGCTGTCGCTGAAGCTGCAGCCGCTGGCGACCGCCCTCTTCGCCAGCTCGCCCTTTACCGACGGCAAGCCGAACGGTCTGCAATCCTGGCGCGGCGACATCTGGCGCGACACGGACAACCAGCGCTCCGGCATGCGGGAGGGATTCTTCGCCCCGACCTTCGGCTTCGAGGACTATGCGCGCTGGGCGCTCGACGTGCCCATGTATTTCGTCGTGCGCGACGGCCAGTATCATGACTGCACGCACATCACCTTCCGCCAGTTCATGGACGGCGCGCTGAAGGGCACGCTTGCCGAGTGGCAGCCGACCATGGGCGACTGGACGAACCATCTCTCGACGCTCTTCCCCGATGTGCGGCTGAAGCGTTTCCTCGAAATGCGCGGGGCCGATGGCGGTCCCTGGCGGCGGATCTGCGCCCTGCCGGCCTTCTGGGTGGGCCTGCTCTACGACGGTGCCGCGCTCGATGCGGCCGAACAGGCGGTGAAGGACTGGACCTACGCGGATGCGCTGGCGCTGCGCGACGCCGTGCCGGCACAAGGCCTTTCGGCGACGGTGCGCGGGCGCGATCTCTGGTCGGTGGCGCGTGACATCCTCGCCATCTCCAGGCTCGGGCTCAAGAACCGCGCCCGGCTGAATGGCGAGGGCGTGGACGAGACGATCTTCCTTGCACCGCTCGACGAGATGGTGGCCCGGCGCATGACGCTCGCCGAAGAACTGCTGGCGCTCTACAACGGCCGCTGGAATGGTTCGGTCGAGCCGATCTTCGGTGAATTCCAATATTGAGCATCATTCCCTCGGGGATGACCGCCGATCCGTCACAAAAGCGGTTTTGCCACCGCCGATTTGCCCTATAGTGCGCTTCGAACCGGGTGAACCGGGCGTGACGGGGGAATCGCAATGCTGCCACTCTACGACATGATGATGCAGGCTCAGAACGGCAAGGCCATGGACATGATGGCCCGCCAGTTCGGCCTCGCGCAGGAGCAGGCGCGGCTTGCGACGGAAGCGCTGATGCCGGCCTTTTCCTCCGCGCTGAAGCGGCAGGCGACAAGCCCGATGGATTTCACGCCCCTCTTCGCGGCCATGGCGAGCGGCAATTACGCTCCCTATTTCGAGGATCTGGCGCGCGCTTTCTCGCCCCAGGGTATCGATGACGGCAATGCAGCGCTCGGCCGCCTTTTCGGCTCCAAGGAGGTGTCGCGCGCGATTGCCGCCCAGGCCGCGCAGATGACCGGGATCGGCCAGGAAATCTACAAGCAGATGCTGCCTGTGGTGGCGAGCGCGCTGATGGGCGGTTTCTTCAAGCAGATGATGGCGCCGTTCCAGCAGCCGGGACAGGCAGCGGCCGACAATCCCTACGCGGCGATGATGCGGCCCTTCATGGAGGCGGCCGGGTTCGCGCAAAAGGAGCCGCAGCCCGTCAATCCCTTCGACAACCCCTTTACCCAGGCCATGCAGGGCTTTTTCGCCATGGGCATGCCGCAGGCCGAGAAGAAGCCCGAGCCCGATCTCTTTGCCGCGAACCCCTTCGTGAAGGCCTATCAGGACTTCCTCGACAGCACCGCGAAGGCTGCTGCCACCTCGGCAGCCAAGCCCGCCGAAGCCAAGCCGGAGCCTGCGGCGGATGCCAAGGTCGGCGAGCAGATGAGCGCGTTTTTCAGCACGATGTTCGACAGTGGCATTGCCGCGCAGAAAGAATATCAGAAGCAGTTCGACGGCCTGCTGGACGCCTATCTCGGCAAGGGCAAGGGGACGGCCTGAGGCGCCCCAGGCCTTACCGCGTCCGGCGGAGAAACCGCCACCAGCGCGCCGCATAAAAAAGCCCGGTGGCCGGCTTGGGACCGGGCACCGGGCAAGAGGCAGGGTTCGTTGGCTCAAAACCCTGCGGGGATCGTCGCTGCGCCCGGCGGGGCGCAGCAAATGGTCGGACCGGCAAAACCGGTTCAGGGGCCGCGAAGGCCGCGAAGATTGTCGCCGGCACGCAGGCGCGCCGCACGCGTCAGATGGCTGCCCGTATCAGCGAAGAATGACGAGGTTGCGGCAACCCGCACGTCATCGCGTGTCAGGCCGATATCCAGCAGCTGCGATTCGCTGAGTTCGGAAAGCGCCGCGACGGCTTTTCGGTTTCGCCACAGTCGCACGAGGTTCGTCACCAGACCGACGAACTCGGCGGTGCGAAGGGCAAGACCAGGCTTGCTCGCAGCGAGATCGAGGGCGGAACGGGGCGCGGACATGGGAAAACTCCTTCGAGGGTCGCGTTGAAACAATGGCGGACGAAGCCCCGCCCGGGCGGATGGGCGGGGCCTTGACCAGAGATCGGCGGCAGCCCGGGAACGGTGGCCGCCAGCGATTTGCCTTGCTGGCTTCGCAAATCCGTATTGATCAGTCCAACGAATGTTTCTAATGATATCCATCAGTTTAACTGATGGCACCCGTTCATGTCCGCACCGCTCGATATCGACCAGCTCCAGACCTTCGTCGCCATCGCCGATACCGGCAGCTTTACCAAGGCTGCCGATCGCGTTTTCAAGACGCAATCGGCCGTTTCCATGCAGATGCGACGGCTGGAAGAGCGGGTCGGCAAGCCGCTTTTCGTCAAGGACGGGCGCGGCAACCGGCTGACGGTGGATGGCGACAAGCTGTTGAACTTTGCCCGGCGGATGATTCGCCTGAACAACGAGGCCATGGCGTCCTTCGACGACAATCGTCTGGAAGGGACGCTCAGGATCGGCACACCGGACGACTATGCCGACCGGTACATGCCCGAAATCATCATGCGCTTTGCCAAGACGCATCCCAATGTCGAGTTGAACATCGTCTGCGAGCCCTCGGTCGATCTCGCCGAAAAGCTGGCGCGCGGGGATCTCGACATTGCGCTGGTGACGCACAATCCCCGCGCCCGCGCCTCCGACGTGGTGCGGACCGAACCGCTGTGCTGGGTCAGCTCCGTCAACCACCCGCTTCCGGAAAACGCGCCGGTGCCGCTCGCGGTCGGTCGTCGCGACTGCCAGTGGCGGCAGGCGGCCTGTGCGGCGCTTGATGCATCCGGCAAGGAATACAACGTGCTCTTCACGAGCTGGTCTTCCACCGTCGTCGCGGCGGCCGTGCTTGCGGGCATGGCGGTTTCGGTGATGCCGGAATCGGCACTGCGGCCGGGGATGAAGGTTCTGTCGGTGACCGATGGCTTTCCGGCGCTGGCGCCGGTGCAGATCGGCATCATGCGGCGGCCCGGCCTTTCGCCGTCGCTGTCCAACGCGATCACCAACCATATCACCGCCTGCCTCGACAACATCACGCCGAACACGGTGAGCGACGAGATCGAGAACGACCTGAAGGGTCTGCCGCGTTATCCACGCCTGCGCCAGAGCCATATGCTGCCAGGCTGGTAGGCGCCCCACCCCGTCCGGTATGCCCAAAGAAAAACCGCGGCCGTTTGAGCAAACGACCGCGGCGACAGGCGGATGAAATCACTGGGGCTAAGACTGGAAGAAAAACCGGAAGTTGAAATGCATATCCCACCGCCCAACGCGGCGATTGGGAACCTACAGCAAGAGCCTACCCGCCAACAGGCCGGAAAGGCGCCATTTTTGGTCTTGTTGAATCCTTGCCCGCGTTAAGGTTAAACTTTCAGGCTGGTAAATTCCGCCTACCGCAAAGGTTCGATTTCACTCCCTATCTACAGTCAAAACGTGTATTATCTTCAATGTATTGAAGCTTTTGCTCAGAAAGATCCAGCACGATTCTGCCATCGATCCTGCCCTCTTCCATGCGGGCGAAAATGGCGTTGATGTTCTCCAGCCGGTCCCAGGAAAAATGCGAGGCGACCTTGCCCTCGCCGGCGAAGGCGAGCGCTTCCTCCAGATCCTGTCGCGTGCCGACGATGGAACCGCGCACGGTGATTCTCTTGAGAACGGTGTCGAAAACCGGCAGCGCCACGAAGCCCGGCGGCAGGCCGACGAGCGCCATCGTGCCCTTGGCGCGGAGGAAGCCGAAGGCCTGTTCCATGGCCTTGGGCGAGACGGCGGTGACAAGCGCGCCATGCACGCCACCCGTCGCCTTCTGCACCTGCTCGATGGCATCGGCATCGCGGCCGTTGACCACGACATCGGCGCCGAGCGCCGTCGCGAGCTTCAGCTTGTCGTCGAAGATGTCGGCTGCGACCACATGCATGCCCATGGCCTTGGCATATTGCACGGCGAGGTGGCCCAGCCCGCCGATGCCGGAGATGACCACCCATTCGCCGGGGCGGACCTCGGTTTCCTTCAGGCCCTTGTAGACGGTGACGCCGGCGCAGAGCACCGGCGCGGCCGGGCCAAAGTCGAGACTATCCGGCAGGCGGCCGACAAAGGCCGGATCGGCCAGGCCATACTGCGCGAAGGTACCGTCCAGCGAATAGCCGGTGTTCTTCTGGCTGCCGCAGAGCGTTTCCCAGCCGGTGCGGCAGGGCGAGCAGCAGCCGCAGGCCGTGTGCAGCCAGGGAACGCCGACCCTGTCACCTTCGCGGATGCCGGTGACACCGGCGCCGAGCGCGGCGACATGGCCGACGCCTTCATGGCCGGGGATGAAGGGCGGATTGGGTTTGACCGGCCAATCGCCATTGGCGGCGTGCAGATCGGTGTGGCACACACCGGTCGCGGCGTAGCGGACCAAGATCTGGCCCGGGCCCGGTGTCGGGATCGGGTATTCCTCGATCGTCAGCGGCTTGCCGAATTCGCGCACCACCGCGGCTTTCATCATCCCTGCCATCGTCGTCTCCTTCGCAGACCTGGCTGCGGGTTTCGGATGGCCGTCAGTAGCACCGCGTCACGCCGCTGCCCTTGATCGGAATCAACGCGGGGATGCGCCGCCCTCAACCCAGTGCGAGATCGAGCGCCAGATAGGCCCAGAGGCCGACGGTCAAAAGGAGGCTGGCGATGAAGGCGCGGCGGCGCCACATCACGCGGTTGCTCGTCAGGTGAATGGTGGCATGCGCGATGCGGCTGGCGACGAACAGCCAGGCGAGCACGACAGGCAGGATGGTCACGGCATCGAAAAGCTGCAGTTGGATGCAGGCGATGTGGAAGAGCACCGGCACTTCGAACTGGTTGGCGATGTTGTTCTTCGCCGCAAGACTGTCGGCGGGCTCGGCGAGATTGTCCTTGAACTGCGAGACCGACGCCTTGCCGGCGCGAACGGCCGCCACGCGCCACTTCGAAAGCAGCATGTAGACGGCGAGAACCAGCAGCACATGGGCAAACATCGGCCAGAAGAGATAGGCGGAAGACAGGACGATCACAGGCGGCAACTCCATCGGTGCGGGGCCGCAGATGTAGAGCAAGCCTGCGGCAAAGGGAAACGCCGATCCGCGCCCGGCCAAACGGAAGGCCGCGCCGGAGATCCGGCGCGGCCCTGATGGATGGTCTTTCCGACGCGAACTTACTTCTTGAGCGTCAGCGTCTCGGTGCCGGAGCCGGTCTTGCCGGTGATCGTCCAGCCGCCTTCCAGGACACCGTTGCCCTTGACCTTGTAGACCACGAGGCCGACGGCATCCTGCAGCACGTAGCCAGCCGCAAAGGCATCGTCATAGAGCATGCAGATGCCGTGCGAGGTCGTGCCGCCGGTTTCCCAGGTGATGGAGCAGGTCGTGTCGCTTTCGAGCGCAATGGTTGCCGTGCCGCTATAGGCGGAGCCGTCGAGATTGGTGCCCTCGACGTCATAGGTGCCGGCCGTGACTTCCTGCGCGAATGCGCCCGTGGTCGCGGCCAGGCTGAGTGCGGCCGCGGTCATCAATGTCTTCAGCATGAAACTTCCCTCTGCATGGCGCTCCCAACCGCGCCGGACGCGCGCATTCTTGGAATGTTAGAGCCTGCTTGCAACACCCAAAACGGGGCGGAATGACAAAGGCCGTGCTCTTGGTTAAGAGACACGGCCTTTCGATCTTCGCCAGTCGTCTGGATCAGACGGCGCCGGGGTAATTCGGGCTTTCGCGGGTGATCGTCACGTCATGGGCGTGGCTTTCGCGCAGGCCGGCGCCGGAAATGCGCACGAAGGTCGCCTTGGCCTGGAAATCCTTGATGTCCTTGCCGCCGACATAGCCCATGGAGGCCTTGAGGCCACCGGCGAGCTGGTGCAGCACGCCGCCGACCGGCCCCTTGTAGGGCACCTGGCCTTCGATGCCTTCCGGCACGAGCTTCAGCGTGTCGCGCACTTCGGCCTGGAAATAGCGGTCAGCCGAGCCGCGCGCCATGGCGCCGACGGAGCCCATGCCGCGATAGGCCTTGAAGGAGCGGCCCTGGTAGAGGAAGACCTCGCCCGGGCTTTCATCCGTGCCGGCCAGCAGCGAGCCGATCATGACGGCCGAGGCACCGGCGGCGATCGCCTTGGCGAGGTCGCCGGAGAACTTGATGCCGCCATCGGCGATGACGGGGATGTTGCTGGCCTGCGCGGCCTCGACGGAGGCCATGATGGCGGCAAGCTGGGGAACGCCGACACCGGCGACGATGCGCGTGGTGCAGATCGAGCCAGGACCGATGCCCACCTTGACGGCATCAGCACCGGCATCGATCAGCGCCTTCGTGCCATCGGCGGTGGCGACGTTGCCGGCCATAATGCGCACCGAGTTCGACAGTTTCTTGACGCGGGTGACGGCGTCCAGAACGCGCTGCGAATGGCCGTGGGCGGTATCGACGACGATGAGGTCGACGCCGGCATCGATGAGGCGTTCGGCACGTTCGAAACCGTCGTCACCCACAGAGATGGCAGCGGCGGCGCGCAGCCGGCCCTGCGCATCCTTGGAGGCGTTCGGGTTCAGCTGCGACTTTTCGATGTCCTTGACGGTGATGAGGCCGACGCAGCGCCCCTCGCCATCCACCACCAGCAGCTTTTCGATGCGGTGCGAATGCAGAAGGCGCTTGGCCTCGACCTGATCAACGTTTTCCTTGACCGTCACGAGGTTCTCGCGGGTCATGAGTTCGTAGATCTTCTGGGCAGGATTGGAGGCAAAACGCACGTCGCGGTTGGTGAGGATGCCGACGAGGCGGCCCGCCTTGCCGGAGGCGGCGTTTTCGACAACCGGGATGCCGGAGATGCCGTGGATCTTCATCAGCGACAGGGCATCGGCGAGCGTCGCATCCGGGCCGATGGTGACGGGGTTGACCACCATGCCGCTTTCGAACTTCTTGACCTGGCGGACTTCCTCGGCCTGTTCCGCCGGCGTCAGGTTGCGGTGGATGACGCCGAGGCCGCCGGCCTGGGCCATGGCGATGGCGAGGCGCCCTTCCGTCACCGTGTCCATGGCCGAGGAGAGGATCGGCAGGTTCAGCTCGAAATCATGGGCGATGCGGGTCGCGACATTCGTCTGGCCGGGCATGACTTCGGAGTGACCGGGCTGCAGGAGCACGTCGTCGAAGGTCAGGGCCTCCATGCCGGTAGCTGTCTCGATGATGCGGGCCATGCCAATATCCTTTTCACAAACGAAAAACGAAACGGTTCCGGAACGGCGGGTCGCCCGGTCGCTGGAAGCGTTTCTTGGAAGTTGGCGAGGGCACGTAACACGTCTTTGACAGGTTGGGAACTGAAAAAACCGCACGCCTGACCTGCCTTGCAAGTCGATCAAATCGGTTGACGGTCCATTAGCCCTTTATGGTGGCCTCGTTTTTAAGCTCTGCCGGTTAGGTTGTGCTCACGGTTCGGGAACAGAACCGGATAAAAGCTTTTCGAACGGGGACTAAAATGACTGCCATCAGGAAGCGGGCCCAGGCCCTCGAAACGGAGTTCGCCTACCAGCAGGAATTCATGTTCAAGGCCGAGGCGCGGCGCAATGCGCTGGTCGGCCTGTGGGCTGCCGCAACCATGCGCCGGCAGGATGCGGATGCCTACGCGCAGGAGCTGGCTCTTGCCTCTGCCGAAGGCCCGACTGCGGCCTTTGAGCGCCTGCGCTCCGATCTTGCGCTGGCCGGCGCATCCGTCAGCGACGACGAATTGCAGAGCCGCATGGCTGCCGTGCTGCGCGACGTCGCGCGCGACATGCACGATCACTGATCGCGGTCAGCGAAAGCCCGCCGCCTCGGAAGAAGCGACGGGCCCAGACGCGCGGCCGGTGCTGTCGGCCACAGCGTCGAACGCCGGGCGGCGACAGACATCATCCGTCCCGCCCGTTTGACGATCGGCCTCAGATATCGAACTGGTAGCTGGCCGGAACGAAGCGGTAGCCCTGNGCGACAGACATCATCCGTCCCGCCCGTTTGACGATCGGCCTCAGATATCGAACTGGTAGCTGGCCGGAACGAAGCGGTAGCCCTGATCCTGCTTTTCCACGAAGCCGACGGCCGGGAACGGCATGTGGTAGCCGACGAAGGGCAGACGATCGGTCGCGATCATGTCGAAAACCTTCTTGCGGGTCGCGGCGGCTGCGGCCTTGTCCATGTCGAAGCGCACTTCCCAGTCGGGACGCTGCAGCGAGAGGACGAAGTGGTTGGCCGTATCGGCCGTCAGGATCATCGCCTTGCCGTCGGATTCGATGCGGTAGACCATGTGGCCAGGCGAGTGACCGAAGGCATTCATGCCGGAGATGCCGGAGACGACCTCGCCGCCATCGCCGATGAAGGTCGCCTTTTCCGCGAGCGGCGCGAATTTGGCGAGCACGGTCTTGTGGCCGTTCTCGGCCGGCGTGCCGACGCGGGCCGCGTCCTTCCAGAAATCGTACTCGGTCTGGCCGGTCACATAGCGTGCGTTCGGGAAGGCCGGCTTGCCGCCCTCCATGAGGCCGCCGATGTGGTCGCCATGCATGTGGGTGATGACGACGACCGAGACCTTGTCGGGGGTGTAGCCCGCAGCCGCCAGGCCCTTGATCAGCTGGCCGGCGCCCGCCTCGCGGCCGCCCTCGCCCATGCCGGTATCGAAGAGAACGACTTCCGAGCCGGTGTCGACCAGCGTCGGCGAGAAGCCGTTGACGAACTTGTCGGCCGGCAGGAAATTGGCGGTCAGGAGCTCCCCGACGGCTTCGGGCGTCTGGTTGGTCCCGAAGGTTTCCTGCGGTTTTTCCGAGACGCGCTTGCCATCGGAGATCACGGTGACCTTGAAGCCGCCGAGCGGGAAGCTGTGAATGCGGGGCGCAGGCTCGGCGCCGGCAGCCGGTGCGGCGGCATTCTGGGCCGAGGCGAGCCGCGGCAGGATGGCGGGTGCGGCGAGTGCGCCGGCGGTCAGCCCGAAGAGAACGCGGCGATTGAGCGTGAAGGCGGCGGGCGTCGAAAGCGGTTCGGACATGGCAATATCCTCTTTTGCTGGTCGGCTTGCGGGTGGCGGCCGGATGGCCGGTAGTGAAAAGCCTCAAGTCATTTCCGTCGCCGCTTACGAAGGCCACGGCTGTCTGGACCATGCTGCAAGATAGGCGCACCAGCCGGAAAGACACGTCTCTCACAGCGATGTGATGGACCCTTACCAAATCTTCATCTTTGCGAGAGGACAGGTGGAGTAACGACGCTATCTATTGCCTCGACCAAGATCCCGACGGGCCGCGCCCTCCCCTTCCGGCCCCCATCCGATGCGTGCCCCATGCCAGTCTCTGCTTCAGACCTTTCCCCGTCCGAACCCGCCCCGCTCAACAGGCTGGTGCCGATCATTCTCGCCGTCGCGCTTTTCATGGAGCAGATGGACTCGACCGTGATCTCCACCTCGCTGCCGGCGATTGCGCGCGATCTCGGCGTCGGCCCCATCACGCTCAAGCTGGCGCTGACCGCCTACATGGTGTCGCTTGCCATCTTCATTCCCTTGAGCGGCTGGATGGCGGACCGTTTCGGCGCCAAGCGCGTGTTTCGCTGGGCGATCCTCGTCTTCATCGCCGGTTCCATTCTCTGCTCCGTGTCGTCGAGCCTCGTGGATTTCGTGCTGGCGCGGTTCCTGCAGGGCATGGGCGGGGCGATGATGACGCCTGTGGCGCGCCTGGTGCTGGTGCGCGGCACCGACCGGCGCCAGCTTGTCTCCGCCATGGCGCTGCTGACCATTCCGGCCCTTGTCGGGCCGCTCGCCGGACCGCCGCTCGGCGGCTTCATCACCACCTATTTCTCCTGGCACTGGATCTTCCTCATCAACGTTCCGGTCGGGCTGATCGGCTACATCGCGTCGGGGCTCTACCTGCCGGTGATCGAGGCCGCGGCCCCGCCGCCGATCGACGTCAGGGGCTTTCTGCTGAGTGCGATCGCCGCCGCCGGCACCATGTTCGGTCTTTCGGTCGTCAGCATGCCGGCCCTTCCGCCGGTGATCGGGATCGCGGCGATTGTCATCGGCGTCGTTTGCGGCGTGCTCTACGTCTTCCACGCCCGCCGGCATCCAGCCCCCATCCTCGACCTCAAGCTCTTCCGCGACAGCGCGTTTCGCGCGGCAGCGACGGGCGGCACGCTGTTTCGCATCTCGGTCGGCGCGGTGCCCTTTCTGCTGCCGCTGATGCTGCAGGTGGGCTTCGGGCTTAATGCCTTCCAGTCGGGCATGATCACCTTCGTCGGGGCGATCGGCGCCATCACCACCAAGTTTTTCGCCCGCCGCGTGCTGGCTGCGGCGGGTTTCCGTACCACGCTGATCATCGCGGCGCTGATCGGCTCGGCCATGACCTTCGCCAACGGCCTTTTCACGCCGGCCACGCCCTATGCCGTGATGTTCTGCACGCTGCTGATCGCCGGATTTGCGCGGTCCTTCTTCTTCACCAGCGTCAATGCGCTCTCCTTCGCCGATATCGACGACCGGGACGCCAGCAAGGCGACCGCCATGAGCGCGGTGCTGCAGCAGATGAGCCTGGCGCTCGGCGTGGCCGTTGCCGGCACGATCCTCGAGCTGGAGAACCTTTTCACCGGCACGCGCCTGACGCTCGGCGATTTCCAGCTCGCCTTCATGATCATCGCCGTACTGACGCTGCTGGCCGTGATCCCCTTCGTGCGCATGGATGGCAATGCAGGGGAGCGCGTATCGGGCCATCGCAGCAGGGCGGCAAAGCTGGTCGAGGAAGCGGCGGAGTGAAAGCAGGCGGCCGCGGGCAGTCGCCCGGCCGTTCATCGACGCCGTTTCGTCGCTGACAGCCTTCGTGGCACCTTTTCCCCAAACGGAAACGTCCGGTCACCCAGGCGAGTGACCGGACGTTTGCCCTTGTCTGCATTGACCTGCGAGGACGGGGCCCGGTGAGCCCCGTCCGGAACCATGCCTCACCGCGCGTCGTCGGCGAAGATGTCCTTCTTGTGCGTGCCGCCGGGCACGAAGAGCACGCCGATGACGACCGTCGCAGCGGCGATCACGATCGGGTACCACAGGCCGCCATAGACGTTGCCGGTCTGGGCGGAGATGGCGAAGGCGGTGGCCGGCATCAGGCCGCCGAACCAGCCGTTGCCGATATGGTAGGGCAGCGACAGGCCGGAGTAGCGGATGCGGGTCGGGAAGAGTTCGACCAGCATGGCGGCGATCGGACCGTAGACCATGGTCACCAGCAGGATCAGATAGGTCAGGATCAGGATGACCGTGATCTTCTGGCCGGTGAAGATGTCGAAGAAGTTGCCGGCCTTGATGACCGTCGTGTTGGCTTCCGCGCTCAGCGGGTAGCCGGCGGCCGTCAGCGCGTCGTTGACAGACTTGGTGAAGGCGGCCGGCACTGCCTTGACATCGTCACCGGCAAGCGTTGCGGCGTTGTAGGCCGGGATGACGGTGTCGCCGATCTTGATCTGCGCCGTCGTGGCGGCCGCATCCTCGACCGTTTCATAATTCACCGAGGTCTTGGCGAGCGTCGATTTCGCGATGTCGCAGGACGAGGTGAACTTGGCCGTGCCCGTCGGGTTGAACTGGAACGAGCAGTCGCCGGGGGCGGCGGTCACGATGACCGGGGTCTGGTGGGCGGCATAGAGCGCCGGATTGGCCGTCTTCGTCAGAAGCGGGAAGACGGAGTGGTACGTGAGCGCGGCAATCAGGCAGCCGGCGAGGATGATCGGCTTGCGGCCGATGCGGTCCGACAGCGAGCCGAAGAACAGGAAGCCGCCGGTGCCGAGGATCAGAGACCAGGCCACCATGACGTTGGCGGTGAAGCTGTCGACCTTGACGACGTTCTGGATGAAGAACAGCGCGTAGAACTGGCCCGAATACCAGACAACGGCCTGGCCGGCGACGAGGCCGAAGAGCGCGATGAGGGCGAACTTGCCGTTCTTCCAGGTGCCGAAGGCTTCGCGCAGCGGGGCCTTGGATGCGGTGCCCTCGGCCTTCATCTTCTTGAAGGCGGGGGATTCATGCATCTGCATGCGGATATAGAGCGAAACCAGGAGCAGGATGATCGAGCCGAGGAACGGGATGCGCCAGCCCCAGAGATCGAAGGCCTTGATCATCTTCGGCGTGCCTTCCGGGTTCATGACGGCGGCACCGGCCGCATCGAGAACCGGGGTCGGATCCCAGTGGCTGTTCACATAGCTCTGTACCGAGAGGATGACGACGAGCGAGAGCAGGAGCCCGAGCGTTGCCGTCGTCTGGATGAAGGCCGTGAAATAGCCGCGCTGGTTGGCCGGCGCGTGCTCGGCCACGTAGACAGCGGCACCGCCATATTCACCGCCGAGCGCCAGGCCCTGGGCCATACGCAGGATGATGAGGATGATCGGCGCGGCCGCACCCCAGCTGTTGTAGGTCGGCAGCATGCCGACGAGGAAGGTGGAGAAGCCCATGATGAGAATGGTCATCAGGAAGGTGTATTTGCGGCCGATGAGGTCGCCGAGCGCCCCGAAGACCAGCGCACCGAAGGGCCGCACGATGAAGCCGGCGGCGAAGGCCAGAAGCGCGAACACGTTGCGCGTTGCTTCCGGGAAAGCCGTAAAGAACTGCGCGCCGATGATGGCCGCCAGTGAGCCGTAAAGATAGAAATCGTACCACTCGAAGACCGTGCCTGCGGAGGAGGCCAGGATGACCTTCTTCTCCTCCGCTGTCATGGGACGCGAGCGGTCCCCGACATTGCTGATATCCGTCGCTGCCATTGAAAAATTCCTCCTCCAGTGTTCGCCGTGACTGACGAGTCCGGCGTCCTATTCCCTGTCCCGGCCACCGCCGCTTCCGTCCTCGACCTCCCGGAACGGACACGGCCCCTGTGGCGGCCAGCCAAACGAAATCCGCATCCTTCCCATGGCGCGGCTGCCGCCCGACCGCACTCCGCAAGGGATGGTTTGTCGGGCGCCATGATCCTTTGTAACACGCTGGAGGCGCGCGGTTCAGGACGACTTTGGTTGAAGAGAGGGGGTAAGACTGTGGATGAATGCGTTCTCCATGACTTACCTTTTGATCGCTTTGCGGGCTTGCGATCGCCGCGCGGCGCGGCGGCGCGGGCGGCATCCTTATACTTTCCTTATCTCCTGCCCCCACCTTCCCAATCGAAACCTGACCGTCATCGGGCGTAAGCCGGTTCCTGTCTCAACAGGAGCATCGACATGTTCGATTTCATCTTCATCGCGCTTGGCTGCGGCACGCTTCTCGTGCTGGCGCTCTACGCCCGCGCGCTCGACCGGCTGTGAGGCGGCATCATGCTCGAACCTCTCTTCGGCCTCCTCGTCGCCATCGCCCTTGGCATCTATCTCGTCGTGACGCTTCTGCGTCCCGAGCGGTTCTGATCGGGAGCGCGCCATGACCACCGTCGGATGGCTCCAGATCAGCCTCCTCCTTCTCGCCGTTCTCGTCGTCATCAAGCCGCTCGGCCTTTACATGGCCCGCGTCTTTGCCGGCGAGCGCACCCTTTTGTCCCCCGTGCTGGGCCGGCTGGAGCGCGATCTCTACCGCCTGAGCGGCGTCAATCCCGACAGGGAGCAGAGCTGGCTTGCCTATACGCTTGCCATGCTCGTCTTCTCTCTGGCCGGGTTCCTCGCGCTCTACGCGATCCTGCGCCTGCAGGGCGTTCTGCCGTTCAATCCGCAGGGTTTCGCGGCGGTGCCGTCGGATCTTGCCTTCAACACGGCGGTCTCCTTCATCACCAACACCAACTGGCAGAACTATGCCGGCGAAGCGACCATGAGCCATTTCAGCCAGATGGCCGGGCTGACGGTGCAGAATTTCCTCTCGGCCGCCACCGGCATGGCGCTCGCCGTCGCCTTCACCCGTGCGCTGGCCCGCTCGCGTGTCGCCACACTCGGCAATTTCTGGGTGGATATGACGCGCGCGACGCTCTACGTGCTGCTGCCGCTCGCCATCGTCGTCGCGCTCGCCTTCGTCGCCATGGGCCTGCCGCAGACGCTCCAGGCCTCCGTGACCGCCACCACGCTCGAAGGCGCCAATCAGGTGATTTCGCTGGGGCCCGTCGCCTCGCAGGAAGCGATCAAGCAGCTCGGCACCAATGGCGGCGGCTTCTTCAACGTCAACGCCGCCCATCCGTTCGAGAACCCGTCCGCCTGGTCGAACTACCTCAACATCTTCGCCATGCTCTCGATCTCGGCGGCGATGGTCTACACGTTCGGCCAGATGGTCGGAAACCGGCGGCAGGGCTGGGCGCTGATCGCCGCCATGGCCGTGCTCCTGATCGCCGGCGTTGCCGTCACCTACTGGGCGGAAGCCCAAGGCAACCCGATCCTGACGGCGCTCGGCGTCGATCCGGCACTCGGCAACATGGAAGGCAAGGAGATCCGCTTCGGCCAGGCGATGACGGCGCTCTACACGGCCGTGACCACGGGCCTTTCGAATGGCGGCGTCAACGGCATGCTGGGCTCGATGACGGGGCTCGGCGGCCTCGTGCCGATGTTCCTCATCCAGCTCGGCGAAGTGCTGCCGGGCGGCGTCGGCTCGGGTCTCTACGGCATGCTGGTCTTCGCGCTGCTGTCGGTCTTCGTCGCCGGCCTCATGGTCGGCCGCACGCCGGAATTCCTCGGCAAGAAGATCGAGGGTCGCGAGATGACCTTCGCCATGCTGGCCGTGCTGATCCTGCCGCTCGTCATCCTGGGTTTCACCGCCGTTTCCGCCATGCTGCCCTTCGCCGTGGCGAGCATCGGCACATCAGGCCCGCACGGCCTGTCGGAAATCCTCTATGGCTATACGTCGGCCGCCGGCAACAACGGCTCGGCCTTCGGCGGCCTCTCCGGCAATACTGTCTGGTACAACACCACGCTCGGCATCGCCATGCTGCTCGGCCGCTTCGCCTATGTCGTGCCGGTCATGGCCATTGCCGGCTCGCTCGCCGCCAAGGTGAAGACGCCTGCCTCTGCCGGCACCTTCCCCACAGACGGCCCGCTCTTCGTCGGCCTTCTCATCGGCATCATCCTCATTCTCGGCGGCCTGCAGTTCTTCCCGGCGCTGGCGCTCGGCCCGATCGTCGAACACCTCGCCATGCTCGCCGGCCAGACCTTCTAAGGATTTTCCCATGTCCAACGACAAGACCCATCCGGAGACGCGGGAGGCGCACCGCGCGCCCGGCCTCTTCGACCCCGACATCGTCGTGCCCGCGCTTGGCGATGCGGTGCGCAAGCTCGATCCGCGCCAGCTGCTGCGCAATCCCGTGATCTTCGTGACGGAAGCGGTCGCGGCCGTCGTGACCGTGCTCTTCCTGCGCGACCTCGTCACGAACCCTTCTGCCGCCGGCTTTTCCGGCCAGATCGCCGCCTGGCTCTGGTTCACCGTGCTTTTTGCCACCTTCGCGGAGGCCGTGGCCGAAGGGCGTGGCCGTGCCCAGGCCGACAGCCTGAAGAAGACCAAGTCGGAGCTGGTCGCCCGCCGGCTGACCGCCGATGGTCGCACCGAGACGCTTCCCGCCTCGATGCTGAAGATCGGCGATGTCGTGCTGGTTGCGGCCGGCGAACTGATCCCCGGCGACGGCGAGGTGATCGAAGGCGTCGCCTCCGTCAATGAAAGCGCCATTACCGGCGAATCCGCCCCCGTGATCCGCGAATCCGGCGGCGACCGGTCTGCCGTCACCGGCGGCACCCAGGTGCTGTCGGACGAGATCAAGGTGAAGATCACCGTGCAGCCCGGCTCCTCCTTCGTCGATCGCATGATCGCGCTGATCGAGGGCGCGCAGCGGCAGAAGACGCCGAACGAGATCGCGCTGTCCATCCTGCTTTCGGGCCTGACGCTGATTTTCCTCTTCGTCTGCGTCGCCATCTGGGGGCTCGCCGGCTATTCCGGCACGGTCCTGTCGGTCACGGTGCTCGCGGCCCTGCTCGTCACGCTCATCCCCACCACCATCGGCGGTCTGCTCTCGGCCATCGGCATTGCCGGCATGGACCGCCTCGTGCGCTTCAACGTCATCGCCACCTCCGGGCGCGCGGTGGAGGCGGCCGGCGACGTCGATACGCTGCTGCTCGACAAGACCGGCACCATCACCTTCGGCAACCGCATGGCGAGCGACTTCCTGCCCGCCCCGGGCGTGACGGCGGCAGAGCTCGCGGAAGCCGCGCTCATCGCCTCGCTGTCGGACGAAACGCCGGAGGGTCGCTCCATCGTGGCGCTCGCCAGCGGCGAATTCGGTATCGCACAGCCGAAGACAACCTTCGATGCCATCATCGGCTTCACCGCCGAAACGCGCCTCTCGGGCGTCGATATCGGCCCGCGCCGCCTGCGCAAGGGTGCTGTCGATGCGGTGCTGCGGTTTGCGGGACTGACCGAACAGGCCGCGCCGGAAGACTTCCGCCGCGCCGTCGATGGCATTGCCCGCAGCGGCGGCACGCCGCTCGCCGTTGCCGATGGCGACCGTCTGCTCGGCGCCATCCACCTGAAGGACGTGGTCAAACCCGGCATCAAGGAACGCTTTGCGGCGCTGCGCGCCATGGGCATCCGTACCGTTATGGTCACCGGCGACAACCCGGTCACCGCCGCCGCCATCGCCTCGGAAGCGGGTGTCGATGATTTCCTCGCCCAGGCGACGCCCGAAGACAAGCTCGCCTATATCCGCCGCGAGCAGCAGGGCGGCCGCCTGATCGCCATGTGCGGCGACGGCACGAATGATGCGCCGGCGCTTGCCCAGGCCGATGTCGGCGTGGCCATGCAGACCGGCACCCAGGCTGCCCGCGAGGCCGCCAACATGGTGGACCTCGATTCCAGCCCCACCAAGCTCATCGAGATCGTCGAAATCGGCAAACAGCTCCTGATGACGCGCGGGTCGCTGACGACGTTTTCGATCGCCAACGATGTCGCGAAGTATTTCGCCATCATCCCCGCGCTCTTCGTCGCCACCTATCCCGCACTTGGCGCGCTCAACGTCATGGGGCTGGCCTCGCCGCAATCGGCCATCCTCTCGGCCGTCATCTTCAACGCGCTGATCATCGTTGCGCTGATCCCGCTCGCCCTGAAAGGTGTCGCCTATTCGCCGGCCGGCGCGGCGAGCCTTCTGCGCCGCAACCTGCTCGTCTACGGCCTCGGCGGTCTCGTTCTTCCCTTCGCCGGCATCAAGGTCATCGACCTCGCCGTCAGCGCCCTTCATCTGGTGTGATCATGCTCAACCATCTCCGCCCCGCCTTCACCCTCGTCGTTGCCTTCACGGTGCTGACCGGCCTTGCCTATCCGCTGGCCATCACCGGCATCGGCCAGACCACCTTTCCCGATCAGGCCAACGGGTCGCTGGTGACGCGCAACGGCGCCGTCGCCGGCTCCACGCTGATCGGGCAGGCCTTCACGAGCGCGCGCTATTTCTGGCCGCGCCCCTCCGCCACCGGACCGGACGCCTATAACGCCGCCGCCTCCTCTGGCTCCAATCTCGGCCCGACCTCCGTCAAGCTTCGCGACCGAGTCGCGGCGGAGGTGGAGCGCCTTGCCGCGACCGGCATGACCCGCCCGGTGCCCGCCGATGCCGTGACCACATCCGGCTCCGGCCTCGATCCGGATATCTCGCCGGACTTTGCCCGCGCGCAGGTTTCCCGCATTGCCGCCGCGCGCGGTCTCGGCCCGGCCGATGTCGCCGCGCTGGTGGAGCGCCAGACGCAACATCCCGCCTTCGGCCTCATCGGCGAATCCCGAGTGAATGTGCTAGAGCTCAATCTGGCACTCGATGCCCTGACGAAGTGAGCGTGAACGCATGGCGGATGACGACCGCAGGGACGAGCGTCGTCCCGATCCCGATGCCCTGCTTGCCCTGGCGGACAAGGACCGCCGGGGCAAGCTGACGGTTTTTCTGGGCGCCGCCCCCGGCGTCGGAAAGACCTATGCCATGCTGTCGCGCGCAAGGCGGCTGAAGGCTGACGGCATCGACATCGTCGTCGGCCTGGTCGAGACCCATGGCCGCAGCGAGACGGCGGCCCTTATCGACGGGCTGGAGGTGCTGCCGCGCCGGCGCGTGCCGCATCGCGGCCGCATGCTGGAGGAGTTCGATCTGGATGCGGCCCTTTCCCGCCGCCCGCGCATCGTCATCGTCGATGAGCTCCCCCATTCCAACCCGGACGACAGCCGCCACCCCAAGCGCCATCAGGACATCGAGGAACTGACCGCCGCCGGCATCGATGTGTGGACGGCGCTCAACATCCAGCATCTCGAAAGCCTTGCGGATCTCGTCGCCGAGATCACCGGCGTCACCGTGCGCGAACGCGTGCCCGATACCGTGCTGAAGCGGGCCGACGAGGTGCTGCTGGTCGATCTCGCGCCCTCCGAACTCATCGAGCGGCTGAAGGAGGGCAAGGTCTACCTGCCCGACAGCGCCAGCCGCGCCGCCGACAGCTTCTTCCGCCTCGGCAATCTGACGGCGCTGCGCGAACTGGCGCTGCGCCGCACCGCCGACCGGGTGGACGACCAGATGGTCGATTACCTCAAGCAGAACGCCATCGACGGACCCTGGGCAACGGGCGAGCGCCTGCTGGTCTGCGTCGGTGCCGATGCCCTGTCGGAGAAGGTGGTGCGGGTCGCCAGCCGGCTTGCCTCAGGCCTCAACGCCCCCTGGCTGGTCGTCTCCATCGAACGGGCCGACCGCGAGGTGGAGACGCCCGAGCGGCTGAACCGCATCGACACGCTGTTTCACCTCGCCGAGGCGCTGGGGGCGGAAACGCGCCGGCTGACCGGCAATGATTTCGTCGCCGAGATCCTGAAACTCGCCCGCCGCGAACACGTGACCCAGATCGTCGTCGGCATCCGCAGGCGCAGCCGGTGGCAGGCGCTCGTCAGCCGCTCGCTGCCGGACGCGCTGGCGCGTCAGGCGTCCGGCCTCGGCATTCACGTCGTCACGGGCGACGGCGAGACCGGCTTGCACCTCTCCCCCGCCCTGCCACGCCCGCTGCTGAGGGACCTGCAACGCTCCGCCCTGACGGCGCTCGGCTTCGTTGCCGCGACCACGCTGATGGCCGTCATCATCGACCGCTTCGTCAACCTGCCGAACATTTCGCTGATCTTCCTGCTGGCTGTGCTCGGCGCTGCCGTCGTCGGGGGCTATGTCGCCGCCTTCCTCGCTGCGGCACTGTCCGCGCTCGCCTATAATTTCTACTTCATCGATCCCATCCACACCTTCACCATCGCCGCGCCGCACGAGGTCTTCGCGCTCTTCATCTTCATCGCCGTGGCGGTGATCGCCGGCGGTTTTGCCTCGCGCATCCGCGAACAGGCGGAGGCGGCGCGGGTGCGGGCGAGCGCGCTGCAATCGCTCTACGATTTCTCCCGCAAGCTCTCGACCACCGCGAAAAGCGAGGACGCGCTTTGGCTCGCCGTCTCGCAATTGCAGGCGAGCCTCAGGCGAAAGGTGGTGCTGCTGCTGCCGAAGAAGGGCGAGTTGACCGTGGCCGCCGCCTGGCCGCCGGATACGGAACTCGATCTCACCGACTACACCGCCGCGCGCTGGGCCCATGACAAGCGCGAGGCGGCCGGCCACGGCACCGGCACGCTTCCCAACAGCCGCTTCGCCTTCCGCCCGCTCTCCGGCCCCCACGGTATCGTCGGTGTGTGCGGCATCGAGCATGCGGGCGAGCGGCTCGACCTCAATGCCGAGCGCGCGCTGGCCGCCATCCTCGACCAGACGGCGATTGCGCTCGACCGCGCGCGGCTCGCCGACGAGACGGTGGAGCAGGCCGCACGGCTGGAGGGCGAGCGCTACCGCGAGGCGCTGCTCTCCTCCATCTCGCATGACCTGCGCACGCCCCTTGCCACCATCACGGGCGCCGTCACCGGGCTTCGCGAACTCGGCGACCGCATGAGCGCGGAAAGCCGCGACGATCTCCTGCAGTCAATCGAGGAGGAAAGCGGCCGGATGAGCCGTTTCGTCGCCAATCTCCTGGACATGACGCGCATCGAGGCCGGCACGCTGAAGCCGAAGCGCGACTGGGTGGATGTCGCCGATGTCGTTCAGTCGGCGGTGGAGCGCACCCGCAAATATGCACCCGGCCGGCAGATCGACACGGGGATCGCCGCCGCCCTGCCGCTCATCCGTGGCGACAGCGTGTTGCTGTCACAGGTGCTGTTCAACCTTCTCGACAATGCCGTGAAATATGGTGGCGACGCCCCGGTCAATGTCTATGCCCGACGCGACGAGGGGGACGTGGTGATCTCCGTCACCGATCTCGGACGCGGCATCCCGGCCGAGGATCTGGACCGGATCTTCGAAAAATTCTATCGCAGGGGCAAGCCGGACGGCCGCGCCCCCGGCACCGGGCTTGGCCTATCCATCGCCCGCGGCTTCGTCGAGGCCATGGGCGGTCGCATTCATGCCGAAAGTCCTGCCTTGAAAAAGCGCGGAACGCGGATCGTGATGCGCTTTCCCGAAGGCGATGCCAGGACAGATCCATGACGAGCGAAGCCCGCATTCTGGTGGTGGACGACGAGCCGCAGATCCAGCGCTTCCTGAAGCCGTCGCTTGCGGCCGCCGGCTACGATGTCGTGGAGGCCGCAACGGGAGCGGAGGCCCTGAAGGCCGTCGCGACAAGGGCACCCGACCTCGTCATCCTCGACCTCGGCCTGCCCGACATGGACGGCAAGGAGGTCATTGCCAGCCTGCGGGGCTGGTCGGACATCCCCATCCTCATCCTCTCGGCCCGCGACCGCGAGAGCGAGAAGATCGCAGCGCTCGATCTCGGCGCCGATGACTATGTCGAAAAACCCTTCGGCATCGGCGAACTCACCGCCCGCATCCGCACGGCCCTGCGCCACCGGGGCCGGCGCGACGCGATCCCTGCCGTCACCGAGGTCGATGGCCTCAGCATCGACCCGGTCAAGCGGCTGGTCACGCGCGCCGGCGAGCCTGTGCATCTGACGCCGAAGGAGTACGATCTGCTGCTCCTCCTTGCCCGCCACGCCGGCCGTGTCGTCACCCACCGCACGCTGCTGACGACCATCTGGGGCCCCGCCCACGCCGACGACCTGCACTACCTGCGCGTCTTCATCGGCCAGCTCCGGCAGAAGATCGAACGCGACCCCACCGAACCGCAGATCGTGCGCACCGAGCCGGGCGTGGGCTACCGCATGGCGGACCAGGACTGATATCGCGCGGCCGATGGGGCACCCGGCTTGCCCGGCTGCGGTGTCGCCTGTAGTGTCGGCATCATCGGTGGGCTTGGTCCGGAGGCGACATGGCTTATGCACGCGTAGGGCTTACGATCCTTGGCCTGTTCATGGCGCTGGCGGGCCTGATCTGGATGGCCCAGGGCAGCGGCCTCTTTCCCTATCCGGCGTCGAGTTTCATGATCAACCAGAGCCCCTGGATCTGGCGTGGATTGCTGACGCTTGTCCTCGGTCTGGTCATCGCCTGGGCGGCGCGCCGCTTCCTCCGCTGACAGGCGGCAGAGCCGCCCTTATCGCATCACCTTCTCGAACAGGAAGCCGTCATCGTCCGGAAGATCTCCGGGGCCGGGCTGATGCGGATCCGTGTGCCTGGCATTGAAGAACGAGATGATCTTGAAGCCGCACTTGTTGACGTAGAAGTGGATGTTCCGCTTCTCGAAATACGGCGTGTGCGTGCGCCAGACGACGGTCTGCGGATAGCGCGCTTCAATGGCAAGCCAGGCCTGATGGCCGACGCCATGCCCATGCTCGCCGACCTTCACGAAGAAGAGGTCGAGCGTGTTGTGATGAGTTTCCGGATCGATCGTCACCACGGCGCCGCCGATCTTGCGGCCATCGCGCAGGATGCGCAGCGTCGCGGCTCCCGGCGCGTAGATGGACATATCCAGATCCTCGTCGGAGGGGATCGGACCATCGGGGAGATCGCCGAATGTATCGACGACGGCGATGGCGAAGGCCTCCTGGAGCTCTCTCTTGAAGGCCGGGATATCGCCTGCATCGGCGGGTGCCAGGGTCACAATATTGCTGCTCATGTCTTTCTCGCGACAGTGCTGGAGGATCGGGATCGAAAACGGCCCGGACGCCCGGCTCCACCGAAGGAATTGCCGTGCGGCCTCAATCGGCCCCTCCTCCCTCCCTTAGAAGGACTGGCTTGAGACTGTGTGGAGGGGATGTGGAGATTGTGTGGAGGCCCCGCCTGCGGCCAGCGGCTCAGGGGACGGGCTTGCCGAAGGCAATTTCGAACATCGCCCCGCCTGCCGGGGACGGCGCATAGCGGACCTTACCGCCATGGGCCTCGACGATGGCGCGCACGACGGACAGGCCGAGGCCATTGCCGCCCTTCTCCATCGCGCCCGAGCGCTTGCCCCGCCGGAACGGTTCGAAGGCCGCGGACGCGATGTCTGCGTCAAGACCCGGCCCCTCGTCGGCGATGCGCAGGATCACCTGATCATCGGCCACGCGAAGGGTGATGTCGATGACACCCCGGATGGCATAGCGGCGCGCATTGGTGATGAGGGCCAGAAGGGCCTGCCGGATACGCATGGCATCGACACGCACGACGACATCGTCCAGGTCGAGCCGCAGATCAAAGCCATCCTGTTTCAGCTCCTGATCCAGCACGCCCGCCAGCCGCAGGATCTCCTCCTTCAGACGGACGGGCTGCAGGTGCAGATCGAGGTGGCCGCTGTCGGCGAGCGTAACCGTCCGAAGGTCTTCGACAAGCCTTGCCAGCGAGTCCACCTGCAGGACAAGCGCGTGAAGAGAGGCTTCATCCGGTTCGAAGACACCGTCGATCATACCTTGCAGCCGCCCTTTCAGGATGGTCAGGGGCGTGCGCAATTCATGGGCGATGGTGGCGTTCCACAGGGTCATGTCGGCAGCCATATCCTGAAGGCGCTGGGCCATGGCGTTGAAGTCCTGAACCAGAAGCGCGGTCTCGCCCAGGGAGTGATCGCCGGGCACGGCGCGCGCCGACAGGTCGCCGTCCTTGATGCGCCGGGCGCTCGTCGCCAGCGATTCCAGCGGTTCCAGAATACGGCGCGCCAGCCTGATCGCGGCGACGGCCGCAACGATGAGCGCGATGAAGATGAGGATGGCGAGGATGATGAAGTCGAAGCCCGTCAGCCAATTCTCGGTATCGTCGGACCAGGGCGAGAAATAGAAAAGGATCGTGAAGGCCAGGTAGGTTCCGAAGAAGACCAGCAGACCGGCGGCCACGGTGACGAAGGCCATGGCGACAAGAATCTGCCGGCTCAGTCCCTTCGCGATCATGGATCGACCGCCAGGCGGTAACCGACGCCCCGGATGCTGGCGAGCATGCCCTCGGCGCCGGCCTGTTCGAGCTTCTTGCGCAGCTTGCTCAGATGGCTGTCGATGGTCCGATCCAGCGCATCCGATCCGGAGAGGCAGGCATCCACCAGTTCGCTTCGCGAGAACACCTTGGTGGGCGTGCGGGCCAGATGGGCGAGCAGCCGGAATTCCGTCAGCGTCAGTGACAGGGTGACCGGCACGCCGTCCTTGTCGATCCTGACCTGATAGCTATCGAGATCGATCGTCAGGGCGCCGGCGCGGATCATCACTCCTGCCTGGCTGAGGCCGGCCCGGCGCAGGACCGCCTTGGCCCGCGCGACAACCTCGATCGGGTTGAACGGCTTGACGATGTAATCGTCCGCACCGATGCGCAATCCCTGCAGGCGATCGACATCCTCATCCAGTGCCGTGATCATGATCACGGGCGTGCGGCCGCGCCTCTGGATTTCCGCCAGAAGCTCCCAGCCATCCAGCCGCGGCATGGTGATGTCGGCCAGGACAATGTCGGGCTTCAGCGTGCGGTGCAGGTCCAGCGCCACCTGCCCATCACGGGCGTGGACGGTGCGAAAGCCCTCGCGGGTGAAGTAGGCCTGAAGAATGCCGGCGATCTCCGCATCGTCTTCGGCGATCAAAACGAGTTCTGCCATGGTTATTGCGCTCCTCCCGATTTCAATGCCACCGAACATTCAAAGCGTCGAGTGGGCGCGGCCCAGCTCCACACAATCGCAACACAGCCTCCACAAAGCCCCAACGTCCCGTCGCTAGTGAGCCGTCCTGACAAGCTCGTCAGCAACTTGGATGGTGGATACCCATGCTTCGCGGCTCCCGCTTCTGGACACTCGGCGTCCTGTGCCTGCCGGCCCTGCTTCTCTGCGCCTGCAGCGATCGATCCGACGGCGACGCGAACGCGTCTTCGCAGACGCCGCCGGCGCGGGTCAGCGTCACGACCGTCCAGCCGCAGGCGGTCACCGTCTATGACGAGCTGCCCGGCCGCGTCGCCGCCCTCAGGACAGTGGAGATCCGGCCGCAGGTAAACGGCATCATCCGCAAAACGCTGTTCGAGGAAGGCAGCGTGGTGACGGCCGGCACGGCGCTATTCCAGATCGATCCGGCGCCCTTCGTCGCTGAGGCCGATGCGGCGGCTGCCGTTCTGGCGCGCGCCGAAGCCGAACTTTCGAATGCGACGGTGAAGTTCGACCGATCGCAACGGCTTTCGGCACAGAAGATCACCAGCGACGAGGCCTTCAACAATGCAACGGCAGCCCTCGCCCAGGCCAAGGCAAACGTGGCGGAAGCCAGGGCCAATCTGGCGCGGCGACGGCTTGAGCTGTCGAATGCCACCGTGCGCAGCCCCATCAGCGGCATCATCGGCCAGTCCTTCATGAGCGAAGGCGGACTGGCATCCGCCTCGGCGACCGCACCGCTGGCGGTGGTGCAGCAGATCGATCAGGTCCATGTGGATGTCCGGCAATCCTCGATCAGCCTCGAGCAGTTGCAGGAGACGGCACCGGAGGCCGGCACCGGCGATCCCCAGGCCTTGCCGGTGTTCATACGCACCGTCACCGGCAAGCCCTATGCGCATGCCGGCCATATTCTCTTCTCCGACATTTCGGTCGATGCCGCCACGGGCAGCCTCGGCATCCGCATCCGGGTTCCCAATCCGGATGGGCAATTGCTGCCGGGCATGTTCGTTCGCGCCGTGGTGCCGCGGGAGGTTCATCGTGCCGCGCTCATGGTTCCCCAGGAGGCGGTGAGCCGCAATGCGGCGGGAAAGCCGGAACTCGTGGTCATCGCCGCAGACAGGACCGGCGAAAGACGGGCGGTCGAACTGGGGCCGCTGGTGGACGGACACTATCTCGTGACCAAGGGCCTTGGCGCCGGCGAAACCATCGTCGTCCTCGGGCAGGAGCGCGTGCAGGCCGGGCAGCCGCTCGACATTACGCCCTCGGCGGTCGCCACGCGGCGTCAGGACTAAGGGAGGAAATGATGCCACAGTTCTTCATCGACAGGCCGGTCTTCGCCTGGGTCATCGCCATCCTGATCGTGATTGCGGGTGTGATCTCCATCCCGCAGCTTCCCGTTTCGCGCTTTCCGGTCATCGCGCCGCCGAGCGTATCGATCTACGCCACCTATACCGGCGCCACGCCGCAGGTGATCAACGACAGCGTCACCAGCGTCATCGAGCGGGAAATTTCCGGCGCGAAGGACGTTCTCTATTTCGATTCATCGGCCGATTCGTCGGGATCGACGACCATCACCGTCACCTTCAAGCCGGGCACCAATCCGGAACTGGCGCAAGTGGATATCCAGAACCGGCTGAAAGCCGTGGAGGCGCGGCTGCCGGAGCCGGTGCGGCGCGCGGGACTGACGGTCGAGTCCGCCTCTGCCGGCTTCCTGATGATTGTGTCCTTGAAGTCGAAGGACGGAACCATCGATGCTCTTTCGCTTGACGATTACCTCGTGCGCACGATTGCGCCCGAGCTGAAGCGCGTGGCCGGCGTCGGGCGGGTACAGTCCTTCGGCTCCGAAGCCGCCATGCGGATCTGGATCGATCCGGTCCGCCTGCTGGCCCACTCGATCTCGATGGCGGAGGTGACACAGGCCATCCAGACGCAGAATATCCAGGTGGCACCCGGACGTCTGGGGGATGCGCCGACGGTTCCCGGGCAGAAGGTCAGCGTTCCCCTGAATGTGCGGGGGCAGCTGCAATCGCCCGAGGAATTTGCCCAGGTCATCGTCAGATCCAATCCCGACGGCTCGCGGCTGACGCTCGGCGATCTCGCGACAATCGAGATCGGGCCGCAGTCCTCGAGCTTTGCCATCCTCGATGGTGGCAAGCCCGCCACCGCAGCCGCCATCCAGATGACGCCCGGTGCCAATGCCGTCAGCACGTCTGCCGGCGTGCGTGCCCGCATGGCCGAACTCGCGCTGACCATGCCGGCCGGGCTGGAATATGCGATTTCCTACGATACTGCGCCCTTCGTGAAGATCTCGATCCAGAAGGTGGTGCAGACGCTCGCCGAAGCGATGGTGCTCGTCTTCCTGATCATGCTGCTCTTCCTGCAGAACGTGCGCTACACGCTCATTCCCGCCATCGTGGCTCCGATTGCCCTTCTCGGGACCTTCGCCGTGATGCTGGCGATCGGCTATTCCATCAATGTGCTGACGATGTTCGGCATGGTTCTGGCCATCGGCATCATCGTCGACGACGCGATCGTGGTCGTTGAAAATGTCGAGCGGCTGATGGCCAAGGAGGGATTGTCGCCGCGCGCGGCAACCCGCAAGGCGATGGGCGAGATCACCGGCGCGGTGATCGGCATCACGCTGGTGCTGACGGCGGTCTTCCTGCCGATGGGCCTGGCGTCCGGTTCGGTCGGCGCGATCTACCGACAGTTCACGGTCTCCATGGCCGTTTCCATCCTCTTCTCTGCCTTCCTGGCGCTGAGCCTCACGCCTGCGCTGTGTGCCACGCTGCTGAAACCGATCGGCCCCGACCATCACCCGAGCAGGGGATTCTTTGGCGGGTTCAACCGCGCTTTCGATCGCCTGACGGCGGGGTATGCCGGCTGGGTGGCGGGTCTTGTCCGGCGGACCGGAAGGACCATGGCCGTTTACGCGGCCATCGTCGCTGCGGTTGGCTTCGGCTACACGACGCTTGCCACCACCTTCGTGCCGGAAGAGGACCAGGGCTCCTTCATGACCTCCTTCACCTTGCCGGCAGAGGCCACGGCCGAGCGCACGCGCGATGTCGTCGACCTGTTCGAGGCGCATGTCAAAGGCCGTCCCGACATCGCCAACAACCTGACGATCATGGGCTTCGGCTTTTCCGGCTCGGGACCGAACACGGCCATGTCGTTCACGACACTGACGGACTGGAGCAAGCGCACCACGGGCGTGGACGCGGAACTGGCCGCTGCCGCGCAAGCCATGTCCGCGGCCAGCGAGGGCGAAGTCTTCAGCCTGAAGCCACCGGCAATCGATGAGCTGGGGACGACATCAGGCTTTTCGCTGCGGTTGCAGGATCGCGCCAATCAGGGCGCGGCCGCACTCGGCGCGGCGGCGGCCCAGCTGACCGAACTTGCCTCGCGAAGCAAACTCTTGCGCGACGTTCGCGTCGACGGGCTTCCGAGCGGACCAAGCGTCACCCTCACCATCGACCGGCAGAAGGCTGCGGCGCTCGGCCTTGCCTATTCCACCATCAGCGACACATTGAGCGGCGCCGTCGGCTCCAGCTATGTCAACGATTTCCCCCGCAATGGCCGCCTGCAGCAGGTCATCGTGCAGGCCGAGCCGAAAAGCCGCATGCAGGTGGACGATATCCTGAGCCTGCACCTGCGCAGCGATGCGGGCAAGATGGTGCGTCTTTCCGAGATCGTGACGCCGGAATGGTCCACCATCCCGCTGCAGGTCACGCGCTACAACGGCTACCCGTCCACCAGTCTTTCCGGATCTGCGGCAGAGGGCGTTTCCAGCGGCAGGGCCATGGATGAAATCGAGCGGCTGGCGCTCACCCTTCCCAAGGGCTTTGCCGTCGAATGGACGGGACAATCGCTGCAGGAACGTCAATCGGGCGCACAGGCGCCGATGCTGATGGCGTTTTCCTTCCTGGTCGTCTTTCTGGTGCTGGCAGCCCTTTACGAAAGCTGGTCGGTTCCCCTCTCCGTCATGCTCGTCGTGCCGCTCGGCATCATCGGAGCCGTGATCGCCGTTCATCTGCGCGGGCTGGAGAATGACGTGTTCTTCAAGGTCGGACTGATCACGCTGATCGGCCTGTCCGCCAAGAATGCCGTGCTCATCGTCGAATTCGCCCGCAAGCGTCAGCGCGACGGGATCGGGCTCGCCGAAGCCATCGTCGAGGCCGCGCGCCTGCGCCTGCGCCCCATAGTGATGACCTCCCTCGCCTTCACCCTGGGCGTCGTGCCGCTGGTAATGGCTTCCGGCGCCAGTTCGGAAACCCAGAACGCCATCGGAACCGGCCTGTTCGGCGGAATGATCTCCGGGACGCTCCTGGCGCTGATCTTCGTCCCGGTCTTCTACATCTTCGTGATGCGCCTCACCGCCAAGCCGGACGGGGGTGCGGATAAAAAGTTGGAGTGCTTCATAAGTTCAGACCGAGGCTCTGACGATACTCGACCGGGCTGAGCGATCCTAGCGATATCTTGATGCGCTTCTCGTTGTACCAGCGGATGTAAGCATCCACCTCGGTGACGAACTGTTCGATCGTGATGGTTTTCCAATCTCGTGGATAGAAGAGTTCCGTTTTCAACCGGCCGAAGAAGCCTTCGCATGCAGCGTTGTCTTGTGAGCAGCCCTTCCGGGACATCGAGCGAACCATCTGCGCGTTGCTGATCCGTGTTAGCCAGCCGGGCCAACGATAATGAGCTCCGCGATCGGAATGGACGATTGGCCGGTCCTCCCCGTTGGTCACGGTCTCAATGGCGGCATCCAGCATGGTATTGACCAGGCCTGCATCTGGTTGCGTTCCAATCGACCAACTGATTACCATGCCGTCGAAGCAGTCGATGATGGGCGAGAGGTACACCTCCCCGGCCGGGATCTGGAACTCGGTGATATCCGTCAGCCATTTTACGTTCGGCGCTTTTGCGTGGAAGTCACGATTGATCAGGTTCTCCGGCGCGGGACTGATCTCTCCCAGATAGGATCCAAACCGCCGTCGACGCGGCTTGGCGACAATCAGTTGCTCCTGCTTCATCAGACGCTGCACAACCTTCTCCGAGATTGTCACGCTTTGCCTGGCTAGCGACGCCTGCAATCGGCGATAGCCGTAGCAGCGACGGTTTGCTTCGAAGACTTCCGCAAGGCTGTGACGAATGGCGGCATACTTGTCTGCCAGACACATGCGTGTGCGATGGTAAAAGTAGGAGCTCCGGGCAATTCGGAGCTGGGCGAGCAGCTCTGGCAAGCGATAAACTTCCTTCAGGGCGTCAATCAGCTGTGTCTTCTCCCGATTGCTCAGGATCTGCAGATCGACGCCCAGGTCTTTTTTTATGAGTTCGTTGGCCTTCTTCAGGAGATCATGCTCGAGTTGCAACTGGCGGATATCACGCTGCAGGACTTCAAGCTGTCGCTCGAGTTCCTCACGTTCAGGCACCTTGGAGTTCGCTTTGCGGCGTTTCATGGATGATGGGGCCTCATGACCGAGAAGCTGGTCCTTCCAGCTGTACAAGGTCGGCCTTGAGACGCCCAGTCGGTCTGCTACCTGTTGTGCGGTTTCATCTCCACCGCATAGCCCGATGACACCAGCCTGCCGCACATCCTCGCTATAACCCGGATGCCATGACCGACCGACCATCGATGTTCGCGTCTCCGGAAACGCCTCACGAACCCAAGCGGTCAGTGTTCCTCTTCCAGGATAGCCGAGCGCCCTCATCGTCGCGGAGATGCAACGATCATGGGTGCGAAAGTGCTCGAGTGCGGCCTGCTTTTGGGCCTCCGAGAATTTCGGTGCTCGAGCTACCGCCTGAACACGCAAGTCGCGGTTCTCGACGTACTCCCGGTACCAGCCCTTCAGGGCATTCTTTGTAGGATAACCCAACTGCCGAATGGTCGCGTTAAGTCGCTTGCCCAGCCTGAGATACAGCTCGACCGCTCGAAGTCTGTCTGCGTAGGAATACATGAACTACCTCCTTGGTGGTCCAAGTTTTCGTCCGCACCCCCCTTCAATCGACGCATCTCGTCGGGCAGCAGACCCGCATATTTCTTGCGCCAATTGAAATAGGTTGCTTGGCTGATCCCAGCCTTCCGGCAAATCTCGGCCACCGGCACACCATCATCGCCCTGCTTCAGAATGAACGCCTTCTGGGCGTCCGAGAACTTCGATGCCTTCATGCTTCCGCTCCTTCTCCCAGCCGGGAAGTTACCGCGGAAAACTCCAGTTATGAACGATCCAGTTTTTAGGGATCAGAGCAGTCCCAGAGCAGAAAACTCAAGACTCTCCCGAAAATTGGAGGGAAGTCAGGGCTCAGGTCACGAGCCACCTCTTTCAGGAGGAACACCTTAACTCGGTGTCCATGAAACCGGCAGCAGGCCAACCTTTCTTATCTTATGTCGAGCTGACGCCCACCTATTAGCCCTCAAGCGACCTCGTATCCCGCTTTCCTTAGTGAGTATACGACCGTCCTCACAATTTGGCGCGTGGCCGTCCCCCAGTCAGAATACACTCTCACACTGACTTGAGGCGCTTTATGCAAGTTGTGAAGGTCTTGCACAGCTTTTGCGAATGCATAGCACCCACGATAACAGCGCTGGGCGGCGGGATATTGATCGACATTCGGTATCAGCTTTTGGTCAACGAAGCCCTTGTCCGTGTTCTCCGTGAGCCGCTTGGTATTTTCCGGCCAAAACTTTGTTTCGGCTGCGGTCCGCGGCTTAGCTAGGCCCGTGGCATAGCGGTCTACGAACAGTTTTGCGTCACGAGACAACGCTTCAAAAAAATGCTGCGAAACGACAAACAGATCGAAGTCTGACCGGCCAACATCGTATGGGCTACCAAACTTGTATCCCGCGAGTGAAAACCCCAAGCGGCCGCTCCCCGTCATGCTCACGTCTTTCGGATGCAAGCCTAAACTTTGAGCGAGCCGCTCACGCGCAATTTCGTAAACGGCGGGCTGCCTAGAAAATGCAAATGGAATACCCTCACACAACCACAAGCGCACAAATCGGTATACATCTTCCCTGCTTAGCGCTCCAAACGAGCCCCACTCTGAGGGGTTCGGATAAGATTGGGTTAAGCTAAGCATCCACGGCGAAATCATCCGGTCTAGTCCCTCATGGCAGCCCAGTTCTTGATGATATAATCGACCCTCATCGAGTGCCTCTGAGCAAAACGGGCGGTAGGCACCTTGGGCATAGGCACCTTCAACATGGCTGCTAGCGCGGCCGCTTCCTCGATGCTGCAGGCATCTAGATCGACCCCAAGCCTAGCCGCAGCCTGCTCAATACCATTGGCTCTCCAACCGAAGTACGCGATATGCAAGTAGCAATTGATTAACTCCGCCTTCGGAAAAGCCCTACTCAGCCGCGATGCTAAAATTATTTCGGAGCACTTTCTTCCCAGAGTTAGCTCATACCGCCCTCGAATAGTACGGACAAGTTGCTGCTCAATGGTGCTGGCGCCTTCAAGGCGACCGCCTCGTGCCCACTTAATTGCCGCACGTAAGAGAGCGATCAAATCCACACCGCTGTGTCGCATGAAGCGACGATCCTCTGCAACCAGCACGGCGTGAATGACAGTGTCCATGGTCCGCCGCTGCGCAGTGCTGTTTGATAGCAAATACTTTACAGCAGCCACAAGATGCTCAAAATCTCGACGATAAATCATAGCGCTCATCACATTCGTGGCGCCCATGGTATTGCGCTGTCCCGCTGAACTCAACTCAACTGGTACGGCGGAATGACACACCTGTATACGCCCCCGGCAAGCCGGTCGGCCGCCCGGATGTCAACGCCTTCGTCGGAAGCCTCGTAGGCCTCGGCGCCACCAAAGGCGTCTTCGTCACCACCTCCACCTTCAGCCAGCCGGCCCGCGACTACGTCAAGCATCTGGCCCAGCGGGTGATCCTGATCGACGGGCAGGAACTGGCCGACCTCATGATCGAACACGGCGTCGGCGTCCGCAGCTACCGCACGGTGGAGTTCAAGCGGCTGGACGAGGACTTCTTCGGCGACGAGTGATTGCAGGCTTGCTGAACCGCACCGGGTTTGCCGGAGGCTGCAACTTCTGAGAAAGTGGAGCCACTATGAGCAAGACAACGAACAAGTTTTCACCTGAAGTCCGTCAACGCGCCATTCGTATGGTGTTGGATCAC
>NZ_JBHGAP010000006.1:0-222238 GCF_042610495.1 Rhizobium sp. SG2393
GATCGTCACCACCCGCGCCCTGCCGTCTGCACAGTGCCCCTTACTTGCAGACCTTGATCTTCTTGATGACGAGGTTGCCGTAGTAGTCGTAGGTCTTGATCTTCTTGATGTGGCAGACCGGCTGGTAGTCGTAGGAGTAGTAGCCGGCCTGCGAGGGGGCGGCGAAGGAGAGGGCGGCGACGGCTGCGATGGCGGCGGAGAGAACGATCTTGCGCATGGGGTCCAGTTCCTTTGTGTGTGGGGGATGAGCCCGTCTCATCCAGTGACCCGACAATCGCATCTTCTCCGGGGCCACGCTGTTCCCGGTGGAACAGGGCAGGGGAGGGCGACGAAAATGCGTCATGGCGCTTTCCCGGCCGGCCGGCCGTCCCTCTTCAAGCGCGTCGCGATCTTTCGGATTCGCTCCTGACGCTTTCAGGCTTTTTTATCGCATGTCGTTATCGCAAAACCGCGGCACACTTTTGCGCGACATGCTTTAATCTTCCCGCAACGACAAGAATGCCGGCAGGGGAGAGCAGCATGGGCAAGGGCGTTACCATTCTCGGAATTTTCGTGGCCGACACGGCCTATCTCGCGCCGCGCCTGCCCGTGGTCGGCGAGACCATTTCCGGCAGCGGCTTTGCGGTGGGGCCCGGTGGCAAGGGCTCCAACCAGTCGGTGGCGGCGGCGCGCGCCGGTGCCGAGACCACCATCATCTCGCGGCTCGGCCGCGATACCTTTGGCGAGCTTGCGCTATCGACCTGGAAGACCGCGGGCGTGACGCCGTGCGTGCGCGTGCTGGAGGACCAGCCGACCGGGGCCGCCTTCATCTATGTGAACGACAGGAGCGGCGACAACGCCATCATCGTCTATGCCGGCGCCGCCCTTTCGATCGGCCCCGACGATGTGGAGGCGGCGCGCGACGCGATCGAAGGCGCCGCCGTCTTCGTGACACAGCTGGAGCAGCCGGTGGCGGCGGCCCGGCGCGGGCTGGAGATTGCGCGGTCTGCGGGTGTCACGACCCTCTTCAATCCGGCGCCGGCCGAACCCTTTCCGGAGGACATCTATCCGCTCTGCGACTTCATCGCCCCGAACGAGACGGAGGCGGCAGCCCTCGTCGGCTTCCCGCTGGAAACGATCGAGGATGCGAAGCGGGCAGGGGACGTCTTCCTGTCGCGCGGCGTGGGGGCGGCGCTGATCACGCTCGGCAGCCGGGGGGCGCTCTATCACAGTGCCGAACGCTCCGTCGCCGTGCCCGCCATCGCGCCGGGACCGGCGATCGATACGACCGGGGCGGGCGATGCCTTCATCGGCGGCTTTGCGGCAGCGCTTGCGCGCGGGCTCGATCCGGCGGACGCCGCCCGCTACGGCTGCGCGACGGCGGGCATCGCGGTGACCCGACGCGGCACGGCACCGGCCATGCCCGCCCTCGGCGAGGTCGAGGCATTGCTGGCGTCACGGTAAGTCCCGTCGAACGCTTCCCCCTCGGCCGGGCTCAAGCCGGCTGGCGGAAGATCGCGATCTCCTGCGGCTTCAGCGGCGAGGCGCCGAGCACGATCTCCGCCCCTTCCGGCAGCGGCCAGTCTTCCGTGCCGTAATTGAAGGCGAAGGTGAGGTCGCCGCGCCGGCGCAGGCGAATGAAGTCCGGCACCGGCATCGTCGCCAGTCCCGCAGCCCCGGCCGCAAGGGCCATGGTCGCGCCGAGCAGCGCCTCGTCCGGCCAGCAGGCGAGGTAGAGGCGGTTGTCGGAGCGGACCAGCGCGGGATCGCCGTTCGCAAAGCGCGCCAGCGTCTCGGCCGTCGCCTCGACATGTTCGCGCCAGCGCACCGCGGCACCGGATACCGACCCCGTGACCGCATCGGAGAGGCCGGGCCGCAGCGTCGCGACCTCGATGACGCGCACGCCGGTGAGCGCCGCGAGCGGGCCGGGCGGCAGGTTGTCGGGAATTGCGAAATCGCGGGTGCGCGAGCCGCTGCGCGGACCGATCAGCACGGTGCCGGTGGCGGACGCCAGCACCCGCTCGGCATCCGGCGTCACCTCCGTCATGGTGGGCACCACGACGAGAGCGTAGGCCGAGAGATCGGCGCCGGGGCGCACGAAATCGATGTCGAGGCCAAGGCGGCGCAGCGCCTCGTACCAGCGGAAGCAGAGTTCCTCGAAGCGGAAGTCCTTGCCCTGCGGCTGGATCATCGTCGCCCAGTAGCTCTGGTAGTCGTAGACGAGCGCGACGCGGGCCGGGCCGGTGGCGGGCAGGGGGGCGAGGCTTGCGATCTCGCGGCCGGTCTGCTCGGCCTCGCGGCCGCCGGGGGAGAGTTCGTCAAGGCCGGCCAAGTTCAGGCCGGCATGCATCTGCTCCTGCGCAAACGGCGCCTGCCGCCAGCGGAAATAGCTGACGACCTCGGCGCCGTGGGCCAGCGCCTCCCAGGTCCACAGCCGCACCATGCCGGGCTTCGGCACCGGGTTCCACGGCGCCCAGTTCACCGGACCCGGCTGCTGCTCCATCACCCAGAAGCGGCCGCGCCCGACGGCGCGGTAGAGGTCGTGGTGGTAGGGCGCGATATCGGGATGCGAGGTCTCGGCCCAGCGGGTGCGCTCGGCCTCGCAGAAGGGAAACTTCTCCACGAAGCCGATCGGGTAGCTGTCCCAGGAGGCGAGGTCGAGATTGTCTCCGACCT
The DNA here is from genome assembly GCF_042610495.1 of Rhizobium sp. SG2393. Classification (NCBI taxonomy): domain Bacteria; kingdom Pseudomonadati; phylum Pseudomonadota; class Alphaproteobacteria; order Hyphomicrobiales; family Rhizobiaceae; genus Rhizobium; species Rhizobium sp. SG2393. Next base: position 2,656 of record NZ_JBHGAP010000006.1, read on the forward strand.
GGAAATGGTCGAAATCGGTGACGAAACCCATGAAATTGTGGGTGACGAAGCGGTCCGGCGAGTGGCGGCGGATGATCTCGACCTGCATCCGGTCGTAGGCCGCGACCTGATCGGAATGGAAGCGCCAGAAATCGAGGCGGGTGGCCGGGTTCGGCTCCGTCACCGTCAGCATCGGCAGGGCGACATCCTCGAAACTATCGAGTTCCATCGACCAGAAGACCGTGCCCCAGGCCGCATTCAGCTGGTCGGGCGACTGGTAGCGCAGGCGCAGCCAGCGCCTGAAGGCCTTCAGATCCTCCGGCCCCCAGGAGAGCGTGGTGTCGTGGCAGCCATATTCATTGTCCGTCTGCCAGCCGACAAGGCCGGGATGTTCGCCGTAACGCTTGGCGACGATCTCCACGATGCGGGCGCTTTCGCGGTGCCAGGTCTCGGAGGAAAACGTGTAGTGGCGCCGCGAGCCGAAGCCGCGCACGCGGCCCTGTTCGTCATAGGGCAGGATATCGGGATGGGCATCGACCAGCCATTTCGGCGGCGTCGCGGTCGGCGTTCCCAGCACGATCTTGAGACCCGCCGCATGCAGCACGTCCATGGCGCGGTCGAGCCAGGCAAACTCGAAGCGGTCGCGCTGCGGCTCCAGCCGCGACCAGGCGAATTCGCCGATGCGCACATGGGAAATGCCGAGCTCGCGCATGCGCCGCGCATCCGTTTCCCAGCGCGCCTCGCTCCAGTGTTCGGGATAGTAGCAAACGCCCAGCATTATCGTCTCAGGTCCCCGTTGAGCACGGCCTTGCCCTCGCCGTCGAAGAGGTGGCAGGCCGAAGCCGGAATGCCGATGGTGATGGTGTCGCCGACCTTGAGGCCGGAGAGACCGTCCGCCTTGACCGACAGTTCCGTGCCATCGGGCAGGGCGGCGAAATAGAGGGTTTCGGAGCCGAGATGTTCGGCCACGCGTACCGTGCCCGTCAGCGTCGCATCGCCCTCGCCGGTGGCGGAGAGATGTTCGGGGCGCACCCCGAGCGTGACCTCGCCCTTCGGCAGGCCGCCGGCAGGGGCGGGCAGCGACAGCGTGCCGCCGCCCGGCAGGGTAACCGAGATGCCGGCACCGGCAGCGGTGGCGCGCGTCTTGATGAAATTCATCTTCGGCGAGCCGATGAAGCCGGCGACGAAGAGATTGTCCGGGCGGTGATAGAGATCGAGCGGCGAGCCGACCTGCTCGATCCGGCCGGCCGAGAGCACCACGATCTTGTCGGCCATGGTCATGGCCTCCACCTGGTCGTGGGTGACGTAGATCATCGTCGCCTTGAGATCGGCGTGGAGATGCGACAGCTCGATGCGCATCTGCACGCGCAGCGCCGCATCGAGGTTCGACAGCGGCTCGTCGAAGAGGAAGACTTCCGGCTTGCGCACGATGGCGCGGCCGATGGCGACGCGCTGGCGCTGGCCGCCGGAAAGCTGGCCGGGCTTGCGCTCCAGGAGCGCGTCGAGCTGCAGCATGCGGGCGGCTTCCGCGACGCGCGCGTCGATATCGGCCCTGGCATGGCCGGTCATCTTCAGGCCGAAGCCGATATTGTCGCGCACCGTCATGTGCGGATAGAGCGCGTAGGACTGGAAGACCATGGCGACGCCCCGCTCGGAGGGGCCGACATTCGTCATGTCGCGCCCGCCGATCGCAAGCGTGCCGCCGGAGATGTCTTCCAGACCGGCGATCATGCGCAGCAGCGTGGATTTTCCGCAGCCGGAGGGGCCGACGAAGACGCAGAATTCGCCATCGGCGATCGCGAGATCGACGCCCTTGATGACGGAGTGGGCGCCGAACTGTTTCGTTACGCCCTTGAGGGTGACATCAGCCATGGTTCGGCCCTCCCGAGACCGGTTCCAGTTCGATCAGCAGAGCGCTTTCCGGCCGCAGCATGGGCAGCGGCAGGCCGCCGGAGACGGCGCTTGCGAGGGTGAAGGTGACATCGCCGGCGAGCAGCCTGTCCTGCGCCGCCGATGTGCGGATGAACTCCGGCCTTTCCGGCAGGATGCGCGCGATGCGCCAGCGGCCGCCAAAGTGGGCGAGATGGGTGGGGAGCGTGAGCGGCGCGGGCTGTTCCGCCACCATCTGCGGGCCCTGCGCCACGAAGAGCGCGATCCGCCCGGCATCGGCCGCACCCCAGGCATAGCGGCCATCGACGGGGTCGAGCATGAAATTGGCGCCCGCCGCATGCAGCAGCGGCCGCAGCCGCTTGTGGGCGGCGACGTAGGCGCCAAGGATCGAGCGCTCCGCCTCGCTCATCTCCAGCGGGTTCAGCTCCACGCCGAGGTGATAGGCGAGTGCCACGAGGGCGCGGAAATCGAGGCTGAGGATGCGGCCCGTCTGGTGGTTCGGCGAGGCCGAGACATGGGCGCCGAGCAGTTCCGGCGGCAGAAGGCGGCTCGCGCCGCGCTGGATTTCCAGCCGCTCCAGCGCATCGGTGCAGTCGGAGGTCCACACACGGTGGGTGCGGGCGAGCACGCCGAAATCGATACGACCTCCGCCCGACGCGCAGCTTTCGATCTCCACCCCGGGATGGGCGGCACGGATGCGGTCCATCAGCGCGTAGACGGCGCGGGTCTGACGGGCGGTCGCGGCGCGGCCACCGGCATCGCCCGCATGCGTCAGGTCGCGGTTCACGTCCCACTTGATGTAGGCGACCGGATGGGCCGAGAGCACGGCATCGATCTTGGCGAAGAGATAATCCGAGACCTCGGGCCGCGCGAGATCGAGCACGAGCTGGTTGCGCGAGGGCAGGAGCGGGCGCCCGGCCACCTGCAGGGCCCAGTCGGGATGGGCGCGGAAGAGGTCGGAGGAGGCGTTCACCATCTCCGGCTCGAACCAGATGCCGAACTCCATGCCGAGCGAAACGACATGGTCGATGAGCGGACCGAGACCATCGGGGTACTTGCGCGGATCGACATCCCAGTCGCCGAGCGAGGTCGTGTCGTCGTCGCGCCGGCCGAACCAGCCGTCATCGAGCACGAAGCGCTCGATGCCGAGCGCGGCGGCAGCACTCGCCTGCGCCTTCAGGGCCGTGAGATCATGGTCGAAATAGTTGCCTTCCCAGGTGTTGAGCGTCACCGGCCGCGGCCGCATGGCGCCGCCCGGCCAGTCGATCAGGTCGGCGCGCACGAAGGCGTGCAGGCTGGCGCTGTCGGCCGCGACATAGGCGAGCGGGCTCTGATAGCTTTCGCCGGGCGAAAGGCGCATTTCGCCGGGTTCGAAGAGCTCGCCGACATGCACGAGGCGGCGGCCGTCATCGAGACGGTCGATGGCGGTGAAATGATTGCCGCTCCAGCCGAGCGTGACGGCGATCCCGCCCCGCGCACCGGAGAGGAAGAGGGTGGGGTAGCGGTCGTGCGATGTGCGCCCGCGCCGGCTTTCCTGCAGCCAGAGCCCGGTGCCGAGGGCCTCCTGCCGAAGCTGGAACTCGCGGCCCCACATGCCGGTGAAGGTGGTGAGGGTGGCCGGATCTTCGGGGGCGAGGAAGGAGGCGGCGGCGAGGCGATCGAGCTGGTAGGGCGCTTCGCCGAGATTGGTGAGGCGGCTGGACACGGCAATCACGTCGCCGGGCTTGGCGGCCAGCGTGATCTCCAGCCGGATCGCCGCAACGGTGTCGGTTGCGGTGAGGCGTGTGGCGCCCTCCTCCTCCGCAACCGTCCAGCCGGCAAAGGCGAGGGTGAAATCGCGCCCGTCGCGGTGGCCGGTGATCGCCGGCCAGCCGAAGAAGCCAAGGCCCCCGGTCGGCAAAAGCACGGCGCTCGGCACGGCCGCATCCATGCCGTTGATGCGGCTTGAGCGGTCGAGACGGATCAGCGTGTCATCATCGCCGCGCGCGCGGCCGAGGCTGACGATCTCGGGCAGGCCGGTCTCGGGCAGGGAGAGGCTGAGCGAAAAGGCATCGCTGCCGATGGTGAGAAGGCGGGATGTCATCCTTTGGTCGCTCCAAGCGTCAGGCCGGCGATGAAATGCCGCTGCATGAGGAAGAACATGGCGACCGGGGGCAGGGCCGCGACGATGGCGCCGGCCGAAACGAGGTGCCAGGCGGCGACCCACTGGCCGTTGAGCGCATAAAGACCGGCCGTCACCGGCATGGCGTGGCTGCCCTGCACCAGCACGGTCGCCCAGAAGTAATCGTTCCACACGAAGGTGAAGACGAGCACGGACAGCGCGGCGATGGCCGGGCGCATCAGCGGCAGCACGACGTGGATGAAGATCTTCCACTCCGACACGCCCTCCACCCGCGCCGCCTCGATGAGCGAGAAGGGCAGGCCGCGGATGAAATTGCGCATGAAGAGGGTGCAGAAGCCGGTCTGGAAGGCGATGTGGAAGAGCACGAGGCCGAGCGTGGTGTCGTAGAGCCCGGTCTTCAGCGTGAAATCGCGCACCGGCACCATCAGGATCTGGAACGGGATGAAGTTGCCCGCCACGAACATGAAGAAGACGACGAGATTGCCCCGGAACTTGTAGACCGACAGCGCAAAGCCCATCAGCGAGGCGAGCGCCACCGAACCGATGACGGTCGGGATCGTCACCTTGAAGGAATTGAGGATGTAGAGGCCGATCGGCGAATCCCGGAAGACGGCCGTGTAGTTCTCCACGCCGGCAAAGCCGGAGGGGAGGCCGAAATAGTTGCCGGCGGCGAGATCGGAGGCCGGCCGCACCGAGGTGATGGCAACCCCGATCAGCGGCAGTAGCCACAGCACGAGCGCGATCGGCAGCAGGATGACATAGGCCTTCTGCGTCAGCGGCGAAGCCTTCTGGATGGGTGTCGGGAACATCAGGCGTTCCTTTCCTGCGAAAGCATCCGCACGATGAAGACGGAGATGAAGACCATCATGATGAGGAACAGCACCACGGCGATGGCCGCGCCATAGCCCATGCGGAAGCCGTATTCGGACAGTGCCTGCTCGTACATGAAGTAGGAGAGCACCTGGCTGGAGCCGTAGGGGCCGCCCGACGTCATGATGGAGACGAGGTCGAAGGAGCGCAGCGAGCCGATGACGGTGACGACGAGGGCGATGAAGGTGGCGGGCGCGAGCTGCGGCAGGATCACGTACCAGAGCAGCTTCAGCCCCTTGGCGCCGTCCATGCGGGCGGCCTCCACCTGCTCCGGATTGATGTTGTTGAGACCCGTCAGGTAGAGGATCATGCAATAGGCCGTCTGCGGCCAGAGGCCGGCGAGGATGATGCCGTAGGTGACGTAACGCTCGTCGGCGAGGATGGCGATCTCCTGCCCCGTCAGCGTCTTCAGGAGCGCCGAGAACAGGCCGAAATCGGGTGCATAGAACCAGGTGAAGATGAGGCCGACGACGACCTGGCTGATCACGAAGGGAAAGAAGAACAGCGACTTGTAGAGCCGGATGCCGGTGACCGTCTGGTTGAGGAAGAGGGCCACGGCAAGCCCGGCCGGAATGGCCAGGAGGTAGAGCAGCAGCCAGAGGACGTTGTTCTTCAGCGCGACGTAGAAGGTGTCGTCATCCATCAGCTCGACATAGTTGCCGAGACCGATGAAGACCTTCTCGCCCAGCCCGTCCCAGTCGTAGAAGGAGATGGCGATCGACTCGAAGATGGGGATCAGCACGTAGATGGCGAACATCAGGAGTCCGGGCGCCATGAAGAGCCAGGGCGTGAGCCTCTGCTGGTTGCGCTTCCAGAAACCGGGCGCGCGGGTGACGTTGGCGGTCATGTCCTCGGTCCTTGCAAGGGGCGACGGGGAGCCGGCCGCCGGAGGCGTGTCCTCTCCGGCAGCCGGCCTCAGGGTGCGGGCCAGCCTGCGGCGAACGCCAAGCAGGACCGGCCCGCGGAGGAGGGCTTACTTGTAGGCGCGGGCGCGCACCTTCTCGAGCCGGGCCAGGATCTGGTCGATCTTGTCGGGCTTGACCATGAACTCCTGGAAGCCTTCCATGCCGGCCTTGGCCATGTCGGCGGGCGCATCCCGGTCATAGAACTGGGCAAGCGCATGGGCGTTCGACAGCATCTGGAACCCGGCCTGAAGGAAGGGATCGGCGGGCTTTTCGGCCTTGTTGTTGACCGGAAGCTGGCCGAGCGTCGCATTCATCTTGCCCTGCGCTTCCGGCGAGGCGAGATAGGCGAGGAAGGTCTTTGCGTCTTCCTTGTTCTTCGCACCGGCCGGAATGTGGAACGTATCCGTCGGGGCTTCCTCGGAGAAGGGAATGCCGGGGGTGATTTCCGGGAACTGCAGGAAGCCGATCTGCTCGTCCTTCAGACCGCCGCTCTTCATGGTCGCGACCGCGAAGTTGCCCATGAGATACATGGCGGCCTTGCCCTGCACCATCTGCGGAATGGCGTCCTGCCAGTCGATGGCGGCGTGGTTGTCGATGAAGTAGCCGGGCTTCACCAACTCGGCCCACTTTTCAAACACCGCCTTCACGCGCGGATCGGTATAGGGCACCTTGCCGGAGGTCAGCTCCATGTGGAACTCGTAGCCGTTGACGCGCAGGTCGAGATAGTCGAACCAGCCGCCCGTCGGCCACAGCGCCTTGGTGCCGATGGTGATGGGCGTGATGCCGGCGTCCTTCAGCGTCTTGCAGGCGGCGAGGAACTCGGCCCAGGTCTTCGGCGGCTGAATGCCCTTCTCCGCGAAAATGTCCTTCCGGTAGTAGATGCCCCACTGGTAATAGGTGTAGGGCACGCCCCACTTCTTGCCATCGATGGTCATGGAGGGCGCTGCCGACTTCAGCTGGTCGTCGAGGCCGTTCTTGGTCCAGACATCCGTGACATCCTCGAAAAGGCCGGCCTTGACGAAGGGTTCCATGCGGTTGCCCGCATACCAGGCCGCGACGTCAGGCGCATCGGCCGTCAGGAAGTTGCGGATGGCGGACTTGTAGCCCTCGTGGTCGAAGTTGTTCCACTTCACCGTGATATCCGGATGAGCCTTCTGGAAGTCTGCGATCAGCTCTTCCATGGCCTTCTTCGGCACGGGGTCGGAATGGTCCGAATTGATGGTGATCTCGCCGGCAAAGGCGGTCGACGACAGCATGAAAACGGCTGCAAGGGCGCCGAAGCGCTTGAAAACGGTCATATTTTCCTCCCGATGACCCTGATAGTCCGCACCTTCCGCCGGGCCGAATGCTTCTCCCTTGGCCTGCGGAAAGGCTTGACTTGATCCTCGCCCGCGATGCCGTACAATTCTACCGCTGTTTCAGCAATTTTTTCCGGGATCCTAAGATGAGCTCCATCCACGTGATCGAACAGGCCGACGAATCCATCCCGGTTCACCCGGATCTCGACCCGCGCCATCCGCTGGTGGTGTTCGGCGATCACCGTTTCTGCGCAGGCGCCAGCATGACCGTGCAGCGCATGCCCGGCCCGCACATGCACAGCCAGATCGAGCTGAACTTCCTGCTGGAGGGGCGCATGACCTACTGGTTCGACGGCCGCGAGCTGACGCTGAGCGAGGGCCGGCTCTGCCTGTTCTGGGGCATGATCCCGCATCAGGTGATCGACCGGGCCGAGGGAACGCGCTTCATCTGCCTTTATGTGCCGATGTCGGTCTTTCTCGGCATGGCGCAGCTTAGCCGGTTCCGCGATGCGGTGTTTCGCGGCGCCATGGTGGAGGCGCTGACGATCCGCCCGCACGACCGCGATATCTTCTCGCAATGGCGCGAGGAGCTGCTGGCCGCCGACAGCGACCTGACGGAGATCGTGCGCAACGAACTGACGGCCCGGGTGCTGCGCATCGAGCGGGAGGGCTGGCGGGACCTGCGCGAGGACGGCGCGGCGATCGCCTCGCTCTCGGCCCATGACGGCGAGCGGATCGAGCATGTCGAGACCATGCTGCGCTTCGTCGCCGAGCATGCGCTGGAGGATATTTCGGCAAGCCATGTGGGGGCTGCCGCGGGCCTGCACCCCAACTATGCCATGACGCTCTTTCGCCGCTCGGTCGGCCATACCATCAACCAGGCGATCGTGCGCCACCGGCTGGATACGGCGCAATCGCTGCTGATCTCCTCCGATCTTTCGGTGACGGAGGTGGCCTACGAATCCGGCTTCCGCTCCGTCTCCCGCTTCTACGAGGCCTTTGCCGACCGCTTCCGCGACCGCCCGCAGGCCTTTCGCAAGCGCATGCGGGCCAAGGCGGCCTGAACGGAGCGCCCCGGCGCCTGTGCGGGACACCGCTTGACGAAGCCCGGCCGCTCGGCCAAAGTCACGGCCAATCACCAGGGGCGTCCCGACAAGGGGCTGAGATACTGCTGGCCACCGGATGCGACCGAAAGGTCCGATTCAGGCAGCGCAGGAACCCGATGAACCTGATCCAGCTCATACTGGCGGAGGGACGGTGCGGATGCCTGGCGCGGCCTGTGATGGCCGGTTCACCCCACGGCAATCCTGTTGTCCCTCATGCCATGGCCGGATCGTCGCAAGGAGAGGTCCGGCGTGTCGGCCATCGGAATTTCGGCGGAAGAGGGCGGCCAGGGCGCGGCGGCCGCCGCGCGGCTTTTGACCCGGCTGCAAGGGGCGCTGTCTGCGCTTGCGGCAGTCCTCCTTGCCGTGCTGCTTGCGCTTGTCGTCGGCAATGCGGCGCTGCGCTATCTCCTGCACCGGTCCCTGGCCGGCGCGGAGGATCTGGCGATCTGGCTGCAACTGGCGATGATCGCGCTTGCCGCGCCGCTGGCGCTCGCCGGCCCGCTCGCCATGCGGCTCGATGGGCTGACGGCCCGCCTTCCCGGCCTTCTGCAGGCGCCGGCGGCCGTCCTCGCCGATGCCGTGACCGTCATGGCCGCGCTCGTGCTGGCCTGCGGCGGCGGAGAGGTGGCCGTCCGCGTCGGCGGCATCTCGCCAACGCTCGGCCTGTCGGAGGGCTTGCGCTTCGGCCTGATGGCCGGGGGCGGGGCACTGCTCCTCGTTGTCCTCGTCCTGTCGCGGCTGTCGCAGGGCAGGGGGCCCGCGCTCCTCGGCGGGCTCGCGCTCGGGGCCGGCCTCTATGTGGCCGTCCCCCTCATGGCGATCGACAGCGGCTTTCCGCCGAGCCTCTTCCTCGCGCTCGCCGCCGCCTTCGGGATTGCCTGCGGCGCACCCCTGCCGCATGCCTTCCTCGCCGCCGCCCACGGGGCCATCGCCTTCGGCGGCACGCTGCCGGAGGCCGCGATCGTCTCGACGACGGTGACGGGCCTGTCGAAATTCCTGCTGCTCGCCATTCCCTTCTTCCTGCTGGCCGGGGGGCTTCTGACGGCGTCCGGCGCGGCGGGCCGGCTGGTGCGGCTGGCCGCAAGCCTCGTCGGCCACCGCCGCGCCGGACTTGCCCAGACGACGCTTCTGACCAGCGTCCTGTTTTCCGGCGCCTCCGGTTCCTCGGTCGCCAACGCCGCCTTCGGGGCCGCGACCTTCCAGCCGGAGCTGGTCCGCCACGGCCATGGACCGGCCGAGGCCGGCGCGCTGATCGCCGCGACCTCCGTGCTCGACAATGTCATCCCGCCCTCCATCGCCTTCCTCATCCTTGCCGCCGCCACCAATCTTTCCGTCGGTGCGCTGCTGACCGGGGGCTTTGCGGCCGGCGGCGTCATGGCGCTGTGCCTGGCGGTCGCGATCCATCTGGCCGCGGGCAGGGGAGGCCACGCCCTGCCGCGGGCGTCGGTCGGCGAACGCCGCGCGGCCTTGCGCGCCGCCCTGCCGGCGCTTGGCCTCGGCGTCATCGTCGTCGCGGGCATCCGCTTCGGCATCGTGACGACGACGGAAGCGGCCGGGCTTGCCGCGCTCTACACGCTGATGCTGGCGGCGGGGCAGGGGCTCGGCCTGCGCGCCATCGCCGGTGTCTTCCGCCAGTCGGCGGGCGAGGCGGCGGCCGTGAGCCTGCTGATCGGCACGGCCGCGCCCTTTGCCTTCCAGCTCGCGGTGGACGACGTGGCAGGGCTGGTGACCGGTCTCGTCACGGCGCTCGGCGGAACGGCCGCCGCCGTGCTGCTGCTCGCCAATCTCGTGCTGCTTGCCGCCGGCCTCGTGCTGGACATCGGCGCGGCGATCCTGCTCTTCGGACCCATTCTGCTGCCGGCCGCCATAGCCGCGGGCATCGATCCCGTCGCCTTCGGCGTCGTCCTCGTCGTCAACCTGATGATCCACGGGCTGACGCCGCCGCTCGGCATCCTCGTCTACGTCGTCAGCGGCGTCACGGGCGTGCCGGCGGGGGCGATCTTCCGCGCCGTCCTCCCCTATCTCGCCGCCCTCATGGTGGCGCTTGCCCTCATTTCCTGTGCCGCCCTTCTTATCTGAAAGGACTGACCCATGCCCCCGATCACCCGCCGCACCGCCCTCAGCCTCACGGCGCTCGCACTCGCCAGCCCCGCCCTCATCGGCCGCGCCGAAGCAAGGGCCAGGACGATCACGGTGGCCTCCCTCTTCGGAGACGACAAGCCGGAGACGAAGATCTGGCAGGCGATCGCCGCCACCCTCGAGGCGAGGCTTCCCGGCCGCTTCACAGTCAACATCGTCAAGGGCGGCGCGCTTGGCGGCGAGAAGGAGGTGGCAGAAGGTGTGCGGCTCGGCTCCATCCAGGGCAGTCTCGCCACTGTGTCTGCGCTGTCCGGCTGGGTGCCGGAAGCCCAGATCCTCGACCTGCCCTTCCTCTTCCGCGATGCCGACCATGTGCAGGCGACGGTGACGGGGCCGGTCGGGGCCGAGCTGAAGGAAAGGTTTTCCGCCCAGCAGTTCATCACGCCCGCCTTCATCAACTACGGCGCCCGCAACCTGCTGACGAAAACGCCGGTGACCCGGCCCGAACAGCTCGCAGGGCTAAAGATCCGCGTCATCCAAAGCCCGCTGCACACGCGGCTCTGGAGCGCCTTCGGCACGACGCCGGTCGGCATCCCCATCACCGAAACCTACAATGCGCTGTCGAACGGTGTCGCCGACGCCATGGACCTCACCAAATCCGCCTATGCCGGCTTCAAGCTCTATGAAGTCGTGCCCTGCATGACCGAAACCCGCCACATCTGGGCCTCCGGCGTCGTCTATTTCGGCGCGGGCTTCTGGAACGGGCTGACGCCGGAAGAGCAGCAGCTTCTCGCCGAGGCCTCGCAAGCCGGCGCGGCCACCTTCAACCGGCTGATCGCCGAGGACGAGGCCCGCGCGATGGAAACGGCCCGCGCCCATGGCGGGCGACTTCTCCAGCCGGAAGCACTCGACGACTGGCGCCGCGGCGCCACCGGCGTCTGGCAGGACATGGCCGGGACCGTCGGCGGTCTGGACCGTATCCATGCCATTGCGGGGTCGTGAGGGCGGCCGTTACGACCCAGAACCACACCCGGTGTCATCCTCGGGCTTGACCCGAGGATCCACGGCCGCAGGCGCAGAGGGTCGCATGGGTCCTCGGGTCAAGCCCGAGGACGACGGAGTGGGGGAGGAGCGGGAAAGAGGACGGCAGACCCTTACCCCTGAAACGCGTGCACCGTGGCCGGGTCGAAGGATAGCGACACGGGAAGCGCGGGCCTGAGGCCACCCAGCATCGGGTGGCCGAAGGGAAGGCGGACGGAGAGTTGCTTGCCGGCCGGAATGTCCACCAGCACGTCGGTGTTGTTGCCGAGGAAGGTGATGTCGCGGATGGTGCCGGAGAGGGAAGCAGCGGCACCTGCCTCGCCCGCCTTCAGCTCGATGCGCTCGGGGCGCAGCAGCAGCGCGGCGGTCTTGCCCTGACCCTTGCTGTGGAGTGGCACGCCGGAGACCGTCGCGCCACCCGGCAGCGCAAGCGTCGCATGGCTGCCCTCGACGGAGACAACCTCGGTGTCGATGAAATTGGAATCGCCGATGAAGCCGGCGACGAAGCGGGTGGCCGGCTCGGCATAGAGGGTCTGGCCGGAACCGATCTGGTCGATCCTGCCCTGGCTGAAGACGGCGATGCGGTCGGAAAGGCGCAGCGCCTCCTCCTGGTCGTGGGTGACGTAGAGGATCGTCACGCCGGTCTCCTGGTGGATGCGGCGGATCTCGAACTGGATTTCCTCGCGCAGCTTCTTGTCGAGCGCCGACAGCGGCTCGTCCATCAGCAGCACCGGCGGATCGTAGACCAGCGCGCGGGCGAGTGCGACGCGCTGCTGCTGGCCGCCGGACATCAGCGCCGGCTTTCGATCTTCGAAGCCTTCGAGCCGCACGAGGCGCAGCGCCTCCTTCACCTTGCGCTCGACATCGGCCTTCGGCAGGCGGCGGATGCGCAATGGGAAGGCGACGTTCTCGCCGACCGTCAGATGCGGGAAGAGCGTGTAGCGCTGGAACACCATGCCGATGTTGCGCTTGTGGGAGGGCGTGTCGAGCAGCGTCTTGCCATTCAGCCTGATGTCGCCGGCAGTCGGATATTCGAAGCCGGCGAGCATATAGAGCGTCGTCGACTTGCCCGAGCCCGAGGGGCCGAGGAAGGTCATGAACTCGCCCTTGCGGATATCGAGCGTCACGTCCTTCACGGCGGTGATGGGGCCGTACTGCTTCTTGATGTCTCGGATCTCGATGAAGGCGGAGGTCATGGTTTCGTCCCTTGTTTGCTGCCGCGTCGGACGAGCGCCGCGATAATCATCAGGAGCATGGTGAAAAGGATGAGAAGCGTGGAGGCGGCGGCGATGACCGGGGTGAGGTCCTGGCGCAGCGTCGCCCAGATCTTGACGGGCAGGGTCTGCAGCGTCGGGCTCGCCATGAAGATCGCCAGCACCACCTCGTCCCAGGAGGCAAGGAAGGAGAAGACGGCGGCGCCGAACAGGCCATGGCTGATCGCCGGCACGGTGACGCGTAGCCGCGCTTCCCAGGGGCTTGCGCCGCACAGGATCGCGGCATCCTCGATCGACTTGTCGAAACCGTCGAGGGCGCTGCCGATGGAAATGATCGAGAAGGGCAGCGCGATCAGCAGATGCGCGATGATGAAGCCGAGCGTGGTGCCGTTGAGGCCGATGCGCAGGAAGAAGGCGTAGAGCGCGACGGCGAGCACCACCACGGGCAGGATCATCGGCGTCAGGAACAGCGCCCGCAGCGCCTCTCGCCCTGCAAAGCTGCCGCGGTTGAGCGCGAGGGCGGCAAGGAAGCCGATGCCGACCGAGAGAACGGTGACGATCGCGGCGATCTTCAGGCTGGTGAAGGCCGATTGCAGCCAGCGTGGATCGGCGAACAGCTCGCCATACCAGCGCGTCGTCCAGCTCGGCGGCGGAAAGATCAGCCATTGCGACGAGCCGAAGGAGAGCGCCGCAATGAAGACGATCGGCAGCATGAGGAACAGGCAAACGAGGGTGGTGATGGTGATCAGCACCCATTTCCACGGGCCGAGGCGGTCGAAATCGAGAAGCATGGGTCTGTCCTCCTCAACCGATCCGGCCGGCGCCGAAGACGCGCAGTTGCACGGCGTAGAGCGCGAGCGTGACGACGAGGAGCACGAAGGCGGCGGCACCGCCCATGCCCCAGTTGACGAGCGACTGGACGAATTGCGCGACCATTTCGGCCAGCATCATATTGGCCGTGCCACCGAGAAGGGCAGGGGTCACGTAGTAGCCAAGCGCCATGACGAAGACCATCAGCGCACCCGCCGCGATACCCGGCAGCGACAGCGGCAGCAGGATGCGGGTGAAGCATTGCCAGCTGTTGGCGCCGCAGAGCGCGCCCGCGCGCAGGATGGCGGGATCGATCGCCCTGATGACGCCGACCAGCGGCAGGATGACGAAGGGCAGCATGATGTAGGTCATGCCGATGGTGACGCCGACGAGATTGTTGACGAGCGCCAGGGGCTGGTCGATCACGCCGAGACCGAGGAGCGTCTTGTTGATGACTCCAGTGCGCTGCAGCAGCACCATCCAGGCATAGGTGCGGGCGAGAAGGTTCGTCCACATGGACAGGATGATGATGGCGAAGACCAGCTGGCCCCAGGGCCGCGGCAGAACGGCAAGCGCCCAGGCGACGGGATAGCCGATCACCACCGACAACACCGTCACCACGCCGGCGACGAGAAAGGTGTTGGCGAAGATGCGCAGATAGGTGCCGGTACCGATCAGTTCGGCATAGTTCTGCAGCCCCAGCGTCGGCTCGGTCACGCTGCGCAGCAGAAGGCCGAGAACGGGCGTGACGAAGAACAGCAGGATGAGGACGAGCGCGGGCAGCGCCCACACGAAGGCGGCGTGTCTGCGGCGCTGGACGCGCGCTCCCGGCGCCGCCGTGGCGGTCATGGCCATGCTTCAATACCCTGATTGCTGGAGGACGCCCGCCGGCTGAAATGCGCCGGCAGGCGATGTCGTCGTTCGGCGCGGCTTACTTGGCCTGCCAGTCGTACCAGCGCTTGCCGATCTCGTCGCGGTGCTCGGCCCAGTAGCCCATGTCGGCGTTCACCTGGGACGCGGCCTGCATGTCCGGCAGCGTCTTGCGCACCGTCGCATCCATCAGGTCCGGCGAGCCGAGGTTGATCGGGGCGTAGCCGGTGACGGCGGCAAACTCGGCCTGCGGCTTGGCGGAGGTGGCGTTGGCGATGAACTTCATCGCGGCTTCCTTGTTCTTCGTGCCCTTGGGCACGACGAGCGCATCGGCAGCCGTGATGTTCTGGTCCCAGGAGGTCTCGACCGTCACGCCGGTGGCGGCCAGCGCCGTCAGGCGGCCGTTCCAGAAGGAGCCGAAGGGGGCTTCGCCGGAGGCGAGCAGCTGCTGCGAGGCCGCACCGCCATCCCACCAGACGATGTCGGCCTTGATCGTGTCGAGCTTCTTGAAGGCGCGGTCGAGGTCAAGCGGGTAGAGCTTGTCGGCCGGCACGCCGTCGGCAAGAAGCGCTGCCTCGATCACGCCCGGAGCGGACCACTTGTAGAAGGCGCGCTTGCCGGGGAACTTCGCGGTGTCGAAGAGGTCGGCCCAGCTTTTCGGGCAGGTACCGGCGGCGTCCTTGTTGCAGCCGATGACGAAGGAGTAATAGAAGCTGCCGACGGAATAGTCGGTCACGAAGCGCGGATCGAGCTTGCTCTTGTCGATGATGGAGAAGTCGAGCTTTTCGAGCAGGCCCGCCTTTCCGGCCTGTACGGCATAGTCACCCTCGACATCGACAACGTCCCAGGTCACGCTGCCGGCCTCGACCATGGCCTTGATCTTGCCGTAGTCGGTCGGCCCGTCCTGCACGACATTGATGCCGGAGGTGGCGGCGAAGCTGTCGGCCCAGGCCGCCTTCTGGGCATCCTGCGTGGTGCCGCCCCAGCTGGTGAAGACCATGTCGGCGGCGGAAGCCTGTCCGGCGGCGGCGAGGATGGCGGTCAGCGCGGTGGCGAGAAGCAGTCTCTTCATGTCATTCCCCTTTTTTCACGTTTTGATGGTTCGAGTGTTCTCGGCATGATCGTCTCAAGTGCCCCGCGCCCTTTTCTCCCGGCGTCGGGGCTGGGCATTACCGCATCACGAAGGGGTCGGGGATCGGATCATCCGATGTCCGGACCCAGACGGTCTTGGTGCGGGTATAGTCGAGCGCGGCGGCAAGCCCGCCTTCGCGCCCATGGCCGGACTGGCCGAAGCCGCCGAAGGGCGCGATCGGCGATACGGCGCGATAGGTGTTGACCCAGACGATGCCGGAGCGGATCTTCCGGATCATCCGGTGTGCACGCGCGAGGTTCTGCGTGAAGACCCCGGCCGCGAGCCCGAAACGGGTGGCATTGGCCAGTTGCACGGCCTCCGCTTCCGTCTCGAAGGAGAGGACGGAGAGCACGGGGCCGAAGAGCTCCGTCTCGACCGACGGCGCCGACACGCCGTCGCAGTCGAGGATGGTCGGGGCGTAGTAAAAACCCTCGTCCTTCGGGCGGCTGCCGCCGGCGACCAGCTTTGCCCCGGCTTCGACGGAGGCGGAAACGACGCTCTCGATCAGCTTGCGCTGGCGTTCGGTGCAGAGCGGGCCGACTTCCGTTGCCATGTCGAGCGGCGAACCAATCGTCACGGCCTCGGCCCGGCTTTTCAGGATGGCAAGGAAGCGATCCTTCACGGAGCGCTCGACGATGAGGCGCGAGCCGGCCACGCAGGACTGGCCGGTAGCGGCGAAGATGCCGGCGACCTGCGCATTGGCCGCACTTTCGAGATCGGCATCGGCAAAGACGATGAAGGGAGACTTGCCGCCGAGCTCCAGCGAGGTACTGGCAAGGTTTTCGGCCGAATTGCGCACCACCGTCGCCGCCGTAGCCGGACCGCCGGTGAAGGCGATGTGGGCCACACCCGGATGGCGGGTCAGCGCCGCGCCGCAGGAAGGGCCGAAGCCTGTGATGACGTTGACGACACCCGCCGGGAAACCGGCCTCGTGGATGAGCCGGGCGAACTCCAGCAGCGGCGCCGGGCCATCCTCTGAGGCCTTCACCACCAGCGTGCAGCCGGCGGCGAGCGCCGGGCCGAGCTTGACGGCAGAGAGGAAGAGCTGGCTGTTCCAGGGAACGATGGCCGCCACGACGCCGACCGGCTCGCGGCGCAGCCACACATCCATGTCCGGCTTGTCGATCGGCAGGGTACTGCCCTCGATCTTGTCGGCGAGGCCCGCATAATAGCGATAGTATTCCGCGACATAGGCAATCTGCGCGGAGGTCTCGCGGATGATCTTGCCGGTGTCGCGGGTCTCGAGCTCGGCCAGCACCGGGGCCCGCGCGGCGACGAGGTCCGCCAGGCGGTAAAGCAGCTTGCCGCGCTGCGTTGCCGTCATCGTCGCCCAGGGGCCTTCGTAAAGCGCGCGTTCCGCAGCCTTGACGGCACGGTCGACATCACCCTCGCGCGCCTCCGGCATATCGGCCCAGACCGAACCGGTCGCGGGGTCGAGGCTGTCGAAACGGGCGCTGCCGTCCTCGAAGGCACCGTCGATGTATTGCTGGAAGCGCTGCATCTTTGTCTCCTTACCGGAAGGCCGGCATGACCTCGGCGATGAAGCGTTCGAGCGAGGCCTTCTTGCGCTCGAACGTCATGCCGGTGTCGATCCAGAAGGAATATTCGTCATAGCCGAGCGCCTCGTAGGCCTTGAGGCGCGCGATGACCTGATCGGAGGTGCCGATCGGCATGTTGGCCTTCATGACGGCAGGCGAGAGATTGGTGTTGGCCGCAATCTCGTCCTCGCTGAGGCGCGCGATGAGGCCCTGATGGATCGGCCGCTCGTTCTTGAACCAGGCGAAGAAGTAATTGTAGTAGACGCTGACCTCGCGGGCCGCCTGCTCCACGTCGTCGGCGTCGGAGCCGACATAGGTGTGCAGCAGCAGCATGATCTTCGGGCGCTCGACGTCAGGGGCCTTTTCGCAGGCCGTGTTGAAGCGGCCCATCAGGCTTTCGATCTCGCCGTCACCGTTCCAGAGCGGCGTCACCTGCACGTTGCAGCCGTTCGCCACCGCAAATTCATGGCTGTTGGGATCGCGCGCCGCCACCCAGATCGGCGGATGCGGGGCCTGCACGGGCTTCGGTGCCGACGTGGTCGCAGGGAATTTCCAGAACTCGCCGTCATGGGCGTAGTCGCCGGCCCAGAGACCTTTGACGGCCGGGATCAGCTCGCGCATGCGCTGGCCCGCGCCCCAGGCGTCGAGGCCGGGATGCAGACGTTCATATTCGAAACCATAGGCACCGCGGGCAATGCCGATATCGAGCCGGCCGCCGGAGACGATGTCGGTCATGGCCGCTTCGCCGGCGAGCTTGATCGGGTGCCAGAAAGGCGCGATGACCGTGCCGGTGCCGAGGCGCACATTCTTGGTGCGGCGGGCGAGATCGGCGAGGTTGATGAAGGGGTTCGGCGCAATGGTGAAATCCATGCCGTGATGCTCGCCGGTCCAGATGGCGTGCATGCCGCCGCGATCGGCGATCTCGCAGAGCGCGATAAACTCCTCGTAGAGTTCCTGGTGCGTCTGACCGGCATCGAGCCGTTCCATGTGAACGAAGAGCGAGAACTTCATCGACTAGCTCCTGACGGGCTGGGCATGGACCCGGCCTCTTTCCTGATTTCCGACATAGACCCCGAAATTGCCGAGGCTCTTCTCCGCCGCGTAGCGCTTCAGCACATCGCGTGTCGCGGCATCTGCAATCCGCTCCAGCGGCAGGGCCTCGACCGGGAAGAAGACGCCGCCCGTGGCTGCGCCCTCGCCAAGCGTCGCGCGGTAGATGACATGCTGGCGGCGGGCCCGCGTGTCCTCGTAGATGGAATAGACAAGGCCGGGCTGTACCGGCAGGCCGGAGAGGGACGCAAGATGGGTGGTGAGCGCATCGACACCATCGCCGGCGCCAAGCTCCAGCGCCGGCAGAGCAAGGCCGCCATCGGCGGCTTCGGTCAAGAGCACCGCGCCGTCGCGCTCGGCGACCGCGCCCAGAACCTGCGGCATGTCCTGGCCCGAGATCAGCGCCTTGTCGGCAAGGGCAGGGAGGAAATAGCCGCCGCGCGCATAGCCAAGGCCCGTCAGGCCGGAATTTTCGAAGGCCTCGACCCGGCCGATCAGGATCGCATGGTCGCCGGCATCGACGACGGAATGGGTGGCGCAGTCGAACCAGGCGGCAACGCCTGAGAAGACCGGCGAGCCGAACGGGCCGCGCTGCCAGTCGACGGCGGCGAAGCGATCCTCGACCGGGCGGGCAAAGGTGTTGGACACATCCTTCTGCGCTTCGGAGAGAATGTTGACCGCAAAGCCGGCCGCCTCGGTGACGGCGGCATAATTGCGCGAGGTCTTGGCGAGGCAGACGAGAAGGAGAGGGGGGTCGAGCGAGACGCTGGTGAAGGAATTGGCCGTGAAGCCGATCGGCTGGCCCTCGGCATTGAAGGTGGTGACGACAGTGACGCCGGTGAGAAATGCGCCGAAGGCATCGCGCAACTGTCTTGGATCATGCGTCATGGCAGGCTTCCTTGCGTTGCGAGACCGTCCAGCCCATCCAGTCGATGAGGGCGGCATTGACGAGATCGGGCGCCGTCAGGTTCACCATGTGGCGATGGTCGGCAATGACCAACGCCCGCCCGTTCTGTGCGGCCGCCGCCATGGCCCGCGACATGGCGGGCGAGGAGTTCAGATCACCCTCGCCGGTGAGGAAGAGGGCAGGGCAGGCGACATCCCGCCAGCGATCGGCATAGACGGCATCGCCCGTGGCAAAGGCGCCGTAAGCGGTGGCGTAACCCTCAGCATCGACAGTGGCGAGCAGCTGCCGGCAGAGCGTGCGGGCAGCCTCGTGTTCGCCCGCCGCGCCGAACCAGCGCGCAAGCGGGGCTTCGCGATCAAAACCGCCGGTGGAGATTTCCGCCGCCCGCGCCTCGACGGCGGCACGCGCTGCCGGATCGCGCCGGTAGACGCCGTTCAGGAGCGCCACGCGGCTCACCTGTGCGGGCGCCTCGGCGGCCAGGCCGCCTGCGATCAGCGCACCCATGGAGTGGCCGGCGATGCTGACGGGGCCGCGCCCGATTTCGGTGAGAAAGGTCGCGATCC
The DNA here is from genome assembly GCF_042610495.1 of Rhizobium sp. SG2393. Taxonomy (NCBI): domain Bacteria; kingdom Pseudomonadati; phylum Pseudomonadota; class Alphaproteobacteria; order Hyphomicrobiales; family Rhizobiaceae; genus Rhizobium; species Rhizobium sp. SG2393. Next base: position 22,030 of record NZ_JBHGAP010000006.1, read on the forward strand.
GCGCCACGAAATCCGTCAGCGTCGCGCCCTTCGGCAAAGGCCGGCTTTCGCCATGGCCGGGCAGATCAAGCGCGATGACCTCGAAGCGCTCAGAGAGCGCCGCGATCTGCGGCGCCCAGGCTTCGATCCGCATGCCGACCCCGTGGATCAGCACCAGCGGCGCGCCGCTGCCGGCGACAGCATAGGCCGTGCCCGAGGCCGTCTCAAACCGCTGCGGGGTTGCTGGCATCGTTGCCGAGCTCCTTGAGGTCCTGGTAACGGTCGCCGATGCGGTGGTGCGGGCGCCCGCCGATCGAGGCGCCGAGCGCCACGACGATCTCGTCGGCGGCCGGCGCATCGGGAATGGCGCACTGAATGGTCAGGTAGTGCGAGCGGCGACCCTCGTCGTTCTTGTCCATCAGCGGGATCATGATCGGCGCATTGGCGCCGCCACGGGTGTTGCAGAAGGCGAGGTAGGACTTCGCACCCACGGCCGTGCGGTAGTGATTGCCGAAACGCAGCGTGTGGATGAGCGCCGAGGCATGCTCGACCTCGCCATCAAGACCGACGACCGCCGCCTTGCCATAGGCCTCGACCGCCTCGCCGGAGCCGGCTGCATCAAGGATCATCTTCGTCAGGAGCGCGCCGAGCACCGGCGCCGCATCGTGGATTTCCGGCTTCAGGTCTTCCACGAAACCGCGGCCGGCCCAGGGGTTCTTCACGATAGCGATGGCCGCGATCAGCTTCAGCGGCGTCGGGGCCGCCTTGCCGCCTTCGATAAGCGTGGTTTCCACATGGAGAAGGGTTTTGCGTATCACCGGCGCCAAGGCTGCCTCCTGTCTTTTCGTCTGCTTCCATGTTGGTATACCATCATACGACGTGTCAAGGCCTTGCCGGTGAGGAAAATTGCGGCTACACCGAAGCATGTCCAGCCAAGACCCCAAGCTCGCCGATCTCCGCATCGAAACGCCGCCCGCGACGCTCCGCGAAATCGCGCTCGACCGCCTGCGGCGCGCGATCATTTCGGGCCTTTTCGAGCCCGGCCAACGGCTGGTGGAACGCACGCTGTGTGACCAGCTCGGCGTCTCGCGCTCTGTCATCCGCGAGGTGATCCGTCACCTGGAATCGGAAGGGCTGGTGGAGAACGTCGCCAAGCAGGGGCCAACGGTTGCGCGGCTTTCCTGGGACGATGCCCGGCAGATCTACGAGATCCGGGCCGCGCTGGAATCAACAGCGGTAGCCGATTGCGCGCGGCGTGCCGATCAAGCGGTGAAGACGAAGCTGAAAGGCGTTCTGGAAGAGCTCGACCGCACCTCGAAGAACAGCTCTCCGCCGGCCGTCCTCGACGCCACCCATGATTTTTACGAGATCATCTTCCAGACGAGCGGGCACAATATCGCCTGGGACATCGTCAGCCGCCTCAACAGCCGCATCTCGCGCCTGCGCGTCATGACGCTATCGACCAGCAACCGCACCGTCTCGGGCCCCGCCCGCCTGCGCGAAATCTACGACGCCATCTGCCGCAACGACCCCGATGGCGCCGCCAGTGCCTGCCAGGCCCACGTGGCAGAAGCCGCGAAGATTGCTGAGCAACTGCTGGCGTGACGGGCGGGTGGCTGCAGCGGACCCGCTTCGGGTCGGACCATGCAGCCAGAAAGGGGATCGAACCGGTCCTGTGAACCCGCCCAGCTACAGGATTTTGCGAGATAGTATGTATTATGGAACAAACACCGTTCCAGCCAACCCCCTGGCCGTCGCGGGGGCTGGCCGGAAATCCGGTCAGCGCGCGAGAGAGATGCCGGTCTTGCTGTCGAAGAGATAGAGATTTTCGGGCAGGATCGCGACCTCGATGCTGCGGGTGCTGATGACGGCGCGGCTCATGGTGGCCGCGATCGTCAGCATGGGGGCGGTCTCCGTCACGACATAGGTCATGGAGCCCGTCTGCTCGACGAGCGAAACGGGAAGCCGCATCCGGTTGGCGCCGGGAAGCGCGGCTGCGTCGGTCGGCACCAGATGCTCCGGTCGCAGGCCAACGGTGACGGCTTCGCCGGCAGGCCAGCGTCCGGCAAAGGACATGACGGGGTCGTAGGGAAGCGCAAGGCGAACGGAGCAACCGTCTTCCTCCACGATACCGTCGACAAAATTCATGGCGGGCGAGCCGATGAAGCCGGCCACGAAGCGGTTGGCGGGTCGATCATAGAGGTCGAGTGGCGCGCCCTGCTGCTCGATCGCCCCGGCCCGCATGATGACGACGTGATCGGCCATGGTCATCGCCTCGATCTGGTCGTGGGTGACGTAGACGGATGTCGCGCCGAGGCTGTTGTGCAGCTTGCGGATTTCCGCGCGCATATGGACGCGAAGCGCCGCATCGAGGTTCGACAGGGGCTCGTCGAAGAGGAAGGCCTTGGGATTGCGGATGATGGCGCGGCCCATGGCAACGCGCTGGCGCTGGCCGCCGGAAAGCTCGCGCGGATAGCGGCCGAGCAACGTCGTGAGGCCGGTGATCTCGGCGATCTCCTGGGCCTTGCGACGGGCTTCGGCCTTGTCCACGCGCTTCAGCCGCAGCGAATAGGTGAGGTTCTGCTCCACCGTCATGTGCGGATAGAGGGCATAGGACTGAAACACCATGGCGATGTCGCGCAGGCGCGGCGGCTTTCGGGTGATGTCCTCCCCGTCGATGCGGATCGCGCCGCTCGTAATCGTCTCCAGCCCGGCCAGCGTGCGCAGCAGCGTGGACTTGCCACAGCCGGAAGGACCGACCAGCGCGACGAACCGGCCCTTGGGAATGGCGATGTCGATGCCGCGCAGGGCGTGGTAGGCGCCGTAATATTTCTGGATGCCGGCGAGTTCGATCTGCAGGGTCATTTGAGCGCTCCGGAGGTGAGGCCACTGACGATGCGGCGCTGAAGCAGGACGAAGATGATGAGGATCGGCGTGACGTAGATGGCGGCGAAGGTCATGATGCCGGTCCAGTCTGACGCATTCGGCCCGACGAAGAACTGCAGGCCGACGGTGGCGGGCTGATAGGCCCGGTCGGTGATCAGCGAGCGCGAATAGACATATTCGCCGAGCGCCTGAAGGAAGATGAGGATCGCCGAGACGAGGATGCCGTTGCGGGCCAGCGGCACGGAGATCGACAGGAAGGCGCCGATCCGGCTGTTGCCGTCGACCAGGGCCGCCTCCTCCAGCTCGCGCGGCACCTGGATGAAGGCGGCGCGCACGAGCACGATGTAAAGCGGCAGCTTGTTGGCGGCGGTAGCAAGAATGGTGCCGGTGCGCGGCCAGGACAGGAGGCCGATCTGGCTGAAGGCGACGAAGAGCGGCGTGATCATCAGCGACGGCGGCAGGACCTGCAGCATCAAGACGAGAAACAGCGCAACGTCCATCCACAACGAGCGCACACGCGCCAGGCCATAGGCGCAACCCGTGCCGAAGAGAACGACGAGTGCGACGGTTCCGCAGGCGATCACCAGCGAGTTGCGGATGAAGGAGGCCATGCCCATCGCGTTCCACACCTCGATCACCTTCAGCTCCGCATCATGCGGCCAGAGCGTCGGCGGGTAGGCGAAGGTCTCGGTATTGGTCTTCAGCGCCGTCACATACATCCAGTAGAGCGGGAACAGGTAGATCGCGACGAGGAGGATGGCGACAGCCAGCAGCAGCCAGCGTTTCCAGGGGGTGCTAGACAACATGTTCGTGCCTCGTCGAACGGACATAAGCGATGGCGACAAAGATGACGACCACGATCATCAGCACCGACACGACCGAGCCGTGACCGATGCGATATTCGCGAAACGCCAGCTCCCACGACCAGTATTGCAGGACATTGGAGGCGTTTGACGGACCGCCCTGGGTCAGTGCCGCGAAGAGGTCGAACTGCTGGAGCGTGAAGATGATTCCGAGCGAGATGACTGCCCCGAGCTGGGCGCGCATCATTGGCAGGGTGATGGTGAAGAAGCGCTGCACGCGCGTCGCGCCATCCAGCTCGGCCGCCTCGTAGACATCCGCCGGTATCGCGGCAAGCCCGACCGACAGCAGGATCATGTTGAAGGGCACGCCGAGCCAGACATTGGCAATGATGACGGCATAGATCGAGATCGCGGGATCGGAGAGCCAGAAGATGCGCTGGCTGGTCAGGCCGATCGATTGCAAAAGCCAGTTCACCACGCCGAAATCACCGGCCAGCAGCCAGCCCCAGATGGCGCCGACCACGAGACCCGGCATGATCCAGCCCGCCAGGAAGAGGCCGCGCAGCCAGGAGGCGCCGGGAAAATCCTGCTGGAAGAACAGCGCCAGCGCCAGTCCGATCGACAGCTGCAGGCATACCGAAAGCGTAACGAACAGGACCGTATGGCGCAGGATCGGCCAGAACAGCGGATCGTGGAGCACGTCGCGGTAGTTCTGCAGGCCGGCGAAGGGCCGGTTGAAGGTCGCGATCGTGAAGAGATCGACGCTCTGGAAGGAAATGACGAGGTTGTAGATGAGCGGGAAGGCGGAAAAGGCGACGAGATAGCCAAGCGCCAGCACGACAAGCACGCTATCGAAGCCGCCTCCGTCGCGGAAGATACGATTGAAACGGAGCATTTCGCCTCCCGGCCCTTGCGGCCTCCGGTCACACAATGCAGGCCGATGGTGGCATTGAGCGCAACCCATGCGGCTTCTGTCGGCCGCGGGCAGAGTGCTGCCTGCCCGCGGCCGCTTCACAAGGAGATCGACAGACGGCTATTTGCCGAGAATGCCGTCAATGGTCGTCTGGGCCGCCGCCAACGCATCTTCCGGGGAGGATTGGCCGGTCAGCGTGGTCTGGATCGCAGTCTGGATCGCCTTGGAGATCTTCGACCAATCCGGGCTCGGCCCGCGATTGCGTGCGAAGGTCATGGATTCCTTGAACACCTCGTAGGCCTGCGGATACTTCGGATCCTCAACCTTGACCGGATAGGCCGGCATGTAGCCGAAGTCGTTCCACACCCGCGGCATCTGCTCGTACATGTATTCGATGAAGCGGAAGGCTTCGTCGGGATGCTTGGTATTGGCGACGATCACGTTGTCACCTTCACCCAGGGCCGAGGCACGCGGAGCGCCCTTCTCCGGCACCGGCAGAAGTGCGACACGATAGTCGAACTTCGCATCGGTGCTCATGCGCGGCAGTTCCCAGGGGCCGGAGATGTTCATGGCGGCGTTGCCCGCGTTGAAGGTGCCGGTGGAATCCCACTGGCCACGGATCAGCGTGTCCCGGGAAGCCAGCCCCTCGTCGATGAACTTCTTCCAGAGCTCGAGCGCCTTCACGCCGCCCGGGACGTTGACCTTGTTGTAGTCGCCGCCGCCCATCTGAAGCCATGGCAGGAACTGGAAAGTGCCCTCCTCCGTTGCCGCCGCAGAGAAAGCGAGGCCGTAGATGCCCTTGTCGGGTTGGGTGAGGATCTTGGCGGTCTGGTACAGTTCTTCCCAGGTCTTCGGCGGCTTGGCCGGATCGAGACCGGCGGCCTCGAACATGTCGGCATTGTAGTAGAGCGCGATGGTGTTGGCACCGCGCGGAATGCCGTAAATCCCGCCGTCGAAGCTCACCGAGGCGAAGGGGCCGGGATAGATCTGGTCGAGCTTGATGACCTTGCTCTTGTCGACCATCGGCTTCAGGTCCAGCAACAGCTTGCGCGAGGCAAACAGCGCCACATCCGGATTGTCGATATAGGTCACATCGGGTGCTTCGCCTGTGGCCATGGCCTTGGCAAGCTCGTTGACCATGTCCGGAAACTGAACCGAGCGGACATTGACCTTGATGTCGGGGTTCTTGGCAGAAAACTCCTCCGCCATCTTGTAGTGATACTCCCCGGGCCGGTCGACGGTCCAGAGATTGAGTTCGACCACTTCGGCCCAGGCATTCGCTGGCAGCGCGACAAGCGTCAGCACGCCCATTACCTTTGCAATGTTCATGATACTCCTCCTTTGATCATGACTGCACGGCCGGTTTCCCGGCCTCCTCCCCTCCAGGACCGCCGGTGACGCGTCGTCACCGGATGGCTCCTGATTCCTCGTTCTTTCTATTCTGTTTATATAAGTCTTGCCTAAACTTTTGTACGCTTCTGTTATTGCTGTATTGTCCGTCGCCGAAGTATTGACGCGTCGATCGGACATGGCTCAGACCAGCGACGGATCGCCACCTTCATATTGCGCGGTGACATTGACGAAGTCGCCGCCCCGGCATTCCTTCAGATAGGTCAGGGCACGCACCTGCCCGGTCATTTCCAGCCCGTCGCGATAGACCGGATCATGCCAGCCCTCGATATCGATCGCACCGCTGTAGCCGCCCAGGCGGAGCTCGCTGATGATGTCGGTCCAGTTGCTGTCGCCAAAGCCCGGCGTGCGCATGAATACGAAGGGATGCTTGCCGAAGATCCCATGCTCGCGCACCACATCCCAGCGCACCGTCGCATCCTTGCCGTGAACATGGAAGATCTTGCCGGCCCATTTGCGGATCTGCGGCAGCGGATCGATGAGGTAGACGAGCTGGTGGCAGGGCTCCCATTCGAGGCCGAGATTGTCGTCCGGCGTCTCGTTGAACATCAGTTCCCAGGCATCGGGATTATGGGCGATGTTCCAGTCGCCCGTCTGCCAGTTGCCGTCCATGGCGCAATTCTCGAAGGCGATCTTCACGCCCTTGTCGGCGGCGCGCCGGGCAAGCTCGCTCCAGACCTCGCGGTAGCGCGGCAGGCTCTCGGTCAGGGGCCTGTTGCGGATGCGGCCGGTGAAGCCCGCCACGCAGGTGGCGCCGAAATGATGGGCGTTGTCGATGCAATCCTTCCAGCTGCGCAGCGTTTCGACATCCATCGTGTCGCCTTCCAGCGGATTGCCGAACATGCCGAGCGTGGAGATGGTGATGTCGCGGTCGCCGATGGCGTCCAGGCAGCGCTTGCCGAGCTCGGCGAGGTCCTGACCGTTGGTGGTCTGCCAGAAGAACGGCTCGAAGCTTTCGAAGCCGAGGCCGGCGATCTCGGCGATGCGCTCGGGAGCCTGCCCGCCATGGGCGGCGACCATGGTGCCGATGCGGATCGATTTTGCAGGATTGGTCATGGGAGAGTCCTTGTTAACGGAGATCGACGGGCCGCTTCTCGCCCGCGGTCGCGCTCTCGATGGCGGCCGCCACCATGGCGAGGCTCTGGATATTGTCGGCGCCAACCGTCAGTGGCGTTCCGCCGGAGATGACGGCCTGCACGAAATCGGCGATGACGCCGCCGTGGCCCTCGATCAGGGGCGAATCGAGCTGCGGGACGGCAACGGTTGTCAGCGGCCTGAAAAAACCTTCGTCGCCCGCCACCACATGGGCCTCGAACCCCTCATTGCCGTCCCACAGCAGCGTTCCCTTCGTGCCGATGATCCGCCAGGTGCTTTCCCACGCCGTGTTAGCACCCTCGGCACACCAGGAGCCGCGATAGGTCATTGTGACGCCATCCTCGAAATCGAACAGCGCATCGGCCGCAGCCCCATGGGCGTACCAGGAGCCACGGGGATTGGTTTCGCGGCAGTAGACAGAGACCGGCTTGCGATCGATGAGATAGCGCGCGGCGTCGAACGTATGGATCGCCATGTCGAGCAGCAGCACATGGTCCATCGCATCGCGGAAACCGCCGAAATGCGCGCCGATGAAGAAATCCACGTGGACGGCGGTGATGTCACCGAGCGTGCCAGCCTCGAGCATGGCCTTCACGCGCCGGATGCCTGACAGAAAGCGGCGGTTCTGGATGACGGCGTGGACCTTGCCGGCGGCAGCCGCACGATCGACCAGCACCTTCGCCTCGTCGAGCGTATTGGCCATCGGCTTTTCCGACAGGACATGGCAACCGGCGGCAAGCCCCGCCTCCACCACGCCGAAGCGGGCCGGCGGCACGACGAGATCAAACAGGAGATCGGGTTTCAGCCGCGCCAGCATCGAGGGGAGATCGGCGCCGATTTCGACGCCGGAAAGCCCATGCTTCTCAGCCCGCCCGGCCGCGACAGCAGGATCGAGATCCACCAGGCCGACAAGCCGGACGCTCTCGGCCAAAGCAGGGATATCCCGGAGTGCAGCGAGCCATCCATCGGACATAGCTCCGCACCCCGCCATGACGGCGGTCAACATGCCCATTCTCCTCCCAACATCAGCCTTTCCTCGTCAGCCGATGCCTTGTAAACGTTTACGAAGGTTGCCAGCACGGCATGGACGTGTCAAGAGAGTTTTGTAAACGTTTACGAGGAAGCGGAATGGTCAATATTCGCCGGTTGGCCGATCATCTCAATATCTCCATCGGAACGGTTTCGCGGGCCCTCAACAATCGGCCGGGCGTCCACCCGGAAACGCTGGAGAAAGTCCTCAAGGCGGCAGCCGAACTTGGCTACGTGCCCAACCAATCCGGACGGGCCCTGCGCCGAGGGGCTACGAATACGATCGGCTTCGTCATCGAAACCGGCCATCCCGCCCACCAGTCGGGCGACGAGTTCTTCTACGTCGTGCTCGATGCGATGAACCTCTATCTCGCAGACAAGGGCTACGATCTGGTCATCCTGCCCTGTCATTCCGCCGACGATCCCGTGGAATTCCTGTCCCGCGTGATCGCGCGCGGCATCGTCGACGCGCTGGTCATCACCGCGACCCGCCGCGTCGATCACCGCATCGCCATGCTGGCCAACTCCCGCCTGCCCTTCCTGACGCTTGGCCGCAGCGAAACGCCCGGCGACTACTCCTGGATCGACCTGGATTTCGAAGGCGTCGCGCGCCGATCGGTGGAAGAGGCGGTCCGCTGCGGGCACCGCCGGATCGCGGTCTGCCTGCCCGACAACAATGTGGCCCTCGGCTATCACTACGAAGCGGGTTACCTCGCGGCCATGGCGGATGCCGGACTGCCGGTCGACGAAACGCTCATGATGCGCATCCCGACCAGCGAGGAAGGGGGCTTCAGCCTTGGCAGGCGGATTTATGACATGGCGCATCCGCCCACGGCGCTCATGCTCTGCTCCGAAGTGACCGCCGCCAGCGCCTATGCAGCTCTTCGCGAATGCGGCATCGAGCCGGGCCGAGACCTCTCGATAATCGGCTTTCGCGAAATGCCGGTCATGCGCTTCATGGCACCGAAACTGACGTGCTTCCAACTGGATCTTCAGGCGCTTGGCACCCTGCTGGCAAGCTCCGTGTTGGACCTTCTCGCGCCAGCCCAGAGCCGCGCACATCCGAGAGGCCAGCTTGTCGGCCTCGACTTTTTCCCCGGCGCCTCCTTGCACGCCGCACCGGCCGCAGCGATCCGTGAACGCGCCTGATCACCCTTGCCCACGAGATTTCCGACCCGAAGGTTTCCGGGTCGGATGACCTCTGCGATGACCTGCAGGAAGCAGGCCACGGGCTCTCACCCACAGCGACACGCCGCCGGACGCCCGTTGAGGCGCATCGCAGACCGGACGGAGAGGGATCTTCCGGTCGCCGGCCGTCTGAAAACCGTATGGGCGGATGAGGTGGGGAAGGCCTGGCGCAGGACCGGGCCTTCCTCCTTGCAAGGGCTTGTTGTCGGCCGGGCGCTTATTTGGCGATCGGGGCGTAGGCGCCGTTACTCCAGCGGTTGATGTCGTAGCTGGCGTTCTTCAGGTCGCCCTTCTCGTCGAAGGCGACCGTGCCGACGACGGTGTCGACGGGCTGGCCGTTCTTCAGGGCGGCGGCGACGGCGGTCGGGTCGTCCGAGCCGGCGCGCTCGACGCCCTGGGCGATCGCCTGGACGACGGCGTAGGAGAACAGTGTGAAGCCATCCGGCTTGAAGCCGCCAGCGGTGATCTTTTCCACCGCTTCCTTGGCTTCGGGCTTGGCCTGCGGGTCGGACGGGAAGACGAAGAGCGTGCCTTCGCCGGCCGGGCCGGCAACCTGCCAGAATTCCGGCGAGGCAATGGAATCGGGCATGATCAGCTGGAATTTGTAGCCCTGTTCGGCTGCCTGGCGCAGGATGAGGCCGGCTTCGGGATGGTAGCCGCCGAAATAGACGACATCGACTTTGGCGTCCTTCAGCTTGGTGACAAGCGCGTTGTAGTCCTTTTCGCCGGCATTGATGCCTTCGGCCATGATTTCCTTGAGGCCGTTGGCATTCATCGTGGCGCGCACGGCGTCGGCAATGCCCTGGCCATAGGCAGACTTGTCATGCAGCACGGCAACATTCTTGCCGGCATATTCCTTGGCGATCCACGGGCCGATGAAGGCGCCCTGCGCGTCGTCGCGGGTGTAGAGGCGCATGATGTTCGTCCAGCCATTGGCGGCGGCGGCATCGGTCAGCACCGGATTGGAGGAGGCCGGCGTCATCATCAGCGTGCCGTTTTCGGCGTAGACGGCGGAGGCCGGAATGCTCGAGCCAGAGCAGGCATGCCCGTCGACGAACTGGATGCCAGCCGCAGCAATACGGTTGGCGATCGAAACGGCCTGCTTCGGGTCGCACTGGTCGTCCTCGAACTGCAGCGCGATCTTGCGGCCCATCACGCCGCCCTTGGCGTTGATGGCGTCGGCCGCGGCCTGGGCGCCCTGCTTGAACTGGTCGCCGATCGTGGCGAGCGGGCCCGTCAGAGGGCCGGCAACGGCAATGGTCAGGTCGTCGGCGCGCGCCGCCGTTCCCATCAGCAGGCCAAGCGCCGTGCCGAGGATCAGAAACTTTCTCATGGTGTCACTCCCTTGGGGACCCGCAATCGACAGGGTCCTCCGCATGCTTTTGTGGCTGGCAGGAGGAACCCGAAGGTTCAACCGCCGGGCGCGACCCTGCCCCGTCTTTACGCACTTCGCAAGCCGTGAAAAGGCAGCCCATGCCGGCCGGCGGCGAGATGTCGCTGGATAAACACCACGCGCACCACCGCCCGCCGGGTTCGTCCGGCGGGCGGGAGGATTGACACCGCATCAACGGGTTTCGATCGGGGTCAGGGCTTCAGGCGCTGCAGCATGTCGTCCATGGGGCCATGGCCGGGACCACGCTCGGGTCCACCATCGGGACCGGCATCCGGGCCGCGGTCCGGTCCATGCCCGGGACCATGGCGCGGCGGACCGCCGGCCGGGCCGATCGCCTCGACCTTGCCGTCCTGTCGCACGATGAACGAGGCGTGCAGGAAACCGTTCTCGAAGCGGCCTTGGACACTCACCGGCTCATCGGCCGCGACGAGCTTGCCGCCCTCGCCGGCCCGGCCGGTTTCCACCAGCGCGCGGCCGCTTTCGTCCTGAAGGATGAACTTGTTGCCGAAGATCTCGGCGACCTTGCCCTTCACCGTCACGAGGTTGGTATCCTTGAGGGTCGAGACCGCCACCGGGGTCATCGGCGCCATCTCGATCTGCGGGCCCGACATCTTCATGGCGCCGGCACCGGCGGCCGCACCGACGACGAGGACGGCGACGCTGGCGAGACCCAGAGCAGCGGCACGCCCGCGGCGCTTGTGGGGCGGATGGTGCGGGTGCGGCTTGTGGTGTTCGTGCTCGGGGCCAACGGCCGGGGTTTCGTTCGAAGCAGTGTTGTCAGACAGTGACATGGTCATCTCCTTTGGTTGGGATGATCCTGTTGTACGCCTGCCCTGCCCTTAGCAGCCTGAACCTCGCGGTTCAGCTTGAGTTAAGCCGGAGCGCCCTAGTTAAAGGCTTGTTTCCTTGCAGGATTGGACCAAGACATGCGCGTGCTTCTGGTCGAAGACGACTCCGATCTTTCCAAACGGATCGCCGCGAGCCTCAGGGCCGAAAGCTTCGTGGTGGATATTGCCGCAAATGGCGAGGATGCGGAACATGCCGGCCTGACCGAGCTCTATGATGTCGCCGTGCTCGACCTCGGCCTTCCGAAGATCGACGGTGTGACCGTGCTGAAATCCTGGCGGGCCGCCGGGCGCAGCCTGCCGGTGCTGATCCTGACAGCGCGCGACGGCTGGCCGGACAAGGTGGAAAGCTTCAAGGCCGGGGCGGATGATTTCCTGACCAAGCCCTTCAAGGTGGAGGAACTGGTGCTGCGGCTGCGGGCACTGGTGCGGCGCGCCACGGGCCACGCCGCGTCAAAGGTCACCTGCGGGCCGCTGGTCTTCGACGCGCAGCTCGGGACCTTCGAGTTCAATGGCCTGGCGCTCAAGCTGACGGCGCTGGAATGGCGGGTTCTGTCCTGTCTCATCCTGCGCAAGGAGGTCGTGGTGGAGCGCCGCGAGCTGATCGAGCGGGTCTATGAGGGCGATGCGGAGGTGGATTCCAATTCGATCGAGGTCATCATTGCGCGGCTGCGCCGCAAGATCGGCGCAGAGCTGATCGAGACCGTGCGCGGACGCGGCTACATGCTGACGGCCGCGCCATGAGCCGGTTTGCCGCACTCCGCCGCCTGTCGATCGCCCGCCGTCTCGCCGGTTTCGCGGTGCTCTTCGTCTCCGCGAGCGTCATCGTCGCCTCGCTGATTCTCTACCAGATCGTCGCCGGCGTGGCACGCGACCAGATCGACCAGCGTCTCGATACCCAGATCGAAGGTCTGCGCGGCGCGCTGACGACCAATGCTGACGGTTCGGTCATCCTGTCCGCCGTGCTCGACGGTCCGCCTTTCGACCGGCGCGGATCCGGCTGGTACTGGCAGGTGTCGGGAGCTAACACGCATCTGACATCGCGATCCCTTGCCAACGCCACGATCGACAGCCCGCCCGCGCCGCTCGACTGGCGGCAGATGTTTGACGGCGGGCCGCAGCGCGGAGAGCGCGGCAGCTTCCGCAACGAAAGCCTGCACATCCGCACTGCCATGGCGAGCGTGGGAGGCCGTTCGCTCACCATCCTCGTCTCGGCGCCGGAAGCAGCGCTCCGCGAGCCGGCCCGGCGCGCCCTCTTCTGGCTGGTGCCGGCGATGACGGCGCTCGGCGCGGTGTTGATTGCCGGCATTCTCCTCCAGGTTCGCTACGGGCTTCGTCCGCTCAGGCAACTGACGGCCGATATTGCCGCAATCGGAGCCGGCACGCTCGCGCGGCTGCCGGAAAATCCGGTCGAGGAACTGCGTCCCGTGTCCGGCGAGATCAACCGGCTGGTGGACCAGAATGCCGAGCGCCTGACGGAAACGCGGCTGCATTTTGCCAATCTCGCCCATGGGCTGAAGACGCCGGTGACGAGCCTCGCGCTCGCCCTTGAGGCCACCAACGACCCGGATGGAACGCTGCGCACGCTGGTCGGCCGCATCGACCAGCGCATCCGCCACCATCTCGCCCGGGCCCGAAAGACCGCCGCCGGCAGCGGCATCGCCACGCGTCTGCGGCCGCGCGTGGAGGATGTGGTGCTCGTTCTGTCGCGGATCCATGCCGAGCGCGGGATCGCCGTCGATCTGGCCATCGACGAACCCGACGCGGTGGCCTGCGCCCCCGAAGATCTCGAGGAAATTCTCGGCAACCTGATCGACAATGCCTTCAAGTGGACCCGCTCGCGCGTTGCGGTTACCGCCCGGCCGGAAGGGAACAGGCTTGTTCTGACCATTGCGGACGACGGGCCGGGCATTGCGCCGGACCGGATGGCAGAGGTGTTTCGGCCGGGAACCCGAATGGACGAGAGCGTGCCCGGCGACGGCTTCGGGCTCAGCATCGCGAACGAACTCGTACAGCTCTACGGCGGAGCGATCACGCTCTCGCCGGCCCCAAGCGGTGGCCTTGTCCAGACTGTCACGCTGCCGAAGGCAATCGCTTAGCGGGGGACGCAATCCCGCACGATCAGGACTGCCGCAGTTGCGAGAGCAGGCCGCGCATCTCCACAACCAGCCCCTCCGGACGATAATCCACCGCGACGCCGCCGGAGCCGGTCAGGCCCATGCGGATCAGGCGCGAGCCGAACCCCTTGGCGGTCGGCGCGGCGACCGGGGGGCCGCCTTCCTCGCGCCATGTGAGGATCAGTGCCTGGTCGTCGTTGGCGATCTCCGTCGTCCACTCGACCCGGACCGTGCCGCCGGCATTCGACCAGGCCCCGTACTTCAGCGCATTGGTCGCCAGTTCGTGCAGCACCAGTGCCAGCGACAAGGCCGTGCGCGGGCCGATCTCGATATCGGGACCGACGATCCGGTGCCGGTCCGGCGGTGCGATCTGATCAAGGACTGAACCAACAACGGCGACGATGCGCGCCGACGACCAGTCCTGGCTGAGCAGCACCTGATGGGCCTGCGACAGCGCATGCAGCCGGTTGGTGAAAGCTTCGACCGGTGCGCGATCGGTCACCGGGCGCAGCGTCTGGGTGGCAATCGCCTGTACCATCGCCAGCGTGTTCTTCAGGCGGTGGCTGATTTCCTGATTGAGGACCTGCTGCTCCTCCTCCGCCCGGATGCGCGAGATTGCCTCACGGGTGCGGTCCGCCACGGTGCGCACGAAGTCGCGCTCCTCCAGCGTGAAATCATGTGGCTTGTCGTAATGCACGAACATGACGCCGACGAAGGCGCCATGCTCCATGATCGGTACGTTGACCAGCACGGAGATGCCGAGCGAGTGGAAGACCTCCGCAGATCCGGAGGTGCGCGGGTCATTTGCCACGTCAGGGATGATGACGATCTCGCCGCGCTTCAGATCCTCGATGTAGGAACCGTAGGTGCGGAAATGATGCAGGCCGGAGACGGTGAACATGCCCTCAGCCCGCCATTCCGGCAGCAGCTCGACGGTCTCGGCAATCTGGTCGACGATGCCGTAGCCAGCACGCGTCGCGCCGTACAGGCTGCGCGCCAGGATTTCGGCTGCCGCGAAGGCGACCTCCGTCACGGTATCGAGTTCCCGGATCTTGTCGCCGAGGTTCAGGAGTGCTGTCTGCCGGTCTTCCGCGAGCTTCTGGGCGGTGGCATTGCGCGCCACCTTGATGAAACCCGGCATCGTCTGCGTGCCAAGTGTCGGCAGCGGTCGCAACGTCCCGTCGAGGAAGATCTTGGAGCCGTCGGAGGCCAGGTGCCATCGCCTGTCGCTTGCCACGCCATCGCGGGCGGCCTTTTCCAGTTCGCGATCCGGCACGCCGTTCTCGCGATCTTCAGGTGTGAAGATCGAGCAGAAGGTCTTGCCCAGCATCTCGGCTTCCGTCCAGCCGAAGGTGTCGGTGGCACCGCCGAACCAGTTGGTGATGTGACCGGTCTCGTCGAGCGTGACGATGATGTAGTCCTTGGCGCCCTCGACGATGAGACGCAGCTTGGCTTCGTTCTCCGCAAGCGCCTCGATCGCCTTCATACGCTCCGTGACCTCGATGGAGGCAATCAGGAAGCTGTCCTTGCCAGTCGGCTGGATATAGCCCTCATACCACTGGCCGAGCGTCGCGAAGCGGCGGGTGAAGCGGCGGACCTCGCCGGTATCGACGGCGAGCGCGACGTCGGAGATCCATTCCGGCTCGGTTTTGGGAAAGAGCGTCAGGAGGGTCTTGCCCGGCGCGTCTTCCGCGGGCCTGCCGACGAGCCGCCCCCAGGAGGCGTTGACCGCCTCGATATACCAGTCCTGCGCACGCCCGTCCGCGTCGCGGATCAGCGTACCCACCATGATGCCCTCTTCGAGCTGGCCGAACAGCGTGCTCCAGCGACGTTCGGACACGAAGGTCTCGATCTGGTTGCAGACGACGCGGCCGATCCGGCTCAGGATTTCGAGCTCCGCCTCCGTCCAGGCGCGCGGCCGGCCGTCGATGGCGGCCAGCGCACCGATCACCGTGCCATCCGGGAGGGAAACGGGAACACCGAGATAGGAAATCACGCCGAGATCGGGGATGGCGAGGTTGTTGCGCACGAGGTCATGGATGGTCGCATCGCCGACGACCAGCGGCTTTGCATCGTTGACGACATGCTGGCAGAAGGAGTGGGTGAGCGGCGTTTCGCCCCGCTCCGCCCATTGGCCCGGCAGGCCGAGATGGGCGATGAAGACCTGCCTGTCCGCATCCAGGATAGACACGACCGCCACCGGGCAGCCGATGCTTGCTTTCACCAGTTCGACGATATCCTGGAATTCCGCCTGGCCTCTTGCATCGAGGAGCCCGGAACTCTTGACGGCCTGGATGCGCTCAAGGGTCTGTTTCAAGGTCGGTCCATCGAGGTGTGAGCTATTTTGCCGCTGAAGGAAGGGTCCGACATCAGGGCCGGCGAGAGAAGCAGACTTGGCGGCGGCGTAAGCTCCGCCTTCCGGCCGCCGACATAGCCTTCGATGAAGGAGAGCGCGTTCTGCAGCCCGTTCATCGTATAGGGTTTTTCGATGGCGCCCAGCGCCCCGGCGAAATCTTCGGGAATGCGTTTCACATTGCCGGATACGAAGACGTAGGGGATGCCGCGCAGTGAGAGCGACTGGCCCACCGTGATGCCGGTCGGACCGTCCAGCAGATGGATGTCCACGAAGGCGAACTCCGGATCCGCGCCGTCGATCAGCGACAGGGCCTCCTTGCTGTCGGCAGCCATGCCCACGATCTCGTGGCCGGCCGCCTCGATCTCGCTTTCCAGTTCCATGGCCAGCAGAACCTCGTCCTCGACGATCAACACCTTCACGCAGTCTTCCTTTCAGTCTTTGACCGGCAGCGTCACGGCAACCTCGGTGCGATGTCCGATGACCGTGCGTTCCATGGTGGCGCGAAGCTGGCGCGAGCAGGCTTCGAGCATGGTGCGGCTGTAGGCGGCCTCTTCCTCGTCCACCGGCACCGGCTCGACCGTATCGACGACGCGGATGAGGAAATGCCCGTTGAGGCGGCGCACTTCGAGATGGATCCCGCCGCCGCCATCGGCGAGACCGCGGCGTACGGCATCCCCCACCAGCTCGTTGATGATGAGCGCCAGCGGCGAGGCCTTTGTGGCGGGGACGACGACCTCATGCACATCGGTCGTCAGCATGATGTCGGAGCGTCGCAGCGCACTGACGATATCGACAACCAGCGTCTTGGCGAAATCGGCGACGTCGAAATGGCCGACATCCTCGTCGTTCAGCAGCTTGCGCTGCACGGTGCTCAGCGCTTCCACGCGGTTGAGAACCGACATCAGGGTCCGTTCGACAATCTCGTCCTTCGTCATGCGGGCCTGAAGCTTCAGGATCGACGCGATCGTCAGCAGGTTGTTCTTCACGCGGTGATCGACTTCATGCACCAGCGCGGTCTTGGCGCGCAGCGCCTCGGTCAGATCGGCGGTGCGCTCGGCCACTTCCTCCTCGGCAATGTGGCGGGCGCGGGCAAGCTCGGCTTCCTTGCTCTTGATATTGGTGAAATCGAGCTGGGAGGCGAAGAAATAGACGATCTTGCCGTCGATATCGCGCACCGGGCTGACGAAGAGCGCGTTCCAGAAAGCCGACCCGTCCTTGCGGTAGTTCAGGATGTCGATCGAGATGTCGCGCCCGTCGGCGATGGCGTCACGCAGGCGCGAGACGGCACCCATGTCCGTGCCCTCACCCTGCAGCAGGCGACAGTTGCGCCCCACAAGTTCGTCATGAGAATAGCCGGTCAGGTCGCAGAAGGCGCGGTTGCAGAAGATGATCGGATTGTCCGGCTGGTGCGGATCGGTGATCAGCATGGGCATGCGCGTCGCCTTGAAGGCGGCGGCGAAGGGATCCTCGGAGGCGTGGCCGGCAATCAGCCGGTCGCCTGCGTTGCGGGCATCCTGCCTCGGCGTCATTTTCTCAATCATTCCCGAACCCCGAACCTACAACGCACACAGAAATGGCCACGCCCGACCGTGCCGGCTTTGCCGCCGGAACGGCGCGACCGGCTCACATGGTCCTGAAATCCAGGGGAACGTCGAAATCGCGCAGATCTCTACATAAGGGAGCTTTGCATTCCGGCAATTGCACCGGGACAGCAAATTTTCAACGTTTCGAGAATGTTGAATGGATCCCGGCGCCTGTTCCGACTTTGTTGCTGGCAATGGCCTGCCGGCTGGCCTACCTAGGAGCCATCCGACCTAACGACCATGACGGCCGGCACGAGCGGTGAAGGAGCAGGGCGATGATCACGGCACGCGGCACGATTTCCGGCGTCCTCGATAGCGAAGGCCTTCCCGCCTTCGAGCGGATCTATGCCGGGCTGCCGGAGCGGTTCCGCGCCGAGGCCCTGCCCTCCCCGCCCGAAGCGCCCCTGCTGATAAAGGTCAACGAAGCCCTGGCTGCGGAGCTCGGCTTCGACCTTTCCCATATCGAGCCTGTGGAACTGACGGCGCTCTTTTCAGGTGCCGCGGTGCCGCATGATGCGCGCCCCGTTGCCATTGCCTATGCCGGCCATCAGTTCGGCAACTTCGTTCCCTCGCTCGGCGACGGGCGGGCGCTGCTGATCGGGGAGGTGCGCGACCGGGCCGGACAGCTGCGCGACATCCAGTTGAAGGGCTCCGGCCCCACGCCCTATTCGCGCCGCGGCGACGGGCGGGCAGCACTTGGACCGGTGCTGCGCGAATATATCGTCAGCGAGGCCATGCATGCGCTCGGCATCCCCGCCACACGGGCGCTCGCGGCAGCGCTGACGGGCGACGTCGTCTATCGCGAGACGGTCCTGCCGGGTGCGGTGGTGACGCGCGTGGCAGCGAGCCACATCCGTGTCGGCACCTTTCAGTATATGGCGGCGCGCGGCGACGAGGAGGGACTGCGCATCCTCGCCGACCACGTCATTGCCCGCCATTATCCCGATCTCGCGGACGCGCCTTCTCCTTACACCGCCCTGCTCGAAGCCATCGTGGAGCGGCAGGCGCGGCTGATCGCCCGCTGGATGCAGGTCGGCTTCATCCATGGCGTGATGAACACGGACAATATGACGGTATCGGGCGAGACGATCGATTTCGGCCCCTGCGCCTTCCTCGACGCCTATTCCGCCACCAAGGTTTTTTCCTCGATCGACCAGCAGGGACGCTACGCCTATCGCAACCAGCCGGGCCTTGCGCAGTGGAACCTCGCGCGCCTTGCAGAAGCCATGCTGCCGCTGATCGACGCCGATACGGACAAGGCGATCGAGGCGGCCAATGCCATCGTCGTCGGCTTTGCGGGGCAGTTCCAGACGGCCTGGCTCGCCGGCATGCGGGCGAAGATCGGCCTCTTCGATGCGAGCGTCGACGGCGACCTCGATCTCGTTCAGGCGCTGCTGACGGCGATGGAAGCGGGCGAGGCCGATTTTACCCGCACCTTCCGCGCGCTCTGCGCCGCAGCGATCGACCCGGCCGCCGACGCCGCCGTTCGTGCGGAATTTTCCGATCCCGCCGCCTATGACGGCTGGGCCGCGCCCTGGCGGCAGCGGCTTGCCGACGACCGGCGCGGGGCAGGTGAACGGCTTGCCGCCATGCGGGCCGTCAACCCGGCCTTCATTCCGCGCAATCACCGCATCGAGGAAGCGATCGTCGCCGCCGTGGAACGGCGCGATTTTGGACTCTTTGAGCGGCTGGTCGCGGTGCTTTCCCGCCCCTACGAGGATCAGCCGGAACAGGCCGACCTGGCGCTGGCCCCGCAGCCCGATGAGCGCGTGATGCGCACCTTTTGCGGGACCTGACAGAACCGGATGTCCTACGTTTCGATGTGTAGCTGCACGCGGTCGGCGGCAAAGCGGGTGCGGGCATACTGCACCGGCCGGCCCTCGAGATCGGCATTGATGGCGGTCGCTTGCAGCACGATCGATCCCGGCGACAGAGACAACAGGCTGCGCTCCCCGGCATCGGCGTGGCGGGCGATGATGTCGGTCGACTGGCGCACATAGTCCGACAGTCCCTGCTCGGCAAAGGCGCGCGTCACCGAGCCTGTGCGCCGGAAGCACGCGGCCATTTCCGGAAAGCGGGCGGCCGGGAAATAGGCCGTCGAGGTGGAGACCGGCCGGGCGGCTGCGGCCGAGACGATGTCAAGGCGAATGACCTCCGCGCCAGCATCGAGCTTCAGCGCGCGTGCAATCTCGGCACCGGCCGCGATCCTGTCGGACGCCAGCAGGCGCGTGGCGATATCCCGCGTCTGGTCGGCAAGGCCGGCGGAGAAGCGGGTGCGGCGCGAGATCGGGAATTGCAGGCGTTCCTGCCGCTCGATGAGGGTGCCCAGCCCCTGCATGGGGCGAACGATGCCCTCCTCCGTCAGGGAGGCAATCGCACTTCGGACGGTATGTCGATTGACCCCGAACTCGCTTGCCAGCGCCGATTCGGGCGGCAAACGGCCAGTCCCGTCATAGGCGCCATCGGCGATCGCGGCGCGGATACGGTCGGCGATCTGTCGCCAGAGGGCAACGCCGAGCTGCCGCTCGACGGGATGTTCGCCGCCTGCGCCGCCGGCATCCTGCGCGGCGCCGTCTGCGCGGTTTTCCTCAACGCGTGGTCCTGCCCGCCTGCCTGCCATTTCATCCTCGGATCGGTATCGCGTCACATGCATGTCACGATTTGCATTTAGCCATATGTTCAGTTGTCTATATTAATAGACATGTGGAGCAAAGGCAATGACCTCAAAACAAAACCTCGCGGACCGGGCGGCGCAGGCCGGCTCGGTCCCGGACGCTCTGGAGCCTGCCGCAAGGCGTCGCCTGATGGCAGTCGCCGCCCGCCTGCCGCGCCGGCGACTGGAAACCATTCTGGCACAGCTTGCGCCGGAGGTGGAAATTCACGCGGTGCGCGGGCCCGAAACAGGCCTCGTCATGGTGCGCGGGCGCATCGGTGGCGGCGGCTCGCCCTTCAATCTCGGCGAAGCGACCGTCAGCCGCGCGACGGTTCGCCTCTCCACCGGCGAGATCGGCCACGGCCAGTTGCTCGGCACCGATCGCCAGCACGCGCGCCTCGCCGCCATCCTCGATGCGCTCTTCCAGCGCGGTGACCATCAGGCGGCAATCGAAGCCTTCATCGCCGAGGGGGAACGGGATCTCGCCGAGGCGGACCGCCGGCAGGCCGAGGAAACAGCTGCCACCCGTGTCGATTTCTTCACCATGGTCCGGGGAGACGACTGATGCCCATGAGCCAGAACACAAGCCTTTCCGGAAAAAGCGCCCAGCGCGCCTATGCCGGCGGCTTTTCCGATCCCGTCTTCCAGTCGCAGGCCGTGTTCCGCGCGCTGATGGACGGCATGGCGCGGCCCGGCCGCATCCACTCGCTGGACGACAGTGTCGACCCGCCGGCCCCCTTCGGCAAAGCGATGGGCGCGGTCGCGCTGACGCTGCTCGATGCCGACACCGCCGTCTGGCTGACACCGGCCGCCCGCGCCTCGGTCGTCTCCTCCTGGATCTCCTTCCACACGGGCGCATCCAGCGTCGAAGACAAGGCGGCTGCGCAGTTCGCCTTCGTCGAGGCCGGCCAGAACCTGCCGCCGCTGTCGAGCTTCGCGCTCGGCACGCAGGACTATCCCGACCGCTCCGCCACGCTCGTTGTCGAGCTGCCATCGCTGGCGGGCGGCCAGCCACTCGTCGCCCGCGGCCCCGGCATCGAGACGACGGAGACGATCGCGCCGTTCGGCCTGCCCCCGATCTTCACCACGCTGTGGCGCGACAACCGCGCGCTTTTCCCGCGCGGCGTCGATCTCATCCTGACCGCCGGCAGCGACCTTCTCTGCCTGCCCCGCAGCACCAGCCTTCAGAGCGCGGAGGAATAGCCATGTATGTGGCCGTGAAGGGCGGGGAAGCCGCCATTGCCAATGCCCACCGCCTGCTTGCCGACCGCCGGCGCGGCGACCGTGACCTGCCGGCCATCACCAATGACCAGGTGGTGGAACAGCTCGCACTCGCCGTCGATCGCGTCATGGCGGAAGCCTCGCTCTATGATCCCGCGCTGGCCGCGCTCGCCATCCGGCAGGCGCGCGGCGACATGATCGAAGCGATCTTCATCCTGCGCGCCTACCGCACCACCCTGCCGCGCTTCGGGGCCAGCCGCCCGGTCGAGACCGGGGAGATGGCGATCGAGCGGCGGATCTCCGCCACCTACAAGGATCTGCCGGGCGGCCAGCTGCTTGGCCCCACCTTCGACTACACCCACCGCCTGCTCGATCCCGCTCTGCTCGAAGACGCCGACGTGGCCGAAGGCGCGCGCCGGCCGGCCGGCGACGAGCCAGCCATGCGCGTCAGCGACATTCTTTCCGGCGAAGGCCTGATCGAGGGCGATGGCGAGGCGGGCGGCGAAGACGGTCCCGGCGACCTGACCCGCACGCCGATGGAGTTTCCCATGGGCCGGGACGTGCGGCTGCAGGCACTCGCCCGCGGCGACGAGGGTTTCCTGCTGGCACTCGCCTACTCCACCCAGCGCGGCTATGCCCGCACCCATCCCTTCGCCGGTGAAATCCGCATCGGCAGCGTGGAGGTGGAGATCGACACGCCTGAACTCGGCTTTGCCGCACCGCTCGGCCGCCTCAAGCTGACGGAATGCCAGATGATCAACCAGTTCAAGGGTTCGGCGTCCGCCCCGCCGCAGTTCACCCGCGGCTACGGCCTCGTCTTCGGCCAGAGCGAGCGCAAGGCCATGGCCATGGCGCTGGTCGATCGTGCGCTGCGCGCCGACGAATTCGGCGAGGACCGCACCGCGCCCGCGCAGGACGAGGAATTCGTCATTTCCCACTGCGACAACGTGCAGGCGACCGGCTTTGTCGAGCACCTGAAGCTGCCGCATTACGTGGACTTCCAGGCCGAACTCGACCTCGTGCGCCGCATGCGCCGCGAATACGAGGCGCAGAGCCGCCCCGCCGACGACATGAAGGAGGCCGCCGAATGAGCCGTTGCCAGCCTTCAGTGGCCGCCGCCGTCTCCATCGCCGTGCCCGCCGTCGCCATCATGGCCATCGCTGCCGAAGATGCCGCCACCATCGCCGGGACTGCCGGATTTGCGAAAGATCGCGACCAGCAGCGCGACGCCTGCGAAAACGCCGATGAAAATCCATTCCATGACACACCCCTCATGCCCGCCGCTCCCCGGCCTTTCAGAGGTATGGTTCTATGAGTGATCTCGCAACCTACAACTTCGCCTATCTGGACGAACAGACCAAGCGGATGATCCGCCGCGCCATCCTGAAGGCCATTGCCATTCCCGGCTATCAGGTGCCATTCGCCTCGCGCGAAATGCCCATGCCCTATGGCTGGGGCACCGGCGGCGTGCAGGTGACGGCCGCGATCCTCGGGCCGGATGACGTGCTGAAGGTCATCGACCAGGGTGCGGACGACACGACCAATGCCGTCTCCATCCGCGCCTTCTTCCAGAAGGTCGCGAATGTCGCCGTCACCACCAAGACGAAGGACGCAACCGTCATCCAGACCCGTCACCGCATCCCCGAGGAGACGCTGACGGAGGGCCAGACGCTGGTCTACCAGGTGCCGATCCCCGAACCCTTGCGCTTCCTCGAACCGCGCGAGACCGAGACCCGCAAGATGCATGCGCTGGAAGAATACGGCCTCATGCATGTGAAGCTCTACGAGGACATTGCGAGGAACGGCCATATCGCCACGACCTACGCCTATCCGGTGAAGATCGAGGGCCGCTACGTCATGGACCCCTCGCCGATCCCGAAATTCGACAATCCGAAGATGCACCGTTCGCAAGCCCTGCAGCTCTTCGGCGCCGGCCGCGAGAAGCGCATCTACGCGCTGCCGCCGCACACCGAGGTGGTCAGCCTCGATTTCGAGGATCACCCCTTCGAGATCCAGACATTCGACAAGCCCTGCGCACTGTGCGGCGCGAACCACGTCTATCTCGATGAGGTGGTGCTCGATGACCGGGGCGGGCGCATGTTCGTCTGCTCCGACACCGATTACTGCGAAGACCGCCGAGCGGCCGGCCATGTGGGCGAGCTGGGCGTGGCCAACCTGGAGGCCGCTGAATGAGCGACGCACCCCTTCTGAAGGTCCGCGACCTCTCCAAATGCTACGGCGCGCGGATCGGCTGCCGCGACGTTTCCTTCGACCTCTATCCCGGCGAAGTGCTGGCGATCGTCGGGGAATCCGGCTCCGGCAAGACCACCCTTCTCTCCTGCATCTCCACGCGACTGATGCCCACCACCGGCGTCGTCGAATACCGGATGCGCGACGGAGAGCTGCGCGATCTCGCACGGATGGGCGAGGCGGAGCGGCGCTTCCTGATGCGCACCGACTGGGGCTTCGTGCACCAGAACCCGGCCGACGGCCTGCGCATGGCGGTCTCGGCCGGCGCCAATGTCGGCGAGCGGCTGATGGCCATCGGCGACCGCCACTACGGCAATATCCGCGAGGCCGCCACCGGCTGGCTGGAGCGGGTGGAAATCGACCGCAGCCGCATCGACGACCAGCCGCGCGCCTTCTCCGGCGGCATGCGCCAGCGCCTGCAGATCGCCCGCAACCTCGTCACCTCGCCCCGCCTCGTCTTCATGGACGAGCCGACCGGCGGGCTCGATGTCTCCGTGCAGGCGCGCCTTCTCGATCTCGTGCGCGGCCTCGTCAACGATCTCGGCCTGTCGGCCATCATCGTCACCCACGACCTTGCGGTCGCCCGCCTCCTCTCGCACCGCATGATGGTGATGAAGGATGGCCGCGTCATCGAACAGGGGCTGACGGACCGGGTGCTCGACGATCCGCGCGAGCCCTACACCCAGCTCCTCGTCTCCTCGATCCTCCAGGTGTGAGCCGGAAAGGACCCCCCATGGTTACCCCCCTCGTCGTTTCCGACGTCGCCAAGACCTTCACCATGCACCTGCGCGGCGGCCTGACGCTGCCGGTGGTCAGCGGTGTCACCTTCTCGGCCCGTGCCGGGGAATGCCTCGTGCTCGGCGGCCCCTCGGGCGTCGGCAAGAGCTCCATCCTCAAGATGCTCTACGGCAATTATGGGGTGGACAGCGGCCAGATCGTTGTCTCGCACCACGGCCGGCTGGTGGATATCGCAACGGCCGAGCCGCGCGCCGTGCTGGAAGTGCGCCGCGATACGCTGGGTTACGTCAGCCAGTTCCTGCGCGTCGTGCCCCGTGTTTCCGCGGTCGATGTCGTCGCCGAGCCGCTGACGGCGCGCGGCACCCGAAGCGATGAGGCCCGCGGCCGGGCCATGGAGATGCTGGAGCGTCTGAACCTGCCGCACCAGCTGTGGGACCTGCCGCCCGCTACCTTCTCCGGTGGCGAGCAGCAGCGCGTCAACATCGCCCGCGGCTTCATCACCGACCATCCGATCCTGTTGCTCGACGAGCCGACGGCGTCGCTCGATGCCGTCAACCGCCGCGTCGTCACCGACATGATCGCCGAGAAGAAGGCGTCGGGAACGGCCATGATCGGCATTTTCCATGACCAGGAGGTCCGCGACATCGTCGCCGACCGTGTGCTCGACGTTTCAGCCTTCTCGCCACGAGGACTCGCCGCATGACGAAGCTTTCCGAACAGCCGCTGATCCACCCGAGCGCCAGCGTCGAGCAGTCCGTGCTCGGCCGCTACACGGAGGTCGCCGAGCGCTGCCGCATCAGCGAGGCGGAGATGGGCGACTACTCCTACATCATGCAGGACGGCGCGGTCTGGTGCGCGACGATCGGCAAGTTCGCCAATATCGCGGCCGCCGTGCGCATCAACGCCACCAACCATCCGGTCTGGCGCCCGACGCTGCACCACTTCACCTATCGCGCCAACGACTACTGGCCGGATGCCGAGCCGGACACGGACTTCTTCGCCTGGCGGCGCGACAATCGCGTGGTGATCGGCCACGATGTCTGGATCGGCCACGGCGCCACCATCCTGCCGGGCGTCACCGTCGGCAATGGCGCGGTGATCGGGGCCGGCGCCGTCGTCAGCAAGGATGTCGCGCCCTACACGATCGTCGGGGGCGTGGCGGCGAAGCTGATCCGCGAGCGTTTCCCCCGCGAGATCGCCGAACGCTTCGACGCTCTCGCCTGGTGGGACTGGAGCCACGAGCGCCTGCGCGACGCGCTGCCGGACTTCCGCACCCTCGACGCGGAGGCCTTCCTTGCCCGCCATGGCGGGTAAGGTTCGTTGGTTCGTCGCGACTGTCACATTGTAACAGAACCGACATCAAACCGACATTCACACTTCATGAACCGGCGCTAGAGCCCTTCGATAACGAAGCGTTAAAGAAGAAGAACGGGGCCGGGCTATGTTCAAGCTGCAGAACGTCACGCGCCGATTTGGCACCAAGGCTGCCGTGGACAATGTGACGTTCGAGATTCCGGAAGGGCAGATGGTCGGCATCATCGGCCGCTCCGGCGCCGGCAAGTCCACGCTGCTGCGCATGATCAACCGCCTAGTCGATCCCTCCTCCGGCTCGATCCGTTTCGGCGATATGGACGTGTCGAAGCTGAAGGGCTCGGAGCTTCGCGCCTGGCGCCGCGACTGCGCGATGATCTTCCAGCAGTTCAACCTCGTGCCGCGCCTCGACGTGCTCACCAACGTCCTGCTCGGCCGTCTCAACCACCGCTCCACCATCGCATCGATCCTCAACATGTTCACCCGCGAGGAGCGCATCGAGGCCATCGCGGCGCTGGAACGCCTCGGCATCGAACAGACGGCGCTGCAGCCGGCCGGCACGCTTTCGGGCGGCCAGCAGCAGCGTGTCGCCATTGCCCGCGCCCTGATGCAGCGGCCGCGCATGCTGCTTGCCGACGAGCCGATCGCCTCGCTCGATCCGCTGAACGCGAAGATCGTCATGGACGCGCTGCGCGACATCAACGAGCGCGACGGCATCACCGTCATCACCAACCTGCATACGCTCGATACGGCACGCGCCTATTGCGAACGCATCATCGGCATGGCGCAGGGCCGCGTCGTCTTCGACGGCAATCCGCGCGACCTGACGGCGGCTGCCGTGCGCACCATCTACGGCACCGAGGGCGATCTGGAAGAGAGCCTGACGTCCACCAGCCTCGACGGCACGCTCGCCGCAGCCACGACCACCGAGACCACCGAATCCGTCGGCCTCAAGCCGCTGGTACTGGCGGGGATCTGATCCCGCCGCACGGACCGCGCCGCGTGCGCGCGCCGTCTTCAACCGCAATCATCCGGCAGGGGCCGGATAACGGGGAGACCAAGACCATGATGAAGAAGATCCTGCTGGGCGCCGTGGCGCTTCTGGCAACCGTTGCCCATGTTCAGGCCGCAGACCTGAAGGAATTCCGCGTCGGCATCATCGGCGGCGAGAACGAAGCTGACCGCCTGCGCAACTATGCCTGCATGGAAGGCCACCTGAAGGAAACGCTCGGCGTCGAGAAGGTCTCCTTCTTCCCGGCTGCCGACTATGACGGCGTCATCCAGGGCCTGCTCGGCGGCACGCTCGACTACGCCGAACTCGGCG
The DNA here is from genome assembly GCF_042610495.1 of Rhizobium sp. SG2393. Taxonomy (NCBI): domain Bacteria; kingdom Pseudomonadati; phylum Pseudomonadota; class Alphaproteobacteria; order Hyphomicrobiales; family Rhizobiaceae; genus Rhizobium; species Rhizobium sp. SG2393. The sequence continues at coordinate 49,124 of NZ_JBHGAP010000006.1, forward strand.
CTTCCGGCTTCGCCAAGATCTATCTCGCCAAGGCCGATGCCGTCGAGCCGATCCTCACCACCGTCCAGCAGGACGGCTCGACCGGCTACCACTCGATCATGATCGCCCGCAAGGATTCCGGCATCACCAAGCTCGAAGACCTCAAGGGCAAGAAGCTCGGCTTCGCCGATCCGGACTCCACCTCGGGCTACCTCGTTCCGCTCGTCACCCTGCCGGAAGCCTTCGGCATGCCGGTCAAGGAATTCGTCGGCTCGACCGGCTTCGGCGGCGGCCATGAGAACCTCGTTCTCGAAGTGCTGAAGGGCACCTTCGATGCCGGCACGACCTTCGGTTCGGGCGTTGGCGAGTGGAAGGACGGCTACACCTCCGGCAACCTGCACAAGATGGTGCAGAAGGGCCTGCTCGACATGAACGACATCGTCGAGCTGTGGCAGTCGCCGCTGATCCCGAACGGCCCGATCGTCGTGCGCAACGACCTGCCGGCCGACGCCAAGGCCAAGTTCAAGCAAATGATGCTCGACCTGCCGAAGACCGACGAAGCCTGCTTCAAGGCCACCATGGGCGGCGATTTCAAGGCCTTCACGGAAGTCAACGTCGATTTCTACAAGCCGATCATCGAAGCCCGCAAGGCCACCATCGGCGGCTGATTTCAGGCCCGAGACCAGTCCCGCCCCCGATGCGCCGGCCGCGCGGGGGCGGTTTCCTGTGATCCGCGTGACGTGAAGAGAAGGCCGGCCAGACCGGATGGAACCGATGGCAACCATGCCCGCCCACAGCCCGCATCTCCGGCTCAGCGACAGCGGCACGCTTGTCGAGCGCCACTGGAACGAGCTGGCCGCGAAGCGCCGCTCCTATACGCTGCTCAGTGTCGCCATCCTGCTGATGGCCACCTTCGGCTCGCTGTGGTTCGCCAACGAGACCAATGCCGGCAAGTTCTTCGACCGCCTGCCCTATTTCTTCGATTTCCTCGGCGACATGGCGCCCCGTGACGCGATGGAGCCGGTGCGCGCCCTCTTCGACCTGCCCTCGCCTTACGATGACGGCAGCTTCAAGTACAATTATCCGGAAGGTCGGCTCTACCTGACGGATGCGATCTATATCCCGGAATATTTCCACAAGATGCTGGAGACGATCAATATCGCGATCCTCTCCACGCTCTTCGGTTTTGCCTTCGGCTTTCCGCTCTGCTTTCTGGCCGCGCGCAACCTGACGCCCAACAGCTGGATCCGGGTTCCCGTGCGCCGCGTCATGGAGATCCTGCGCGCCTTTCCGGAAGTCGTGATCGCCGGTTTCTTCCTGGCGATCCTGTCGATCGGCGCCATTCCGGCCATCATCGCGGTGTCGATCCACACGGTCGGCGCGCTCGGCAAGCTGTTCTTCGAGGTGGTGGAGAATGCCGACATGAAGCCGGACGAGGGCCTGACGGCCGTCGGCGGCAACTGGATCGAGCGCGTCTGGTTCGGCACCGTGCCGCAGGTCATGCCGAATTTCCTGAGCTATGTCCTGCTGCGCCTCGAGATCAATGTCCGCGCCTCCACCATCATCGGTGCGGTCGGCGGCGGTGGGATCGGGGAGCTGCTGCGGCTGTCCATCGGCCAGAACCATCCGGCCAAGACGATCGCCATCGTCTTCCTGCTGCTCGTCACCATCATCGCCGTCGATCAGTTTTCCGCCTGGCTGCGCCGCCGTCTGGTGGGCGACCGCGCCTTCGAACTGACCGCCTGAGGTTCCGCCCCATGCCGACTCCGATGCCGACGACCCGCCGCAGCCGCCCGACGATGAACGCCGCCGAACGCGATGCCGTGGCGCTGCGCCACGCAATCCTGCTCGAACATGCCTCGCAACGCTCCTGGCGGCCGCTGATCATCGCGCTGACCGTCGTCGCCTACTGCCTCTTCTCCTGGTGGATGTTCAATGTCGGCGACACGCTGCGCCGGGCCAACTGGGGCATTGCCGGCACCTATCTCGCCGACTGGGTCTCCTACGAGGTACGCCCGGAATTCGACATCGCCAGGGACGGCGCCATGACGCTCGCCTATCCGCGCTTCTCGCCGCTCGGCGACCATCCGAACCCGGACTGGCTGACGGTGGAGAAGACGACGATGACGCGCACGGTCGCTGCGCCGGTGTCCGGCGGCGGCGCCTCCACCACCGCCAAGCCGTCGATGGGCTTCATGGGTGCCGGCGCCTCGCTGGGCGAAAAGGCGGCCGCTGCCGGGGCCGCGCCAAAGACGGTGATGGACGAGGTCGTGACCCGCGCCGAGGTGCGCTACAACGGCAGCACGCGCATCGAGATCACGCCCGACATCGTCACCGCCGACCATGCCGGCGAGACGCTGACCATGCGCCTCAACCACGAAACGGGCGCCGTCGAAGCCGAAGGCGCCCTGCCGGAATGGGCGACGCAGAAGCGGCCGGGCGAGAAGATCACGCTCGCCTTCGGCCCCACCGGCTGGGCGGAGGTCGCGGGCAATGACGTGTCGATCCGCAACCGCTTCTTCGGCTGGGCGAACTTCCTCTTCGACACCCAGTCGCCCTTCTTCGACAAGTCGGCTTCGGAGGTCTTTGCGCTGATCACCAGTGCCCCGCGCATCGATCCCGCGCAATCGAACCTGTCGCTTGCCTGGAACAACATCCTCTACAATTCTGAATGGCAGCACCTCGACGTCTGGACCAAGCTGCTGCAGACCATCGTCATGGCCTTCATCGGCACGCTGTTTGCCTCGCTCGTCGCCTTCCCGCTCTGCTTCGTGGCAGCCCGCAACATCACCGGCAGCCGCATCGCCAATCAGGCGACCAAGCGTTTCTTCGACTTCCTGCGCTCGGTGGACATGCTGATCTGGGCGCTGTTCTTCACCCGCGCCTTCGGCCCCGGGCCGCTTGCCGGCATGTCGGCGATCTTCTTCACCGACACCGGTACGCTCGGCAAGCTCTATTCCGAAGCGCTGGAGAACATCGACGACAAGCAGCGCGAGGGGGTCAAATCGGTCGGCGCACCGGAGATCACCGTCAAGCGCTTCGGCATCCTGCCGCAGGTGCTGCCGGTCTTCGCAAGCCAGGCGCTCTACTTCTGGGAATCCAACACGCGCTCGGCCACCATCATCGGCGCGGTCGGCGCCGGCGGCATCGGGCTCAAGCTTTGGGAAGCCATGCGCACCAATTCCGACTGGGAGAATGTCGCCTATATGGTGGTGCTGATCCTCGGCGTCGTCTTCCTCTTCGACACCGTCTCCAACGCCCTGCGCTCCCGCCTGATCGGCAGCCGCGGACACTGATATCCCCGGCCTTTTGCGAGGCCGTACTGGCGCACGTCATTTTCACGCCACGGTCATGCGCAATTCACGCTACTGTCACGAAGCAGGCCTAGTCCGGCCCGGCGCCGTCCTGATGCGCCGCTTCTCCAGGAATCGTGAACCGTGCGTTTTGCCCTTTATTTCACGCCATCCGCCGCCGATCCGCTGACCCGGACCGCCGCGCGCTGGCTCGGCCGGGATGCCTTTTCCGGCGAGATGGTTGTGCCCGCAGGGCCGCTGCCGGCGGGTTACGGCGCGGCCGACCATGCCGCCCTCGTGGCCGATCCGGTCCGCTACGGCTTTCACGGCACGCTGAAGGCGCCGTTTTCGCTGGCGGCGGGCACGGACGAGGCAGGACTGCTCACCGCGCTCCGGGATTTCGCCAGCGAGACCCCGGCCTTCACCATTCCGCGCCTCACGGTCGGCCGTCTCGGCCCCTTCTTCGCGCTCGTGCCGGAGGGGCCGGCCCCGGAACTCGAAGCCTTCGCGGCGGCCTGCGTGCGCCGTTTCGAAGCCTTCCGTGCGCCGCTGTCGGCGGCCGACATGGCCCGGCGCAGGCCGGAGACGCTGACGGAGAGCCAGCGCGACCATCTGACGGGATGGGGCTATCCTTATGTCTTTTCCGACTTCCGCTTCCACATGACGCTGACTGGCAAGGTGGCGGAAGGCGAGCGGGACGCGGTGGAGGCGCACCTTCACGCGCTCTTCGCGCCGCATCTCGACCGGCCGATCCCGGTCGAGACCATCACCCTCTTTGCCGAACCCGAGCGCGGTGCGCCGTTCCGCGTCCACGCCCATGAAACGCTTGCCGCTGAAAGAAAGACCGCCTGACATGACCCCTGACCTGCCCAACGAACTCGTGCTGAAGAATGCCCGCATCGTGCTGGAGGACGAGATCGTCGATGGCTCGCTCGTCATCCGTGACGGCCGGATCGCGGCGATCGATCCGGGCGCCAGCGCAACCGGCGAGGACATGGAAGGCGACTACGTCATCGCCGGTCTCGTGGAGCTGCACACCGACCATCTCGAATCCCACTATTCGCCGCGCCCCGGCGTGCGCTGGCTGAAGACGGCGGCGATCCAGGCCCATGATGCGCAGATCGTGACATCCGGCATCACCACGGTCTTCGATTGCCTGCGGCTCGGCTCGGATGCCGATGACGGCTTCGAGAAGGGCGAGATGCGCGCCATGGCGGATGCGCTGCTGGAAGCCAGGAAAGAGGACCGGCTGCGCGCCGACCACCTCATCCACCTGCGCTGCGAGGTCTCGACGACCAATGTGCTGGAGCATTTCGAGGATTTCCGCAACGATCCGCAGGTGCGCCTCGTTTCGCTGATGGACCATGCGCCGGGACAGCGGCAGTTCCAGACGATGGATCAGTACGTCTTCTACTACAAGACCAAGCGCGGCCTCTCCGACGAGGCCTTCGCGATCTATGTGGATCGCCAGCTGGCGCTGTCGGCGCAGTATTCGCTGCCGCACCGCGAAGCCCTGTCGAAGGCCTGCCTCGAACGCGGCATCGCCATTGCCAGCCATGACGATGCGACGCTGGCGCATGTCGAGGAATCGCTGGCGCATGGCGTGCGGCTCGCCGAATTCCCGACCTCGCTGGAGGCGGCGCGTGCCTCGCACGAGGCGGGGCTGAGCGTGCTGATGGGTGCGCCGAACATCGTGCGCGGCAAGTCCCACTCCGGCAACATCGCCGCCAAGGATCTGGCCGCGGCCGGCGTGCTCGACGTGCTCTCCTCCGACTACGTGCCCTTCAGCCTCATCCACGCGCCCTTCCTGCTTGCCGACGAGATCGAGGCGATCAGCCTGCCGCAGGCGCTTGCGATGGTCAGCGCCACGCCGGCGCGTGCCGTCGGTCTTGATGATCGCGGCCGCATTGCCGAGGGGCTGAGGGCAGACCTGGTGCGCGTGCGCCGTCCGTCCGGCGTGCCCGTCGTGCGCTCCGTCTGGCGCGAAGGCCGGCGGGTCGCCTGATGATTTCGGGCGCGACCAGAAAGGGCGGGCTCGTGGTCGTCGTCGGCCCGAGCGGTGCGGGCAAGGACAGCGTGATGGGTGCGGCCCGCGCCCTCCTCGGCGAGCGCGACGACGTGGTCTTCCTCCGACGCTGCATCACCCGCCCCGCCGATGCCGGCGGCGAGGCCCACCACGCTGTCGATACCGCAACCTTCCGGCAGATGCAGGCGGCCGGCACCTTTGCCGTCGCCTGGCATGCGCACGGGCTGGACTACGGCGTGCCGCGCGCGGCGCTGGACGATGTCGCGGCGGGCCGCACCGTCATCGTCAATGGCAGCCGCCATGCGATCGACGATTTCCGCAGCGCGTTTGGCATGATCCATGGCGTGCTCATCACTGCCGCGCCGGAGATCCTGGCCCGCCGGCTGGCGGCCCGCGGCCGCGAAAGCGAGGAGGAGATCGCCGCCCGGCTCGCCCGCCGACCACGCGAGCAACAGGCGATGGGACCGGGCTTCACGCTGATCGACAATTCCGGCGCCATCGAGATCGCGGCGCAGCGTTTTGCCGGACTGATCGAGGATATCGCCAGCGGCCACAGCAGGCTTGCAACCGGCCGCGCGCTTGGCGGCGACCTCTAAGACAGCGGCAAGCCCTGCTATCGGCGACCGGCGCCGGAAGCGGTGTCAGAGAAGGGACAACCGTTCGCGCACATGCAGGTTGGGGATGAGATGGTCGCGCTCGGCGTCCCTGTAGCCGAGGCGCGCGACATCGAACGCCCCGACCCAGGCGATCAGGCTCAGAAGAACGGCGATGATCAGCGCTTGCACTCTCATCCGTTCTTGTTGCGCTGCACTTTTGTCAGAATTTCGACGCCTTGCGGCCCCAGCCGCTGATCACGCGATCTCGCGATCTTGTGATCCGCAAGCACACGCATTTTTAGCGTCCCCTCATTGAACGGCGAAAGTCCCTGCCCCATCTCTCGACCAACCCGTGGTCCGGGCCCCTCTGGCATGAGCCGCCGGCGCTCTTGCGATGTCGGACCTTTGTCGACAGCATCGCCGGCGAAGGAATTGGGGACAATGGATTTTGCCTTCCTGTTCGCCGACTGGCTCGGCAAGCCCATCTGGATGTGGGCCGGCTTCATTTCGATCGTCATCGCGCTTCTCGCCTTCGACCTCGGCGTTCTGCACAAGAAGAACAAGGAGATCGAGGTTGGCGAGAGCCTCAGGCTCTCCGCTCTCTATATCTCGCTCGGCCTCGCCTTCGGCGGCTGGGTGTGGTGGTATCTCGGCTCCGACGCCGGCCTCAACTACCTGACCGGCTTCGTGGTCGAGAAGACGCTGGCGCTCGACAACGTCTTCGTCATCGCCCTGATCTTCTCCTTCTTCGCCGTTCCGCGCATCTACCAGCACCGCGTGCTCTTCTGGGGCATTCTCGGCGTGATCGTGCTGCGCGCCATCATGATCGGCCTCGGCGCCGCGCTCGTCAGCGAATTCGGCTGGGTGCTCTATCTCTTCGCCGCCTTCCTGATCTTCACCGGCTTCAAGATGCTGTTCGTGGGCGACCAGGAGCCCGACATCGCCAAGAACCCGCTGGTCAACTTCCTGCGCCGCCGCTTCAACGTGACCGACGAGCACCATGGCGAGCACTTCTTCGTCAAGAAGCCCGACCCGAAGACCGGCAAGCTGGTCTGGTTCATGACGCCGCTCTTCATGGCGCTGGTCGTCATCGAAGTGGCCGACGTGATCTTCGCGGTCGACTCGGTCCCGGCGATCTTCGCGATCACCACCGACCCTTTCATCGTCTACACCTCGAACATCTTCGCGATCCTCGGCCTGCGTGCCCTCTACTTCGCGCTTGCCGCCATGATCCACCGCTTCCACTACCTGAAGCCGGCGCTGGCGATCGTTCTGGTGTTCATCGGCTCGAAGATCTTCATCGCCGACCTCCTCGGCCTGGAGAAGTTCCCCGCCGCGCTCTCGCTCGGCATCACCTTCGCCATCATCGCCGCCGGCGTGGTGTGGAGCCTGATCAAGACCCGCAAGCCGGACGCGCTTTCGGAACGGCCGGCCGGCGAGTAACCGCCACGGCATCGACATCAAGGGGGCAGGCGCGGCGCGCCTGCCCTTTTCGTATCCGGCATCTCCCTCCAATTTGCCGCATTGCACGGGCCGGCGGCGCGCGCTAAGCACGGTCGCAACGGGGAGACGTGACGTGCGACGCAGGGTTTCGATCAGGACTGGACTGGCAAGGGCGCTCTGCGTCCTCGCACTCCTGTTCCTCGGCCTTGCGCACCAGCCTCCCCTTCGCGCCGGCACCGATCCCGCGCTTGCCTATGCGCTGCCCGACGGCACGATCGCCGATCTCTGCAGCACGGGCAGCGATGACGGGAAGGTCAAGCTTCCGGGCAAGACCTGCGAGGCCTGCCGCCTTGCTGCGAGCCTTCTGCCACCCCCGCCCGGCGGGCATCTGCTGGCCCTGACCCTGCCCGTCATTCTTGCGGACCTGCCGGTGCAGCATGCCGCGCCCGGCCTGTCGCTGCGCCGTGGCGGACAGGGGCCGCGGGCGCCGCCGGCGCTGGCCTGATCACCCCCATCCGCTTCCATCCCTTTGACGACGAACCGCCGTCGATGCCGAGGCCCGAGACGCCCGCACCGGCCGTTCCAGGAGACATGCCATGACGACCATCAAGTCCCTTTTCACCGCCGTCGCCCTCACGCTCGCCACGGCCGGCGCCGTGTTTGCACATGGCTACACGGTCGGCCCCCTGAAGATCGGCCACCCCTACGCCAAGGCCATGCTGCCCGGCCAGAAGGTTGGCGGCGGCTTCATGAAGATCGAGAACACCGGCACCACCGACGACAAGCTCATTTCGATCACCTCCGACCGCGCCCCTGAGGTGCAGATCCATGAGATGACCATGGAGAACGACGTGATGAAGATGCGCGCCCTGCCGGACGGCCTTCCCGTTCCGGCCGGACAGACGACGGAACTGAAGCCCGGCGGCCTGCACCTGATGTTCGTCAATGTGCCCCAAGGCTTCAAGGAAGGCGAGATGATCAAGGCCACGCTGACCTTCGAGAAGGCCGGCAAGGTGGATGTCGAGTTCAAGGTGGACGGCGCGACCCCCAAGGCCGAAGAGCACAAGCACCATGGCGATGCCGCCGGCGCGGAAGATCACACCGCGCATTGAGGTCGGGCAGCTTTCGCGGCCCGCGCGACGCGGCGGCGCCACCCTCTCCACCGTCGTCCTCGGGCTTGACCCGAGGACCCGTGCGGCCCGCCCGGCGGGTAGCGGTGGATCCTCGGCCCGGGGGCCGCGGATGACAGCGCGTGGTGTGGCGGAACGGCTTTGATAGAGCCTGACGAGCCGGGTTCACGACCCCAAACGCAGAAGAGCCGGCCCTTGGGCCGGCTCTTCCCGTTCAGTGCTGAACCGCTTCGACTGGAAATGCTTTAGAAGTCGAAGTTGTTGATGTTGTCCTTCGTGAAGACGAAGGGCGAGCCGAGCAGGACTTCCGAACCGTTGATGACCTTCAGTTCGCCAAGCTTGCCGGCCTTGACCGAGGTTGCGCCGGCCTTCAGGTCGCCATCGGCGGCAGCGCGCAGCACGTAAGCCGCGGCATAGCCGAGATCGACCGGGTTCCAGAGAACGACGGACTTGACGCAATCGGAGGAAACGTAGGGCTTCATGGCGTTCGGCGTGGCGAGACCGACGACGGCGATCGAGCCGCACTTGCCGGCCTGGGTCACGGCGTCGGCGGCAGCCGGCGTTGCGACCGAGGTCATGCCGACGATGCCCTTCAGTTCCGGACCGTACTTGTTGATCAGCGTGTTGGCCTGGTTGAAGGACAGGATGTTGTCTTCCTGGGCTTCGACCGTTTCCAGCCACTTCATGTCCGGATAGCACTTGGCCTGGTAGGCAGCCATTTCGGCGATCCAGCGGGCCTGGTTCGGCGTCGTGAAGGTGGAGGTCACGATGGCGAAGGCGCCGTCCTTGCCGATTTCGGCAGCGAGGCTGTCGATGACCGACTTGGCAATGCCGTTGAACTCGGCCTGGTTGACGAACCACTGGCGAGCGTCCGGCTCGGAGTTGGCGTCATAGCCGACGACGTTGATGCCGGCGGCGAGTGCCTTCTTCAGCACCGGTGCGATGGCGACCGGGTCGTTGGCGGCGAACAGGATGCCGTCGACGCCAGACGTGATGTAGTTGTCGAGCAGGGTGATCTGGTCGTCGATGTTGGCCTTGGTCGGACCGTCGGTCTTGGCATCGATCGTGCCGATTTCCTTGGCGGCGTCGGCAATGCCCTTCGAGGTGGCATTGAAGTAGCCGATGCCGACCAGCTTCGGCACGTCGACGACCTTGATCGTCTTGCCCTTGCGGTCCGGCGCATTGGTCGGCTCGCCGCCGTCATAGGGCTTGGAAGCGACGTCGCCGGCAGCGCCATCGCAGGCGAGCGGGTTGGTCGGCAGGTCGTCGCCGCCGGTATAGGCCGACTGGGCGTGGACGAAGCTCGCGGAGAGCGACAGGCTCACCAGGCTTGCAAGCAGAACTTTCTTCATTCTCGTTTCTCCTCCTTGTGACGCGGCTGCCGGTTTCACTGGCAAAGCAGGCCCGCGTCTATCTCCCTACCGGTTGCCGTCCCGGTGAACGATGTTGCTGATCAGAATGGTGACGATGAGCACCACACCGATGAGCACGATGGTGCCGTCACCCTTGATGCCGGCAAGCGAAAGGCCGTTCTTCAGCGCCTGGATCAGGATCAGGCCGAGCAGCGTGCCGATGACCGTGCCGCGCCCGCCGAAGATCGAGGTGCCGCCGAGGACGACAGCCGTGATGGCGTCAAGCTCCAGCCCGGTGCCCATGTCGGACCGGGTGGTGGAGACGCGCGAGACCAGAATGACACCGGCAACCGCCGCCGCAAAGCCTGATGCCGTATAGATGGCGAGCTTGGCGCGATCGACCGGCAGACCCGAGAAGCGTGCGGCGACCTCGTTGCTGCCGATCGCGTAGACCGTGCGGCCCCAGCGGGTGTAGCCGAGCACGACACCGGCAACGATCGCCACGATGATCAGAAGCCACAGCTGCGTGGGAACGCCCAGCACATTGCCCTGGCCGAGCACGTAGAACCAGTCGGGATAGCCGCGCACCGAGCGCGCCTGGCTGATGCCTTCGGCAAGGCCGCGGTAGAGCGCGAGCGTGGCGAGCGTGGCGATCAGCGGCGGCACCTTGAAGCGGGTGATGATGACGCCGTTCATGAAGCCGCCGAAGGTGCCGCAGGCGATGGCCGCGAAGGCGGCAAGCGGCAGCGGCAGGCCGACCGATTTCCAGAACACACCCGTCAGGATCGCCGTCAGGCCGACGATGGAGCCGACCGAGAGATCGATGCCGCCGGTGACGATGACGAAGGTCATGAGCACGGCGACGAGGCCCACTTCCGTCATCAGACGGCCCTGGTTCAGGAGGTTGTCGACGGTGAAGAACTTGTCGGACTGGTAGGCAAGGATGGCGAGGACGATGACGGCCAGGAGCGCGAGGATCGTTTCGTGCCGGAGGATACGCTTGATCATGACTGTTTCCTCACGCCCTGCCCTGACGGTTGCGGCGGATCATGTCGGCCATCACCGTGACGAGGATGAGGACACCGATGACCGCGCGCAGCCAGTAGGCCGACACGTTGGTGAAGATGAGTGCCGAACCGATGGCGGCAAAGAGGATGGCGGCGAGCGTGGAGCCGATCACGGTGCCGGTGCCGCCGAGGATCGACACGCCGCCGATGACGGCCGCGGTGATCACGGTGAGTTCGAGATTCGGCGGAACGGTTGACTGGATGACCTGCAGCTGGGTGGCAAACAGCATGGTCGCCAGCCCTGCGAAGGCGCCGTGGATGACGAAGACCATGACGGTGCGTCGCTCGATCGGGATGCCGGAGGCACGCGCCGCTTCAGGATTGCCGCCGATGGCATAGAGCGAGCGGCCGAATTCGGAATAGCGCATCCAGAAGGCGGCCAGCAGGGTTAGGGCCACCATGAAGTAGATGGGCGCGGGAACGCCAAGCGGCTTGGCCTGGGCGATCAGGAATTCCGGCGGAAGACCGGAGATCCAGGCGCCGCCAGTGACCGTGATCAGGCCGCCGCGCAGGATCGACAGCATGCCGAGCGTGACGACGATGGAGGGAATGCGCGCATAGGCGACCATGACGCCGATGACGGCATTGACGGCCATGCCGACGAAGACCGGCACGACGAGCGCCACCCAGACCGGATAGCCGGAGACGGCGAGCGTGCCGGAAATGGTGGCGAGCACGCCGATCAGCGCGCCGACGGAGACGTCGATATGGCCGGTGATGATGATCATCGCCATGCCGATGGCGGCAACCGCGATATAGGCGTTGCCGGAGAAGATCGTGTTGAGGTTTTCCGGGCTGATGAAGCGCGGATTGATTGCCGTGACGATCACGAACAGCGCGATCATCGCGAAGAAGATGACGATTTCCTGGCCATAGGCGGAGGCGAAGCGGGCGATGACGCCGCGCTCGGCCGGCGCGCGGCCGGTGGCGGAGGTCGGATGATTGGCGCTGGCCATCAGGCGGCGTCCTTGCTTTTCTTGGCGACCGTCATGGCCGCGCCGACGCTTTCGGCGTTGGCTTCGGCACGGTCGATGATGGAAACGAGATTGCCATTGTTCATGACGAGCACGCGGTCGCTCATGCCGAGCACTTCCGGCAGCTCGCTCGAGATCATGATGATGGCGACGCCGGAGCGGGCAAGCTCGCCCATGATGGCGTGGATTTCGGATTTGGCGCCGACATCGACGCCGCGCGTCGGCTCGTCGAGGATCAGGATGCGCGGGGCCGTTTCCAGCCACTTGGCAATGACGACCTTCTGCTGGTTGCCGCCCGACAGCTGGCCGACGGGCTGCTCGATGCCGGCCCGCGCGCGGATGCCGAACTGCTTGACGGCATTGACGGCGCGCGCCGCTTCCTCCGAGAAGCGGATGAAGAGGCCGCGCGACAGGCGGTCGATGGAGGCCATCGACACGTTCTGGCGGATGGTCATGGATTTCACGAGGCCCTGCAGGCCACGATCTTCCGGCACATAGGCAATGCCGAGGTCGCGCGCTTCCTTGGGCGAGCGGATCGTGACCTCCTTGCCGGCGATGCGAATGCGGCCGGACTGGGCGGGCGTGATGCCGAAGAGGGTGAGCGCCGTTTCGGTGCGGCCGGAGCCGACGAGGCCGGCAATGCCGAGGATTTCACCCTTGCGCACCGAGAAGGTCAGGCCCTTCACCAGCTTGCCGGAGACGAGGTTTTCGACCTCCAGCAGCGTCTCGCCGATGATCGGCTCGGGCTTGGGGAAGAGCTGGTCGATGGAACGGCCGACCATCATGGCGACGAGGGTCGCTTCCGTGACCTCGCCGATGTCGCGCGTGCCGATCAGGGCGCCGTCGCGAAGGACCGTGACGCGGTCGGCGAGCGCGAAGATTTCCGGCATGCGGTGACTGACATAGATGATGCCGACGCCGCGCTGGCGCAGCGCCCGCACCACTTCCATGAGGCGCTGCACATCCGCTTCGGCAAGCGAGGCCGTCGGCTCGTCCATGATGAGGACACGGGCATCGCGGCTCAGCGCCTTGGCGATTTCGACGCGCTGGCGCTGGGCAACGGAGAGGCTCGCCACCTTGCGGTCGATATCGAGTTCGGGGCTGTCGAGGCTGTCGAGCAGTTCGCGCGAGCGGCGGCGGGCTTCCGGCCAGTCGATGCCGCCCCATGCCGTCTTCGGATAATTGCCGAGAAAAATATTTTCAGCGATCGTCATTTCCGGGAAGAGCAGCAGTTCCTGGTAGACGGTCGCAATCCCGCGCCTGGAGGCGTCGCGCGTCGACGACAGCGTGACCGTCTCGCCGCCGATGCGGATCGTTCCGCCATCCGGGACATAGAGGCCGGAGATGATCTTGATCAGCGTGGATTTGCCAGCGCCATTCTCGCCGAGAAGCGCGTGCACCTCGCCGGGACGGACATCGAAGTCCACGCCCTTCAGCACCGTAATGCCGCCAAACGATTTCGTTGCGCCCGTCAGGCTGACGAACGGCTGAACAGTCTCAGGCACCGGTAACTCCTCCCAGCGCGAATGAAACCGCGGTCGATTCCTCTACCGCCGCGGCCTTGCTGATCAAATATAAGCATGAACGATCAACGAGCGTCAATATCCGCTGAAAATTAATCCATCTTGCGAAATCGATGCGAATGCTGCATCAAATACGGTCAGGGAGAGAGGAACTTTAATCATGCGGGTAGAAGGCGCGGAGCCTGAGCGCCACAGGCTCATACAGGAGGCGCTGAAAGAGCGCCCATTTGCGACCGTGAGGGATCTGCTCGACGTTGTCGGCGCATCCCCGGCGACGATCCGTCGCGACATAGCGAAACTGCACCAGGCGGGCGTCATCCGCAAGGTCTTTGGTGGCATCGCGCTGCCGGAGGGCGCGCATGTTCAACGCATGCATGCCCGACCCTTTACGGAAAACCGCGTGATGAACGTGGAAGCCAAGACGGCGATCGCGATGGAGGCCGCAAAGCTCTGCCGGGATGGCGATTCCCTCATCATCAATGGCGGCACGACCTCCTTCATCTTCGCGCAGATGCTGGCGCGACGCAGCGTGAAGATTTTTACCAACTCGATGCCTCTGGCCGCCTGGCTGTGGGAGAACGGTGTCTGCCACGTCACCATTGCCGGTGGCGAATTGCACCGCGAGCCGGGCGTGGTGTTTTCCTCCGCGATGCAGGATCCCGATATCTTCGCCTCGAAGTTCTTCCTCGGCGCGCAGGCGCTGGGGCCGGAAGGCATGCTGGAATCCCACCCGCTGATGGTGCCGATCATCACCGGTCTCGCCAAGCGCGCCGACGAAATCATCGTTCTCGCCGACAGCTCCAAGTTCGAGATGCGGGCGCGCTACCCGGTTCTGCCGCTGACGCGCATCGGCACGCTGATTACGGATGATCGCATTTCCGAAGCGCATCACGACATGCTCACCAATGAGGGCGTCGATGTCATCGTCGCGTCCGTCAATCCACCGGAGGCCGAATGAGCGCCCTGTCCCTTACGCCTGCCGCCGCATCCCGGCAGGGAAACACGCTGGCCGTCTTCGATTTCGGCAAGACGAACAGCAAGATGCTGGTCTACGGCCAGGATGGTTCGCTGCTCGCCACCGCCCGCAGCGCGCCGCGCTGGGTGATGGACGGCGAAACGCGCATCCTCGACGAGGCGGCCCTGCATGGCTGGGTGCGCGCCAGCCTGACGGCCGCGGCCGCGGAACTCGCCTGCGACCGCGTCATGATCAGCGCTCACGCCTGCACCTTTGCGCTGATTGCAGATGATCAACTGCTGCTGCCAATCCTCGATTACGAATATGCAGCACCCGACGCGATCGAGCGGGAATTCCGCGCGCTGAAATCACCCTTTTCCGAAACCGGCTCGCCCGACCTTCCGGCCGGGCTGAACTACGGCCTGCATATCTACTGGCGCGCCAGGGAATGGGCAGACGCCTTCGCGAAGGCCGACGCGATCCTGACCTATCCGCAATTCTGGAACTGGCGCCTGTCCGGCGCGGTGAAGTCCGAGATCAGCTATGTCGGCTGCCACTCGCATCTTTGGTCGCCGGAGCGCAACGACTATGCCGGCGTGGTGGACAGGCTCGGCTGGCGCGGCAAGATGCCGGCCTTCGAACGCGCCGGGGCAGCCGTCGGCACGCTCGACCTGACGCTGCCGGACGGCAGCGCACGAAAGCTGACCATCCACAACGGCGTGCATGACAGCAATGCCTCGCTCTATTTCTACCGCTCCTTCGGCTACACGTCCTTCAGCCTGATCTCGACCGGCACCTGGGTGATCGCCTTCAACACGGATGCGACGCTCAACCAGATGGACGGCGCGCGCGACATGCTCGCCAACGTCTCCGTCGACCGCCAGCCGGTGGTGACGGCCCGCTTCATGGGCGGGCGCGAATTCGATCTCATCAGCGGCAATGCCCGCGTGAAGATCGGTCTTGGCGAGATCGGCGCGGCGATTGCCAGCGGCCAGATGGCGCTGCCGAGCTTCGCGCCGGGCGGCCCCTATCCGGACAGTGCCGGCCGCCTCGTCGGCCCGGAGCCGGTGACCGAAGCCGAACGCGCCGCCGTCGGCTCGCTCTACCTCGCCTGCATGACGGCGACGGTGCTCGACATGCTGGGCTCGGACAACACGATCATCATCGATGGCGGACTGGCGCTGAACTCGGTCTATGCCACGCTGATCGCATCTCTCAGGCCCAACCAGACCGTGCTCGTCAATGCCGACGCCGAAGGCACCGCCGCCGGAGCCGCAAGCCTCGCCTTCGAAACCTTTGGTGCTTCACCGTTCAAAGATCCCTGCACGCGGGTCACGCCGCAGGTCATTCCGGGCCTCGACGCCTACGCCGCCGCCTGGCGCGAGGCGGCGGACGCAGGGCGATAGGCCAAGCCGTCGCAAGCCGACAGGTGGTGACATAACCTGTCTTCCCATGGCGCGCTCTTCCAAAGGCCCGCTCTTCCAAAGGGAGGAGCGGGTGGTTCGCGTCGGCGCCTCGCCTTGTCGAGCACGGCCTCTCCGGCTATATAGAAATCATCCATTTCTATAGGAGTTCGCGATGTCCTCCACGGTTTCGGCGAATGTCGATGGCAGCACCGTCGCCAAGTTGAAGATGGTTGCTTCGATGGAAAACAGGTCGGTGTCGAACGCGGTTTCGAGTGCGATTACCGTTTTCGTCGGACTTCCCAAGGGAGTGCGCGACTTCCTGCTCGAGTTGAACGCCGATAATGATCAGGACACGATCAACAGGCTCGGCCGCGAAATGATGGCAGCGGCAGCGCGGGTTCGCCTCGAGAAGGCGGCCGGAGACCTGGCCTCCGAGCATCGGTTCGGGGGGCCAGACGGCACATCCGGCGAGATCGACATGCTGGAAGAGGCGACCGCCCTCGCCCGCCCGGCAGCCCAGCGCCGATAGGTCATGGATCGTCCCGTCCGCGTTCTGCTCGACGTCAACATCTTCGTCGGCAACATCATCGCGCTGGACCGTGGTCACAAAGGCACGGCAACGCAGACCCTGGTCTCGATGGTGAGCCGCCACATATGGGGGACAGGTGACCGGTCTCAACTCGTGATCTCGTTCAAGATGATCGATACGCTCGAAACGGTTCTCCGGCGGCTGCACTTCAGGGAAGACCGCATCACCGCCTATAGCGGCTCCATCGTCGATATCATGCGCTATGGGCCGGATGCGCTCGACCCCTACCTCATCCTCGGCGGAGAGGAGCGCTTTGCCCTGTCCGACGTGGAGGATGCAGGCGTGTTTGCTACAGCCTTCGGTGCGAGAGCCGATATTCTCGTGACGGATAATCTGAAGGATTTCGCCAGCAAGGATGCGTCCGTCGTCGATACGCAGACGGTGCACTCCTCTTCCTCCGGTCCGCGACGGCTGCAGGCTCTGCGATATGAGATCGGCGGTGCAGACCTGATCGTCGCGCACCCGTTCGATGTGATGCAATGGATGCGCCGGGGCTATGACTTTACGCCCGGCATGCTCTGGGATGCCATTCAGCCGCCTGACGCGGGAACTGCCGGATGAGCCATGGCCGCCTTTCCGCTTTGCGATTCCGGTGATCATTGCTCGCCCCATCAAAACGTCGGGGGTGTGTTGATCCAGAGCAGCACGGTTTCGCCGTCGTGGCGGTTGGTCCAGGCGTGGTGGCGGCGGCTTTCGAAGTAGAGGCTGTCGCCAGGCTGCAGGTCGTGGAATTCCTGGCCGTCGAGGATGATCTCGATACGGCCGGAGAGCACATGGATGAACTCCTCGCCCTCATGGCGATAGGCGCCCTCGCTGGAGGCGCCGGGGGCGAGCACGAAGCGGTGGCAATCCATCTGGTTGCGGCCTTCGGCGAGGATCTGCACGGTCAGCCCCGGCGTCGTCTGCGGCCAGGTGCGCCATTCCCCTGATTTCACCATCGAGCCATCGCGCAGGCCGTCGTCGCCGGAGAGACTTGAGACGGTTGTGTCGAAGAAGGCGGCGATGGCGTGCAGCACGGCAAACGAGACGCCCTGCGAGGTGCGCTCCAGCGTGGACAGAACCGAGGCCGTGATGCCGACATCGCCGGCCACCTGCTCCAGCGTCAGGCCGCGCGCGTGGCGCAGTGCCCGGAGCTTGCGGCCGATCGTGTTGGTCTCGCCGCCGGGCGCGGGGGTTGCGGCGTCGCCCTCGTCTTCCGTCAGCAGCGCCTCGCGTATGGCGGCGGGGTTCAGGCCGCGCTCGGCGCGATACCAGGCGATGCGGCGCAGGCGCGCAATGTCGGAGGCGAGGTACTGGCGGTGGCCGCTCGGCGACCGAACCGGCACGACAAGCTGCTGGCTTTCCCACAGGCGCAGGGTGGAGGCCGAGACGCCGGCGAGCCGGGCGGCCTCGGCGACCTTGTAACGAACCTCGCTCTCATCGGACATGGATGGCCTGACCTCTTCGACGGGGCGGATGGGCCGCACCCCTTTGCCCCTCGCTACCACAGACGGCGTGATCGATCCGTCACGATTTTTCATTTGAATTCCACCCGCCGCCGGATTATCAAAATAAAAGCTTGCAGAAAAAATGCAAATTATTCTCTCGCCCTGTTGACCTCGACCGTTTCCCGGAGCCCCCGATGAGCACGCTGACCGAACGCAAGAATGCCGCCATTTCCCGTGGCGTGGGCATGACGACGCAGATCTACGCCGATCGCGCCGAAAATGCCGAAATCTGGGACAAGGACGGAAACCGCTACATCGACTTTGCGGCCGGCATCGCCGTCGTCAACACCGGCCACCGCCATCCCCGCGTCATCGAGGCCGTGAAGAAGCAGCTCGACCGCTTCACCCACACCTGCCATCAGGTCGTGCCTTACGAAAACTATGTCGAGCTGGCCGAGCGGCTGAACACGATCGTGCCCGGCGACTTCGCCAAGAAAACCATCTTCGTGACCACCGGCGCCGAAGCGGTGGAAAACGCCGTGAAGATCGCGCGTGCCGCAACCGGCCGGCAGGCGGTGATCGCCTTTACCGGCGGCTTCCACGGCCGCACCTTCATGGGCATGGCGCTCACCGGAAAGGTCGTGCCCTACAAGGTTGGTTTCGGCGCCATGCCGGCTGACGTGTTCCATGCGCCCTTCCCCATCGAACTGCACGGCACCACTGTAGAGCAGTCGCTGGCGGTGTTGAAAAAACTCTTTGCCGCCGATGTCGATCCCAAGCGCGTCGCCGCCATCATCGTCGAGCCGGTGCAGGGCGAAGGCGGCTTCTATCCGGTGCCGGCGCCGCTGATGAAGGCGCTGCGCCAGATCTGCGACGAGCACGGCATGCTCTTGATCGCCGACGAGGTGCAGACCGGCTTTGCCCGCACCGGCAAGCTGTTTGCCATGGAGCATTACGGCATTGCGGCCGACCTCGTGACCATGGCCAAGGGCCTTGGCGGCGGCTTCCCGATCGCCGCCGTCACCGGCCGCGCCGAGATCATGGATGCGCCCGGCCCCGGCGGCCTCGGCGGCACCTATGCCGGCAACCCGCTGGGCGTTGCCGCAGCCCACGCCGTGCTTGACGTGATCGCCGACGAAAACCTCTGCGACCGTGCCGAACAGCTCGGCGGCCGGCTCAAGCAGCGCCTGGCCGCGATCCGCGAACAGGCGCCAGAGATCGTCGATATCCGTGGCCCCGGCTTCATGAATGCCGTCGAGTTCAACGATGTCACGACCAGCCTGCCGAGCGCCGATTTCGCCAACCGCGTGCGGCTTGCGGCGCTCGAGCGCGGCCTGATCCTCTTGACTTGCGGCGTGCATGGCAATGTCATCCGCTTCCTCGCGCCGATCACCATTCAGGACGAGGTCTTCGCCGAAGCGCTCGACATTCTCGAAGCCTCGATCCTCGCGGCCCGCACCGCCGCCTGATCCGATACGCCCGCCACCCGGCCGGAAGACGCCCGGGTGGCGGCCGGGTGGCGGCATCGCATTTCCCCTCGCCGGCCCCCTTGCGGGGCCGCGGGCGGACAGGCAGAGGACATCACCCCTTCCGTGATTGCCCAGCCCCGATGTCAGGATCCGCCATGCAGCTTCACCCCGCGCTTCTTCGCCATCTGACCGACCCGGCCGCGATCTTTCCGGAACCGCGTGGCAGTGCCGCGACCTTTGCCGTCGTGAACCCCTCGACCGGCGAGCATCTTGCCGATGTCGCCGATCTCGGTGCCGGCGATGCGACGGCGGCCGTGGCGCGGGCGGAAGAGGCGCGCGAGGCCTGGGGCCGGCGTCCCGCCAAGGACCGCTCCGCCGTCATGCGCGCCTGGCACGACCTGATCCTTGCCCATATCGACGATCTCTCCGCCGTGCTGACGGCCGAGATGGGCAAGCCGCTCGCCGAAAGCCGCTCGGAGCTGCAGCATGCCGCAGCCTATGTCGAGTGGTATGCGGAGGAGGCCAAGCGCATCTATGGCGAGACCTTCCCGGCACCCTCCGACGACCGGCGCATGATCGTCATCAAGCAGCCGGTCGGGGTCGTCGGCACCATCACGCCCTGGAACTTCCCGGCCTCGATGATCGCCCGCAAGGTGGCGCCGGCCCTTTCCGTCGGCTGCGCCGTGGTGCTCAAACCGGCCGAGCAGACGCCGCTGATCGGGCTCGCGCTCCACAACCTCGCCATGCGAGCCGGCATTCCGGCCGAGATCTTCTCGATCCTGACGGCCGCAGACGGCGCGGAGATCGGGCTGGTCTTCTGCACCGATCCGCGGGTGCGCAAGGTGAGTTTCACCGGCTCCACCGAAGTCGGCCGCATCCTGATGCGGCAGGGGGCCGACCAGATCAAGAAGCTCAGCCTGGAACTCGGCGGCAACGCGCCCTTCATCGTCTTCGACGACGCCGATATCGATGCCGCCGTCGATGGCGCGATCCAGGCGAAATTCCGCAATGCCGGCCAGACCTGCGTGTCGGCCAACCGGCTCTATGTCCACGCCGCCGTGCATGACGAATTTGCCGAGAAGTTCGCGGCCGCGGTCTCGAAGCTGACGGTCGGCGACGGCTTCGATGCGAAGAGCACGGTCGGGCCGCTGATCGATGCGCGCGCACTCGACAAGATCGAGACGCATATCGCCGACGCCTGCGCCAAAGGGGCCACCGTGCGCTGCGGCGGCCAGCGGCTCGGCACAGCCGGCACCTTCTTCCCGCCGACCGTGCTGACGGGGGTGACGCAGGACATGCAGATCGCCCGCGACGAAACCTTCGGCCCCGTGGCGCCGATCGTTGCCTTCACGGATGCGAAAGCCGTGATCCGCGAGGCGAACGACACGATCTACGGTCTCGCCGCCTATTTCTATGCGAGCGACCTCAGCCGCGTCTGGCGGGTGGCCGAAGCGCTGGAATACGGCATGGTCGGCATCAACACCGGCCGCATGTCGTCGGAAGCCGCCCCCTTCGGCGGCCTCAAGCAATCCGGCATCGGCCGCGAAGGCTCCCGCCACGGCGCGGAGGATTATCTGGAGATGAAGTATCTCTGCATGGGGAATATTTGAGAGCTGATGAGGGGCATGCCATCGCTCGTTTGGAGTGAGGGCAAGCGCGTGCTCATGTGCGAAAGGCCTCGCTTCCGGGCAGGGCCTTCGCTCCGGTCTCCGTTATCCTCGGCCACCGAGCCGAGGATCCACGCCACAAGTGCGGCGGATGCCGCATGGATGCTCGGGTCAAGCCCGAGCATGACGGAGGGTGGTGAGCTTCAGATCGACGGATCGACCAGAATCATTCTGCCGCCTGATGGCCGTCTGCATCATCGAACGACCGGCGGCGCGGCGGTGCGGTGGCGCCCGTGTCGGTTCAGCCCATGCCCGCCAGTTCGCGTGCCGCTTCGAGCGCCACTATAGGAACGCCGTCTGCTCTTTTCCATGATGAGCCCACGGCAGTGCAGGGCGATCACTCCGGTCTCCGTCATCCTCGGCCACCGAGCCGAGGATCCACGCCACAAGTGCGGCGGATGCCGCATGGATGCTCGGGTCAAGCCCGAGCATGACGGGAAACTCTGACGTTTCTTCAAGCGCAAACACAATAGCCCGACCCCCTTGAATTCCCCGCCGGATTTCGCCACCTGAGGCGCACTTCCATCACTGCCATGTAAACCAAGGAGGTTTTCCGCCGATGACTGCTGCCGCCAAGGGTTCCGTCGAGAACCATGTGTTCGAGGCCGATGTCGCGAAGCTTCTGCACCTGATGGTGCATTCGGTCTATTCCGACAAGGATGTGTTCCTGCGCGAACTGATCTCGAATGCCGCCGATGCCTGCGAGAAGCTGCGCTACGAGGCGATCGAGAATCCCGCCCTTCTCGGGACCGATCCGCAGGCCAAGATCGCGCTGACGCTGGACGAGGAAGGCAAGCGGCTGATCGTCGAGGATAACGGCATCGGCATGGGCCGCGAGGAGCTGGTGGAGGCGCTCGGCACCATCGCGCGCTCCGGCACCAAGGCCTTCATGGAGCGCATCGAGGCGGCCCAGAAGGAGAAGGAAGGCGGCGCGGCCGGCGCGCAGCTGATCGGCCAGTTCGGCGTCGGCTTCTATTCCGCCTTCATGGTGGCCGAGCGCATCGATGTCGCCACGCGCCGCGCCGGGGCTTCCGATGCCTTCCTGTGGTCGTCGGACGGCAAGGGCAGCTATACGGTCGCCGCTATCGACCCGTCCGAAGCGCCGGCGCGCGGCACGCGGATCACGCTCCATCTGCTCGACGATGCCAAGCAGTACACGTCGAAATGGACGGTCGAGAAGATCGTCAAGGACCAGTCCGGCCATGTGCCGGTGCCGATCACCATCATCGACAAGCCCGGCGAGGAGGCCCGCCAGATCGCCGACGGTTCGGCGCTGTGGACGAAGTCGAAGGGCGACATCAGCAAGCAAGACTACGCCGAATTCTATCGCGGCGTTTCCGGCCAGTATGACGATCCGGCGCTGACGGTGCATTTCCGCGCCGAGGGCCGGCATGAATATACCGCGCTCGCCTTCGTGCCGGGCTCGCGGCCCTTCGACCTCTTCGACCCCGACCGCAAGGGGCGCATGAAGCTTTATGTGAAGCGCGTCTTCATCACCGACGATGCCGATCTCATGCCGCGCTACCTGCGCTTCGTGCGCGGCCTTGTGGACACCGCCGACCTGCCGCTCAACGTGTCCCGCGAGATGATCCAGGAAAGCCCGATTCTCGGCGCGATCCGCAAGGGCGTGACGAACCGCGTGCTGAAGGACATCGAGAAGCTGGCCGAGAACGAGCCGGAGACATTCGCGACCGTCTGGGAGACCTTCGGCACGGTGCTGAAGGAAGGCATCTACGAGGACTTCGAGCGGCGCCAGCAGATCCTCTCGCTGTCGCGCTTCAGGACGACGACATCCGGCGAGGGCGTGCGCTCGCTTGCCGATTACGTCAAGGACATGAAGGACGGCCAGCAGGCGATCTACTACATCACCGGCGACAATGCCCAGCAGATCCTCGCCTCGCCGCAGCTCGAAGGCTTCCGCGCCAAGGGCGTCGAGGTGCTGCTTCTCACCGATCCCGTCGACAGTTTCTGGGTGACGGCGGTGCCGGATTTCGATGGCAAGGCGTTCAAGTCGGTGACGCAGGGCGGCGCCGATCTCGCGACCATCGGCGGTGCGGACGAGGCCGAAACGAAGCCGGTCGAGGCGACCCCGGCGGTGACGGATTTCGTGACCTTTGCGAAGGGCGTGCTCTCGGACGCCGTCTCCGACGTGCGCGTCTCCGACCGCCTGCGCGAAAGTGCCGTCTGCCTCGTGGCCCCCGAGCATGGGCCGGACCGGCATCTCGAGAAGATCCTGCAGGGCGCAGGCCGCCTGTCGGAGACGGCGAAGCCGGTGCTGGAGGTCAATCCCGCCCATGATCTCGTCAAGGCGCTGGCCGGGCGACCGGACGATCAGGATCTCAAGACGGATGCGGCGCATCTGCTGCTCGACCAGGCCCGCATTCTCGACGGCGACAAGCCGGCCGATCCCAAGGCCTTTGCCGAGCGCCTGTCGCGACTGTTCGACCGGGCGCTGAAGGCCTGAGACGGACAGATCCCGCATGAAGGAACGGCCCGGGCGATGCAATCGCCCGGGCCGCTTTCGTGTAAAGCCGTGCCGGTTCAGGCCGCCACGTTGGTTGCCGCCGGGTTTCGGGGGCCGCGGTACTCGGACGGCAGGGAGGAGCCATCCTCGCGCTGAACCTTGCGGCGGTTGAGCTTGAAGTCGCCGACCAGTTCGGCAAGGTCGTCCGATCCGGTTGCCAGGCTCTCGCTGATCGCGACGGTGCGATGCACCATCTCGGCGTTCTGGCGCGTCACCTCATCCAGGTCGCGGATCGACAGTTTCATGTGATTGATGCCGGTGGTCTGTTCCATGGCGGCGGTCGCGATGCCATCGATGTTCTGGTCGATCGTTTCGACGAAGGCCGTGATCTCCTCCAGAGACCGGCCCGTGGCATCGACCAGACGCACACCCTCCACCACCTCGCGCCCGGCATTGCCGATCAGCGCGCGGATATCGCTGGCCGCACTCGCAGAGCGCTGCGCGAGGGCGCGCACTTCCTGCGCCACGACGGCAAAGCCCTTGCCGGCATCACCGGCGCGCGCCGCCTCGACGCCGGCGTTCAGCGCCAGAAGGTTGGTCTGGAAGGCGATGTCATTGATCACGCCAATGATGGTGCCGATCTGTTCGGATGCCTTTTCGATGCGGTGCATGGCAGCCACCGTCTCGCGCAGGACCGTACCGGATTCGGAGGCCGAGCTCCGGGCTTCCTGCACCAGCCGGCGCGTTTCCGTCGTATTGGCCGCAGCGCGCTCGATGGTGGCGGCGACCTGCTCAAGCGACGTGGATGTTGCTTCCAGCGCGCGCGCCTGCTGCTTCGTGCGCTCGGCGAGCTCGTCGGCGGAGCTGTGCATGTCCTGGCTGTCGGTCTTCAGCTGGCGGGTGCGCGCCAGAACCCGCTCCAGCGTGCGCTGGAAGGCGCCGATCGAGATGTTGAAATCGCGTCTGAGCTTTTCCAGCTCGCCGACGAAGGGCTTGTCGAGCGTGATGCGCACATTGCACTGCGACAGGCGCTCCAGCCCGGCGCCGATCTCCTCGACCGCATGCATGCGAGAGGTGATGTCGGTCGCAAACTTCACCACCTTGGTGACGTTGCCGTCCTCGTCAATGATCGGATTGTAGGATGCCTGGATGAACACACGCTGCCCGTCCTTGGCGATGCGCATGAACTGATCAGAGGCGAATGTGCCGCGGCCAAGGTCGCGCCAGAAGGTGCGATAGTCTTCGCTGGCCGCATAGGACGGCTCGCAGAACATGGCGTGGTGCTTGCCGACGATTTCGGGCAGGGTGTAGCCGAGGGCTTCGAGGAAATTCTCGTTCGCCGCGAGGATACGACCGTCCGGCGTGAACTCGATAATGGCCATCGCGCGCGACAGGGCCTCGATCTTGCCGGCTTCGTCCATGGCGGCGCGGTGCTGGGCGGTGATGTCTGTGGCGAACTTCACCACCTTGTAAGGCTTGCCGCGGCGGAAGATCGGATTGTAGGTGGCCTCGATCCAGACATGGCGGCCGCCCTTGCCGACACGTCGATACTTGCCCTGATCGAAGTTGCCGGCGCCGAGGCTTGCCCAGAAGGCGCGGTAAGCCTCGGACTTCGCCTCCTCTGCCGTCACGAAGAGGCTGTGGTGGCGTCCGACGATCTCTTCGGCCGTATAGCCGACGGTCTTGCAGAAGTTTTCGTTGGCCGCAAGAATATTGCCGGATAGATCGAACTCGATGACCGCCTGGGACCGGTGGATGGCATCGAGCATGGCCAGACGCTCGCGGGCACCGAGCAAATGTCTGAGGGACATAGAGTAGAAACTCCTCAATGAGCGATCGTTCCCGGCAGGGATGTGCCTGACGTGGCCTAACAACACGTGGCCATGCTACCGCGTTTCTTATTTCGAAAGAATGAATAGAACGCGGATATTCCAACGAAATGAGGAACCTGGCGATCGTCAAGTTGCCTCTCGATGGTTGCGGCCATGCGCGGACGTCATGAGGCTGTGAGGGTTTTTCGTTTGGCGCCCGGCGATCGGGCTGCGATAACGGCGCCACGAGCAACCAGGGAGCTGACCATGGCCGGCAAGAACGAATTCGTCTGGGAAGATCCTTTTCTTCTCGAGGACCAGCTGACCGAAGACGAGCGCATGATCCGCGACACGGCCCGCGCCTATGCGCAGGAGAAGCTGCAGCCGCGCGTGATCGAGGCCTATCGCGAGGAGAAGACCGAGCCCGGCATCTTCCGCGAAATGGGCGAGGTCGGCCTCCTGGGCGTGACCGTGCCCGACACCTATGGCGGGGTCGGCGCCTCCTACGTCGCCTACGGCCTGATCGCCCGCGAGGTCGAGCGCGTCGACAGCGGCTACCGCTCCATGATGAGCGTGCAGTCCTCCCTCGTCATCTACCCGATCCACGCCTATGGCTCGGAAGAGCAGCGGCAGAAATACCTGCCGAAGCTGATCTCGGGCGAATATATCGGCTGCTTCGGCCTGACCGAGCCGGACGCCGGCTCCGATCCCGGCGGCATGAAGACCCGCGCCATCAAGACCGAGGGCGGCTACCGTCTCGTCGGCTCGAAGATGTGGATCTCGAATGCGCCGATCGCCGATGTCTTCGTGGTCTGGGCAAAATCGGAAGCCCATGGCGGCGCCATCCGCGGCTTCATCCTGGAGAAGGGCATGAAGGGCCTCTCGGCACCGAAGATCGGCGGCAAGCTGTCGCTGCGCGCTTCGGTGACCGGCGAGATCGTCATGGACAATGTCGAGGTCGGCGAAGAGCAGCTGCTGCCGAATGTCGAAGGCCTCAAGGGTCCGTTCGGCTGCCTCAACCGGGCACGCTACGGCATTTCCTGGGGCGTGATGGGGGCGGCCGAATTCTGCTGGCATGCCGCCCGCCAGTATGGTCTCGACCGCAAGCAGTTCGGCAAGCCGCTCGCCCAGACGCAGCTCTTCCAGAAGAAGCTCTCGGACATGCTGACGGAGATCGCGCTCGGCCTGCAGGGCTCCCTGCGCGTCGGCCGGCTGATGGACGAGCACCGCATGGCGCCGGAGATGATCTCCATCGTCAAGCGCAACAATTGCGGCAAGGCGCTCGACATCGCCCGCATGGCCCGCGACATGCACGGCGGCAACGGCATTTCCGAGGAATACCAGGTGATGCGCCACATGGTGAACCTCGAGACGGTGAACACCTACGAGGGGACGCACGACGTGCATGCGCTGATCCTCGGCCGGGCGCAGACGGGGTTGCAGGCGTTTTTCTGAGAGAACGTCGCTGGGCTTGCAGGCGAGTGCAACCCTGCCGCAAGCCGCTGTCCCCGCCTCGCCCCATGACACTCGCCTGACTAAGTGTCGCCCCCCTTCTCCGTCATCCTCGGGCTTGACCCGAGGATCCACAGCCAAGAATGCGGCTGTCGCAATGGATCCTCGGGTCAAGCCCGAGGATGACGGAGGGTGGGGCAGGCTGACGGAGAAGGGGCAGGCTGACGGTGGGTATCGCAGGCCGACAGCGGGCAGGGCGAGCCAGGCGAACACGAGCCGCGCGTCTGCGCGGCCGGACGAAGTCTTTTCAGACCAAGGACTTGGTCTGGCTGGATCCCGGCTCGGGGGCCGGGATGACGGCAGCGGAGGGCGTAAGTGCCCGCCCCCATCCCACGGAGACAAGACCATGAGCGAGACCCATCCCCTTGCCGGCCTGAAGGTGCTGGAGCTGGCGCGCATTCTGGCGGGTCCGTGGATCGGGCAGACGCTGGCCGATCTCGGCGCGGAGGTGATCAAGGTGGAGAGCCCGCAGGGCGACGACACCCGCACCTGGGGGCCGCCCTTCGTGGAGGGCGAGGACGGGGAGCGGCTCGATGCGGCCTATTTCCACGCCTGCAATCGCGGCAAGAAGTCCGTCGTGCTCGACTTCACCACGCCCGAGGGACAGGAAGCGGTGCGGCGGCTCGCAGCGCAGTCCGACGTGCTGGTCGAGAACTTCAAGGTGGGCGGGCTCGACAAGTACGGGCTCGACTACGAGAGCCTGAAGGCGGTCAATCCGCGGCTCGTCTACTGCTCCGTCACCGGCTTCGGGCAGGACGGGCCCTACGCGCATCGCGCCGGCTACGACTATATCGTGCAGGGCATGAGCGGCATCATGGATCTCACCGGCGAGCCGGAGCGCGAGCCGCAGAAGATCGGTGTCGCCTTTGCCGACATCTTCACCGGCCTTTACGGCGTGATCGCCATCCAGGCGGCACTGGCCCACCGCGAACGCACCGGACGGGGCCAGCGCATCGACATGGCGCTGCTCGACTGCATGACCGGCGTTCTCGCCAACCAGGCGCTGAACTTTCTCGTTTCCGGCAAGGCGCCGAAGCGGCTCGGCAATGCGCATCCCAATATCGCGCCATACCAGGTCTTCCCTGTCGCCGACGGGCATCTGATCGTCGCCGTTGGCAATGACCGGCAGTTCGTGCGGTTCGCGAACCTGCTGGGACGCGAGGACATCGGCGCCGATCCGCGCTTTGCGACCAACGCGCTGCGTGTCGCCAACCGCGACGTGCTGACCGAGGCGCTGTCGGCCGAGACGGTGCGCTTCGAACGCGACAGGCTGCTCGCCCTTCTGGAAGCCGAGGGCGTGCCCGGCGGGCCCATCAATACGGTGGCCGATGTCTTCGACGATCCCCAGATCGTCCACCGGAAGATGCGTGTCGATCTCCCGCATTCGGGAGCCAGGGACAGGACGGCACCCGGCGTGCGCACGCCGATCGTCTTTTCCGATGCGAGCCTTGCATTGACGCGCGGCGCGCCGCGGCTGGGCGAGCACACGCAGGAGATCCTGGCCGGACTTGATCTTACGCAAGAACCTGAGAATGCTTTCATAAATCCAAAGAAGTAGTGAGGGCGCATTAAGCGATCCTTGAACCCCAGGCCGTAGTGTCCGGCCCAGATCGGGGAGGATCGTACCGTGCAGGATTTCATTCGCAGCAGTGCGGGACGGCAGTTCCTCGTTCTGGCGTGCCTGGCCTGCCTGGCCTGGGCCGCAGCCTATGTCATGCGGTTCGAACTCGACGCCCAGTTGCGCGAGAATGACGGGCCTGCGGTAACGCTGGTGCTGGCGACCCTGAACATTTTCGGGCTGGCGAGCTTCATCTATGCCGCCTTGCGTGTGCGCGACCTGCGCGATGAATCGCTGCGCCGCCGGCAGGCCGCCGAACGCGCCAACCACATCGCCACCCACGACCAGCTGACCCGCCTGCCGAACCGCTACGCGCTGGAACGCTTTACCGTTGCCGACATGGATGGCGGCGACAGCCCGGTCGAGCGGGCGACCGTCTTTGCGATCGATCTCGACGGCTTCAAGAAGGTGAATGACCTCGTCGGCCATCGCGGCGGCGACATGCTGCTGGCGGAGATTGCGCGGCGGCTCTCCTCGTTTACGGACAAGGGCTGCGTCTTCCGGCTCGGCGGCGACGAATTCCTCGCCGTGGCCCGCGACCTGACGCCGGCCAAGGAAGAGAAGTTCGCAGCCATGCTGATCCATGCGCTGACGCGCCCTGTGGTGACCGGCGACACGACAAGCCAGGTGGGCGCGAGCGTCGGCTATGCCCGCTGGCCGGAGCATGCCAGCGCCTTCGGCGAAGCCTGCCATCTGGCCGATGTCGCGCTCTACGAGGCCAAGAACGGGGGGCCGAACCGCGCAGCCCTCTTCGAGGCTGGCATGCTGGAACGGGTGAGCGCCAAGGCGCGGCTGGAAAGCCGGCTGCGACAGGCGATCGACGAGGGCCGCATCACCTGCCATTACCAGCCGCTGATCGACCTCAGGACCGGCGACATCCGCGGCTTCGAGGCGCTGGCCCGCTGGCAGGACGAGACCGGCGCCTTCATCTCGCCCCAGCACTTCATTACCGTTGCCGAGGAAATCGGCCTGATCACGCCGCTCTTCGAGCAACTGCTGGAAAAAGCCTGCCGCACCGCCGCCGACTGGCCGGCCGAGATTGGCCTTTCCTTCAATCTCTCGCCGCTGCAACTGGAAGACCGCCTGCTCGGCGAGCGCATAGCCCGCATCCTCCAGAAGACCGGGCTCGATCCGGCCCGGCTGGAAATGGAGATCACCGAGAATGCGCTAATGACCGAGCCGGAACTGGCGGCCACGCTGATCGAGGGTTTTCGCGCCCTCGGCATGAAGATGGCACTCGACGATTTCGGCACCGGCTATTCCAGCCTCGCCCAGCTCGCCCGCTTCCAGTTCGACAAGATCAAGCTCGACAAGAGCCTGGTGCCGAAGAACCTCGCGGAAGGCCGCGAGGCGAAGATCGTGCGCGCCATGCTGGGTCTCGGCAAGAGCCTGAACGTCACCATGACCATCGAGGGGCTGGAGGAACACAGCCAGCTCGCCTACTTCCTCGCCGAAGGCTGCGATATCGGCCAGGGCTACCTCTTCGGCCGCCCCATGCCGGCGGACGCCGCACTGGCGTTCATTGCCGAGCGGGAGAGCATCGGAGCCATGGCCTCCTGAGGTCTTCGCCGCGCATCCAAGGCCACCGGCATTGATCGATCCATCAGCATTGGTGGCTGGTCGGCGCGCGTCCTTTGTGGCACATGCGGGTCGATTGCGTCAGGATACCCTTTCATGCCCGCCTTGATCTCCTCTGCCGCCCGCAGCGGTGCCTTCGTCATGCTCTTGGCGACGCTGATGTTCTCGCTGAACGACACGATGGGCAAGTGGCTGGTGGCGAGCTATTCGGTCGGGCAGGTGGTGCTGATCCGCAGCGTTGCGGCGCTGATCGTGCTGGCGCCCTTCCTGATGAAGACCGGCTGGCGGCCGCTCTTTGCCCTGGAGCGGCCGGGGCTTCAGGTGGCGCGCGTCGTCGCCTCCACGGCGGAGATCTTCCTGTTTTATGCCGCGCTGCAATTCCTGCCGCTTGCCGATGTCATGACCTATCTGCTGGCCGCGCCCATCTATGTCGCCGCCGTCTCGCCGCTGGTTCTGGGCGAAAAGGTCGGCTGGCGGCGCTGGAGCGCCATTCTCGTCGGCTTCATCGGCGTCGTCATCGCGCTCGACCCCTCCGGCCAGGCGCTCGGCCTGCCGGCGCTGATCTGCGTCATCGGCTCCATGTGCTTTGCCTTCATGATGGTGACGGCGCGTTCGCTGCGCGGCACGCCGGATACGGTGCTGGTGTTCTGGCAGATCGTCGGCGCGGCGCTCGTCGGCATCCTCTGGGTGCCCTTCGACTGGGCGCCGGTGGCAAGCGTGGGCGACCTTGCGCTTCTCGGCCTGCTCGGCATCGTCGCCATGCTCGCCCATGTGCTCGTCAACCGCGCCATGAAGCTGGCCGATGCCGCGACGGTGGCACCGCTGCAATATGCGCTGCTCTTCTGGGCCGTGCTCTTCGGCTACCTCTTCTTCGGCGACGTGCCGCGCGCCTCCATCGTTGTCGGCGCGGTGCTTATCATGGCATCGGGCACCTATATCGTGCTGCGCGAACAGCAGCTGAAGCGCCGGGCTGCGCAGGCGGCAACGCAAGTCTGAACGATCCGGTCGCCCGGCGATCGCCAGCCATGCTCGATGCCAGTGTTCTTGCGGAGACAAAGTTCCCAGGACGCGCCTTTTGCAGACCGTCTGGAAACGCGCTCGGGCTATCCTCCCGTCATCCTCGGGCTTGACCCGAGGATCCATCTTTCAAGCCTTGCCGGGTGGCATGTGGATCCTCGGGTCAAGCCCGAGGATGACGGAGGAGAGGGCTGAGGATGACGAAGGAGAGCGGGAGTGACGACGGAGAGGGGAGTGACGGCGGAAAGAGCGAGGATGACGGCGGAGAGGGGCACTCGCGAGGATGGTCTTGCCGCCCTGCGGAACGCCGAGGCGGTGATGCTTCGGCTGAAAGATCTCAGTTTTCAAATAGCCGGACGCATCCCGCGCGGCTGGCCGCCGGGTTTTGCCTCTGTCGGTTCTTTCGGACGGGGCGCTTGAAGCCGCCGGTGGCGAAAGTGGTTGTTGAAAGTGACGCCTTCCAGCGCCCCGTTCGGCGGTTTTTATCCGCAAGCCTGACTGCTCGGGCGTGATGACCCCGGCTCGACCCGGTGCCTCGTCCGGCTCCTGCGACGCGGCTTTGACGCCGCAACAGCCGGGTTTTGCGGGACGGCGGTGTTTCACCCGCCGCCATTCACCTC
This sequence comes from Rhizobium sp. SG2393, assembly GCF_042610495.1. Lineage (NCBI taxonomy): Bacteria > Pseudomonadati > Pseudomonadota > Alphaproteobacteria > Hyphomicrobiales > Rhizobiaceae > Rhizobium > Rhizobium sp. SG2393. The sequence continues at coordinate 80,640 of NZ_JBHGAP010000006.1, forward strand.
CCTGAAGCCCAGCTTCCGCCCGGTTTTCGCTCGGGCTTGCAGCCGTTTTGCGGACCCGGACCGGAGGGGGCCGCGTCTGCCCCGTTCCCTTCCGCGCCGGCCTTCCCTCGCCGGCACGCCTGCCGGTGTATCCGATGGGATGACGCGGCCAGTATGGGGTGGGCGCGCGGCACGGGGACGGACGGGGAAAAATTTCAGAGCATTTCCGATGATCTCGGGATCACCGGAAATACTCTATCTCCTTGTTTTGACGCAGTCCGGACGCAAAACCGCTGACGCACTTTTGCTGGACGTGCTCCCGCGTTTCAAGCGTTGCGCCGCCGCCCCTCGATGAGGTCGAGCACCGCGCGGGCGGCCTCCATGACATTGGTGCCGGGGCCGAAGACGGCCGACACGCCGTGGTCGAGGAGATACTGATAATCCTGCCGGGGCACGACGCCGCCGACGATGACGATGACATCCGACGCGCCCTTCGCCTTCAACGCTTCCACCAGCTGCGGGGCGAGCGTCTTGTGGCCGGCGGCGAGCGAGGACATGCCGATGACATGGACCTTCGCGGCGACGGCGAGATCGGCCGCCTCCTCCGGCGTCTGGAAGAGGGGACCCGCCAGCACCTCGAAGCCCATGTCGCCAAAGGCGGACGCGATGATCTTGGCGCCGCGATCATGCCCGTCCTGGCCGAGCTTGGCGACCATGAGGCGCGGCTTTGCGCCCGCCGCTTCCGCGAAGGCGGCGATGCGGCCGGCAAGCACCTTCAGCTCCGGCTCGTCGCGATAGGCGTCCCCATAGATGTCGTGGACGACCTCCGGCACGGCGGCGTGATCGCCGAAGACCACGCGCATGGCATCGGAGATCTCGCCGACCGTGGCGCGGGCGCGGCTGGCCTCCACGGCCGCCTCCAGCACATTGCCTTCACCGCTGCGGGCGATCTCCGTCAGCCGGGCGAGCGCGGCTTCGACAGCTGCCGTGTCGCGGCGGCGGCGGGTTTCCTCGATGCGGCGGACCTGGGCGGTGCGCACGGCGGAATTGTCGATCTCGAGAATGTCGATCTCGGCTTCCGTTTCCAGCCGGTAGCGGTTGACGCCGACGATGACCTCCTCGCCCTTGTCGACGGCGGCCTGCCGGCGCGTGGCGGCTTCCTCGATGAGGCGTTTGGGCAACCCCTCCTGCACGGCCCTGGTCATGCCGCCCATCGCCTCTACCTCCTCCATCAGCGCCCAGGCCTTTTCGGCAAGCTCATTGGTGAGGCTTTCGACGTAATAGGAGCCGGCGAGCGGATCGACCACCTTCGTGACCCCCGTCTCGTGCTGGAGGATGAGCTGCGTGTTGCGGGCGATGCGAGCCGAGAATTCGGTCGGCAGGGCAATCGCTTCATCGAAGGAATTGGTGTGCAGCGACTGCGTGCCGCCGAGCACGGCCGACAGGGCCTCGAAGGCGGTGCGCACGATGTTGTTGTAGGGATCCTGCTCCTGCAGCGAGACGCCCGAGGTCTGGCAGTGGGTACGCAGCATCAGCGACGACGCCTTCTTCGGCTGGAAGTCCTCCATGATGCGGGTCCAGAGCAGGCGCGCGGCGCGCAGCTTCGCAGCTTCCATGAAGAAATTCATGCCGATGGCGAAGAAGAAGGAGAGACGGCCGGCGAACTCATCGACATCGAGCCCCCTGGCGATGGCGGCGCGCACATATTCGCGCCCGTCGGCCAGCGTGAAGGCCAGCTCCTGCACCAGCGTCGCGCCCGCCTCCTGCATGTGATAGCCGGAAATCGAGATCGAATTGAATTTCGGCATCTCCTTCGCCGTATAGGCGATGATGTCGGCGACGATCCGCATGGAGGGCTCGGGCGGGTAGATATAGGTGTTGCGGACCATGAACTCCTTGAGGATGTCGTTCTGGATCGTGCCCGAGAGTGCGGCGCGCGGCACGCCCTGCTCCTCGCCGGCAACGATGAAGGCGGCGAGCACGGGGATCACCGCGCCGTTCATGGTCATGGACACCGAAACCTTGTCCAGCGGAATGCCCTCGAAGAGGATCTTCATGTCCTCGACGCTGTCGATCGCCACCCCAGCCTTGCCGACATCGCCGACGACGCGCGGATGATCGCTGTCATAGCCGCGATGGGTGGCGAGGTCGAAGGCGACCGAGACGCCCTGCTGCCCGGCGGAGAGCGCCTTGCGGTAGAAGGCGTTCGAGGCTTCGGCGGTGGAAAAGCCCGCATATTGCCGGATCGTCCAGGGCCGCCCCGCATACATGGTGGCGCGCGGGCCCCGCACGAAGGGCGAGAAGCCCGGAAGCGAGCCGAGATGGTTCACGCCCTCCAGATCCTGCGCCGTATAAAGCGGTTTCACAGCAATGCCTTCCGGCGTCTGCCACACGAGGCTCTCGGCAGGCGCCTTGACTTCCTTCTCGGCGAGCGCTGCCCAGTCGGCAAAGGTTTTGGGGGTCATGGGGTCACCTGTGGGTGGAGGGAAACGAGGGGATGATGTGCAAGGAACGGGGCAGCGCAGCGATGGCCCGCAGCCCGTATCTTGACAGGGGCCGGACCGCATCTCACATTCGAAGCCGGTCCGGGAGACGTCGATATGATCGCAAAAGCTTCGATATCGCTGTCCGAGCAGCAGGCAGCCTTCGCGCGGCAACTCGTCGAGGACGGACGCTTTGCGAGCGTGAGCGAGGTGGTGGAGCGAGGTCTTGAGCTCGTGCGCGAAGAGACCGAGCACGGAAAGGCCGACATGGCGGCCCTTCGGCGGCTGATCGCGGAGCGCCGCGCGGGGCCGACCGTGTCCATGGACGACAGCCGGCGCGAGATCGAGGCGATGCTGGCCGCAAAGAAGGCGCGCCTTGGCCTATGATGTCGTGCGCTCCGCCGCCTGCGAGCGCGACCTCGACCTTATTTTCGACCACCTGATCGACAGCTACCAGCAGACGGGTGACAGCCTGCGCGATGCTTTCAGGCGTGCGGAACAGCGCCTTCTCGGCATTCAGGACGACATGGCAGCTCTTGGGAAAGCGCCGTTTCAGGGAACCATCATGACCGGGATCGAGGGCAATCTCCGGCACGTGACCAAGAACCGGGCCATTTTCTATTTCGACGTGGATGAGGCGCGCGCCGAGATCCGCGTCCTCGCCGTGTTCTTCGGCGGGCAGAACCACCAGCGGCACATGCTGGCGCGGCTTGCGGGGGGCGTATAGGGTGGTGTTACCCCCCTCTGTCCTGCCGGACATCTCCCCCGCAAGGGGGGAGATCGGTTGGGGCGCCCGCTGGCGGGTTATCTCGGATGTGGTGTGGGGGCGCGGGCTGGAGAGGGGCAGCGGAGGGGATGACGCGCGTGCCGGTCTGCCGATCTCCCCCCTTGCGGGGGAGATGCCCGGCAGGGCAGAGGGGGGTAACCCCGGTGCAAACCCGCTCGCCATCCCCCGTCCCCTCACGCGAACTCGAGGATGAGATCGTCCACCGCGAGGCTGGCGCCAGCGGCGACCGCGATGCGTTTGACGGTGGCGCGGCGTTCGGCTTTCAGGACGTTTTCCATCTTCATGGCCTCGACGGTGGCAAGCGCCTGGCCGGCCTCGACGGTGGCGCCCTCGGCGACGAGGATCGAGGTGATGACGCCGGGCATGGGGCAGAGGAGGAGGCGGGACGTATCCGGCGGCGCCTTTTTCGGCATCAGGCGGGCAAGGGCTGCCACATGCGGTTCGCGCACCCGCGCGGTGATATCGATGCCCTGGAAGCGCAGGCGGATGGCGGGGCCGGCAAGGTCGATCTTGACGCTGACGGTGCGGCCATCGACGGCGAAGGTGCCGAGCGTGCGGCCGGGGCGCCAGTCGCCGGCCACCGACAGCGCCGTGCCATCCTCGAAGACGGCCGTTGCCACATCGCCGGTCACGTCGAGCGCAAGCGGCCAGTCCTGATCGGCGAAGGCGACGACCCAGTCGGTGCCGACGATGCGGCGGTGGTTGCCGATCGTGCCGGAGATGGCGGCGGCGCGGGTCTGGATACGGTGGTTGACGAGGGCCGCGACGGCCGCGAGCGCGCGCGCGTCGTCGGCATCGGGCGAAACACCGTGGAAGCCCTCCGGAAACTCCTCGGCGATGAAGGCCGTGGTCAGCCGCCCCTCGCGGAAGCGGGGATGGCGCATGACGGCCGAGAGGAAAGGCAGGTTGTGGCCGATGCCTTCCACCTCGAAATCATCGAGCGCAGCACCCATGGCATCGATGGCGGCTTCGCGGGTCGGGGCCCAGGTGCAGAGCTTGGCGACCATGGGATCGTAATACATGGAGATCTCGCCGCCCTCGGTGACACCCGTATCGTTGCGCACCTTGCTGCCATCGGCGCGGATACCTTCCACCGGCGGGCGATAGCGCGTCAGGCGGCCGATGGAGGGCAGGAAGTTGCGATAGGGATCCTCGGCATAGAGGCGGCTTTCGATGGCCCAGCCGGTGAGTTTCACGTCGTCCTGCGTAAGCGTGAGCTTTTCGCCGGCCGCGACGCGGATCATCTGCTCGACGAGATCGAGCCCGGTGACGAGTTCGGTGACGGGGTGCTCCACCTGCAGGCGGGTGTTCATCTCGAGGAAGTAGAATTTGTTCGCCTTGCCATCCACGATGAACTCCACCGTGCCGGCCGAGTGGTAGCCGACGGCTTTCGCCAGCGCCACGGCCTGCTCGCCCATGGCCCTGCGGGTCTCGGGCGTGAGAAAGGGCGACGGGGCCTCCTCGATGACCTTCTGGTTTCGCCGCTGGATGGAGCATTCGCGCTCGCCGAGATAGAGCGTGGTGCCATGCGTGTCGCCGAGCACCTGGATTTCGATGTGGCGCGGCTCGGTGACGAATTTCTCGATGAAGATGCGGTCGTCGCCGAAGGAGGCCTTTGCCTCGTTCTTCGAGGACTGGAAGCCTTCCCGCGCTTCCGCGTCGTTCCAGGCGATGCGCATGCCCTTGCCGCCACCGCCGGCAGAGGCCTTGATCATGACGGGATAGCCGATCCCGGCGGAAATGCGCACAGCCTCGTCGGCATCGGCGATCAGCCCCATATGACCGGGAACGGTGGAAACGCCGGCTTCGGCCGCAAGCTTCTTGGAGGTGATCTTGTCGCCCATGGCCTCGATGGCGCCGACCGGCGGGCCGATGAAGGCGACGCCCTCCTTTTCCAGCGCGGCGGCGAAGGCGGCGTTTTCCGACAGGAAGCCGTAGCCGGGATGCACCGCATCGGCACCGGTCTTGCGGATCGCCTCCAGGATGCGCTCGATGACGATGTAGGACTGGGAAGACGGCGCCGGACCGATATGCACCGCCTCATCCGCCATCTCCACATGCAGCGCATTGCGGTCGGCATCCGAATAGACGGCGACGGTGGCGATGCCCAGACGACGGGCCGTCTTGATGACGCGGCAGGCGATTTCGCCGCGATTGGCGATGAGGATCTTCTTGAACATCAGTCGGGCTTTCCGGGTCTCGTGTCGGTGTTGTCTTTGTATTCGGCGCCGTGTCCGTCTTTTGCGCGGCGTGTCCGGCGCGGCAGACGCAGAAGCGGCCCCCTCATCTGCCTGCCGGCATCTTCTCCCCGAGGGGAGAAGAGCGCGTGGGGCGGGCGCTCGGCTTCCCTGCTGGCGGCCCGCTTGTGGCAGGCCCCTCTCCCCTCGGGGAGAGGGCAGGGTGAGGGGGAAGCCACGGCCAATCAGCCCCCTCTCCTCACACCTCGAACACGTCGTCAAAGCTCTCCGGAAAGTTCTGGCGCGCCACACGTTCGTTGATGACGAGCATGGCCTCGTAGGAGAGCGGGTCGAAATCCTTGTCGGCCGGGATGACCTCGCGGCCGAAGAGGAGGTTGAGGCGGGCGGCGTCGAGGTTGCCGCGCTCAAAAGGCTCGGTGCCGAAATGGTGCCAGAGCGCGTGGAGGAAGGCGGCGTCCACCAGATGCTCCTTGGTGCCGGGACGGGCCCGGCGGGGAATGGCTTTGAGCGGCGTCACGCCCTTCGGGTTGGCGCGGCGGATGGTGAACTGGATGCCGGTGCCGGGCATGCCGCCCGGGAAACCGCGATGCTTGGTCATGTCGGGGAGGATGGCCATGGTGCGTCTCCTCAACCCTTCGCCAGCTTGTCGGCCGTCTTCGTCTCGAAGTCGGCGGCGTCGTGGCGTTCGCGCAGCTGGCTTTCCGGCGTGCCGGAGGTGCGGTTGACCATGCGGCCGCGCTTGACCGCCGGGCGCGCGCCGATCTCGGCCGTCCAGCGCTGCACATGCGCGTAGGACTGGACCTCCAGGAAACGGCCGGCATCGCCATAGGCCTCGCCGAGCGCCAGCAGGCCGTACCAGGGCCACACCGCCATGTCGGCGATCGTGTAGGTCTCGCCCGCGAGATAGCGGTTGTCGGAAAGGTGCCGGTCGAGCACGTCGAGCTGGCGCTTCACCTCCATCGCATAGCGGTCGATGGCATATTTGATATGGATCGGCGCATAGGCGTAGAAATGGCCGAAACCGCCGCCGAGGAAGGGGGCAGAGCCCATCTGCCAGAACAGCCAGTTCATCGTCTCGGTGCGGGCGCGCAGCTCCGTCGGCAGGAAGGCGCCGAATTTTTCCGCGAGATAGACGAGGATCGAGGCGGATTCGAAGACGCGCAAGGGCTGGCCGCCATCCCTCGGTTGATGATCCATCAGCGCCGGGATCTTCGAATTCGGATTGACGCCGACGAAGCCGGAGCCGAACTGGTCGCCCTCGCCGATATTGATCAGCCAGGCATCGTATTCGGCGCCCGTGTGGCCGGCCGCCAACAGCTCCTCCAGCAGGATCGTCACTTTTACGCCGTTGGGGGTGCCCAGCGAATAGAGCTGCAGCGGATGCTTGCCGACCGGCAGCGCCTTCTCATGGGTCGGGCCGGCAATGGGGCGGTTGATATTGGCGAACTGGCCGCCATTGCCCTTGTCCCAGGTCCAGACTTCCGGCACCACATAGCCGGCGGGGAGATTGTTTTCGGGCGGTTTGCTGGTCATGGCTTCGGTCCTCGATCTCGTTGGCTCCTGCCCTTCTACGGCGCAGCGGTAGCGGGCGTTACGGTCATTATAGACCGGCGCGGGCGATTTTCCGCCCCAAAAGCCGACAAGGGATCACAAGGGAATCGTATCGTGCTTGCGCCACAGCTGTTCCTTGCGCTTGCCCCTGAGGCTCGCGAAGGCACGCGCGATGCGGCGGCGCGACGAGTGGGGCATGATGACCTCGTCGATGAAGCCGCGTTCGGCGGCGACGAAGGGGTTGGCGAAGCGTTCCTCGTATTCCTTCGTGCGCGCCGCGATCTTGTCGGCATCGCCAAGTTCCGAGCGGTAGAGGATTTCGGTGGCGCCCTTGGCGCCCATCACGGCGATTTCGGCAGTCGGCCAGGCGTAGTTGATGTCGGCGCCGATATGCTTGGAGGCCATGACGTCATAGGCGCCGCCATAGGCCTTGCGGGTGATGAGGGTGACCATCGGTACCGTCGCCTGCGAATAGGCGAAGAGAAGCTTGGCGCCGTGCTTGATGACGCCGCCATACTCCTGCGCGACGCCGGGCAGGAAGCCGGGCACATCCACCAGCGTCAGGATGGGGATGGAGAAGGCATCGCAGAAGCGCACGAAGCGGGCGGCCTTGCGGGAGCTATCGATATCGAGGCAGCCGGCCAGCACCATGGGCTGGTTGGCGACCACACCGACCGTCTCGCCTTCGAGGCGGATGAAGCCGGTGATGATATTCTTTGCAAAATCGCGCTGGATCTCGAAGAAATCTCCTTCGTCGGCGACGGCGTGGATCAGTTCCTTCATGTCGTAGGGCTTGGTGGAACTGTCGGGGATCAGCGTATCGAGGCGGGCTTCGAGACGGGCCGGATCGTCGTGGAAGGGGCGTACCGGCGGCTTGTCGCGGTTGTTGAGCGGCAGGAAATCGAAGAGGAGGCGCACCTGCTCCAGCGTCTCGATGTCGTTTTCGAAGGCGGCATCGGCGACGGAGGATTTCTTCGTGTGGGTGGAGGCGCCGCCGAGCTCCTCGGCCGTGACGATCTCGTTCGTTACCGTCTTCACCACGTCAGGGCCGGTGACGAACATGTAGGACGTGTCGCGGACCATGAAGATGAAGTCGGTCATGGCCGGCGAATAGACCGCGCCGCCGGCACAGGGGCCCATGATGACGGAGATCTGCGGGATGACGCCGGAGGCCTCGGCATTGCGGCGGAAGACCTCGGCATAGCCGGCGAGCGAGGCGACGCCCTCCTGGATGCGCGCGCCGCCCGAATCATTGAGGCCGATGATCGGCGCGCCGTTGCGCACCGCCATGTCCATGACCTTGCAGATCTTCTGCGCATGCGTCTCGGAGAGCGAGCCGCCGAGCACGGTGAAATCCTGGGAGAAGACATAGACCTGGCGGCCGTTGATCGTGCCCCAGCCGGTGACGACGCCGTCGCCGGCCGTCTTGTCGGCGGCCATGCCGAAATCCACGCAGCGATGCGTGACATACATGTCGTATTCTTCGAAGGAGCCGGGATCGAGCAGCACCTCGATGCGCTCGCGCGCCGTCAGCTTGCCCTTGCCATGCTGGGCCGCCACGCGCCGCTCGCCGCCGCCGGCCTTTGCCGCGGCGCGCCGGGCTTCCAGTTCCTTCAGAACCGATTGCATGCTGCCCTCCCAAAGGCGCGTCCGATGCTGCGCGGTCGCGGCCTATCTCTCTGTTTTCATGCGGTTTGGTCCGCATCGTTCCGGCGCACTGTCGCCGGATTTGGTGACGGGAGCAATAGCGACAAAGGATCGAGGCCGGAAGGCTTGATTATGTGTGCGTGTGGGGTTTATAAAATTGCAAACAGTAAATTGCGAAATTGCAACATGGCGATCGGCAAGCTCTATATCGGCCGCAAGGTGCGCGCGCTCCGCGACCAGATGAAGGCGACGCAGGCGCAGTTTGCCGAGCGCATCGGCATTTCCACCAGCTATCTCAACCAGATCGAGAACAACCAGCGGCCCGTTTCGGCCGCCGTGCTGCTGGCGCTGGCGGAGAAGTTCCAGATCGATATCGGGGAACTCTCCTCCGGCGAGGACGACCGGCTGCTCTCGGCGCTTTCCGAAGCGCTCGCCGATCCGCTCTTTGCGGCCTACGAGCCCGGCTTGCAGGAGCTGAAGCTGGTGGTGCAGAACGCGCCGGGGCTGGCCCATGCGCTGATCGCCAGCCACCAGGCCTATCGCCGCACCTCGGACGAGCTGGCGAGCCTCGACGATCGCCTCGGCCGCCAGCCGGGCGCGGGCGAGACGACGCCTTACGAAGAGGTGCGCGACTTCTTCCACTTCGTCGACAACTACATCCACGAGCTCGACCTGTCCGCCGAGCAGCTGGCGGCCGAGATCGGGCTTGGCGAGGGGGAGCGGCCGGGCGCGCTCGCAGCCCACCTCGAACGCCGCCATGGCGTGCGTGTCGTGCGAGCCGAGCCCGGCGACGAGACGCTGAGGCGCTACGATCCGGCCGCGCGCATCCTGACGCTGAATGCCTATGCGCCGGCGCCGACGCGCGATTTCCAGACGGCGCTGCAGATCGCGCAGCTGGAAGCCGGCCGGCTGGTGGAGACGATCGTCACGGAGGCCGGGTTCCGCACGGTAGAGGCGCAGGAGATCTGCCGCATCGGGCTGCACAATTATTTCGCCGGCGCGCTGATCATGCCCTACCAGCCCTTCCTGAAGGCGGCGCGGCTGCTGCGCCACGATATCGAGCTGATGGCCGTGCGCTTCGGCACCAGCCTCGAACAGGTCTGCCACCGGCTCTCCACCCTGCAACGGCCGGGCTCGAAGGGCGTGCCGATCTTCTTTGCCCGCATCGACCGGGCCGGCAACATCACCAAACGCCACAGCGCCGCCAAGCTGCAATTCGCCCGCTTCGGCGCGGCCTGCCCCTTGTGGAACGTGCACGAGGCCTTCGAGCAGCCGGGCCGCATCATCCGGCAACTGGCGGAAACGCCCGATGGCGCACGCTATCTCTGCATCGCCACCCAGATCACCAAGGGCGGCGGCGGCTTTCGTGCGCTGCAACTCCGCTACGCCATCGCGCTCGGCTGCGAGATCTCCTATGCCGAAAGCTTCGTCTATGCCGACGACCTCGACCTCACCAACCGAACCGCCTTCGACCCGATCGGCATTTCCTGCCGCATCTGCGAACGCACCCGCTGCCCGCAACGCGCCGTGCCGCCGCTGAAGCGCAAGCTCACCATCGACCACGACCGGCGCGGGGCGCTGCCTTACGAAATGGGCTGACGCGAAAAGGCCCGCAGCCTGGCTGCGGGCAAGTGCGGCAGTGCATCTACCATTCTCAGAGGAGGGAGCAGAGCGTTTCAGGCGCGTTCGGTTCGCCTGAAACGCTCTTGCGGAAGCCGGGAGGGGGGACTTCGGCTTCCGATACCGGGCAGGATCAGAAATCCTGCCAGCCGCCGGAGCGGGCATTGGCAAGGCGACGGGCGGAGCCGGAAGCGGCCGGGGCAGCCTGCGCCATGCCGCGCGCCGTCTCCCGCAGCGCCTTCACGGCGTGATCCGTGCCCTGCGCCAGACGGAACTGGCCGATGAGGGCGCGCAGCGCACTGGATTCGCTCGCAAGTGCCGCACTCGCCGCATTGGTTTCCTCGACCATCGCCGCGTTCTGCTGGGTCACCTGATCCATCTGGTTGACGGCGGTGTTGACCTCCGACAGGCCGACCGACTGCTCGCGTGTCGAGGTGGCGATCGCCTCCATATGCGCGTTGATGGCGGCGACATGGGTGCCGATGGTGCGCAGGGCCTCGCCGGTGTCGGAGACCAGGCGCACGCCATGCTCCACCTCGCTTGCGGAGTTGCGGATGAGATCCTTGATCTCCTTGGCCGCCTGGGCCGAGCGCTGGGCAAGCTCGCGCACTTCCTGGGCGACGACGGCGAAGCCCTTGCCGGCCTCGCCGGCGCGGGCGGCCTCGACCCCGGCATTCAGTGCCAGGAGATTGGTCTGGAAGGCGATCTCGTCAATGACGCCGATGATGTTGGCGATCTGGGTGGAGGAGCGCTCGATGCGCTCCATGGCTTCCACGGCGCCGGCCATGACGCGGGCGCTTTCGGCGGCGCTGCGATTGGCCTCGGTCGCCACCGTGCGGGCCTCGTCGGCCCGGCGCGAGGAGGAAGAGACATTGGCGGTGATCTCGTCGAGCGCCGCGGCCGTTTCTTCGAGCGATGCGGCCTGCTGCTCGGTGCGCTTGGACAGATCGTCCGAGCCGCGGCTGATCTCGGCCGAGCCGGCATCGATGGAGGCGGCGGCGGTGGCAACCGCGGTCATGGCGTCGGCGAGCTGGGCGACCGAGCGGTTGAAGTCGGCGCGCAGCTCCTCGAAGGCGGCGGCGAAGGGTTCGTCGAGGCGCACGGCGAGGTCGCCGGCAGCGAGCTGCTTGAGGCCGGTGGCAAGCTGGCCGGTGGCATGCGCGGTCTCCTCGGCCTTGAGCTTTTCGATATCGGCGACGCGGCGGCGTTCGCCCTCCGCACGCTGGCGCTGATCGGAGGCTTCCTGTTCCAGCGCGAGATTGGCGCGGGCATTGTCGCGGAAGACGGCGACGGCGCCTGCCATGCTGCCGATCTCGTCGGCCCGGTCGGCAGCAGGGATCTCGGTGTCGAGCGCGCCATCGGCAATGCGGCGCATGGCCCCGGTCATGGTGCTGATGGGCTGGGCAATGGAGCGACCGACGAACCACATGGCGATGACGCCGGCGCCGGCGATGAGGAGGCCGACCAGCGTCTGCATCCACTGGTCGCGGCTGTTGCGTGTGGCAAGCGCGCCGTCGAGCGCGATCGCCTTGGAAAGCGCCACCTCTTCCGGCACGTCGATCAGCACCGCCCAGGGTGTGGTGGTGCGGCCGATGACGATGGGAGAGACCGCCTGAACGCGGCCATTGGCTTCGAGCGCGACGGCCCTGCCGGCCTTGATGGTCTCCATCAGCCCGGCAATGGCGGACCGGGCAGCCTCTGCCGGCTGGCCGATCGTGTCCGGCCGCTCGCTGGAGGCGACGACGAGGCCCATATTGCTGATGATTTCCACCGATGCCTTGCCGTCATAAATGCCGGCCTTGACGTCTTCGGCGAGCTTCTGGACGAAGGAAAGGTCGAAGTCGGCGCCCGCCACGCCGGCAAAGCGGCCATTGACGGTGATCGGCACGGACATGGTGGCGAGATACACCTTCTTGCCCTGCACGATGTAGGGCAGCGGATCGAGGATACTTTCGCCGCCGCCCGACTGCGGGCCGATATACCAGCCGCCCTTCATCACGCCATTCGGATGCAGGTCGCGGCTGTCATATTCGACCAGCGGCTGGATATCGATCTTGCCGGCCGCGTCGCGCGTCCAGTAGGGCAGGAAGCGGCCGGTGGCGTCCGATCCGGCCTGATGGTCGTCGCGGTGCTCCTTGTCGAGACCGTCAAGCGCATCCGGCTCCCAGGCGCTGTAGGTGCCGTTGAAACGCGGATTGTCCTTGAGGACGTTGAGCAGCATGCCATTCAGTTGCACGCGGCGCTGGGCGGCGGGTGTCGCGCTGTCGCCGCTGACCACAGCCTCGAAGGATCGCGCCATGTTGCGGGCCGAATCGAAGGCGCCGTCCAGCGAGGCGCGGATGGTGGCCGCCTGGCTGGCGCCGAGCCGCAGAAGGCTCTCCTTCGTCAAGTCCCGCGTCATCTGTGAGACATTGTCGGAGACATAGGTCTGGCTGGCTGTCGAGGAGACGAAGCCATAGGCAAGCAAAGCGCCGCTGGCGGCAAGCATGCTGAGGCTGGAGAGGACAACAATTTTTGCTTTTATCGACCGAAACTGCATGATGAACCCCGTTTGACTTTCCTGCCAAAGATCAAGTCATCGACATGACTTTCTTGAAGGGCAGGTTTCACGCACAGGGTTTCCAAAACGTTAAGGAAACTGACGTTATCCGTTCAATCGAAAAGTGATAATAAACGATATTTTTCAATGATATATGAGAGAACCTCGATCGATCGACTCGCGGTCATCGTCTCAGATGTGAGACAGGGCGCATGGTGGAAATTCCAAAAGTTCAGTGTCTTAAAAGTATAATTCGAGATTGGAAACTATAAATTTGCGCTTTATCAAGCCGGCCCCGGAAGACCGTCCGGCGTGCTCTCACATCTGCGCCGTCATGCCGCCATCCACGACGAGCGTGTGGCCGTTGACGAAGCTGGCAGAAGGCGCGGCGAGGAAGACGGCGGCAGCGGCGATCTCGTCCGGCCGCCCCCAGCGCTTCAGCGGAATGCGGGTCTCGACAAAGGGCCGCAACCCTTCGTCCTCGGCCAGATGCCGGTTGGTCTCGGTGGCGAACCAGCCGGGCGAGATGGCGTTGACAGTCAGCCGCGACGAACCGACCTCGACCGCCAGCGAGCGCGTGAGCGCCTCGAGCCCGCCCTTGGCGGCGGTATAGGCGGGATCGCCGGGCCGGGCATGGGTCGCGGCAATCGATGTGACGAAGATCAGCCGCCCGGCCGGCGCGCGCTCCAGATGCGGCAGCGCGGCCTGCGCCATGCCATAGGCGGCGACGAGATCGGTTTGCACGAGACGCGAGAAATCGGCGGCCGGGAGATCACGGATGCCGCGCCGGTCACGCACGCCCACGCCGTGGACGAGGATGTCGAGCCGGCCCGTGGCGGCGATGATCGTCGAGACGATCGCTTCCGCCTCCGTCTCGACATCGCCGGCTGCGGCCTCCAGGCGCACTCCCCCGGCGGCTGCGGCCTCGACGGCCTCGGCAAGAGCCGCCGCATCGCGGCCGTTGATGAAGACGCGCGCGCCGGCCCGCGCCAGCGCCTTGGCCATTTCAAGGCCAAGCCCACGTCCGCCGCCCGTGACGAGGGCGGTGCTACCTGAGAGATCGAACATGGTGGAACTCCTTGGGGCACGCTCACGGCGAAATGAACAGGCTCGGCCGTTTGCCGACAAACTGCCGCATTGCGGTAAGATACCGTAACGCCTATCTGTTTGGGACGGAACCCGGGAAACGGCATGATCGACAGGACATCGAAGGGATCGCTCTGGCTGCGCATCGTCTGCGCCGTCGCGGTCCTGTGCCTGGCGCTTGTCGGCCCGCCGGTGGCGGCGCGCACGGTGAAGGCCGGGCCATCCATGGCCGCCTTCGCCCTGCCGGACGGCACGCTCCCCGATCTCTGCCTCGACGGGGATGACGAGCCCGACCACGGCGACGGGCACGGCAAGTGCCTTTCCTGCTGCCTGCCGACAACCTTCCTCCTGCCCTCCCCGGATGCTCATGCGCTTGCCGCGCCGGATCTGGTCAGCCTCGGCCGCATGCCGGCCTTTGCGGGCGCCCTGCCCGTGGCGTTGCGCGCCGGCGCTTTTTCGGCACGCGGTCCGCCGTCCCTCCTTCCTGCCTGATGTCGCCGCCTGCCGGGTTCCCGGCGGGAATGCCATCCGCCGTGCGGCCGAAGAAGCGTGCCGCCGTCGCCGAAGGAAGCTGACCCCATGACGACCCCTATCCTGATTGCCGCCGCGCCGGCCGCGGACACTGCCGACGAAGCCCTGGCGCTGGCACCCGCCTGCCAAGCGGCCTGCGACGAGCGTCCGCTCTGCACCCGCCCGCTCGGCAACACGCTGATCGCGCCGCGCACCGCGCTCTTTCACCAGGGCATCACCTGCCCCTTCGTCTACCGCATCACGGAAGGCTGCGTCTGCGTCTTCCAGGCGCTGCCGGACGGGCGGCGGCAGGTGATCGACGTGCTCGGCCCCGGCCGCCTGATCGGCAATGCGCTGACGGGCGACGCGCCGTCTGGCGCGGAAACGCTGACCTTCACGCGGCTTGAAGCGCTGGACACCAGCGGCGCGGCCGAGCGCGGCGCAATCGAAGCGGCCCTGCGCCACATGCTGACCCGCTCGCTGGCGCATGCCACGCTGCTCGGCCGCAAGACGGCAACCGAGCGCGTCGCTTCCGCCCTGATCGACCTCGCCGCCCAGTTCCGCCGCCGTCCGCGCAATGCCAGCACACGGCGCGTGACCTTTACGCTCTACCTGACCCGCGCCGACCTTGCCGACTGGCTGGGCCTGACGCTGGAAACCGTGAGCCGCTGCCTCAACGCCTTCAAGCGCGACAATGTGATTGCCTTCGACCATCCCGAAGTGGTGACGGTGAAGGACATGGCGGCGCTGACGGCGCTGGCCGGCGGGATGACCGCGGGCAGCCATAAGGACAAGCGCAGCAGCGCTGGCGGGGCCGTGGTCGCGCCTGCGGTGGCAACGGCGGCGACGCCGGCATTTGCCTGACGCGTGGCGGTGTTCGGGAAGCGAGCGGTGGGGTGGCTCACCGTCGTCCCTGGGCTTGACCCGGGGACGACGCGGCCCTCGGCGCCCCTGGCCGTGGATCCTCGGCTCGGAGGCCGAGAATGACGGAGGGTGGGGTGGCGGCTGCACCCAAATCAAGCGGCCTGCACATTCGAGACAGAGCTGACGACGCAGGGTGTGGGGACGCGCTTGCCTGAACAGGCGGGGTGCCTTCCCATGCAGACGCACTACCCGCGCCCGACGAGCGGCATTTGCGTGGCCATGACCGTCATGGTGAGCACGTTGGCGTCGAGCGGCAGGCTCGCCATGTAGACGACGGCGCGGGCCACGTGGGTGACATCGATGGTTGGTTCCGGCCTTGTCTCCCCGTTCGCCTGCAGCACGCCGCCGCTCATGCGGGCGGTCATGTCGGAGGCGGCGTTGCCGATGTCGATCTGGCCGCAGGCGATGTCGAAGGGGCGGCCGTCGAGCGCGGTGGATTTGGTGAGCCCCGTGATGGCGTGCTTGGTGGCCGTGTAGGGGGCGGAGAAGGGCCGCGGGGTCTGGGCGGAGATCGAGCCGTTGTTGATGATGCGCCCGCCACGTGGGCTCTGGGCCTTCATCATCCGCATCGCCTCGCGGGTGCAGAGGAAGGGACCGGTCAGGTTGGCGGCCAGCACCGACGACCACTCGTCGAAGGAAAGCTCTTCCATCGGCACGGCGCGCGCGCCCATGCCGGCATTGTTGACGAGAAGATCGAGCCGGCCGAAGGCGGCCTCGATCCCCGCAAAGAGGGAGGCGACAGAGGCGGGATCGCCGACATCGGCGGCAATGGCGCGCACGTCGGCCCCGGTTTCGGCCGCAATCGCGGCTGCGGCCTCCTCCAGCACGGCAAGACGCCGGCCGCTGATGACGAGCGCATAGCCCTCGCGGGCGAGCGCCGTTGCGATGGCCTTGCCAATGCCCGTGCCGCCGCCGGTGACGAGTGCGATCTTCGGCTGTGTCATGGTGCTGATTCCTCCTCGAGCTTTACGGTACGCAACGCAATGCCTTGCTCGCCGTGTGTTCTGTCATCTGAGATCTACCAAACCCACTCCGCAAGACGTTTCGGATGTGGACGAGCCCGTCCTCCATGTCATGCTCGGCCCCGAGCCGAGGAACCATCGCCTCACCCGTAAGCGCTTGAAAGGTGGATCCTCGGGTCAAGCGCAAGGATGACGGCGAATTACGAAGTGGCTTCAAGCAAGACTGTCCGCGAACGGAGGTGGTGACGGCAGAGAGCTTTTCGCCTTGATTTAAGGGACTGCGTTGTCCTTGTAACTGAGATTTTTCCGGTTCTGGTATAGTCCCGGTGCCGGGAACTGGCCGGGGAGACCGAAATCCATGCACAACCTTCTGACCGACATTGCCGGGGTGCGCGTCGGCCACGCCACGGATCTGGCGCTGGGTTCGGGCGTGACGGCCATCGTCTTCGACCGGCCCGCGACCGCTTCGGGCAGCGTGCTCGGCGGCGCGCCGGGCGGGCGGGATACGGCACTTCTCGACCCTGCGATGACGGTGTCGGAGGTCGATGCCTTCGTGCTCTCGGGCGGGTCGGCCTTCGGGCTGGACGCGGCGGGCGGCGTGCAGGCCGGGCTTCGGGCCGACGGGCGCGGCTTTGCCGTGGGGCCGGCCCGCGTGCCGATCGTGCCGCAGGCAATCGTCATGGACCTGCTGAACGGTGGCGACAAGGACTGGGGACTGCATTCGCCCTATCGCGACATGGGGCTTGAGGCCTACAGGAACGCGACAGCCGGCGCCTTTCAGCTCGGAACGGTCGGCGGAGGCACAGGGGCGACGACGGCGACCGTCAAGGGCGGACTGGGCTCGGCGAGCGCGCGGACCTCGAAAGGCTTCACCGTGGCGGCGATCGTCGTCGTCAACGCGCTTGGCGCACCGACGGTGGGTGACGGTCCGCATTTCTGGGCGGCGCCCTTCGAGCGCGATGGCGAATATGGCGGGCTCGGCCTGCCGCATCCGCTGCTCGAGGAACATGTCGCGCTGCGCATCAAGGGCGCGGGCCGCATTGCAACCACCATCGGCGCCGTCGTGACCGATGCGACGCTGACCAAGGCCGAGGCGCACCGCCTGTCGCTGCTCGGCCATGACGGCATCGCCCGCGCCATCCTGCCCGCCCATCTGGGGCTCGACGGCGACACGGTCTTTGCCGCCGCGACAGGCGAAAAGGGCCGGCCGGAAATGGCCGATTTCCTCGAACTCTGCCACCTCGCCGCCAGCACCATGGCACGCGCCATCGGCCGGGGCGTGCATGCGGCCGACGCGCTGGCGGTGGACGGTGCGCAGGCGAGCTGGCGGGATCGCTGGGGCGCGTAAGGGGCCGGACGTCGGCGTACCCCACCTCATCTGCCTGCCGGCATCTTCTTTCCAAGGGGAGAAGAGATCTGAAAGCAGCCCTCGCAGAGAAGGTGGCCGGAAGGGTCGTATGAGGGGGACGCGCCGACGGAACCCTTTGGCGGCTCGCGCGTTGCTGCGCCATCACGCGGGGGACATCACGCCTTGGATAGCGACAGCGAACGGATGCCGGCACCGGGCGAAGGCCTGTTGCGGCGCGACGACCAGAAATCCTCCAAGGCGAGCTTTCCCGAACTCTTCTTCGACCTCGTTTTTGTTTTCGCGTTGATCCAGTTGTCGGAAACGCTGGTCGAGGACTTCTCCTTCGGCATCGCGGCGGAAGCGCTGCTGTTCATCTTCGCGCTCTGGTCGCTCTGGATCCAGACGACCTGGGTGACGAACATCCTGAACGCCGAGCACGAAAGCGTGCGCCTGCTGCTCTTTGCGCTCATGCTCTGCGGCATCCTGATGGCAATCGCGCTGCCGGATGCCTTCGGCGAAAAGGGCCTGCTCTTCGCCGGTGCTTACGTCGCCTTGCAGATGACACGCTCCCTCTTCGCGCTCTTCGCCCTGCGGCGCGCCGGCAGCGAGCAGGCCGGCATCTTCACCCGCATCACGATCTGGACGGCGGGCAGTTCCGCGCTGTGGCTGGCCGGCGGCCTGGCCGAGGGCGAAACGCGCATCCTCCTCTGGGCGATCGCGCTTGTCGCCGAATATCTGGCGCCGATCGTGCGCTACCGGCTGCCGGGTCTCGGCTGCGGGGCGAACGAAGAGACGGACATCAATGGCGAGCATCTGGCCGAACGCGCCGCGCTCTTCGTCATCATCGCGCTCGGCGAAACCATCCTCACCACCGGCAAGAACGCATCGGAACGCTTCGACGACGCCACGACGCTGCCGGTGCTCGTCTGCGCTTTCCTGAACACCGTGCTGATGTGGTGGCTCTATTTCCATGACGGCCAGCAACAGGCCGCCGACAAGGCAGAAGAGGCGGAGGCCGCCGAGACGGCACGGGAAAAGCCCGTGAGCACGGTGCGCACGCTCTTTGCCTACACGCATCTGCCGATCGTGGCGGGCATCATCCTGACGGCGGTGGGCGAGGATTTCGCGCTCTCGCACCCGCATGCGCTGACGCCGATGCAGGCAGCGGCGATCCTTGCCGGCCCCGCGATCTTCCTCATCGGTGTGGGCTGGATGAAGATTTCGGCCGGTGCGGCGCTGCCCTATTCGCATGCGGCGGGGCTCGCTCTCCTGGCCGTCGGCGGCGGGGCCGTGTCGCTCGCCAGCCATATGGGATTGCAGTTCTACGCAACGGCCGTGCTGCTTGGCGTGTGCGTGTGGGAATATGTTGCGCTCGCCCGTGCGCGTCGGGTGGCGTGAGTTCAGGCCGGCAGGCGGCTGAGGGGCAAGGGCCGAACCCGCCTCACGCCGGCGGCAGGATCAGGATCGCCCTGAAGTCATTCACATTGGTGAGCGTCGGGCCAGTGACGACCTGGGCGCCGATGGCGGCGAAGACGCTGTGGGCGTCGTTGCGCGCCAGGGCCTCGGCGGCATCGATACCGGCGGCGCGGACGCGGGCGAGCGTCGAGGGGCCGATCACGGCGCCGGCCACCTCGGCTGCGCCATCCACGCCATCCGTATCGCAGGCAAGCGCGTGAATGCCCGCGGCGCCATCGAGCGCCAGGGCAAGCGCGAGGCAGAATTCGGCATTCGGACCACCGATGCCGTCGCCACGGCGCGTCACGGTCAGTTCGCCGCCGGAGAGCAGGAGGACCGGGGCATCGCCGGGTGTGAGCGTCCGGCGGATGGCGCGGGCTTCTTCGGCCTGGGCAACGGCGACGTCGCGAGCCTCGCCTTCGATGGCATCGCCGAGCAGGCGGACGCTGCAGCCGGCGGACCGCGCAAGATCGGCGGCGGCGTCGAGCGACTGGCGCGGCGCGGCGACGATGACGTTTTCGACCCGCGACAGGCGCGGATCGCCGGGCGGCACGACACCGGTGGGGCCCGACAGGACGGCGCGGACGGCCTGGGGCACCGGCACGGCATAACGCGCGAGAATGGCCAGCGCATCGGCCGGCGTCGAGGCATCGCCAACAGTCGGGCCGGAGCCGATGAAGGCGGGATCGTCGCCCGGTACGTCCGAGATCATCAGCGTCAGCATGCGCGCCGGGAAGGCGGCGGCCGCAAGCTGCCCGCCCTTCACGCGGCTTAAATGCTTGCGCACCGTGTTCATGCGGTCGATGGGCGCGCCGGAGGCAAGAAGGGCTGCATTGACCGCCTGCTTGTCGGCAAGCGTCAGCCCTTCGGCCGGCTGCACCAGCAGGGCGGAGGCGCCGCCGGAAATCAGCGCCAGCACAAAATCATCTTCGCCCAGCGTCTTGAGGAGCGCGAGCATGCGGGCCGTTACCGCAAGCCCCGCCGCATCCGGCACCGGATGGGCGGCCTCGACGATCTCGATGCCCCGGCAGGGGCGCGCGTAGCCATAGCGGGTGATGACGAGGCCCTCGCACGGGCCCCAGGCGGCCTCCACGGCTTCGGCCATGCGGGCGCTGGCCTTGCCGGCCCCGACGACGACCAGACGGCCCGGCGGCTTTTCCGGCAGGAAGGCCGCCAGCGCGCGCATGGGATCGGCCACCGCCACCGCGCGGTCGAAGAGACCGCTGAGGAAAGCCCGGGGATCGCCAAGGGGGCCGGTCATCGGCAGGCGGGCCGGATCAGGCGGTGACGTCGATGACGACGCGGCCGCGCACCGTGCCGGCCATGATGGCATCGGCAAGGCCGAGAATGTCGCTCATGGGCCGCACCTCCGTCATGGCGTCCAGCAGGGCGGGGTCGAGGCTTTCGGCAAGCAGCGCCCAGGCGGCGGCACGCTTCTCGTGGCTCGCCATGACGGAATCGATGCCGATCAGCGCCACGCCGCGCAGGATATGCGGCATGACGGTGGCCGGAAGATCCGCGCCGCCGGCAAGGCCGCAGGCCGCCACAGCACCATCGCGCACGGTCTGGGCAAGCACATTGGCGAGCGTGGTGGAGCCGACGCTGTCGATGGCGCCCGTCCAGCGCTCCTTCTGCAGCGGCCCGCCCTTTTCGGCAAGGGCGGCGCGCTCCACGAAGCCGGTGGCGCCGAGGCGCTGCAGATAGTCATGGGTATCCGGCCGGCCGGTCGCGGCCGTCACGCGGTAGCCGCGCCGCGCCAGAAGCGCGACCGAGACCGAGCCGACACCGCCGGCCGCCCCCGTCACCAGCACCTCGCCGTCGCCCGGCTGAATGCGCCCCCAGCGCTCCAGCGCCACGACGGAAAGGGCGGCCGTATAGCCGGCCGTGCCGATCGCCATGGCCTGTTTCAGCGAGAAGGCCGCGGGCAGGCGCGTCAGCCATTCGGCCTTGACGCGCTGGTAGCGCGTGTAGCCGCCGCCGGTGGTTTCCGACATGCCCCAGCCATTGACGATCACGGCATCGCCGGGCTTGAAGGCCGGGTCCTTCGATTCCAGCACCGTGCCGGCGAGATCGGCCCCGGCAATCATCGGCAGGCGCCGGGCGATGCGGCCGCTGCCCGTCACGTTCAGCCCGTCCTTGTAGTTCAGCGTGGAATAGGCGACCTGGACCAGCACCTCATGGTCCGGCAAATCGGCCAGCGTGATCGCCTTCACGGCGCCCTGCGGCTTGCCATCCACCTCGTCGATCACCACCGCCTTGAACGTCTCGCTCATGTCTCGTCTCCCGAAGCCGTCTTTGCCGCGGACCATGCCACCAGCCGACCCCGATGGCCACCCCTTCGGAAGGCGAATGCCGGCCCGCCGCAGCCCCCTGCCCAAATCCTGGGCATGCACTTTTTCATGGCGTGTAAACCATGCAGACCAGATATGCGTGTGTCCCTCTGGCCTTTTGCCCAAGGATGCGGCAGAGGAGAGCCGCATCACGGCATATTGCGGCCTGCGCAGGGACAGAGGTCCCCGGTGCGCTGATCAAACACTCGCCGCCCGTGAACAATGCCCGGCCATACCGCCCGGCAAAGCAAACTGGAGCACTCCTCATGTCGACGCAGCGCGAATCTGCGAACTCCCGCGAAGGCTCGTTCATCAGCCGTATCGTGGACGCTTTCCTGATGGTTCAGGTCCGTAACACCGGAAGCACCCCCGCCCGCCAGCCCCGCTGACGCGCTGACCAAGCCCCCTCGCGATACACAGTGATGATCATCGGCCGCGTGTTCGAAGGAACGCGCGGCGGGTGTCGTTGAACACGCCAATTTTCCTGCGGTGCCAGGCGGGCTTGACCGGTCCATGGGGCAGCCTTCGTGGTTGAGGCGCGGATCCTCGGGTCGAGCCCGGGGATGGCGGCGGGTGGCTTGATCGGTTACCCGACCCCTGCCCTGCAATGTCTCTCGTCGAGTGGATGCCAAGGGCGGAGCGTCGCTTCCTTCAGGGCACGGACACATCCCTCTGACCGGCCTGAATCGGTCGCGCGATTTTCTCCTCGCTCCGTCATGCTCGGCCGTGAGCCGAGCATCCACGCGGCCCTCCGCGACCGGGATGAGAATGACGGCGTGGAGGCGATCGATTCTTTCTCAGCACGATTGGTGTCGTGCAGGGAGGTGAGGTCGCTTTTATCAACGTCCCACCGGATCTGCCCGCCCTTCAGGCTGGCGTCTCGCCGGCGGTCCTCATCGCTGCGGGCGGAAAGCGGACGGCGACTTTCAGGCCGCGCCCCTCGCGGCCTTGCCGGGCCGCGCCGTCTTCCAGCGTGACGGTGGCTGTGTGAAGCATGGCGATTTCCTCGACGATCGGCAGGCCGAGACCGGAGCCGAAAGCCTTTTCGCGTTCGCCGCGCACGAAGCGGCGCATCACGTCGGCCCGCCGCTCGGGCGCGATGCCGGGACCGTCATCGGTGACGGACAAAAGGACGGCGCCCTCTTCCTGCGTGACCCGCACCGTGACCTCGGCCCCCTGCCCGGCATAGGCGATGGCGTTTTCCACGAGGTTCTTGACGAGCTCGCTGATCAGCAGCGGCTCGCCGGCGATGCGGGCGCTGCCCTCCCCTTCGAAACCGAGATCGATGCCAGCGGCGGCAGCGGCGGGAACGTGATCGGCCGTGACATCCTGGGCGAGGCGCAGGAGATCGAGATCGGCGGGTGCGCCTGCCTCGCCCGACGTGGCGCCATTCAGCCTGGCAAGGGTGAGAAACTGGGCCAGCACGCGCTCGGCCCGCGCCACGGCCGCATCGCTCTTGGCAGCGGCCTCGCGCGCCTCCTCCAGCGTGGAAGCGCGCGTGACAAGCGCGAGCTGGGTGCGGATGACGGCAAGGGGCGTGCGCAGCTGGTGACTGGCATTGCCGGTGAAATGGCGCAACGCCTCCAGCGCGGTCGAGAGCCGCACCATGAAGGAATTGACGGTTTCGACCAGCCCTTCCACCTCGCGCGGCACCTCCTCGCGGATCGGCTGGAGATCATCCGGATTGCGCTCGGCAATCGCGGCGCCGAGACGGTTCAGCGGGCGTAGCGAGATGGTGACGGCGATCCAGACGATGATGGCGGCGCCGCCGATCATGACAAGAAGGCGGGCAGCGGAGCGCAGGAGGATGGCCTCAGCGAGCTGGCGCCGGGCAATGGTGGTTTCAGCGACCGTGACCACGAAGGGAACGGAGGAAATGCCCGTGGAGGCCGAGCGCTGCAGCGCGCCGACACGGATCGGCTCGCCTCGGAAGGTCGCGTCCGCAAAGGCGGTCGCCTGCCCTGGCTTGCCGGCGACGACGGGCAGCGCCTGGTAGCCGGTGATGAAGGTGCCGGGCGGGCCATCGACGCGGTAGAAGACGCGGTCCTGCGCGGCCGAGGTCAGCATCTCCAGCGCGACATAGGGAATATCGACCTCGAGCGACCCATCCTCCGCCACCACGACACGCTCGGCGATCGCCAGCGCGGAGCCGGCCAGCACGCGGTCGGAGACCGTATTGGCCGTGTTGACGGCCTCCTGCCAGGTATCGACAAGCGCCACCATGCCGATGATGGCGGTGGCGATGAGGAGCCAGCCGAGCAGGCGGCGGCGCAGCGACCGGCGAAGCGAGAAAAGGGCGAGCGTCATGCGGGCGCGACACCCTCGCCATCCGCCTCCGGCAGCCTGTCGAGGTAATAGCCGATGCCGCGCGCGGTCTTCACCGTCAGCCCGTGTGGCGCAAGGCGCCGGCGCAGGCGGCTGACATATTGCTCGATCGCATTGGCGCTCAGATCCTCGTCAAAGCCCGTCAGCGACTGCATGATCGCCTCCTTCGCCACCACCTTGCCGGCGCGCAGGAACAGCGTTTCGAGCAGCGCGACCTCGCGGGCGGGGATATCGACGGGCTGGCCGCCGACCGTGAAGCTGCGCGAGGTCAGATCCAGCGTGACCTTGCCGAAGGAGACCGAGGAGGTGCGGTGACCGGCCTGCCGGCGCAGCAGCACGCGGATGCGCGCTTCCAGCTCGCCGACATCGAAGGGCTTGGTGAGATAATCGTCGGCGCCGAGATCGAGCCCGCGAATGCGCTCTTCCGGCGCGCCGCGCGCGGTGAGGATCAGCACCGCCGTGCGGTTCTGCCGGGCGCGGATGGCCTTGAGCACATCGAGCCCGTCCACCTCCGGCAGGTTGAGATCGAGCACGACGAGATCGAAGCTCTCGGTGGAAATCGCCGCCAGCGCGGAAGCGCCGTCCGCCACCCGGTCCAGCGCATAGCCGCTGCCCCGCAGAAGGACCATCAACCCTTCCGCCAGCGCCTCATTGTCCTCCACCAGCAAAAGCCGCACGCGTACTGCACTCCATCCCAAGCGTTTAGCCTATATGAGGGGCTTGGCGGTGACCAGAGCGGTCAAGAAAGGACGACATCGTTCCGCGCGGGTGGCCGCTCACATGCCTTTGTAGGCGAACATATATGGGATATGCTCTGCACTTGGAGGCCTCGTGATGCTGAAACGCAAGGTCAATAGCGGTTCACCCAACCCTTCGGCTGATCGCAACGAGAAGCCGGTCGATGTGCTCGCGGCCTATTCCCGGGGTCTGCTGTCGCGTCGGGAAACATTGCAGCAAACGGGATTGCGCGATAGCGCAGACCTTCTTGTCGCGCTCGGCGACGCCGGCCTGCCGCTTCTTCCTTCCGGTGATATAGACAGCCAGGCCGCGACGTTCGCACGGCTTTGGAACATGGGATGAAGCGTTGCACGCTCGTCCTGCCGGATGCCGGGCCTATCCGTCGTCCTCGAATTCGTCCTCAACAGGCAGACCCGGCGGCCGTTCGCGACCGTGACGGATGGAGAGGATGAGAATTTCGGTCGGCCGCTGGCGGTAATCGATCAGATAGGCACCCATCACCAGACGATGAATGCCGGGATAGGGAAGATCAGGCGACAGGTGACCGAGCGCTGGAAAGCGCTCCAGACGAGCACGCAGGCGCTTGAGATCATCGAGAAAAGCACGTGCCGCAAGCGGTTAGCGGTCCTTGAGATAAGCAGCTTCCTGCCGCACATAGGCCGTGGCCGCCGGCGACAGCGTGACTTTCACGCCGCCGCATCCTTCAGGAGCGCCTCCACCTCGGAAATGACGTCATCGAGATCCGTGCCATGGCCCGCGTCGATGTCGCGGTCCGCCTCGGCAAGCGCCATCAGCTCCTTCCCCTCGGCCGCGAGATAGGCTTTCAGGGCGCGGAGGATGATCCAGCTTCGGCTGCGCTCGCAGATGGCGGCGAGCTTTTCGACATCGGCGAGCACATCGGTCGGCAGGCGAAGTGTCAGGGGATCAGACATCTTTTGAGAAGACACCATTTTTCTCTCCTTTTGTAATACACCAACCCTACTCCTGGCCCATTCGGCCGTCAATCCGCGCGAGGAACCGCTGCCACCCGCCCTTGCCGCCATCCTCCCGCTCCGGCATGATGAGGCATGCCTGTCCTTCCCGTCCTTCGCCTCCTCCTTTTCCTCTGCTTGATGGCGGCGGGGCCGGGGGCTGTGCTGGCGGCGCCGGTCTTCTTCCCTGCCGGGTCGGGGGATGAGCATGCGCCGATCCTGAAGGTCTATTCCTCGCTGGACGAGCATCTGGCCCGCCCGATGATCGAGGGGTTCCAGAAGGCCAATCCGGATGTGGCGGTCGATTACGAGGACATGCTGACGGGGGAGATCTACGACCGGATCGTCAAGGAGACGGATGCGGGCGAAAAGACCGCCGATTTCGCCTTTTCCTCTGCCATGGACCTGCAGGTGAAGCTCAGCAATGACGGCTATGCGCAGCGCTCCGACCTTGCCATGAGCGGGCGCTGGCCGGCCTGGGCCAACTGGCGTAACACGGCCTATGCGCTGACCTTCGAGCCGGCCGTCTTCGTCTACCACAAGCCGAGCTTCAAGGGGCGCAAGCCGCCGGAAACGCGGGCCGAGTTCGTGGCCTATCTGAAGGAGATGGGCGATGGCGTCTTCGGGCGGATCGGCACCTATGACATCGAGCGCTCCGGCGTCGGCTTCCTCTTCATGGCGCGCGATCAGGAGCAGTTCGGCGATATCTGGAGCGTCATCCAGGCCATGGGGCAGGCGGGCGTGAAGCTCTATTCCACCAGCCAGGCGATCCTCGAACGCGTCGCCGACGGGCGCTTCACCATCGGCTACAACATCCTCGGCTCCTATGCGGCCGACTGGGCGGCGCGGCACCCGGATGTCGGCATCGTGCTGCCGAAGGACTATACCGTTGTCATGTCGCGCATCGGGCTGGTGCCGCAGGCCGCCGCACGGCCGGATCTCGGGCGGCGCTACCTCGATTTCTTCATGTCGCGCGAGGGGCAGCAGACGCTGGCCACGCAATTGCAGATCCCCGCCGTCAGCCCAGATGTTGCCGGCGACAACACGGCCGTCACCCTGCAGGCGCTGCTCGGCGCCCAGTTGAAGCCAGTGCCCGTCAGCCCCGGCCTGATGGTCTATCTGGACCAGGTCAAGCGCGCCCGGCTGATCGCCCGCTGGAACGAGGCGCTCAGGCTGCATTGACACGCTGACTGCGGGCGGTGGCGCCGGCAACGGGCATGGCAGCCCCCCATCATGGATGACGGCATCAGGCCCATGCCCGGATAGGACGGTTTGCCGGCGCCCTGCTAAGGACGGTCGCCATGCCATGCTGCCGAGTGAGCCGACCGGAACGCGAGAACGAGAGCCCCGAAAAGCATGAAGCCGGCCCAAGGGGACCGGCTTTCAAACATAGGCATCATGTCAGTCCGGATGGACCGATCGGGCTCAGGCGCCCGGGAAGGTCGTGGGGTCG
The DNA here is from genome assembly GCF_042610495.1 of Rhizobium sp. SG2393. Lineage (NCBI taxonomy): Bacteria > Pseudomonadati > Pseudomonadota > Alphaproteobacteria > Hyphomicrobiales > Rhizobiaceae > Rhizobium > Rhizobium sp. SG2393. The sequence goes on from NZ_JBHGAP010000006.1 coordinate 107,546, forward strand.
ATGCCGAGCGTGCGCAGGTCGCGGGCGGCCGGCTGGCGATGGCCCTCGACGGCGGCAGCGGCATTGCGGGCGGCACCGAAGACGGCGAAAGCGCGGGTGAAAACATTGCCGCGGGTCGTGGTGGTCTTGCTCATCTCATTCATCCTCTTCATCTCTCTCTTGACGGATTGAAGATGGGGGCGAGCGGGTCATTTCACAACGCCCAAGTCAGCAGCCCAGCCATGCAGGTGCGACAGGGCGGGTTAACGGCGACGGCGCCATCCGCGCCGGGGACAGGGCCAGGAACGGGGCCAAGATCGCGCGCCGCGCGACCAAAACGGGTGCCAAAGCCATATTCGTTGCTGCGAGTCTTCGATTTTAATGAGCACTTAATTGAAATTTTACGCATGTCATAAATTGTTCACATTCGAGCAGAGGCGGCCCTGACCACCTTCGCAACGCCCATGATGCCGGCGTTTTGCCCTGGCCTCCGCGCGAGGCATGACCGTCGCCCATCCCACGAGGATCTGCTCTTATGTTCTCACGCTCGCTCTCCATCAGCACCAAACTTGCCCTGATGTCCGGTGCCGGCATTCTTCTCATGCTGGTTGTGGCGGTGGCGGGGTGGATGCTGAACGACGCTGTCACGGCTGCGGTGACGCGGGGTCGCGTCCAGGCCGAAATCACCCGCAACCTGATCGACATGAAAGCGTCCGTCCGCGGGCTGGAAACCGGGGTCGCCTGGGTCCGCCTCGCTGCGTCGGACGACGACTTGAACTCGGCGATCGACTATATGGGCAAGCGTCATCAGTCGGCTCTCAAATATATCGGCCTCGCCAAGGAGGCGATGACGATCCCCGCAAACAAGCAGCGGGCGGAGAAGATCGAGACGATCATCGCGGCGGACGACGTGCTGATCGAGCAGCTCGAAGCGGCACTGCGCGCGAAGGCGGATACGGCCGACGTCGTCGCCAAGCTTTCGACGAGCTTCACGGAGATCGGCCATCTGATCGACGAGGCCGTCAACGCGGCCAAGGCGGCGAGCGAGGCTGCCGACCAGAACCGGCGCGACCTGCAGTCCCTGTCGTCCACCGTCAGCCTCGTCATGTCGGGCCTGATGATCGCGCTGCTCGTCGCCTCCGCGCTCTTCGGCCGCAAGGTGATCGCGCAGCCGATCCGCCGCATCACCGCCAGCATGAACGGCCTTGCCGGCGGCGATCTCGACACGGCCATTCCCTTTGCCGGCCGCAAGGACGAAGTGGGCGAGATGGCGGCTGCCGTGCAGGTCTTTCGCGCCAATGCGCTGAAGGTGCGCGAGATGAATGCGCAGGAAGCCGCGCTGCAGGCGCAGAATGCCGACCTCCAGAGCAGCATCGCGGCGGTCGTCTCCTCGGCGGTTGACGGCAATTTCACCCGGCGCATCGAAAAGCACTACGAGAACCCGCATCTCAACACCTTCGCCGCCAGCGTGAACGATCTTCTGGCCTCGGTCGACGAGGGCGTGCGGGAAACGCAGCGCGTCGTGGCCGCCCTTGCCGATGGCGACCTGACCGAGTCGATGAATGGCAGCTTCCGCGGCTCGTTCCGGGAGTTGCAGTCGAATGTCGATACCGCGATGAAGAGCCTGCGCACCGTGATGAGCGAAGTGCTTCTCGCCATCGAGACGATCAATGGCGGCACGGGCGAACTGCGCGCCGCCGCCAACGATCTGTCGCGCCGCACCGAGCAGCAGGCCGCCTCACTGGAGGAGACCGCCGCAGCGCTTGAGGAAATCACCTCCGCCGTCGGCAATTCCACCGATCGCTCGCTGCAGGCCGCGACGATGGTCACCGAGGCGCGCCGCAACACCGAGCAGTCGAGCACGGTGGTGCGCCAGGCCGTCGAGGCCATGGAGCGCATCGAGCAGGCCTCCTCCGGCATTGGCCAGATCATCAACGTCATCGACGAGATCGCCTTCCAGACCAATCTTCTGGCGCTCAATGCCGGCGTGGAAGCCGCGCGGGCGGGCGAGGCCGGCAAGGGCTTTGCCGTCGTCGCACAGGAGGTGCGCGAGCTTGCCCAGCGCTCCGCCACCGCGGCCAAGGACATCAAGGCACTCATCCATCGCTCCAGCACCGAGGTGACATCCGGCGTCGCCCTCGTCACGCAGACGGGCACGGCCCTCGACACGATCCATGGCAACGTCGCCGCCATCGACGAGCAGATCCGCTCGATTGCCGGCACCTCGCGCGAACAGTCGACCGGCCTCCAGGAGGTCAACACGGCTGTCAACCAGATGGATCAGGCCACCCAGCAGAATGCCGCCATGGTGGAGGAGCAGACCGCTGCCACCGCCCGGCTTGCGGAGGAAACCCAGCGGCTGCGCAGCCTCGTCAGCCGCTTCCGCATCGAAAAGGCCGGCGAGACCGGCCGTGCCGCGCCCGCGCGCTACACCCCGCCGCAGCGCCTGGCGAGCTGATCGCGCCACCAGCGTCCCGACATGGAAAAGCGCGCGCGTTCGGCCGAACGCGCGCGCTTTGTTCTTTGCAGGCGGTTTGGCGGGTCCCGCTCAGTCCTCGTTGGCGGCAAGCTGCGAAAGCACCTGGCCGCGACCCCGTGCCCGCATGATCAGCGGCACGATGAGGGCAAGGGCTGCGATGGCGAGCAGCGCGGCGGCGATCGGCGAGGTGAAGAGCACGCTCCAGTCGCCTTGGCTGATGGCGAGCGCCCGGCGCAGTTGCTGTTCGGCGAGCGGCCCGAGGATGAGGCCGACGACGACGGGGGCGATCGGGTAGCCGAGAACCCGCATGACGTAGCCCATCAGGCCGAAGGCGAGCAGCATGCCGAGCTCGAAGACCGACGGATTGGCGCCGATCGTGCCGAGCGTCGCAAACAACAGGATGCCGGCATAGAGCCAGGGCTTGGGAATGGTCAGCAGCCGCACCCACAGGCCGATCAGCGGCAGGTTCAGCACCAGCAGCATGAAGTTGGCGATGAGCAGGCTGGCGATCAGGCCCCAGACGAGCTGCGGATTGGTTGCGAAGAGAAGCGGGCCGGGCTGCAGGCCGTATTGCTGGAAGCCGGCCAGCATGATCGCCGCCGTCGCCGTGGTCGGCAGGCCGAGCGTGAGCAGCGGCACCAGCGTCCCGGCGGCCGACGCATTGTTGGCCGCTTCCGGGCCGGCCACGCCTTCGATGGCGCCGTTGCCGAACTCTTCCGGATGCTTCGTCAGGCGCTTTTCCGTGGCGTAGGAGAGGAAGGTGCCGATCTCGGCGCCGCCGGCCGGCATGGCGCCGATCGGGAAGCCGATTGCGGTGCCGCGCAGCCAGGGCTTCCAGGAGCGCGCCCAGTCGGCCTTGGTCATCCACAGCGATCCCTTGACCGCCTCGATCGTCTCCGGGCCGCGATTGCCCTGCGCGGCGATGTAGAGCGTCTCGCCGATCGCGAACATGGCAACCGCCAGCGTCGTCACCTCGACGCCGTCGAGCAGGTCCGGCACGCCGAAGCTGAGGCGCGTCTGGCCGGTCAGCTGGTCGATGCCGATCATGGCGAGTGCAAAGCCGATGAAGAGCGAGGTGAGACCCCTGAGCGTCGAATCCCCGAAGGCGGAGGAGACGGTGACGAAGGCGAGCACCATCAACGCGAAATATTCGCGCGGCCCGAAGACCAGCGCCAGCTTGACGATATACGGCGCGATGAAGGCGAGACCGATGGTGGCGATGAGGCCCGCGACGAAGGAGCCGATGGCGGCGGTGGCAAGCGCCGGCCCGCCGCGCCCGGCGCGCGCCATCTTGTTGCCCTCCAGCGCGGTGACGATCGAGGCGCTTTCGCCGGGCGTGTTCAGCAGGATCGAGGTGGTCGATCCCCCATACATGCCGCCGTAATAGATGCCGGCGAACATGATCAGCGATCCCGCCGGATCGAGCTGGAAGGTGATGGGCAGCAGAAGCGCCACCGTCAGCGCCGGGCCGATGCCGGGCAGCACGCCGACGGCGGTGCCGAGCGTCACGCCGATCAGCGCATAGAGCAGGTTCATCGGCTGCGTGGCGACGCCGACCCCCTGCAGGAGGAATTCGAAGGTGTTCATAGGCGTGACCCTCAAGCCTGCCACGCAGGGTGTCTGCGGTGGATACAGGCATCAAAACAGGACGGAAAGGGCGTCGGCCGCGTGGCACGCGGCCCGGGCGCCTCTCAGGGCAGCAGGCGTTCCAGCGGCCCGGCCGGCAGCGACAGCTGAAGCAGGCGGGCGAAAACGAACCAGATGACGAGCGACAGCAGAATGCCCGCCGGCACCGAGATCCACAGCTTGCGCCGGCCGAAGGCGGCGGCGGTTGCGGCAAACAGCACGCCGGTCGCGATCGAAAAGCCGGCCGTCTTCAACAGCAGCATCTGCGCGGCGAGACCGCCGACGATCCACACGACGGGACCGATCTCCTGATGCTCGCGCTCGGGAAACTCGCCGCGAAAGGCCGCGACGACCGTCCAGATGGCAAGCCCGATCAGGCCGATCGCCACCACATAGGGCACCGTCGTCGGCCCGACCGGGGAGTAGGCGACGAGGGCTGCGAGGTGGGAGGTGTCCCACAGAATCACGCCGGCAATGGCGGCGAGCACGATGGCGGCCCCGAGCGCCGCCCAATCCGGGCGGCGCGGCGTTGCGTGAGAGGGGTTGTGACCGCTCATTTCACCAGTCCGATATCCTTGAGGGTCGTCTCGGTGGCGGCGATGTCCTTTGCCAGCTGTTCGTCGAAGGCGGCGCCGGCGAGGTAGGTGTCCTGCCAGCCCTTGGTCTTCAGCGTTTCCTGCCAGCCGGCCGACTTGACGAGCTTTTCGATGTCTGCGGAGACGGCGGCCTTCTGTTCGTCCGTCAGGCCCGGTGCTGCCGCGATCATGCGCCAGTTCTGCACCACCACGTCGAGGCCGGCTTCCTTCAGCGTCGGGGCATCGACGCCTTCAAGGCGCTCTTCGCTGGTGACGGCGAGCAGGCGCAGCGTGCCGGACTTCACCTGGCTTTCGAACTCGCCATAGCCGGAAATGCCGGCCGAGACCTGCGATCCGAGGATGGCCGCCAGCGCTTCGCCGCCGCCGGAAAAGGCGATGTAGTTGATCTTGGTCGGATCGACGCCGGCCGCCTTGGCGATCTGGCCGACCGCGATGTGGTCCGTGCCGCCGGCCGAGCCGCCGCCCCAGGAAACCGAACCCGGATCCTTCTTCAGCGCCGCGATGAGGTCGCCGATGGTCTGGAAGGGCGAGGAGGCGGGAACGACGATGGCTTCGTATTCGCCGGTCAGACGCGCGATCGGCGTCACGTCCTTCAGCGTCACGGGTGCCTTGTTGGTGAGGATGGCGCCGACCATGACGTAGCCGCCGACGATGAGCGCATTGGGATTGCCGGCCGACTGGCTGGCGAACTGGGCAAGGCCGATCGTGCCGCCGGCACCCGGAACGTTCTGCACCTGCACATTGCCGGCCAGACCTTCCTGCTGCATGACCTGCTGGATGGAGCGGGCCGTCTGGTCCCAGCCGCCGCCGGGATTGGCGGGCGCGATGATGGTGTAGTCGGCGGCAAAGGCCGGCAGCGAGAGCGCGCCGGCGATCAGCGAGGCGAGAAAGAAGTGCTTCAAGGTCGTGTCCTCCGTTGGCCGCACTACGTGCGGCGTCATGAACCATGATGCGGGAGAACAGGCGCGGGCCCGCTTCGAGCGAAGCGGCGCATCCGGCGATGTGTGGCAGTCCTCCCGGCCCGCGACACCCCGCCTCCACGGCGTGTCCGGTCGCGCACAAGGCACCACAGCAAGCTGACATTTAACTGACATTTAACGATTGAAAGTTTCGCAGCACGCGTGACAGGCCAACGGGCAACGGGACCGCAGGACGATCCACCAGCACGAAAAAGCCCGCGATCGCGACCGCGGGCTTCGACTTGTCTTAAAGGTGAGGACGCTGCCTCAGCCGTGGCTGTGTGCCCCTTCAAGCGCCTCGCGCCTGTTGTAGCGGATCGAGGACCAGAGCGAGACGCCGATGAGGGCGGCGCCGCCGAGCCCCGTGATGACTTCGGGGATGTGGACCAGCGTCTGGAAATACATGATCACCGAGAGGATCAGGATGGCGTAGAAGGCGCCGTGTTCCAGGTAGCGGTATTCGGCAAGCGTGCCCTTGTCGACCAGCATGATCGTCATGGAGCGCACATACATGGCGCCGATGCCAAGGCCGATGGCGATGACGAAGAGGTTCTGCGTCAGCGCGAAGGCACCGATCACGCCGTCGAAGGAGAAGCTGGCATCCAGCACTTCGAGGTAGATGAAGGCGCCAAGGCCGCCCTTGGCCGCAGCACTCATGGTTTCCTGCTGCGCATCCAGCAAGCCGCCGAGGACTTCCACGAGCAGGAAGGTCAGAAGGCCGTAGATGGCGGAATGCACGAAGGCGGTCGATTCGGCTTCATCGAGGAAGCGCGAGAAGACCAGGATGAGGATCAGCACGAAGGCGATCTCGACGCCCTTGATGGTCGCGTAGCGGGCCATGCGGGCTTCGAGGAAGGAGATCCAGTGCACGTCCTTCTCGTGGTCGAAGAAGTAGGTGAGGCCGACCATCATCAGGAAGGTGCCGCCGAAGGCGGCGATCGGCAGATGCGCCTCGTTCATGATGCGCGCATATTCCTCCGGCCGGGATGCGGCGAGGATGACGGCGTCGATCGGGCCGATATGGGCGGCGATGACGACGATCAGGAGCGGGAAGATGATGCGCATGCCGAAGACGGCGATCAGGATGCCCCAGGTGAGGAACCGCTTCTGCCAGACGGGCGTCATGTCCTTCAGCTTGTTGGCGTTCACGATCGCATTGTCGAAGGACAGCGAGATTTCGAGAACGGCCAGCACCGAGCAGATGAAGAAGACGGTGAGCATGCCAGACAGCGTGCCGGTGGTCTGCCAGCCGAGCCAGGCGCCGAGGATGAGGCCGAGAACGGTGACGATGAAGGCCCAGGTGAAATAGCTGAGCGTGGAGGGAGCGGCCTTCGTGGTCATCGGGCGCACTCCGTGCCGGCAAGGGCGCAAGGGGTGAAACGATGCGCAGCCGAAAAGGCACGCGCACAACGCATGGAAAGGATGGTCATTGGCTTTTTTTCCGCCGGCCGAAAATGCAGGCGGTACCGACATCACGAGAGCGCCGTAAAACTCTCGCCAGAGGGGCCCGGCACCGGGTTCCGTCCGCGCTGTCTTGCGATGTCTCGATGCGCGGGAACGTCCGTTTAATTACGCAGCTTCACGCATTCGTCAAGTGCGTGTGATGGGCGGCGTGATCACGACGGCGGCGACGAGCGCGCGGCCCCGCTCCGTCAGGGCAAACGAACCCTCGCCCGCCGCCCCGTCCGTCGCTCCGTCCACCGCCTCCAGCACGAGGTGGGCATCCGGCCCTGCGATGCGCGCCAGCTCAGCGCGCACGGTCTCCTCCGGGGCACCGAAGGTCAGCGCGAAAGCCCGTGCCGAGCGCGCCATGTCGAGATGGGCAGCGGCGACGAGACCGGCCGCAAGCTTGGTCTCCGGCGCATCCGGCGCATCCTGGATGGCGGTGACAAGGGCGACGAAGCGGCCGAGCATGCAGGCGCCCATGGCTCAGCGCTCCCGGCTGTGGGAGTGTTGGTGGCGGCTTTCGCCCGTGCCATCAAAGCGCCTGCAGACAATCCCCCTCACCTGCTTGCCGGCATCTTCTCCCCGAGGAGAGAAGAGATGAGAACGGGAAAGTCGAGCCGACCAGCTACGCTGCGAAACGGGTGAGGTCGGGACCCGCGCGCGCCGGCCGCGCGTCGTCGCCGCCTGTTTCCTTCCGGCCGAACCGCCGCCTGCCATGCCGCCTCTCGCCATTCTGTGGGCGCGCGCACGGCGCCACGCCCTCGATACTCAATAGATGAGTATCGCAGTAAACTTATTGCGGCGGCATTTCAATGGCCGGCTGCGGCGACCGCGTCAGTCCCTGTAGGACGGATCCTCGCGGTCGAGGCAGGATTTGAGATAGGCGAAATGGCGCTCGGCCATGCCGCGATAGGGGCCCCAGCCGTCGGAGGTCGCCTTCGCGATCTCGTCGGAGAGCACGGCGAGCGGCTTGCCGGTCGACAGCGTCAGGATCATCGTCTGGGCGGCCTTCTCGAAGAAATAGAGGTCTTCGAAGGCATCCGCCACCGTTTCGCCGGCGACCGAGACACCGTGATTGCCCATGACCAGCACGGATTTGCCCCGCATCATGCCGGCAATGCGTTCGCCCTCCTCGGCCGCATCGGCAATGCCGCCGAAATCGAGATCGTAGCCGATCCGGCCGAAGAAGCGCGCCGTGTTGTTGTCGAGCGGCAGCATGGTCGGATCCTTGAGGCAGGCAAGCGCCACGGCATAGGGCGAATGGCAGTGCAGCACCACACGCGCCTCCGGCAACAGGCGATGCACCGTACCGTGGATGGTCCAGGCGGAAGGATCCGGCGCATTCGGCCCGTTCATCACATCCGGATTGTCGGCATCGAGCAGAAGCAGGTCGCTCGCCCTGATCGTGGCGAAGTGCTGCCAGCGCGGATTGAGCAGGAATTTTCGCCCATCCGGCGAGACGGCGGCGCTGAAGTGGTTGCCGACCGATTCGCTCCAGCCGAACCGGTGGCAGATGCGGAAGGCGGCGGCGAGGTCCTGCCGGAGCGCGACAAGCGCCTCCGGCTCGGCGATTGCAGGGGTGGGGGTCATCACGTTCATGCCTTGAACCGCCCTTCGCTGACGAGCGCACGATAGGTGGAGCGCATTTCCTCGCGGTCGGCATAGCAGCCGCGCAGGTAGCGGTCGCCGCTCGTGGCGGAATAGGCCAGGCGCCCGTGCACGATGCGGTGGTTGTCGAACACCATGCATTCGCCGCCCTTCATCATGAAGCGCATCATGAAGCGGTCGTCCTGCAGCATTTTGCCGAAGCGGCAGAAGGCCGGGTAATAGTCGTCGAGCAGCGTCTGGTCGAGGTCGAAGAGATCGGCCATGTGCTGGCTGATGGTGAGCCCCGCGACCTCGCCATACTTGTCCAGCTCGATGACGCGCTGGCGCGAGCGCATGTCATAGGTGTCGTGCTCGCAATAGAAGGGAATGTCGATTTCCGACAACAGGCGGAAGCCTTCCGGATCGATGCGCTTGAACTCGTTGGCGACGGCGACGCCGTCCGAATAGATGCTGAGCCCGCCCTCGACCGTATTGGCCCGGCAATGCAGGAACTGGATGCCCGGCGCGTGCTCCTCGGCCGGCGTATCCGTGTGCAGTTCGAGCGCCTTGGCCGTATAGGCCGTGTTGGTCGGGTTGATGTGGGTCTTCACGTCGAAATATTCGCCGAAGAAGGTGGGGCGCACATGGCCCATCAGCTTCACCGTTTCCGTCAGGCCCTCATTGCTGTCGGGCATGTCGGTGACGATGGTGAGCCCCTCGACGATCATGGCCCGCAGCCATTCCGCCACCTTTGCCGGATTGGCCAGGAGTTCGGGCTGCGAGAAGCGCGGGATCTCCGGGTAATGGTCGCTGAACCAGGCCTTGCGCGGCAGATCGGCCGGGTCCGGCCGCTGCCTGCCCTCGGTGTAGAGCGCAAGCAGCGCCGTCGGATAGCGGGAGACGTGCCCCTCGCCGGCCCAGGTGATGACGAGGTGATCGCCCTCGATGGCGGCGCTTTCGGCGCGCGGCGCTGTGCTCAGGTGGAAGATGTCGAAGCTGCGCTCGCGCGTCTTGCTGTCGAAGGAGGTCGGGCAGTTGTCGCGCAGCCAGTAGTAATTGAAGTAGGCCTCGCGGCCCTCGCTGAGAACCAGGCTCAGGCCCTTTTCCTTCAGGTTGACCGTGCCGTTCGGCTTGACATGTGCGTTCATCGCGATCGACGCCTCTGTTATACTGTTGATCCGCAAAGCTCTGGCGCCGGAGCGGTTTGATCCCTTGCAATCCGGCGTCTCACGACGAAAATACGGCGAAAGCCGCCGCGCCGGAATGCGGAAAAAACTACGCACAAAATAAGACTGGAGTTATATTTGTCCGACCCCCTGCCCCCGCTCAGGCTTCTCACCGTGTTCGAGACGCTGACCCGGCTCGGCTCGACGCAGCGCGCCGCCAACGCCCTCAACGTGACGCAGCCGGCCGTCAGCCAGGCGGTGAAGGCGCTGGAGGAGCATGTGGGCATCCGCCTGCTCGACCGCGCCACGCGGCCGGCGACGCTGACCCCGGCCGGCGAGATCATGCGCGCCGGCATTGCCGAGGGGCTTTCGCGCATCGGCGCGGCGATCGAGGAGGTGCGCAGCCTTCGCGCCGGCGACGACACATCCGTCACCGTCGCCTGCACGGTGGGCACCGCCACCTACTGGCTGATGCCGCGGCTGGCGGGCTTCTACAACGATTATCCGGAGATCGGCGTGAACGTGCTGACGACGGTGGCAAGCCCCGAGGTCGCCCCCGGCGTCGATCTCGTCATCCGCTACGGCACGGGCGAGTGGAGCGACGGGGAGACGATGAAGCTCTTTGACGAGAGGGTCGTGCCGGTCTTTGCGCCCGCCCTGGCTGAGCGGGTGCGGACGGTGGCCGATCTCGCCGCCGTGCCGCTGCTCAATGTCGTGCAGAGCGACCGGACATGGCTGGGCTGGAGCGATTATCTGGAGCGTAAGGGCCTGCCCCCGAACCGCCTGCCCGGCCGCACCTTCACCAACTACATTCAGGCGACCCAGGCAGCCCTTGCCGGACAGGGCGTGATGCTCGGCTGGCAATCCAACACGGCCGACCTCGTGCGCGAGGGTCGCCTGATCGCGCTGCCCGATGCCGAACTGCTGCCGCGCGAGGCGTTCTACCTCGTCTTTCCCGCACGTAGCCGTGGCAAGGCGGCGTGCCGGGTGTTTGCGGACTGGGTGCAGGGAGCGGCCGCGTCATGAGCGCCGCCAGCCGCCCGCCGAAGGTCACACCGAGAACAGGCTCGTCAGCGGAAGATGGGCCTTCACGATCGGCGATTTCAGCACGACGAAGCTGAAATACTTGTCGATGCCGATATCCATGTCGGTCAGGCGTTCCATGATCGTCTGGTATTCGCCGATGCCGGCGCAGACGAATTTCAGCAGATAGTCGTAGCCGCCCGAGACGAGGTGGCATTCGATGACCTGATCGACCTTGTCCACCACGGCGAGAAAGCGGGCGAAATCCACCTGCCGGTGGTTCTTCAGCGTGATCTCGGTAAAGACGGTCAGGGTCTGGCCGAGCTTTCCGAGGTTGATCTGCGCGGAATAGCCCTCGATATAGCCCTCGGCCTGCAGCCGCTTGACGCGCATCAGGCAGGGGCTCGGGGACAGGTGGACCAGTTCGGCCAGTTCCACGTTGGTGATGCGGCCGTTTTTCTGCAACTCGTAGAGGATCCTGATATCCGTCCTGTCGAGTTTCATCATCGGCCCGCCGTGCTCCCTCGTGCTTTGCAGCATAAAATGCTGTCAGTCCTGCCGGTAACGTTAGCACAGCCGGAAGGATTGTCCAACGCAGGCGGCTGGCGGCAATGGATTCAGCGGCCGGCGCAGAAGATTTGGAGGCGGCGGCGGCAACAGGAATTTTCTGCTGCGCCAGACGCGATTTTGGTGCCGCGTGCCGGTCTGGACCGCATAGGCTGCCGATAAAACGGAGACTGCCATGCCTGCGCCGCTTGCTCTTATCGAAACCGTCAGCGATCTGCCGAAAACCGCCGATGCGGTGGTGATCGGCGGCGGCATCATCGGCGTCTTTGCAGCCTACCATCTGGCCCGGCGCGGCCTGAAGACCGTGCTGATCGAAAAGGGCCGGATCGGCGCGGAGCAATCGAGCCGGAACTGGGGCTGGTGCCGCCAGCAGAACCGCGATGCGCGCGAGCTGCCGATCTCGACCAAGAGCCTCGACCTGTGGGAGCAGTTCGCCGCCGAGAGCGGCGAGGATACGGGCTTTCGCCGCTGCGGGCTTCTCTATCTCTCCAACAACGAGGCCGAGATCGCCGGCTGGGCGCGCTGGCGGGATTTTGCCAGCACCGTGGGCGTGACCACCCACATGCTGTCGGCAGCAGAAGCCGCCGAGAAGGGACGGGCGACGGGGCGCAGCTGGAAGGGCGGCGTCTTCTCGCCTTCCGACGGCATTGCCGATCCCGCCCGTGCGGCACCCGCCGTGGCGCGTGCCCTTGCGGCCCTTGGCGGTGCGGTGATCCAGAGCTGCGCGGCACGCGGCATCGAGACCGAGGGCGGGCGCTTGAGCGCCGTCGTGACCGAGCGCGGCACGATCCGCACGAAAACGGCCATCCTCGCCGGCGGGGCCTGGGCCTCCTCCTTCTGCCGGCAGCTTGGCATCCGCTTTCCGCAGGCCTCGATCCGCTCCTCCATCCTGTCGGTGTCCGGCGGGGCGGAGGGCATTCCGCCGGCGCTGCATACGGCCGAGATCTCGCTGACCGCGCGCGGCGATGGCGGCCACACACTGGCCATCAGCGGCCGCGGGCGGGTGGATGTCACGCCGCAGCAGATCCGCTTCGCCCCGCAATTCCTGCCGATGTTCCTCAAGCGGCGCAAAAGCGTCGGCCCCGGCACGCTGGAAGGTTTGAGGAGCGGCCATGAGACGCTGGCGCGCTGGCGGCTCGACCGGCCGACCCCGATGGAGCGCATGCGCATCCTCGATCCGAAACCCGACCAGGCGACGATCCGGCTCACCCATCAGCGGGCGCTGGCGCTGCTGCCGGAGCTGAAGAAGACCAGAATCACCGCAAGCTGGGCCGGCTATATCGATTCCACCCCGGACGGCGTGCCGGCCATCGGCGAGGTCGAGACGCTGCCGGGCTTCCTTCTGGCGGCCGGCTTTTCCGGCCACGGCTTCGGCATCGGCCCGGGCGCCGGCCACCTGATCGCCGACATCGTAACGGGCGCGGAGCCGATCGTCGATCCCAGGCCCTACCACCCGTCCCGCTTCGCCGCCTCGGCCTGGGGCAAGGTCGCCGACTTCTGACAGCGATGCCCGGCGCTTCAAGCGCCTGAAGCATGGGGGGCGACCGCGCGATCACCACCCATGCCGTGTGCTTTTCTTTTCAGGATTGTTGAAGCCCGAAGGCTACGGCGATACGCCGCTGCCGACCGAAACCGTCTGCCGTCGGGCGCGGGACGGATCGCGGGTGTTCAGGGCTGGCGCGCGTTCAGAACACGCTCGACCTGACGGTGGCGCTCCTGGCAGATGGCCTGCCACATGGTGTTCAGGATGCCGCGGCGGGCGGCCTTTTCGTGTTCGCGCTTCATGATAGGCTCCTATCGTGTGACTTGCCCCCTTATACGCCCGAAAACACAAGAAAAGGTGCACGCATTGGGCATGGCTGCCCTGCTCGAACCACGGTGAAAGCCGTTTGCGCTTCTCCTTCGCCGCGGGCTGCCCTATGCTTTGCGGCATCGTCCGACCGGCGTGAAACGAGGACCGTCACGATGATGCTTCGAACGGAAGCGTTCAGAGAAACGGGCTCACTCCATCAGGTCTGACAGCGCACCAGGGTCCGCACGCCGCATGCAACTGCCGATCAAAGCCATTCTCGTTTTCCACGTCACGGCGCGGGCCGGCAGCATCTCGCGCGCGGCCGAGGAACTGAGCGTCACGCCTTCGGCCGTCAGCCAGCAGATCCAGCTGCTCGAAAACCAGTTCGGCGTGACATTGCTGACCAAGGCGGGGCGCGGCATTGCGCTGACGGAGGCGGGCGAACGATATTTCTCGATGATCTCCGACCAGATCGAGCGCATCGAGGAATCGACCGCCACGATCCGCGGCTTCCGGTCGGTGACGACGCTGACCATCCGCGCCACGCCGACGCTCTCCAACAAGTGGCTGCTGCCGCGGCTCGGCGGGCTGCTCGATCGCTATCCGGATCTGGAAGTCAGACTCGACGGAACCAACGAGCCGACGGATTTCAACCAGGAATTGGTCGACCTCGAGCTTCGCCACGGCAATGGCCGCTGGCCGGGCCTTTTCGTGGAGGGACTGGCGGAGGAGCGTTTCCTGCCGGTTTGCGCCCCCTCCTATGCGCCGGCGGCCTCGCTGTCGGCCGAGGATCTTCCCGCCCACCGGCTGATCCATTCCGTCAAGTCGCAGGCGCAGTGGGGGCCATGGTTCCAGCTCTCCGAGGTGACGTCTGAACGGCGCTGGCGGCGCGTGCTCTTCGACCGCAGCCACATGGCCATCGATGCGGCCGTGCGCGGCATGGGGATTGCGCTGGAAAGCACGCTGATGATGCAGGACGAGCTGACGAGCGGCCGGCTCGTCTGCCCGGTGGCAAACCCGCCGGACCTGCGTATCACGACCCAATGGATCGTCTGCCCGCGCGACCACCTGCGCCAGACGAAAGTGCGCCAGTTCCTGGAATGGCTGCGCGAGGAGCGCGATGCCTGGCAGGCGCTACAGGGACAGGGCTAAGACCCGGTCGGATCGGTGGCTGGTCCCGTCCGTTTTGCGTCCGGGCAGGCGGATGGACCGGCTACGGGCCAAAAGCTCGAGAGGGCCTCACGCCGCGTCTGGGCGCGCGGCGGCAATGGCGTTGACGGCGCGATCCATGAGCGCATCCGGCGACAGGGCAATGTCGAGAACGATCGGCGCCTCATCCGCGCCCGGCCGTTCCAGCGTTGCAAGCTGGCTGTCGAGGAGAGCGACGGAGGCGAAGTGCCCCTGCCGGCCCTGAAGCCGGGCGGCAATGAGATCGCGCGTACCATCGAGGAAGACGAGCTGGACTGCGCCGAGTTTGTCGCGCAGGAGATCGCGGTAGCGCCGCTTGAGCGCAGAGCAGGCGATGACGACCGGGCGGGAGGGAACCTCGATCGCAGCGCTGCAGACGGCATGGAGCCAAGGTTCGCGGTCGGCATCCGTCAGGCCGATGCCGGCGCGCATCTTCTCGACGTTTCCGGGGCTGTGAAAGAGGTCCGCCTCGATGAAGGCGGCCCCGAGGGCCGTCGCCAGGCGACGGCCGATCTCCGATTTTCCGGTTCCCGCCGTGCCCATGACGACGAGGAAGGAAACCGGGGGCTGGATGGGCGTGGACATCTCAGTAAAGCCCCAGCATCTGGATCGGCCAGAGGGTCAGCGCCGGGAAGAGCACCAAGGCGAGAATCGCGGCAATGAGGATCGACATGGGCGCCAGCGATCCCTTGACCACGTCCTCGATCGACATCTTCGCCACCTGCGCCACCGCAAAGAGGCACACCCCGACCGGCGGCGTGACGAGACCGAGCGTCAGCGTGATGACCATGACGATCAGGAAGTGGATCGGATCGACACCCAGCGACACGGCCGGCGGCAGCAGCACGGGGATGAGGATGAACATGGCGGCGATCGCATCCATGAACATGCCGACCACGATCAGGAACAGGAAGATCAGGATGAGGACCATCGTCGGACCGGTGGCAATGGTGCCGAGGAAGGTGGCAACCTGCGCCGGAAGACCGTCATAGGTGAAGACCCAGGCTGCCAGCTTGGCCGTGGCGGCGATGAAGAGGATCGTTCCCGATGTGCGCGCGGTCTCGATGAAGATCCCCGGCAGCTCCTTCGGCGCGATGGTGCGATAGAGGATGACCGAGAGGAACAGCGTGTAGAGAACCGCAATGCCCGCCGCCTCGGTCGGCGTGAAATAGCCGTCCACGATGCCGATGAGCAGGATGACCGGCGTCAGCATCGGCAGGATCGCTGCAATGCCGGTCTTGATCACGAGCCTCAAATTGAAGGGCGTCGGCGGATTGAAGCCGTAGCGCACCGCGTAGAAGTGGTTGAAGACCATGAAGGCGAAGGCGATGAAGAGGCCGGGAATGAGGCCGGCCACGAGCAGCGTGCCGATCGAGGCATTGGCGATGGAGCCCGCAATCACGATGAGGATCGACGGCGGAATGATCGACGACAGGGTCGAGGTACACAGCGTCATGCCGACGGCATAGCCCTTCGGAAAACCGTGGCGCTCCATTGCCTTGATTTCGATGGCGCCGATCGAGGCGATGTCGGCAACCGACGATCCCGAGACGCCGCCGAAGATCACCGAGGAAGCGACGTTCACATGGCCGAGCCCGCCCGGCAGCCAGCCGACGATGGCTTCGGCGAAGTCGAAGAGCTTTTCGGCCACCCGGCCGCGCTCCATGAGAACGCCGACGAGGATGAAGAGCGGGACGGCGACCAGCAGGAAGGAGTTCATGGCCGAAAACATGCTCTGGGCCATCAGATCCACCGGCGTGGAGGTGAACATGACGATGGCGATAACGCTCGCAAGACCCAGCGCGACGGCAAGCGGCACGCCGAAGAGACTCATCGTCAGGAAGAGCGCGAGAAGGACGAGGCTCATGACAGTTTCTCCGCAGGCGAGGCATGGACGGCCTGTTGCCGCAGTTCGGGCATCTGGACCTCCGGCTCGAGAATTTCGATGAGGTGACGCCGCCGCTTCAGGGAATCGATGATCCCGAGCACGGCGAGAATGGCGCTGAGCGGCATGATCGTGCCGAGCAGCCACATGGGCACGGGCAGGGTCGCCGCGGTCTCGTTCATGGCGTATTGCTGCCAGGCGAGCTTGTAGCCGGTCCATCCCATCAGGGCGAAGAACACCACCGAGCTCGCCACGTAGATCGGCACGGAAAGCCGGCGAATGAGCCGCGGGAACATGGCCAGGATGACGGTGACCCGCGCCGTCTCCACCGTCCGGAAGCCGGCGGCAAGCCCGAGGAAGATCATCCAGACGAAGAGGTAGCGCGTGGCTTCCTCCGTCCACGAAATCGACATGCCGAGCAGGCGGCTCGAGACCTGCAGCAGAACGACGGCGAGGACGCCGAAGGCGGCGAGCCCCGCCGCCATATCGCTGAGCCCCTTCAGGACCTTGGCGAATGTAGAGCTGTCCTTTGACATGATGTCTCCTCCCTTGATGGGCCGGACCGGCAGGTTGGCTGCCGGTCCGGGCATTCGCAGCGGTCAGTTCTTGCCGACGGCGGCAATCGTCTTGTCGAAGAAGGCCTGGTCTTTGACCAGTCCGGCAAAGACCGGATAGAGCTGCTTGGCAACGGCAACGAAGGCCTTCTGCTGCTCGGGCGTCAGGCGGTTGACCTCCATGCCGTGGCCCTTCAGTTCCTCGATGGTCTTTTCGGCGGTGGCCGTGTCGTTCTCGACCTTCCAGGCCTCGGCCTCGACGGCCGCTTCCTGGAGCGCCTTCTTGTGGGCGTCGCTCAGCGCATCATACTTGGCCGGGTTGATGCCCAGAACCCATCCATCGCCCATGTGGTTGGTGATGGAGACATATTTCTGGACTTCGTAGAACTTGGCCGAGAGCGGCACGTTGATCGGGTTTTCCTGCCCATCGACGACCTTGAGCTGCAGGGCGTTGTAGACCTCCGCAAAGGCCATGGGCGTGGGAACGGCGCCGAGCTTGCCGAAGAACTCGACCCAGAGCGGGTTGTTCGGCACGCGGAACTTGAGCCCGGCGAGATCGTCCGGCTTTTCGATCGGGCGCTTGGAATTGGTCATCTGGCGGAAGGGACGCGGCCAGAGATTGATGCCCTTGATACCGATCTTGTCGAGATCGGCGATCAGTTCCTTGCCCTGCTCACCGGCGAGATAGCCGCGCAGCTGCGCCTCGTCGTCAAAGAGATAGGGGATGGAGATGGCCGAGAATTTCGGATTGAAATTGGCGTAGAGCGAGGTCGCCAGCACCAGCATGTCGAGCGAGCCGCCGGCCAGCTGCTTGACCGCGCCGGACGGATCGCCGCCATAGAGCGTACCGTTCGGGAATACCTTGACGGTCAGTTCGCCATTGGTCTTGGCCGAAACGAGTTCGGCGAACTTGTTGGCGGCAACGGTGATCTCGGACGAGTCCGGATCCGGCGTCGACAGCGTCAGCGTTTCGGCCTGGGCGAGGCTCGAGGCCAGCAGGGCCGCTGCCGCGACGATGCTGCGGATTGCAAAAGACTTCATGTTTTCCTCCCGTTTGAAATTCACGATGATCGGTGGGTGACACGGGTTCAACCCGCATTCATCCGTTTCAACTCAAGAATGACTCCGCTGTGGTCAAGGTCACCGTCGCCGTGGTCCACCATGGCCTGAAACAGTCGATCGACCTCCTCGCCGACCGGCAGTCGCAGACCGTGACGGCGCGCGAAGCCGAGCGCGGTCGACGTATCCTTCACCTGGTATCGGGCCGGACCGCCCGGCCTGAAATTACCCTCCACCATCCGCAGCCCGTGCTGACGGAACACGGTGGAGTCCGCAAACCCGCCCAGCAGCGCCTCGCGGACACGCCCCGGGTCCGCACCGCCGGCTTCCGCCAGCGTCAGGGCCTCCGCGACGGCGCAGATCGTCGATGCGACGATCAGCTGGTTTGCAAGCTTTGTCAGCGATCCGCTGCCTGCCGGGCCGACATGGGTCACCCGGCCAAGCGGCGCGAAGACCGCAGAGAGGCGTTCGATCTCGTCGGCCTTCCCGCCGGCCATGATCGCCAGCCGGCCTTCCCTGGCGCCCAGCTCCCCGCCGGAAACGGGCGCATCGATGCAGGCAATGCCGCGAGCCGCCGCAACGCCCGCAATCGCAACCGCCGTCTCGACGGGAATGGAGCTCATGACGACGAGCGTGGCACCGGCGCGCATCGCGCCGATCGCGCCCGTCCCGCCGCACAGAACCTCGTCGCAGACCGGGCCGGAGCTCAGCATGCAGATGACGACATCCGCATCCCGGACGGCCTCGGCGGCGGTGGCTGCCGCCACGACACCGCCGGCTGCGAGCGCCGCCGCCTTCTCCGCACTGCGGTTCCAGGCGCTGACCCGGAACCCGGCACCGGCAAGACGAAGCGCCATGGGAGCGCCCATGATGCCGGTTCCGAGAACCGCGACAGGTTGATGTGAGGACACTCCGCTCATCTGCCGCACGCCTCAGGGGTATTGCCGATCGGCGAAGCGGACGGGCCGCTCCACGACGATCAGCGGCGGGAACGCCTCGCGGAAACGGGCGAGATGCGGCGTTGCGAGATGCGCATCGAAGGCGGCCCGGCTCTCGTAGACCTCGTAGAAGACCACGGTGTCGTCGCTTGCCTCAGGGCGGATCACGTCGAACTGCCAGCAGCCGGGCTCGTCGGCGACGGAGTGGGCCGCGTCATCCCTGGCGGCAGCGAGGAAGTCGTCCATGCTGCCGGGCTTCACCTGAAACTCGGCAATCACGACAAAGGGCTTGTTCGGCATCATCCCGCCCTCACTCGGCGGCCAGCTTCGTCGGGCGGAAACGGTCTTCCATCTCCCGCCGCAGGTTGACGACATCGAGGTCGTTGACGATTTCCACGTCGTCGAAGGAAACGATCTGGTCCTTCTTGATCGGGCGCTTCAGCTTGACATTGTGGGCAAGGCCGATCGGCAGCGCCTTGGTGTCCAGACTGCGTGTCGCCGGGATCGCATTGGCCCAGACGGCGTAGCCGCCCTCGCCGTCCAGCATCTCGCCCGGGGCCATGTCCTTCTTGGCGGTGGCGACCGCATCGCCACGGAACTCCTTGGAGCAACCGGTGGGCTCGTTGCGCAGCACGGCAGAGAGAACGCTGACGGAGGTTTCCAGGCCGATGATGTGGAACGGACGCCACATGGAGGCATACCAGCCCGAGGGATCGGTCAACAGGCCATACTGCTTGAAGCAGGCGCGGGCATATTCATTGTGCGCCTTGAAGGTGACGAAGACGCCGTAGCGGATGTTGTTGAAGACCTCGCGGCCATCCGGCTCCTGGCTCGCGGCGATATCGACGAGGCCGGAGCGGTCCATGCGGCCGCCATCGGCGGCAGGGCGGAAGACGCGGGCGAGATCGTGCAGGCCGGCCGGCGGGAAGGCCAGACCATTGTCCGGGCAATCGAGGCCGGTGCCGTTGGCGACGGCGGCCATTTCGATGGCGGCCTTGGTGCCGTCGGTGAAGGAATTGTACATTTTCGGATTGAAATCGCCCTTGGCGACTTCCTCCTCGCTCCAGCCGAAGAAGCCCCAGACCGTATCCGGCGTCGAGTAGCGATAGCGCGGTTCGAAGTTCATGCCCTTGCCGGCGGCCGTTACTTCGAAGCCGGTGGCGCGTGCCCAGTCGACGAGTTCGCAGATCAGGGCCGGCTGGTCGCCATAGGCCATGGAATAGATGACGCCGGCCTTGCGGGCCTTCTCGGCCAGGATCGGCCCGACCATCACGTCGGCTTCGACATTGACCATCACCACATGCTTGCCGCTGTCGATCGCACCCAGCGCATGGCGCGTGCCGGCAATCGGGTGGCCGGTGGCCTCGATGATGCATTCGATCTCATCACAGGCAAAGAGATCGGAGGCCTCGCCCGTCACGAAGGTGCGGCCGGTCTTGATCGCATCGCCGCAGCTGTCGGCCGCATAGCGCTCGGCCGCCCAGCCGACACGCTCCAGCGATTCCTTCGCCTTGCCGACGTTGAGATCGGCGACCGCCACCATGTGGAGACCTTCGATGCGCTGGGCCTGGGCCAGCACCATGGAGCCGAACTTGCCGGCCCCGATGAGGCCGACGCGCACGGGGCGGCCATTCGAAGCACGCAGGGAAAGCAGGGAATAAAGGTTCATGTTCTCATCCTCGACAGGGGCAAATCCGATGGGTGCGCGGCCGGACCGACGACAAGCAAAGCCCCTCGCAGGTTCGACGATGAACCTGCGGTTTCGGCATGCCCTGAACGAGTGATCTCCTCCGCGGACACGCGCCCTCGGGCCGCATCCTTCGACCGCCTCCCACAGCGACCGATAGGCAGAGACTAGAACCGGAAAGAGATTAGCTCAATTTAGAAGAACGGGAAAACGTTTTAGAAATTCTAACTTTTGATGATCGGCGACCGGACCGGGGACGGCGTGACAGGTGCCAGCGACCGGCGTGACGCCGCGCGACGGCCGGCCATCGCAGGGCGGATCATCCAAAAGATAACCGGCGTGGACCTGGGGGCCAGCCGCCGGTATCAGCCAGGCCGCAGGGCGCTGCCTGCGGGCATGGCTTCGGTTTCAGGCGGCGCTGGCCGTTTGTCCGTCGGCATCAGGGCCGGTCCGTCGGCGGGCCTTCGCCGCCTCCGCGTTCAGCAACCACAGCATCAGGCAGGGCAGCAGCAGCAGAGTCAGGACGGTTGCAGCCGCAAGGCCGCCGATGATCGCAAAGGCCATGGGGCCCCAGAAGATCTCCGATGCGATGGGGATCATCCCGAGGATGGCCGCGCAGGCGGTTAGGACGATCGGGCGGGCGCGATGCAGCGCTGCGGTCACGATCGCATCCAGCGGCGGGAGGCCCTCTGCCACGTTCACATCCACCTCCTGGATGAGGATGACGGCATTGCGGATGATCATGCCCGACAGGGCGATGACGCCGAGCTGGGCGACGAAGCCCATCGGCGTTCCCGTCGGCAGCATCGCGGCCACCACGCCAATCACGCCAAACGGCGCCATCAGCACGGCCAGCCCCATGCGGCTGAAGCTCTGCAACTGAACCATCAGGAGCGCGACGATCACCACCAGCATCACCGGGATCACCGCAAAGACCGAAGAGCTTCCCTTCTCGGATTCCTCGACCGCGCCGCCCGTCTCGATCGCATAGCCGATGGGCAGGGAGGCGCGCAGCCCGTCCAGCTTGCGGTTGACGTCGGCCGTGACCGTCGCCGCCAGAGCCCCCTGGGCCACGTCCGACTGGACGATGATCATCGGCTTGCCCTTCTGGCGCCAGATGATCGGCTCCTCCAGCCCGTAGCCGATGGTCGCCACCTGGCGCAGCGGCACGGATGCGCCGGAGGGGGTGCGCAGCGACAGGTTTCCAAGCGTTGCAATGGAGGTCCGGTCGGCCTCGATGCCCTTGATGACGACATCGACCAGACGGGTGCCGTCGCGCACCGTGGTCGCCGTCGTTCCGGCAAAGACGGAGGCGACCTGCTCGGCGATGGCTTCGGAACTGAGGCCGAGCGAGCGCGCCTCCACCTGGTTGACGACGACGGACACGTTCTTCTGCGGTTCGCCGGCCGTCATGTTGATGTCGCGCGTGTGCGGGTCTTCGCCCAGAATATTGGCGACCTTCAGCGACAGTTCCCGGACCGTCGGGTAATCCGGCCCGAGGACGCGGAACTTCAGCGGCCAGCCGACGGGCGGGCCGAGCTCCAGCGGCGAGGCGCGGGTCACGATGTCGGCGAAGTCGGTGGAAAAGGCCGCCTCCAGGCGCTTGCGCACGGCATCGCGCTGCTCCACGCCCTTCGTCACCACGACGGTCTCCGACACATTGTCGTTTTCGAGCAGCAGATCCATCGGCAGGTAGAAGCGAATGGAGCCGGACCCGACATAGGTCGTGAAATGATCGACGTCGGGATCGGCCTTCAGCAGCGCCTCGAGCTGGCGGGCGCGCGCATCCGTGGCATCGCGCGACGCGTTCTGCGGCAATGTCAGGCTGACCAGCAGTTCCGGCCTGTCGGACGCCGGGAAGAACTGCTCTTCCAGCCGGGTGGCGCCGAACAGCGACA
This sequence comes from Rhizobium sp. SG2393, assembly GCF_042610495.1. Classification (NCBI taxonomy): domain Bacteria; kingdom Pseudomonadati; phylum Pseudomonadota; class Alphaproteobacteria; order Hyphomicrobiales; family Rhizobiaceae; genus Rhizobium; species Rhizobium sp. SG2393. Next base: position 129,975 of record NZ_JBHGAP010000006.1, read on the forward strand.
GCACGAACGCGACGACGGCGATGGACAGGATGGCAAGGCGGTGGGCAAGCGACCAGTCGAGCAAGGCGCGATAGGCCTTCATCACCCGTCCCGGCTCGTGGCTGGCATGCTTCATGCGGTCCGGCAGGATCCAGGTGCCGAGAAGCGGCGAAAACAGAACCGCCACGATCCAGGACGCGATGAGCGCGATGAGGACCACCATGAACAGCGAGAAGGTGTATTCGCCGGCGCTGGAAGCCGCAAAGCCGACCGGAATGAAGCCGGCAATCATCACCAGCGTGCCGGTGAGCATGGGAAAGGCGGTGGTCTCATAGGCATAGCTGGCCGCGACCGACTTGCCGTCGCCATGCTCCAGCCGGGAGACCATCGTCTCCACGGTGATCATCGCATCATCCACCAGCAGCCCGAGCGCGATGATGAGCGCCCCGAGCGAAATGCGCTGCAGGCCGATGCCGGCAATCTCCATGCCGAAGAAGGTCAGGGCCAGAACCAGTGGAATGGAGGCGGTGATGACGAGCCCTGCCCGGGTCCCGAGCGAGACGAAGGACACGGCGAGGACGATGACGATCGCTTCGACCAGCACCTTCACGAAGCCGCCGACGGCCTCGTCGACGACGGTGGTCTGGTCGGCCACCTGGCGAACCTCGATCCCGTGCGGCAGCTTCCCCGCGATGGTCTCCATCCGGTCGCGAAGCGCCTCGCCGAACGCCAGGAGATTGCCGCCGTCGGCCATGGAGACGGCAAGGCCGATCACCGGCTCGCCGTTGACGCGCACCGACGGCGCGGGCGGATCCACAAGGCGGCGCGATATGGTGGCGATGTCGTCCAGCCGCACATAGCGCCCGCCGAGGGGGATCGTCAGGCCGCGCAGGCTGTTCTCGGAGGTGAAGGCGCCGCTGACGCGCAGCGAGATCTTTTCCTGGTCGGTGCGAACGACGCCGAGCGGCGTCACGGCGTTCTGGGCGCGGATGGCCGTGATGGCGGCTGACGCATCGAGACCGAGACTGGCGAGCCGCGCGGAGGAGAACTCGACCAGGATCTCCTCCTCCTGAACACCGATGATGTTGACCTTGCCGATATCGGGCAGGGTCAAAAGCTCGGACCGCACCGTCTCGACCTGATCGCGCAGTTCGGGCAGCGAATAGCCATCGGAGGTAAAGGCATAGATGCTGCCGAAGGTATCGCCGAACTCGTCGTCAAAGACCGGCCCCTGCACGCCCTGCGGCAGGGTCGGCGCGATGTCGCCAATCTTCTTGCGGACCTGATACCAGATGTCGCTGACCGCGCCCGGCGGCGTGTCATCCTTGAGGTTGACCATGACGACGGACTGGCCGGCGCGGGTGTAGCTCTGGGTAAAGTCGAGATGCGGCGTTTCCGACAGCTTCTTCTCGATCTTGTCGGTCAGGAGATTGACGGTATCGGTGACGCTGGCGCCCGGCCAGCTGGCCGCGACCACCATGGTCTTGATCGTAAAGGGCGGGTCCTCGTTGCGCGACAGGCGCTGATAGCTCCAGATGCCGCCCAGCATGGCGGCGATCATCAGGAAGATGATCAGGGACTGGTGGTCGAGGGCCCAGGCGGAGAGGTTGAAGCGGCCCTTCTGCTCCGTCTTGCCGGCCGTCATTTCGCATCCTCTTGGGTGACCGCGACCTTTTCGCCATCGCGAAGCTTGCTCACCCCGGCTGTCGCCACGCGCTCGCCGTCGCTGAGCCCGGCGCTGACGAGAACATCGTCGCCGGTGTAGCGGGCGACCGTCACGTCCCTGATCCTGACGAGGCCCGTCGCGGGATCGGCGACGAAGACCGCAGGCCGGCCCTGATCCTGCGTCAGAGCGGATGAGGGCAGCACGGCGAGCTTTTGCGGCGACAGGATGATCGATCCGCGCACGGCCGCGCCGAAGGGCATGGCACTGCCTTCGGCATCGAGACCGACCTTGACTCGGTAGGTGCGCGTCGCCGGGTCAGCGGACGGCGTGATCTCGCGGATCCGGCCCTTTGCCGTGACGGTCGGCTCCGAAATCAGCATGACCGCGACCGATGGCGTGTTCGGGTTCATCTGGATCAGTCTTTCCGGCACGTCGAAGATGGCGTCGCGTTCCGCATCTGAAATCAGCGTAACGACCATCTGCCCGGCGCCGACGACCTGCCCCTCGTTCGATCCGACAGCGGAAATCACGCCGTCGCGGTCCGCGCGAAGCTCGGTGTAGGACAGGGTTTCCTCGGCGGTCGCGAGCGAGGCCTCGGCGGCAGAGACCTTTGCCTCGGCCATTGCCAGCGACGCATCGGTCTGCTGGACCTGGGCCTGCGGGGTGATGTTCTTCTCAAACAGGGCCCGGTTACGCTCGGCATTGACCCCGGCCAGATCCCGCTCGGCCTTGGCGGTCGCAAGCTCTGCCTGTGCCGTCAGGACACCGTTTTCGCGGGTGCGGCGATCAAGGCGCGCCACCACGTCCCCGGCCTTGACCTTGGCGCCGTTCTCGACGCGGAAGACGAGCTTGCCGTCGATCTGGAAGCTCATGGCCGTCTCGAAGCGCGGACGGATCTCGCCGGTCTGCTCGATGGTCTCGCCGATTTCCTGAAACGCGACGACGGCGGTACGCAACGGCCGCGGCGGCTTTTCCGCCGCCTTTTCCTCCGAACAGCCCGCAACAAGCATCGCAACGAGGGCCAGCGTGCCGATCGTCCATCGCGTCATGCTCAAAACTCCCTGGCCGGTTGGCCGCGTATCCTGGCACGATGGCCGTGGTCGAAGGTCAGTCGGGACTGTCATCTGGCTGCCTGCGACGGCAATGAGACACATGACGGCCCCGCAGACGGCGCCCCGCAGCGCCCGGGCCACTGGCCTCCATCCGGCCGGCATCGGAAGCCACGACAACACTCTTTACGAGCATTCTTAAAGTCGAATGTTTTAATTTACGGTTGCCTGCACATGCCGGAAAAGTGCGGGTGGCGAGGCTGCGCCGCCGGAAAGCGACGGCGCAGCCCGGTGTCGGACAATCGGGTCTCAGAACTCGACGAGATAGGTCAGGCCACCGGCGACGGCCCAGTCACCCTTGGCGGTCGCATCATAGGTCGCGCCTTGCAGGGCGCTTTGCGAACCGCCCGTCAGATAGGAGAGCGCCGCGCCCGCGCCGAAGGTGCCGATGGACGTCTTGTATTCCGCGCCGAGACCCATCGTCCATGTGTCCGTCGTGATATCGGCACCGGAACCGACGCCCTGATCCCAGGTGAGGTTGACCGTGCCGGAAAGCGCATCGGTGAACTCATGGCCGACACCCACCTGAACCGTGTAGCCATCCTTGTAATTGAAGACGCGATGGCTGGAGGCGAGATTGCTGACGGTGTAGTCGAAGCTTGGCAGGACGCTCCAGTCGGTCCACAGGACCGAGCCGTAGACGAGCCAGCCGGGAGCAACGCCGGTCTGGGCGGAAAGCTTCAGCGATTGCGGCAGCTTGCCGCCGCCCACGGCCGACAGCGGATCGATGATGCCGAGACCGGCAGCCAGATCGGAGGGCGTGAAGACGCCGGTCGCGGTGTGCTCGACGGCGGAGCGGTAGAGCAGCTGGAACCGCATGGCATAGTCCGGCACGTCATAGGCCGCGCCGAGACGATAGCCCCACTCGCCCTTGTCCTTCAGGCGGACATTGCCCAGCCATGTATCTTCGCGGTAGTCGAATGTCTGGTAGAAGGCACCGCCAATGGCGTAAAAATTGCCGGGTCCGACCGGAATCCGGACAGCGCAGGTGCCGGCATATTCCTTGCTGTCGAAGGACATGGAGGTGGTCGGATTGGCGAGAATGCCCTGCGCGGTGGCCGTCAGAAACTCGGCGTTCTGCGCGCCCTCGCCATAGGTCGCCGAAGCGCCGAAGGGTTCGTTGGGCGTCAGCGCGCAGGAGAGATTGTCGCCAAGCTTGGCCTTGAGGGCGACGCCCACGCCCCAGAAGGAATCGGCGTAGTGCCCGTCATTGGCCTTCTCGCCCATGAGGGTCGCATAGCCACGGCTCGGCGAAACCACGAAGGCCCCCGACCGCAGGCTGACGGTGCCCTGCGTGAACAGGATGTCCGTATCGGCCTCCGCCCGCGAGAAGCCACCGGCTGCGGCCCCGGAAGCCAGAAGGCACACGCCGATCGCCACCCCCGACGCCAGCGCCGAAGCGCGAGTTACCCGTATCATCTGCATCGACATGATCCCCTTTTCTTTGAACGCATGCTTCACCGGCGTGATCCCCATCTCACCACCGTCTCATCAAAAGCCATTTCAGCCACTCCGCGATGGCCCCGTAGGGCGGCTGTGCCAGCCGCGACGGATTGAACAGCCGCACCTTCGTGATGCCGCGGGCATGGGAGAAGCGCACGAAGCCCTCGCGCCCGTGATAGGCCCCGATGCCGCTGGCGCCGACGCCGCCGAAGGGCAGGTCGTTCTGCGTGACGTGCAGCAGCGTGCCATTGACGGTCACGTTGCCGGAGATCGTTTCCCTCAGGATCCGGCGCTCGGTGGCGCTCTGGTGCGTGAAGGCGTAAAGGGCGAGCGGACGCGGCCGTGCATTGATGAAGGCAAGCGCGTCCGAGAGATCGTCATAGGGCACGAGCGGAAGGACGGGTCCGAAGATCTCCTCTGCCATCAGCGCGCAATCGGCCGGCGGATCGATCACCACGGTGGGGGCGATCACCAGTCCGCGTGGCGGGCGGGCGACATCCGCCGTCAGGATCTTCACGCCCCGCTCCCGGCATTCCTGCAGGCCATTGAGCAGACGTTCATAGGCGCGCGGGAGGGCGAGCGTCGAATAGTCGGACCCTGTGGTGCCGGCGGGATAGAAGCGCTGCGCCCGGTCGATGAAGGCTTCGGCGAGGGCCCCGAGCTTGCGGCGCTCCACCAGCACGTAGTCGGGTGCGATGCAGGTCTGCCCGGCATTCATCAGCTTGCCGAAGGCGATATCGCGGGCCGCGTCTTCGATCGGATAGTCGGGCGCCACCAATGCCGGCGACTTGCCGCCGAGCTCGAGGGTGACGGGCGTCAGGTTCTCCGCCGCCGCCGCCATCACCTTGCGCCCCACGGCGGTGGAGCCTGTGAAGACGAGGTGATCGAAGGGTAGCCTTGCAAAGGCCGCGGCCAGGTTGACGCCGCCCTCGACGACGCTCACCTCGTCGGGAGAGAAATAGGCGCCAATCCTCGCCGCCAGAAGGCGGGAGGTTTCGGGCAGGAGTTCGGACGGCTTGATCATCGCCCGGTTGCCGCCCGCCAGGACATCGATCAGCGGGCCGAGCGCAACGAACAGCGGATAGTTCCAGGATGCCATGATGCCGACCACGCCGAGCGGCTGGTAGCGGACATGGTTCTTCAGTTGCACGAATTCGAAGGAACGCCCGCGCCGATCGGCCTTCATCCACCGGCCGAGATGGGCCCTTGCGTGCCGGATGGCACCCATCAGGGGTGCAATCTCGAGCAACTTGGTTTCCTCATGCGACCGGAAGCCGAAATCTCTGGAGATGACGTCGCTGAAGGCATCGGCCGATTCCGTCAGCAGCCTGCCGAGGCGGGCGAGGCGGTCGCGTCGCAAGCCGAGATCCGGAAAGCCGTCCTTCAGGAAGGCGGCCCTCTGGCTGGCAAGGGTCGAAAGCAACGGCTGGTCGTCCATATCAGCCAACGCTTTATTCCGCGACATTCGGCGTCATCACGACAGAACGGACGCGGTGCAGATGCCCGAAGACGACCATGGCACCGCCTGCGCCGAGCGCGAGGGGGACAAGGCAGAGCCAGGCGAATTCGGACCCGCCCCATGCCGCGAAGGCAGGCCCGGCAGCGGCCGTGCCAAGCGTGGCGCCGATGATGGCGATGACGAGTGTGCGCGAGACGAGCGAACCGTCCCGGTCGTTCTCCGTGATGATGCCGGTGACGAAGGGGGTGACGATGTAGAAGCCGACATTGACCAGGATCTGGGCCGTGATGAACGCCGCCCGCGTCGGAAAGTTGAACAGGCAGTAGATCGACACCGCCATGATCAGGAAGCCCGCCATGACCAGCGGCAGACGCTTGCCCTTGTCCGTCGTCAGGGCCGGAACGACCGCGCCGGCAAAACCGGCCAGGGACGAAATGGCAAGATAGATGCCGAGCTCACTGTTCTGCAAACCGATCTGCTCGCCGACATAGCCGCAGATCGCCCACTGGGCAGCCTGCACGGCATAGGTGAGGAAGACGATCCCCATGGCGGCCAGCATCTTGTCGCGGTCGAGATGGGCCTGTTCCGACACCGGCTGGCTGTCGGCGGCCCGGCGGGTGATCAGGAAGAAGAGCGGCGCCATGGCCGCGGCGAAAAGGGCGATCGTCAGGAAGACGTTCGAACCGGCCTGAAGCTGCGGCACGATCGAGATGATGAACAGGAGCAGGCCCATGGCGGAACCGCCGAACAGGCTGATTTCGCCCCAGAGCCGTTCGGCATCCGCCTTGGAGGCAAGGCTGGCGGCCACGAGACTGAAGATGGCACCTTCGCCGAGCCCCGCGAGCAGGCGCGCACCGACAAGCGGCACCGGATCGGGCAGAAGGAAGCTTGCGGTCTGGCCGGCCACGATGGCGAGAGCGCCGAGCCCGGTCACCATCCGCCAGGATTTCAGCGCCAGCCGCGGGAAGAAGAGGCCATAGATGGCAATGCCGGCCAGTTCGGCACTGGCAACCAGCGTTGCCAGTCCTTCATCGTAGCCCGGCAGCTTGCTGATCGCCAGCACGACGACAGGCATCACCATGGTTCCGTTAAGCGCCGCCGCATAGGCAGCACTCAGACCCAGAATCCACCAGATCATGGTCGTTCCCCTTCGAAGCCCGGCGTCTTCCCGCCAGTGCGTTCCCGTTCTCGTTCGCGGTTTCAATTTGCCCACGTTGACTGCTAATGTATGAGGCGGAAGACGGCAGACACAGAGGGAAATGGGGCCTGTTTGGTATCAAATCCGGCCAAGTCCGGCCGGATGAGACCGGAGCGGTTGACCGCTCGCGGCTCCGCCTCCCCAGTGACACCTTCAGCCTTGCCGTTTGCAGAGGCCGGCCTTGCGAGAGGCGGTCGCATCTGCAGCCGACGAGATCCGTGTTGTTCGGGGACACAGCATGAAAGCAGTCGATACAAGGTATGTGACGGCCAACATACCGGCTTTCCTGATCCGCAGTCTGGTCGCCGCGCTTGCCGATCTCGGCATCCAACCGGCCAGGGTCCTTGTCGGCCTCGGCCTGTCCGTGGAGGATCTCAACGATCCCGCCTGCCGCGTCTCTTTCCGGCAGGGGCGCGAGGCTATCGTCCGCGCCTTGAAGATGACACGCGGCCAGGCGCTGGGACTGGAGACGGGTCGCAGGGAGAAGATCACGTCCGTGGGTCTCGTCGGCTATGCGATGCTGACGGCTGCGACGATCGGCGATGCCGTGAAGCTCGGCCTCGAACTGCAGAAGGACACCGGCAGCATGCTGGAGTTCGATGCCCGCACGTCGGCGGACGGTGTCGCGGTCACCGCGTACAGCCGCTACCCCGATCCCGAGATTCATGTGTTTCTGGTAGAGGAAGCCTTTGCCAGCTTCATGGGCATCGCGACGGTTCTGGCAGGCTCCGAATTCAAGCCGCAGCGGGTGGACTTCGCCTTTCCGCCCCCCGTCCACGCCGCCGCCTACCACGCCGTGTTCGGCTGCCCGGTGCATTTCGGCCAGATCGAGAACGCCTTCGTCTACGATGTCGCCTGGTACAAGCGTCCCCTGGCCAGTGCGGACCCCTTTGCCCACCGCCAGCTTCTGGAATTTCTCGCCTATAGCGGCGCGCGCAAGCGCGAGGCCTCCGAGATCATTGAATCCGTGGAGCGGGTCTTCCGCCAGAAGCTTCAGGAGAGGAACCATTCCGCCGCCAAGGTGGCGCGCGAACTGGGCATGAGCGAACGCACCCTGCGCCGCCGGCTGGCCGAAAGCGGCGTCTCGTTCCAGTCCCTCCTGGAGCGCTCGCGCAAGCACCGGGCCATGGAGCTTCTGGCCAATCCCCACATGTCGGTCGAGCAGATCGCCTATGCGGTCGGCTTCACCGATCCGCACAATTTCCGCCGGGCCTTCCGCCGGTGGACCGGCACGACACCCCGCGAGGTCCGGGCCGAAATATCGAAGCTTTGACCGGAAAAGACCCCTATTAGGACCGCTTTACCGCTTATCCCCCTGAAACCGTCCCTGTAAAATCCGGAGAAATACAAAATAGAAGGGGATGACCCGCCACAAGGCGGGCACGCGGTTGCCAGAGTATGAGCGGGCACGACAAGTATATTTTATCAATCGATCTTGGAACGAGTGGATGCAAGGTGGGGTTGGTCTCACTGTCAGGCGACGTTGTTGCCTGGGCCTTCCGCCCTGTTCAGTTGATGGTCGTCGATGGTATTGGCGCGGAACAGAATCCGGCCGACTGGTGGAGCGCTTTTCTGGCGGCCGCCCGCGAGGTGATGGCCGCGCATGGTGCGGACCCCTCCTCGGTCGTCGCCGTCTGCACGTCTGCCCAGGGCGAAGGCACGATCCCGGTGGACCGGGACGGCAACACGCTGATGAACGGCGTCATCTGGCTCGACATGCGTGGCGCCCGGCATCTGAAGAAGCAGATGCGCGGATCGCTCAAGGTCGCCGGCTATGACGCCGTCAAGCTGCAGAAATGGTTGCGCCTGTGCGGGGGAGCGCCTGCGCTGTCGGGCAAGGATCCGGCCGCGCACATGCTCCTCATCCGCAACGAGTTTCCCGAGATCTACGAGAAGACCTACAAGTTCCTGAACGTTCTCGATTTCTTCAATCTGCGGCTCACCGGGCGCTTCTGCGCCACGCAGGACTCGATCCTGACATCCTGGGTGACCGACAATCGCGACAGCGACAACATCCGCTACGACAGGACGCTGATTGCGATGAGCGGCATAGACCGCGACAAGTTTCCGGAGCTGGTGCGCTGCACGGACGTGATCGGAACCCTGCTGCCGGCCGTGGCGGACAGTCTCGGCCTCAGCCCCAAGACGCCGGTCGTGGCCGGCGCCATCGACAATACGGCGGCGGCGATCGGCGCGGGCACCTTCGCCGATTACGACGCCCATCTCTACATGGGGTCGTCCTCCTGGATCGCGGCGCATGTGCCGTTCAAGAAGACCAGTCTCATGACGCAGATCGGGTCGGTGCCCTGCGCGGTGCCCTCGCGCTACCTCATGATGGCGATGCAGTCGAGCGGGGCGGCCAACATCGCCTTCCTCAAGGACCGGATCGTCTTCCACAAGGACGGCCTGATCGATGCGGAGCCCTCCGCCGATACCTATCGCGTTCTCGACGAGATCGTGGCGCGAACGCCGGCAGGCGCCGACGGCGCCGTCTATCTTCCCTGGCTGTTCGGCGAACGGGCGCCGGTGGATGATTCCTCGCTGCGTGCGGCGATCTTCAATCTGAGCATGCAGCACAACCGCGAGACGCTGGTCCGTGCGGTCTTCGAGGGGGTCGCCCTCAACACGCGCTGGATGATGAAGCCGGTGGCGCGCTTCCTCGGCCGCCGGCCGCAGGAGATGACCATGATCGGCGGCGGCGCCATGTCGAGTTCCTGGTGCCAGATCTTCGCCGATGTCCTCAACGTGCGGATCCGCCAGCCCGTCGATCCGGTCAAGGCCAATGCGCGCGGCGCAGCCTTCATCGCCGGCGTCGGGCTCGGGCTGATGGCCTTCGAGGATGTGCCGGGTCTTACCCGGCTGGAGAAAACCTACGAGCCGACGCCCGGCAACCAGGCCCTCTACGGCGATCGCTTCGGGGTCTTCTGCGAACTCCACCGGCGTCTTGCGCCGCTCTACAACCAGCTGAACGGGAAGAGAGGCAATCCGCATGGCTAGCTATCTCGCACAACGGCAAAGCGTGGCCGACATGTCGCGCTATCTTGCCGACCACAACTACTTTTCGGGAACGGGCGGCAACATCGGGGTCCGCGTCGACACCACCGTCATGGCAGTCACGCCTTCGGCCACGGACTACTACACGATCCGCGCCGAGGACATCGTGCTGCTCGATCTCGACACGTTGAAGGTGATCGAAGGCGAGAAGACACCGACCATCGAAAAGGGACTGCATGCGCGGATGCTCCGGGTGAACCGCAATCGTCACGCCAGCGTCCACACCCATCAGCCGATCGCCAGCGCGGTCGCCCTCCTGCATGCAACGCTCAAATGGCCTGAGGGCAGCGACCTGCAACTGCTCGGTCCGCAGATCGATCTGGTGCCCTACAGGCCCTCGGGAACGGGGATGCTCGCCAAGGCCTTCGAGAAGGCGCTGAAGCCCGGCACCTATGCCTATCTGCTGGCGAGCCACGGCGTCATCTGCGCCGGCCGCGACCTGAAGGAAGCCGTGGACATGATCCGCCGAATCGATGCGGCCGCCGCCGCCCATCTGCGCGATCTCGCCAGCACGCGCACCACGCTCGACCGCCACCTGAAATCGCTCGTCACGAGCGTCCTGGAACACGCCGGAAAAATGGGAGAAGCCCGATGAACATGAACGTGACACCCACGCAAGCCAGCAGAGCCGCTTACAGCATCAGCGCCTGGCCGGACAACAAGGAGCTGATGGACCGCCTCGGCGCCCTGCTGAAGCTGCCGCCCCGCGGGATCGCGAAGGCCAACATGCCGAAGGTGCTGGAGTATTTCGAGCAGAAATGCACGACCTCCAAGGCCTGGGCCAAACGCGCCGCCGAGGTCATTCCAGGGGGCGTGCAGCACAACCTCGCCTTCAACTATCCCTTCCCGATTGCCGCGGCGAAGGTGGACGGCGCCCATATGTGGGATGTCGACAACAACCGTTACATCGACTTCCTCCAGGCCGGCGGCCCCACCCTGCTCGGATCGAACTACCTGCCGGTCCGGCAGAAGGCCCATGAGGTGATCGACGAATGCGGTCCGGTGACGGGCCTTCTGCACGAATACGAATTCAAGCTGGCCGAAATCATCCGCCAGTACATGCCGGGCATCGAGATGTTCCGCATGCTGGGCTCCGGCACAGAGGCCTGCATGGGCGCCATCCGCCTCGCCCGTGCCCATACCGGCAAGAAATGGGTGATCAAGGTCGGCGGCGACTATCACGGCTGGAGCGACCAGATGGTCTACGGCATGCGCGTGCCCGGCACGGGGCGCCGCGAGGCGACGGGCATTCCGAAGGGGGCAACCGCCTATACGCAGGAAGTGTTTCCGAACGAACTCGGCACGCTGCGCCGCAAGCTGATGCTGAACCGGATTCGCGGCGGCACCGCCGCCGTCATCGTCGAGCCGCTCGGACCGGAAAGCGGCACCCGCCCGGTGACGCCGGAATACAACAGGGAGGTGCGCAAGCTCTGCGACGAATTCGGCGCACTGCTGATCTTCGACGAGGTCGTCACCGGCTTCCGTGTCGGCATGGGCGGCGCGCAAGGCTATTTCAACGTCAAGCCCGACCTGACCGTGTTCGGCAAGTGCCTGACCGGCGGCTATCTGATGGCAGGCGGCATCGGCGGCTCGAAGGCGGTGATGATGTCGCTGGTCGGCGGCATCGGAACGTCCAGCAAGCGCGCCTTCGTCGGCGGCACGCTGTCGGCAAACCCGCTCTCCTGCGTTGCGGGCTACTATGCGATCGAAGAAATGGCGCGCACCAACGCACCGGTCCTTGCCGGCCGCGCCGGCGACAGGCTCGCCGCAGGCCTCAAGGAAATCCTCAACCGCCTTGGCCTGCCCTATGTCGTCTACAACATGGGCTCCATCGTCCACCTGCAGACCTCGGCCGTTCTCCTGATGAGCATGCGCAATCCGCTCAAGCTGATGCGGGAAGCCAATGCGCGCAAGCATCTGATGGAGGAGATGGGCGCGGCCTACATGGCGCACGGCATCCTCACGCTGGCCGGCAGCCGCATCTACACCAGCATGGCCGACACCGACGAGGTGATCGACGATGCGCTGAACCGCTTCGAATCCGTTTTCCGACTGGTGTGACATGGGCACGCGGATCGACCCCTCCTCGATCGAGGAAACGCTGGCGATGGCCGCCGCCCGGCTTGCCGGCAAGGGACTGCTGACGCACGGGGACGTGCTGTCGCAACGCATTCCCGAGCAGAACAAGCTTGTCGCCGTGACGATCAACCGGAATCAGGATGTTCCGGACAGCGTCGTGTGGCAGGATCTGTCGGGAAAGCCGCAGGGGCTGCACCACCGCATCTACGCCGCCCGGCCCGATGTCGGGGCCATCGCGGGCGGCCAGATGACCTGGACACGCGCCCTCGCCCGGCTCGACGTATCGCTTCCGGCGGTCTTCGACGAGCAGGTCCGCCATCTCGGCGTCGAGGCTCGTCGGGTGGCGTTCCGGTCCGGCGAGAACTGGCCGCTCGCCACCCTTGCCAACGGCGCCAACGCCTATTGCTTCGACGATCTTGCCCTGTGCTTCGGCATGGGGCTGGAGCGCCTGCTTCTCAACATCGAGATCCTGGAAAAATGCGCGGAGTCCTTCGTTCTCGCCTACAGCGCGGCGGGCACGGCGAAGCGCATTCCCTGGCTCATCCGCTACATCGCCAACGGGCGGTTGAAGAAGGACCAGAAGGATGCCGCCACCCGCCACCTCAGCGGCGAGCGGTCCATCATGAAGGCCGGCTACTAGGGTGTGTCCAGCCGAAGCATGGCCGCTTTGGCATCGGAAAGGTGTTGCCGAGCAGGAATTGGAGCACGTCCAGCAAAAGTGCGTCAGCGGTTTTGCGTCCGGACTGCGTCAAAACAAAGAGATGGAGCATTTCCGGTGATCTCGTGTCACCGGAAATGCACTACAGGATGTCGCGTGATCAGGGATTCACGCGACATCCTGTAGAATCTTGTTTCCGCGTGTCTTTTTCCTGAAACCGCTGCACACTTTCAGGAGACATGCCTTAGAACTTCAGGCCGATCTTGATGCTTCCGGCGTGCGAACGCGTTTCCTCGCCGAAGGTGCCCTCGTAGCGCAGCTTCACCTCCAGCCGTTCGTCATGGAACACGGTCAGGCCTGCCGCGAGCGTCGCCTTCACGTCCTCGCGCTCGGAGGTCACGCTGTGCTTCAGGCCGGCCAGCGAGCCGCTGGCGAAGGATTGCGTCATCGTCTGATCGGTGAGCGCAACGAGCGCGCCTGCCTCGACATAGGGGCGCAGCAGCCAGCCATCGTCGAGCGTGATCTGCGTTCCGAACTGGATTTGCGGGTGGAGGTCGGCGAAAAATTCGGTGTTGGCATCGACCTTGAGGTCGAGGCTTCCGGCCCCCTGTTCCGTGTAACCGAAATCACGGATCATCGACATGTCGAGATCCACGGTCGGAATGGCGAAGACCGATCCGAGATCGAACTGGCGGGCCAGCCTGAGACGGCCGGAGAGGCCGAGCGTTTCCTGTTCGGAACGCGCCGTCAGGCCGGCGAAGGGAATGCCCCGTTCGCCTTCCCCCCAGGTGTAGGAGCCTGAAAGCGCGGCGCTGGCCAGCCAGCCATCGCTCGAATATTTCAGCACCGCGCCGGCATGAAGGCCCTGCCGGTCGGCGCTCAGGGTCTCGCCGGAAAGGCTGGTCACGTCGTAGCCGAAGCCGAGGCCGAAGCGCCAGTCTTCGGAAAGGGCGACCTGCCGGCCGAGGGAAACGCCGCGCGTGCGTGTGACGGTGCCGCTTGCCAGATCCTCGCTGTTGCTTTGCGTGCCCTTCAGCCAGGTGCATTCGCTTTCGCTGATGGCGGCGTAGAGGCCGTATTCGGTGCCGCAGCTGTGGATGTTGCCGATATGGGAAATCGCTGCGGCATGATGACCGCCGGTCGCACCGAAATGGCCGGAGGCATCGGTGTTGTCGGAGATCACCTTGTCGAGGCCGGCCACCGTCGTCTGGTTCGCGGCGTTCAGCAGGAGCGCGTGGAGTGCCTGGTCTTCCGCGCTGACGGCTTCGCCCGCCATCCAGCGATCGACGAGCGGATCGGCGAGCGTGGCAATCGTCCGGGCATTGGCGGAGAGATCACGCACACCGGCAAAATCGGCGCTCACCCGGTCCAGCCACAGCTGGTTTCCGGCCCGGCGGACGCTGAAATCGAGCACCGGCGTATCATCGATGATGGCGCCACCGTCGGTCAGCGAACGGCTGGCCGACAGGAGTTCGACCGGCCGGGCGAGCGTGCCGAATTCGCCGAGATAGGGGCGGATCTGCGACCCCTGCTGGAGCGTGATCTCGCCGGCCCGGATCGCGGCGGCAGCCGTTTGCTGGGGGCGGATTTCGAGATAATGCGAGGCGCCTTCCCTCGCACCGCTGGCGGCACCGGACAGCGTATAGGCGGCGGCCCCCTCGACCGCGCCGTCGATCACGCCGGCATTGGTGACCGTCGTCGCGCCGGTGAAGCGCAGGCTGCCCTCGACGCCGCCGCCGGCCGCGATGTCCACCGTGCCGCGGCCTGCGGCCCAGACGGCATTGTCGAGGCTCCCGAAAGTCTGCACCTTCTCCCCGTTCGCGCCGACGGCCGCCACGCGGCCGAAGATGGAGAGCTGGTAGGCGCCGAGACCGTTGACGATATGGATGGCGTCGGTCGCCGTCCTCGGGTCCCGGGCCAGAACCTTGCCGGTGTCGCGCACGACGATGCGGTTGGTCACGGTCGTGCTGCTGTCGCTGAGGTCGGTCAGGCCCGTCTCTTCCATTGCATTGGTGTTCTGGGTGCGGATGCCCGCGCCATGTTCACCCGATGCCTCAACGGTGCCGGCGACGCTGACATCGACGGCGACATCGTCACGCCATTTGGAGACCAGGTAGATACCGGAGGCGCCGGCGCCGCTGACGGAGATCTTGCCGGTGGATGTCTGGCCGGCGCCGACATAGTTCGCGTGGCCATCCCGCAGGTTGCCCAGAATGGAGAGCGTCTCGTCGGCCTGGACGACGACGCTCGGGCCAAGCGAGGAGGTGGCGAAGATGCCGTGCGCGCCGGCGCCCGACGTTTCGATCGTACCGTCCGCCTCGACCGAGACACGCCCCGCAACGGCATGCTGCGAGGGATCATAGGCATTGGTCGTAAAGCCGTCCGTTCCGTTCAGCAGGGCGAGACCGCCGCCCGTCGTCGATTGGGCGAAAATGCCGTGCGAGCCGGTGCCGCTCGTCGAAATCAGGCTTGCGGCATCCATGCGGACGGTAACCGGGCCGCTGCCATAGCCTGTCGTGCCCTTGTTGAGGATGATCTGCGGCGTGACGGTTTTCCCGCCATTGACGGAGAGAATGCCGCCGCCGCTACCCACCGACTGCGCCAGCACGCCGAAGGCGAGATCGCCTGTCGTGCGGATGGCGCCGCCCGTCAGCATCACATTGGCCGAGCCATAGCCGTCGCCATAGGGGAAATCCGCCTTGCCGAAGGTGGCGGAAACCTGTCCGCCCGCGACGCGATCGAGATCGCCGATGGACATCAGACCGCCGCCGGCCGCCACCGACTGGGCGAGAATGCCATGCGAGAGATCGCCGCTGGTGGCAATCAGGCCCGTATGGGTGACGAATGCGTCTCCGGCACGGACATCGATGCCATGCCCCAGGCCAAGGCCGAGATTGAGCTGGATGGCTTGACCGCTCGCGACATCGTAGAAGACCTCGCCGCCGCCCCCGCCGATCGTCTGCGCCATCACGCCGATGGCCTGGTCGCCGGCCGTTGCGATCCGGCCGGTATTGACCATCGTGACCGTGCTACCCCAGCCATATTGGGCAAACCCGTCGCGATAGCCGTTTTCGCTGCCCAAGAGGACATCGAGCGTCTGCTGGCCGATGGTGATGCCATCGTCATGGACGACGCCGGCAATACCGCCGCCGGAACCGATCGACTGGCCGACCATGCCGTGGGCGAAATCGCCTGATGTCTGGATGCCGGCGCCCGTCACGCTGACGTCCACCTGTCCGCCATCGGCGCGCGTGCCCGTATTCGTGAAGCCTGCGAGCGTCAGCGTTGTGCTGGCCGAGGGAATGGAGGATGCCATGGCCGCGCTGGCGTGATTGGCGCTCAGCAGGCCGCCACCGCCGCCGATCGACTGCGCCACGATCCCGCGTGCGCCATCGCCGCGTGTCGTGATGGCTACGGTGTCGGCAAGCTTCACCGTGACGATGCCGGTGCCCAGTAGCGAGGAGACCGCCCGCGACCCGAGAATGGCCGAGAGCGTGTGCGTGGTGGCGCCGTGGGCGGTCGGAAGGCCGGCAAGCGGCGAGGACAGATCATCGCCGCTGACTGTTGCGACATCGCCGCCGCCATGGCTGATCGCCTGCGCGACGATGCCAGAGGACAAGGCGCCGACCGTCGCGATCCGGGCGGCATCCAGCAGGCTGACGGAGACGTCGCGCGCGCCGCCCGCCGCGCCGTCCAGCGAGCCGAGCTGGTAGGTGCCGGAGGCGTTCAGACCGCTCTGCCCCGGCCCGGCCGGAAGGGTGCCGCGCGCCGCGTTCACGGCCGTCTGCGCGCCATAGGTCTTCACGTCGGAGAAGGTCCCGCCGCCGCCGCCGATCGACTGGGCCAGAATGGCGTGGGCGTTTTCACCGTATGTCTGCACGGTGCCGTATTCGGTCACCTTAACAGGGCCACCCGTGCCGCCGGTGCCGGCCCCGGTCGCGCCCAGGAGCCGCGTGACGGCCTCGGCCTCGACATCACCTTCGGAAGGGGCGTTGTCGGGATCCTTCTTGTCGATCAGCTGGACGACCTGAACCACGCCCGAATTGCCGCCGCCGCCGCCCACCGACTGCGCCAGGATGCCGGTGGAGCGGGGGCCCTTCGTGACGATCACGGTCTTCATGTCCTTGATGTCGGTGAAGGTCACCGCGCCGCCATCGCCCGCCGCAGCACCACTGCCGCCCATCACGGCCTTGCGGTCCTCGGAATCATCCTTGGAGACGCGGTCATATTCAAAGACGGTGCCGCCATTGCCGCCGCCGCCGCCGACGGACTGCAGCAGGACACCGGCCGAAACGGCCCCTTCCGTCAGGATCGAGCCCGCATTGGTGGCGTTGACGGTGCCGCCATGCATGCCGGTGCCGCCATTGCCGCCGACGGCGAGTTCCGTGCTCTTGATGGTGACCGCCGGGCCATCGCCGACCTTGGGCTTGCTGCCCTTGGTGTAGGACAGAAGCAGGCTCGTCCCGCCATTGCCGCCGCCGCCGCCGATCGACTGGGCGAGCATGCCGGCCGACTGGTGGCCGAAGGTCGTGATGATGCCGGCATTGTCGAGCGTCACCGTGCCTCCCGTGCCGCCGCTGCCGCCGCTGCCGCCAAGCGAGACATCGGCCGAGGAGGTGAGCGCCTTGGATTTCCCGTCATCGGTCGAGGCCGCGGAACTGGATGTGATGCTCAGCACACGCGATGCACCGCCATTGCCGCCGCCGCCGCCCACGGATTGCGCGATGATGGCGGCGGCGTGGTCGCCGAGCGTCGTGATCGACTGCCTGTTGCTGACGGTGACGGCACCGCCCGCGCCGCCCACGCTGCCGTGGCCGCCGAGCGCCACATTGCCGGAAACGGTCTGGCTGCCCTGCCCCTTCGACAGCATGTCGCGGGAAAGACTGAGGGCCGCAATCGTGGACGAGCCGCCATTGCCGCCGCCGCCGCCGATCGACTGGGCGAGGATGCCGAGCGCGTGGTCGCCGGCCGTCAGGATATCCGCGCGGTTGGTTACGGTGACGGTGCCGCCGGTTGCCCCGGCACCGCCTTCGCCGCCGAGCGCGATATTGGCGCTGTAGGTCTTCTGCGCATTCTGCGTGACGACGGCCGAGGCCGCGATGGCCGCGCCGCCATTGCCGCCACCGCCGCCGATCGACTGGGCGAGAATGCCGAGCGAGCCGCTGCCGGTCGTGGTGATGCTGGCGCCGCTGTCGATGGTGACGGTTCCCCCCGTGCCGCCGGCCAGACCGCCGCCGCCGAAGGCGACGCCGCCGCCGAGCGAGACGTTGGACGTGCTGCCGGGCGTGGGCGCGGCCTTTGTCAGATCGGCCGTCACCGTGACCGCCGCGCCGCCATTGCCGCCGCCGCCGCCGATCGACTGGGCGATGATGCCGGTGGAGAGATTGCCGGTCGTGGTGATCGACCCGCCGCTTGGCTTGATCGTCACCGCCTGTCCGGCGCCGCCCGCACCGCCGCCACCGCCGATGGCGACATTGGCATTGAAGGCAGAGCCGCCCGTTGCGGTCATGCCGACATCGATGGCCGTGCCGCCATTGCCGCCGCCGCCGCCGATCGACTGGGCGACGAGACCGCTGGAATTGTCGCCGGCGGTGACGATCCTGCCCAAAGCGGTTCCGGCCTCGTGAACGAGGATCACGCCACCCGAGCCGCCGGCACCGGCACCTCCGCCGATCGCCGCGCTCGCCCCGATCGCCGTATCACCGCCAAGCGATGCCGTGACATTGATGGCCGAGCCGCCATTGCCGCCGCCACCGCCGATCGACTGCAGCAGAAGGCCCGTGGCATTGGCGCCGCGCGTTTCCACGTCGCCGCTGAAGGTCAGCGTCAGCGTTCCCGCCTGCCCGCCGACCCCGCCGCTGCCGCCGATCGCGGCCGAGGCATTGGCCGAGACGGCACCGCTTGCGGAGACGCCGATATGGGTGGAGCGCCCGCCATTGCCGCCGCCGCCTGCAATGGATTGCAGGATGACGGCGCCCGAATTGTCGCCCTCTGTCAGGATACGGCCGGTGCCGGCCAAGCTGACGGCGCCGGCAAGGCCGCCATCACCGCCGCTGCCACCCATGACCAGCCCGAGATCGGCCGAGAATTCGCCACCCACCGATCCGCTGAGCGAGGCGGCCGCGCCGCCACTGCCGCCGCCGCCGCCGATCGACTGGAGAAGAAGCCCGGCGGAGTTGGCGGAATGGGTGGTCACGGCTGCGTCGTTCGTGGCCGTGATGGCACCGCCTGCGCCGCCCTGCCCGCCCGAGCCGCCGATGGCGACGCCAAGCGAGAGACTGCCGACCGGATTGCCCGAAAAACTCTGCGTGACGGCCGTGCCGCCCTGCCCGCCGCCGCCGCCGATGGACTGCACGAGCAGGCCGGGCGAATTGCTTCCCTGCTGCGCGGCGATCGCCGCGGCGTTTGCTGCCGTCGCCGCATCCGCAGCCGGCAGGCTCGCCGCTGGCGCCGCACGCCCGGCGGTCTCGGTGCCGGTGACGATCGATGTTCCCGCGTCGAGGGTGACGGTCACCTGCCCGCCATTGCCGCCGCCGCCGCCGGAACCGCCGATCGCGATGGTGGAGCTGATGCCGGGGCTGATGGCCGTTGCCTTGGCCTGACCGCCAACCCCGCCGCCGCCGCCGATCGTGTGGATGAGCACGCCGGCCGCGTGCATGCCCGTCGCCCTGATCGTCGCGTTGTTCTGAAGATTGACCCTCACGTCTCCGCCATTGCCGCCCTGGCCGCCGCTGCCGCCCACGGCGACCGCGGAAAAGACCGAGGTTGCGGAAGCGCTGCCGCCCAGGCCGCCGCCGCCGCCGATGCTTTCGATCAGCACGGCGTGCGCCAGGTCGCCTGTCGTTTCGATGGATGCCCGGTCGCGAAGGGTCAGCGTTATCTGGCCACCATTGCCACCATTGCCGCCATTGCCGCCGATGGCAAGCGACGTGAAAAGGCCGCTGGCGCTGGCATCGCCGCCGCGCCCGCCATCGCCGCCGATCGACAGGAGATGGGCGCCCACCGACAGGTCGCCGCTCGTCGCGATGCGGCCGTCACCCGTCTGCGTCAGCGTGACGTTGCCGCCCCTGCCGCCATTGCCCCCATTGCCGCCGACCGCGTGATGGCCGCTGTCATTGCCGCCCGCCTCGCCATTGCCGGCGATGGACGCGGCATAGACGCCGCCGGCAAAGTTGCCCTGCGTGACGATTGAGCCCGCATTGCTGATGTCGATCTGGCCGGCACTTCCACCACCAACGCCCTGGCCGCCGTCATCACCACCCCTGCCGCCATCGCCTGCCCGCGATTCCACCGCGACGCCATCGGCGGAGGCCTCCGCGGTGGACATCGTCCCGCTGTTCTCGATCGAGATATCGCCGGTGACGCCCGGATTGCCGCCGTTGCCGGAGCGATGCTGGACATTCGTGCCGTTGCCGGCGATGGCATCGATCCGCAGCGCATCCTGCCCCGCGCCATAGGTCTCGACCGTCCCGAAGTTCTTCACGGAAATCGGGCGGGTATCGCCAGCGATATTGGAATAGCCCGCCTTGACGTTGCCGGCGCTGCCGGCCACGGCGTCGATGCGGATGCCGTAGGAATCGCTGATGTCATTGCGCATGCGGGCAATGATCCGGCCGGTGTTTTCTACCGTGACACCTCCTGTAAAGCCGCCATGACCGGCCTTTCCGATCGCATTGTCCTCCGGCGTATAATCGCCGCCATCACCCCCGCGCACCCTCACGCCGATGGCGGTGCCGGCGGTCTCCAGCAGGCCCTGGTTCGTGACAGAGACATCCCCGGTATAGCCGCCGGATCCGCCCTGGCCGCCGCTGGCAGTCGTGGCCCCGCCCGGACCGCCTTCGCTCGTCACCAGAATGCCGCTGGAGGAGAGGGTGGCGGTTGCGAAATTGGTGATGGAGACCGCACCGCCTCTATTGCCGAAGCCGCCATTGCGGTCGTCCCCGCCGCCGGTGGACACGCCGCCGGCGCCGCCTCTCGCCGTGACCGCAAAGAGATGATCGGCCGAGACGGTGCCATGGGCTTCCAGCCGAACGTTGCCTGCAGCGCCGCCGTCGCCCGGCGCAGGGGCGGAGGCACCGGCACCCCCGCTGACCCAGACATTGACGGCGCGCGACAGATCGCGCGTCGCGCAGGCCACGTCACTGCCCGTCCCTCCGCTCGTGCCTCTGCGGTCATCCAGCATCTGGCCGGTACGGCCGCCTGTGCCCAGAAAAACAATGCCCGTCCCGTTGGTCGCGCAGGCGCTGAGAACGCCATCGGCCAGCGCCGTCGAGGTCATCAGGCTGGCGGCAAGGGAAAGCGACAGGCGCGATGCGACAGCAAATACGCTGGAAGTCCTGCACCGCGTCATCGCTGCCCCGAATCGCTTTGATATTCGGGACAGAATTCGGATCGAATGTGATGCCGTCAATTATCGAATTCATCTTCTTTAGATAATACTTCCGGTTCATCCCGTCCGTGTTGTGTTTTCCATCGAAGCCTTCCGGGTGATCACGCGATCACCTGCAAAGCTCTATGCTTCTGTTTTTGCCGAATTGTCTGCCGCCGAAGCTGGAACGCTTCCGCTGCAATGCCCCGTGCTGCCGGCCGCAGGAGGTGCCGGGACGGCAAAGCGCCATCCAATCGTCGCGCGTCGGGCAGCCCTCTTGAAATGGGCCGAAATCAGTGCATAGGTAAGATGTCAGACCAATTTATGAAGGCCCGTGTCCCATGGTGCGATCCGCCGACAACGCGTTGATCCAGCCGCTTCCGCCCGCCGACCGGGTGGTGCAGGTGGAAAAGGCGCTGTCGGACTTTGTGGAGCGGGCCGGCCTCGCGCCCGGGTCGCGCCTGCCGACGGAGCGGGAAATGATGGTGGCGCTGAATGTCGGGCGCTCGACGATCCGCGAGGTTCTGCGCAAGTTCCAGGCGCTCGGCGTCATCGAAAGCCGCAAGGGCAGCGGCACCTATCTGCTGAAGCCGATTTCGGCCGCCACCGTGCACATGCCGATCTCCATCGACGCCCAGAGCCTGCGCGATGCGCTGCTGATGACGCTGGAAGTGCGCCGTGGCATCGAGATCGAAGCCTCCATGGCAGCCGCGCGTCGCCGTACCCAGGCGGACATCGCCATCATGGAGGCGCGGCTGGTGGAAATGGAGACTGTCCACCTCGCAGAGGGGACCTCGGGCAAGTCCGACCTCGCCTTCCACCTTTCCATCTATGATTCAACCCACAACCCCCTGTTTCGCCAGCTTCTGGAGCAGATGCGCGAGGGTTTCGAGCGCTTCTGGTCCAAGCCCTTCGACCGTCCCGATTTCGCGGCCCGCTCCTTTCCGTTCCATCGCACGCTGTTCAACGCGATCGTGGCCGGGAATGCCGAGGCGGCGCGGGAGGAAACCCTCAAGATCCTCTCGATCGTCGAGGAAGACATCAAGGACATGTCCCAATGAACCAAGGCTTCGACCCCTCAGAGCTCGCATCGCTCATCGTGGCGCATGATGGCCCGCACGCCTTCGAGGCCGTGGTGCCGCCGATCGTGCAGACCTCGCTCTTCACCTTCTCGACCTATGAGGAGATGCTGGAGACCTATCGCGGCGAGAAGGTCCGTCCCGTCTATACGCGCGGCCTGAACCCCACGGTGCGCATGTTCGAGGAGATGCTGGCAAAGCTGGAGGGGGCTGAAGATGCGCTCGGCTTTGCGAGCGGCATGGCCGCCATTTCCGCCGCCGTGCTCTCCTTCGTCGCTCCCGGCGACCGGATCGTCGCCGTCCGCCACGTCTATCCCGATGCCTTCCGTCTGTTCGGGACGCTGCTGAAACGCCTGAAGATCGACGTGACCTATGTGGACGGGCGCGACGAAGCAGCCATCGACAAGGCGATGACGGGCGCGAAGCTTCTCTACCTCGAAAGCCCGACGAGCTGGGTCATGGAAGCCCATGACGTGGGCGCGCTCGCGGCGATCGCCCGCAAGCACGGCGCGGTCTCCGTCATCGATAATTCCTGGGCGAGCCCGATCTTCCAGAACCCGATCGCGCTCGGCGTCGATCTCGTCGTGCATTCGGCGTCCAAATATCTGGGTGGCCACAGCGACGTCGTCTCCGGCGTGGTGGCCGGCTCGAAGGCGATGATCGACCGGCTGCGCGCCGAGGCCTACCCCTATCTCGGGGGCAAGATGTCGCCCTTCGATGCCTGGCTGCTCATTCGCGGCCTGCGGACCCTGCCGCTGCGCATGAAGGCGCACCAGGCATCGGCGCTGGAGATCGCCGGCCGGCTGCAGGCGCTCGACGTGGTCGAGACCGTCTGCCATCCGGGCCTTGCCAACCGCCTGCCGCCGGGGCTTACCGGCACATCCGGCCTGTTCTCTTTCATCTTCAAGCCCGGTGTCGATATCCGCGCCTTCGCCAACCACCTCTCGCTCTTCAAGCTGGGCGTCTCCTGGGGCGGGCATGAAAGCCTGATCGTGCCGGGCGAGGTGGTGCTGGAACAGAAGGCGCAGCCCAATTCCGCCCACACCTTCGGCATCGACGCGCGCTCGGTGCGCCTTCATGTCGGCCTCGAAGGCACGGAAGCGCTGTGGGCCGACATCACCGACGCCGTCGCGGTGGCAACCAAGGCCGCCTGATCACCTTGAGACTTCACCATAACAAACCGGGAGCAGCAAAATGAAGAAACTGATCGCAGCCGCCGTCTTTACGACCCTGATGGCGGGAACGGCACTGGCCGACACCACCCTGAAGCTGGTGGAAGTCATCACCAGCCCCGAGCGCACGGAGACGCTGAAGAGCCTGACCGCCAAGTTCGAGGCCGCCAACCCCGGCACCAAGGTCGAGATCATCTCGCTGCCCTGGAGCGAGGCCTTCCAGAAGTTCGCGACCATGGTCTCGGCCGGAGACGTGCCCGACGTGATGGAAATGCCCGATACCTGGCTTTCTCTTTACGCCAATAACGGCATGCTGGAGAGCCTGGAACCCTATCTCGCCAAGTGGGAGCACACCGCAGGCCTTACCCCGCGCGCCCTGGAACTCGGCCGCGACGTGAAGAACACGGCCTACATGCTGCCCTACGGCTTCTACCTGCGCGCCATGTTCTACAACAAGAAGCTGCTCGCCGAAGCCGGCGTGACGGAACCGCCGAAGACGCTGGAAGCCTTTGCGGACGCCTCCAAGAAGATCTCCGCCCTGCCCGGCAAATACGGCTACTGCCTGCGCGGCGGTCCGGGCGGGCTGAACGGCTGGGTGATGTTCGGCGCCTCCATGGCCGGCTCCAACGCCTTCTTCACCGAAGACGGCAAGTCGACCTTCGACAGCCCCGGCTGGGTCAAGGGCATCACCTATCTCGTCGACCTCTACAAGAACGGCTACGCGCCGAAGGACAGCGTCAACTGGGGCTTCAACGAGATCGTCGCGGGCTTCTATTCCGGCACCTGCGCCTTCCTCGACCAGGATCCGGATGCGCTGATCGCCATCGCGCAGCGCATGAAGCCCGAGGATTTCGGCATCATGACCATGCCGAAGGGCCCGGATGGCAAGACCTTCCCGACGATCGGCTTTGCCGGCTGGTCGATGATGGCGTCGTCGGCCAACAAGGATCTCTCCTGGAAGCTGATCGAAACGCTGGAGGGGCCCGAGGGGAACATCGAGTGGAACAAGAAGACCGGCGCGCTGCCCGTGCACCTGTCGGCCGAGAAGGACCCCTTCTATGCCAGCCCGCAGTTCAAGGGCTGGTTCGAGGAACTGGCCGACAAGGACGCCGTGCCGACGAAGATGCCGACCTATCTGGAAGAATTCGCCTTCTTCAAGGATTCGCTCGTCATCAAGACCTCGCAGGAAGCGCTTCTCGGCGACATCACGCCCGAGGAACTCGCCAAGCAGTGGGCCGACTACATGACCAAGGCCCAGCAGAAGTTCCTGGCCACCAAGTAAGCCTTGCCTGAACCCGATGCCCGGAGACATTGGCCTCCGGGCATCCCTGCCGTCAGCGCCGCCACCGCCTCGGGGTCGCGGCCGATCCCGATGACGGGCGCGCGTGAGCGCTCCCGGTCACCATTGCGCGAGGAGCCATCCATGTCACACCCATCGACCGGGCGATCCCGGCCTGCGGGAAAATCCGCGCTTCGCCGCTTTGCCGATGCGGCCGAACCCTGGTTCTACAGCGCGCCGGTGCTCTTGCTCATCGTCGCCGTCATGCTGGTGCCGCTGGTGCTCGGGCTTTCCTATGCGTTCCGCGACATCCAGCTCCTGAACCCTTTCTCCGGCGGCTTCGTGGGGCTCGATCATTTCAAGGCGCTGGCCGAGGACGAGGCCTTCTACCGGGCGCTGCGCAACACGCTGTGGTGGACGGGAGCGTCGGTCTTCCTGCAATTCGTCTTCGGGCTGATCCTCGCGCTGCTGCTCGACAAGCCCTTTGCCGGCAGGGGCCTCGCGCAGGCGCTCGTCTTCCTGCCCTGGGCCGTGCCGACCTTTCTGGCTGGCCTCAACTGGGCCTGGCTCTTCAATCCGGTGATCGGCCCCCTGCCGCACTGGATGGCCGCGCTCGGCATTCTCCAGGCACCCGACAATATCCTCGCCGATCCGCATCTGGCCATGTGGGGACCGATCATCGCCAATGTCTGGTGGGGCATCCCCTTCTTCGCGATCACGCTGCTGGCTGCGCTTCAGGCCATCCCGCGCGATCTCTATGAAGCCGCCGAGATCGACGGCGCCGGGCCGCTGCAGCGCTTCCTCTCCATCACGCTGCCCTTCCTTGCGCCCACCATCGCCATCACCATCCTGCTGCGCACCGTGTGGATCGCCAATTTCGCCGACCTCATCATCGTCATGACCAATGGCGGGCCGGCCGACCGGACGCAGATCGTGGCGAGCTACATCTTCACGCAGGCCTTCCGCCGGCTCGATTTCGGCTACGCCTCAGCCATCGCGCTGGTGCTGCTCATCCTGCTGCTGGCCTATTCAATGCTGATCGTCATCATCCGCCAGCGCCTGATCGAGAAGGATTGAGCCCCGTGTCCGGCAGACTAGTCCTCACCATCGCGCACCGGCTGGCGATCCTCGCCTACATCGTCTTTGCGCTCTTCCCGCTCTTCTGGCTCCTCAAGGTGTCGGTGACGCCGAACGACCTGCTCTACAGCGAGGGCGTGCGCCTGTGGCCATCGCAGGCGACGCTCGATCACTATCGCTTCGTCATCGAGAACAGCGCTTTTCCGACCTTCTTCAAGAACAGCCTGATCGTCGCCGGCTCCACCTCCCTTGCGGTGACGGCGCTCTCCTCGCTTGCCGGCTACGCCCTGTCGCGTTTCCGCTTCCGGGGCAAATACGCCATCGTCGCGCTGATGCTGATCACCCAGATGTTTCCGCTGGTCATGCTGGTCGCGCCGATCTTCAAGATGCTCTCGCCGCTCGGGCTCACCAACAGCCTGACGGGTCTCGTCATCGTCTACACCGCCTTCAACGTGCCGTTTGCGACCTTCCTCATGCAGTCCTTCTTCGACGGCATTCCCAAGGATCTGGAGGAAGCGGCGATGATCGACGGGGCGAGCCGGTTCGTCGCCTTTCGCGAGATCATCCTGCCGCTGACGCTGCCCGGCATTGCCGCGACACTCGGTTTCGTCTTTACGGCCGCCTGGAGCGAACTGCTCTTTGCGCTGATGCTGATCTCGGGCAATGCGAGCGCCACCTTCCCGGTCGGCCTTCTCACCTTCGTGTCGAAATTCTCCGTCGATTTCGGGCAGATGATGGCGGCGGGCGTTCTGGCGCTCATCCCGGCCTGCCTCTTCTTCCTGCTCATTCAACGCTATCTCGTGCAGGGCCTGACGGCCGGCGCGGTGAAAGGGTAATCCCATGGCTTCCATCGCGCTCAGCCGCGTCGGCAAATCCTTCGGCCCGGTCTCGGTTCTCCACGAGGTCGATCTCGACATCCGCGACGGCGAATTCATCGTGCTCGTCGGCCCGTCCGGCTGCGGAAAATCCACGCTGCTGCGCATGATCGCGGGGCTCGAGGACATCACCACGGGGACGCTGACGATCGACGGCGAGCGGGTGAACGAGCGGCGGCCCAGAGATCGCGACATCGCGATGGTCTTCCAGTCCTACGCGCTCTATCCGCACATGACTGTGGCCGACAATATGAGCTACAGCCTGCGCCTGCGTCGCCGCCCGAAGGATGTGATCGCGCAAGCCGTCAGCGCAGCTTCCGCCAAGCTCGGCCTCGACCCCTACCTCGCCCGCCGGCCGAAAGCGCTGTCGGGCGGCCAGCGCCAGCGCGTCGCCATGGGCCGCGCCATCGTGCGCAAGCCGAAGGCCTTCCTCTTCGACGAGCCGTTGTCGAACCTCGACGCCCGCCTGCGCGAGCAGATGCGCGCCGAGATCAAGCGCATGCATGCCGACCTCGGCGCCACCTCCGTCTACGTCACCCACGACCAGATCGAAGCCATGACGCTCGCCTCGCGCATCGTCGCCATGAATGCCGGCTCGGTGCAGCAGATCGGCGCGCCGCTCGACCTCTACGACCGCCCCGCCAATCTCTTCGTCGCCGGCTTCATCGGATCGCCCGGCATGAATTTCCTCGAAGGACGCGTCGAGCAGCGCGGGGAGACCAGCACCGTCGTCCTGTCGAAGGGCTTCCGCCTGCCGCTTCCTGTCCGCATTCCCGCCGCCGACGGCGAGGCGGTCACGCTCGGCATCCGCCCGGAACACGTCAGCGTCGTGCCGGAGCAGGACGGCATCGCGGCGACGGTGGAACTGGTGGAGCCGACCGGCCTCGGCGTGATCCTCCACCTCCTCGTCCACGGCGAACCGTTCAAGCTCTTCTCGACCGATCGCGCGCTGATCCAGTCGCAAACACAACTGACCATCGGGCTGCCGAAGGAGCGGCTGCACATCTTCGACAAGGCCGGCAACCGGCTACCGATCGCATAAGGGCGGGCTCCATGGAGGCCGCACGACCGGCCGGTCATTGAGCGCCGGGGCGAAGGCGTCAGCCGTCCTCGAGGCGCGCCCAGTGCACCATTTCCCCAGGGTAGCCGGGGGCTTTCACCGCCTGATCGCCGGCGGCGGGCATCGCCGCCTGCGCCGGCGCAAGCGGATCGGGCTCGGTGGCGCAGAACACCTGCATCAGCATCGTCATGACAGCCTCCACCCGCGCATCGGCGATCGAGTAGTAGATCTGCCGCGAGGCGCGCCGCGTCTGCACCACGCCGGCCTGGCGCAGTTCGGCCAACTGCTGGGAAAGGGCCGGCTGCTTGAAATCCAGCGCTTCCTGTATTTCGCCGACGGAGCGCTCCTTTCCGGCGATATGGCAGAGAAGCATCAGCCGGCTCGGCGTGCTGAACAGACGCATGAACTCGGCGGCCTCGGACGCCTTTGCCTGCATGGCATCAAAGGACAAAGGCTTGCCCGTCATGCCTTGCGCTCCCGGTAATACCATGCGGGACCGTCACCCATCTGCTCGGCCTCCTCAATCGTCGCGGCCGCCGGCTCGATCAGCGCGCCACCGGGCTGCCACCCTTCCGGCGTCAGGGCGTGCTGCGCCTGTGACGTCTGGAGCGCGGCGACGAGGCGCAGCAGTTCGGCAACCGATCGCCCGACATTCATCGGGTAGGAGACCATGGCGCGGATCACGCCGTCTGGGTCGATGACATAGGTGGCGCGAACCGTGCCGCTGTTTTGCGAGCCGGCATCCAGCATCCCGTAGGCGCGTGCAATCACCATCGCGGAATCCTCGATCAGGGGGAAACCGACCTTGACGCCGAAACTGCGCTCGATGTCCCGTAGCCAGGCAACATGGGCGTAGAGACTGTCGACGGACAGTGCGAGCAGGTCGCAACCGAGCTTTGCGAAGTCCGGCTGCGCCTTCGCGAAGGCGATGAATTCGCTCGTGCAGACGGAGGTGAAATCGGCCGGGTGGGAGAAGAACACGAGCCAGCGCCCGCGGTAATCCGACAGCGAGAGATCGCCCGCGGTCGAGCGCGCCCGGAAGCCGGGAGCCCGGTCGTGAAGGCGCAGGGTCGGTGCCTGCGATGGCTGGCTGACGTCAACCCCATCCATATCCGCCATCCTCCTGGAAACGTGCCGGAATGGATTAGCGCCATACAGGCGATTTGTCACCAGAAATTCATTGTTGCATTATTATTGTAATTATGTATTTTACATCATCGACAGGAGTGAAGCCCATGACCGCGAGCACAGATATCCACCTCACCCATGCATCGCACATCGTCCGCGAAGCGCTGAGCCATGCGGAGAAGCGCCCGCATGTTACGTCCTTCTTCGATCCCGCGACCTTTACCGTCAGCCATGTCGTTCGCGATCCCCAGTCGAAGGCCTGCGCGATCATCGACAGCGTCCTCGACTACGATCCTGCGTCCGGCCGGACCGTCAGCGCCTCGGCGCAGTCCCTTATTGATTACGTCAAATCTGAAAGTCTCGAAGTCCAGTGGCTTCTGGAGACGCATGCCCATGCAGATCACCTGTCTGCGGCGCCCTTTCTCCAGAAGGAGATCGGCGGCCAGCTGGCGATCGGTCGTGACATCATCCGCGTACAGGAGGTGTTCGGCAAGATTTTCAACGCCGGCACCGAGTTCCAGCGCGACGGCAGCCAGTTCGACCAGCTCTTCCAGGATGGCGACCGTTTCAGGATCGGGAACCTCGATGCCACGGTGCTGCATGTGCCCGGCCATACGCCGGCCTGCCTTGCCTATGTGATCGGCGACGCGGTCTTCCCCGGCGACACGCTGTTCATGCCGGATTTCGGCACGGCGCGCTGCGATTTCCCGGGGGGCGACGCCCGCACACTCTACCGCTCGATCAAGCGGCTGAACCAATTGCCGGGCGAAGCCCGCATGTTCATGTGCCACGACTACAAGGCGGCCGGCCGCGATACCTATGCCTGGGAAACAACCGTCGACGCAGAGCGCACCGGCAATATCCACGTTCACGACGGCGTCAGCGAAGACGAATTCGTCGCGATGCGGACCGCGCGCGATGCAACACTTGCCATGCCGAAGCTGATCCTGCCGTCGGTGCAGGTGAACATGCGGGGCGGCCAGATGCCGCCGGCGGAAGAAAACGGGGTCCGCTACCTGAAGATCCCCGTCAACGCCCTCTAACGGTCCGGTCTTAACCATGTCCAGTTTCAATGTCCTTTGGCCGCTTGCGGGCGGCCTTCTCATCGGCCTCTCGGCGGCGCTCTACCTGCTGCTGAACGGGCGCATTGCCGGCATATCCGGCCTTGCCGCAAGCGCGGTCGGCCTGTCCGGCCCGCGACCCGGGCTTCTCGGCCTCGGCTTCCTTGGCGGCATCCTTGCCGGCGCTGCAGCGGCCGTCACCTGGATCCGGCAGCCGGATCTGACGATCACGGCGTCACCGCTGCTTCTCGTCGCCGGCGGATTGCTGGTCGGTTTCGGAACGCGTCTCGGATCGGGATGCACCAGCGGCCACGGGGTCTGCGGACTGGCTCGCCTGTCGCCACGGTCGATCGCCGCCACCGCGACCTTCATGATCGTGGCGGCTGTCACGGTCACTGTCATGCGCCATCTAGCAGGAGGTGCGTGATGGCCTATCGGCTCCTCGCGGCGATCCTCGCCGGCCTTCTCTTCGGCGCAGGGCTCGTCATCTCCGACATGGTCAATCCAGCCCGCGTCCTCGCCTTTCTCGACGTCACCGGCGCGTGGGATCCATCGCTGGCCTTTGTCATGGGCGGGGCGCTGATCCCGTCCTCCATTGCCTACGCGATCAAGCGCAAGCGGACCCGTCCGGTCTTCGACACTGCCTTTCACGTTCCGACCAGCCGCGTCATCGATCGCCCGCTGATCGGCGGCGCCATCCTGTTCGGTCTTGGCTGGGGGCTTGTGGGCCTCTGCCCCGGCCCCGCGATCGCCTCTCTCGTCACCGGCCGTTGGGAAACGGTGCTGTTTACGCTCGCCATGCTCGCCGGCATGGCGGCCTACCGGATGGTTTCGGCGCGGTGACCATAGGCGGAGCCCCCAGGGACCGGTGAGTGACCAACCCCCAGCCTCCAGAAAAAGGCCGCTTGAACGCGGGAGATAACATCATGATGCTCGAACCGCTGCAATATGGTCTTGGCGCCCTGTCGGGAGGCCTGGTCGGCTTCACGCTCGGCTTGTTCGGCGGGGGCGGTTCGATCCTGGCGGTGCCGCTGATGGTCTATCTCGTCGGCGTGCCGAGTGCGCACATGGCGATCGGCACAAGCGCCTTTGCCGTGGCCGCCAATGCCTTTACCAATCTGATCGGACATGCACGGCTCGGCAACGTCAAATGGCGCTGCGCGGGGATCTACAGCATCGCCGGAATTGCCGGCGCCTTCGTCGGCTCCACCTTCGGCAAGATGATCGACGGCGAGAAGCTGCTGATCCTGTTTGCCCTGCTGATGCTGGTCGTCGGAGCCCTCATGTTCCGTGCGCGGGGTGCACAGGGCAATCCCGGCGCCCAGTGTTCGCGCGGGAATATTCACAAGGTGGCTGGCTTCGGCAGCATGACCGGCGTCTTTTCCGGCTTTTTCGGCATTGGAGGCGGCTTCCTGATCGTGCCGGGCCTCATCGCTTCCACCAATATGCCAATCCTTTATGCCATCGGCTCTTCGCTTGTGGCGGTCACGGCCTTCGGGCTCACGACGGCCTTGAACTATGCCTTCTCGGGCTATGTCGACTGGCTGCTGGCGATCATTTTCATCGTGGGCGGCACGTTTGGCGGCTTTGCAGGATCGGCTCTCGCCAGGCACCTGTCGGCGCGCAAGGGCACGCTGAACAGCCTCTTTGCCACCCTGATTTTCGTGGTCGCGGCCTATATGCTCTATCGCAGCCTCGGCCCGGTCTCGCACGCCTGATCATCCGACACCGATGGTCCCGTGTTCGAGACCATCGAAGCGACCGCGCCTGCGGCGGCATCTTGGGGCCAAAGCCCAAACACGGTCCCCCACAGGCGTACGGCCGTCGTCACGCGATCGGCGGGCCCAGAAGATCGATCGCATGTGCGCTGCAGATCTGCGCCAGCGTCTGCTGCTGTTCGGGCGTCGGCGGCAGCTGTTCGGGCAGGCCGTCCGTTGCGGCGGGGCGGGCGGCGGCGCGCACCATGGTCTCGAAGGCGCCGTTGGTGATGGTGAGGAAGCGGCAATTGTCGGACAGGACGCGGAAGCTGTGCACGCAGCCCTTGGGCATGTGGATCGTGTCGCCCGTTGCTGTCTCGATGACCTCGCCGTCGCGCTGGAACCGCACCCGGCCCTCGAGGATGAAGAAGGTCTCGCTTTCCTTGTGGTGAACGTGCAGCGGCGGCGCGAAATCCTTCGCCATGCGATGCTCGATGATGGACATGCCGTCGGCATTGTCCGCCTGCTTCAGGTGGACCAGCAGATGGGCCGTCATGAACCAGAGACTTTCGGCATTCGAGGTCATTTCCCTTTTTCCTTTCGTGTGTCGGATCGATCGTGTGAGTGGCCGCGCGGTTCGGGATTGAACGGCGTTCGGCAGGCACGTTGCGAAACCGGGTGTCGGACTGAAGTCCGGGCGCAACGCCTGAGGCTTCGCTCATCGCCGCAACGCCGGAACCCTTGATGTCCATCGTCCGAAGCCCCCCGGTTTCGGTGCGCCCGGTTTATCAGGCGGCCCGGCAATGATAAGACCGATCATCGAGCATCATTGGTTGGAAAATCGAGCATGCGATCCCTCGATCCGCTGGAAGGCCTTGCCGCCTTCATTACCGTAGCCAAGCATTTGAGTTTCACCCGGGCGGCGGAGGAGCTCGGCATGTCGCGCGCGACCGTCGGCGCGCAGGTTCAGGCCCTCGAGCGCAAGCTCGGGGTGCGGCTGCTGCAGCGCTCGACCCGCGCCGTCGTGCTGACCGAGGCGGGCTCGGCCTATTTCCAGTCCCTGGTCGGCATCATCCCCCAGGTCCGCGAAGCGGAGCGAGCGGCGCTCAGCTACCAGGAGGAAGTCGTCGGCAGGCTGAAGATGACCGTGCCGCCCGAGTTCGCGCAGATCCACATGGCTCCCATCATCGCCGAGTTCCTGAAGCGCAACCCGTCGCTTTCGATCGACGTCACCTTCTCCCACCGCGCGGTCAATCTGATCGACGAGGGTTATGACCTCGCCATCCGGGGCACCATCGTCCTCGAGCCCAATCTCATCACGCGCCATCTCGGCGATTCACCGCTCGTTCTCTGCGCCGCACCCGACTATATCGAGAAGCACGGGCTGCCGGCCGAGCCCATGGATCTGCCGGGCCACGCCTGCCTGCACTTTTCCGGCCTGCGATGGGGCAATGTGTGGATCCTGAGGAAGGACGGCCACACGCTGCGCATTCCCATCGTGCCGCGCTATCTCGCCAATGACGGAATCTCACTCAGGGACGTGGCTCTCGCCGGCGCCGGAATCACGCTGCTGCCGATGTTCGAGATCGGGCCGGAAATCCGGTCCGGCCGTCTCGTCCGCCTGCTGGAGGACTGGACGATTGGCTCCATTCCCGTGCATGCCGTCTATCCCGACAACAGGAACATCGCCTCGAAGGTCCGCCGCTTTACCGACTTCCTCGTGAAAAGGCTGCCGAAGGACGCGTTCTCCTAAGGTTGAGGGCTCGTTCATACGCAGGCGGCAGCGGGCAATGCTCCTGCCTTTGTTTTCTACCTCCTACCCCAGCAGCATCCGCAGATGGTCGTTAAGGAACCGTCCCTTGGGATCAAGGCTGCGGCGCAGCTGGCGGAAATCATCGGCGCGCGGATAGAGATCGGTCACGTCCTGCGTGTCGAGGAAGTGCATCTTGCCCCAGTGGGGACGCGAATTGTAGCCGCGCAGGATGGTATCGACATCCTTGAGGAAGGCCCAGTAATCGATGCCGGGGCCGCCGGATACCGAGAGCGTGATGCTGTCCTGCTTGTGGAACGGGCTCATCCAGGCGGGATCGCCGGCGGTGAAGCGGTATTCGATCGGGTAGATGCAATTGGTGTGCTTGGTCAGCATCAGCTCGCGCACGGCGCGGATCGAGGCCTTGCCGTGCTCCAGCGGCACGGCATATTCGAGCTCCACGAAGTTCGGGACATATTCGATCGGATAGACCTCGGAACTATAGGCGATCTTCTCGAATTCGCTTTCCATGGGCGCGGCCGTGGTGATGTCCATCACCTTCATCTCGCAGACATCGGCGGTCTTGCTGGTCGAGGAGACAGCCGACGTATCCGGCAGGCAGTAGAGATGCCGGCTTTCGGGAACCGGGCACCAGAAGAAGCCGAAGTGCCGGTGGTTGGCGGCCAGTTCGTCGTGGCGCTCCATGCAGGTCTCGAAATCGTCGCGCCAGAGCCTTTCATGCAGATTGTAGGCATCCATGACATTCAGCGTCAGGGAGGAGATGATGCCGAGCGAACCGACCGAGACCTGGGCAGCATGCAGCAGGTCCAAGTCGGTGCCATCGATGTCGAGCACATCGCCGCTCGCCGTCACCAGCCGCATGCCGGCAATGGAGGAGGCGAGATTGCCGAGCGTGATGCCCGTGCCGTGCGTGCCGGTGGTGAAGGCGCCGGCGACCGCCTGGCTGTCGATGTCGCCCTGGTTGGTGAGCGAAAGCCCGTGTTCCTTCAGCGTCCTGCCGATCTCGTTGATGCGGGTGCCGCCGGCGACCGTGATCTGCCGGCGCGCCTTGTCGACCGACTGAACGCCGCGCAGCCTTTCCAGCGACAGAAGCAGTCCGTTGGTGCCCACCACAGGCGTGAAGGAATGTCCCGATCCCGCCACGCGCACGGCAAGATCGCGCCGGTTGGCCTCGTGCACGAGTTCGGCCACCTCGGCCTCCGTCTCCGGCGTCGCCCTGAACTGCGAGACGCAATACTGGTTGCCGACCCAGTTGCGCCACATGCCACCCTTTTCGAGACCCATCGTCTTCTCCTCAGACCGCGGTAAAGCCGTTATCGACGAACAGATGCGCACCGTTGACGAAGCTCGACTCGTCGCTGGCGAGATAAAGGGCGGCCTTCGCCACCTCGTCCGGCCGGCACATGCGGCCCTGCTGGGCGGCAATGGCGGCCTCGGAGACATCCACGCCATGGCGGGTGAGTTCCTCGACCTCGCGCTGGCCATGCGCGGTCTGGATGAAGCCGGGGCAGACGGCATTGCAGCGGATGTTGCGATCCCGGAATTCGACGGCGATGGCGCGGGCGAACATATGGCAGGCGCCCTTCGTCGTGTTGTAGGCCACCTCCATCGGGGTCGCCGCGACGGCCGAGATCGAGGAGGTGCAGACGATGGAACCACCGCCGGCCTCGATCATCTGCGGCAGAACGGCGCGCGTCATCAGGAACATGCTGCGCACATTGATGGCCATCAGCCGGTCCCAGTCCGCAACGCTGGTTTCCAGGAAGGGGCCGATGATGATGGTGCCGGCATGGTTGAAGAGCACGGTGATCGCGCCGAGCTCGGCCGAAATCGCCGCGACGGCCGCGGCCACCTGTCCTTCATCGGAAACATCGGCCGCCGCGAAGGCCACCCGGTAGCCGTCGGCGCGCAGCCGTGCCGCAACCGCCGCACCCTCGCTCTTCGGGAGATCGACAATCCCGACTGCGGCACCTTCGCGCGCAAAAAGCTCCGTCGCGGCCAGCCCGCAACCGCCGGCGCCCCCACTGATCAGCGCCACCTTTCCGTCAAGCCGTCCCGCCATGGGGTCTCCTTTCGCCGCGTCGAAGCCCTGGAGAATGGATCAGGGACACCCCATCGGGCCGATCCTGCATCCCACCCCACGGGCTTTCCGCCCCTGTTTCGAGATCGCAGTCTGGCCCATTGCAACGGGTTCGTCCATCTTTGCAACAGCAGCGGCACACATCCCGTTTCAGCCGAGACCCGCTTGGCAGCGCCCATCCCCGACGGGAAAGCCCTCGCCCCTCAAACCGGCACGGGCGGCGCTGCGCCATCCGGCCAGCGTGATGTTCGATCCTGTGCCCTGATGTGTCCGCGCCACCAAGGATGCGCGGCGGCTGGCCCTACATGATCCCCCAAGCCCGGAACCGCCCCCGGCCCGTCATCTCTCTCAACCCCAGTTCCTGCACGATCCGCCGCGCTGCCTGTGGCGTGACGTCCAGCGCCTTCGCCACCATGCCGGCCGAGATCAGCGGCCGCGCCATGACGAGGTCGACAAGCTCGGGAAGTTTCGACGACGTCCGACGTCCCGCGAGCTTTCGCTGCATCATCTGCCGCGCCAGTGCCAGCCTATCATGTTCCTTGAGCCCCGTTTCGGCAGCGATCGTCATCGCCTTGGCAATCGCCAGCAGTCGTGTTTCCCGATCCCGATGCCGGCGCCGGTCGACGGGAATGGCCTTGAGCCCGAGATTGATGGCGGCGAGATGGTCGCCGGTCGTGAGGCCGCCATCGCGCAGGAGAGAGGCAGCCAGCAGGCGCCCGAGCCAAGGCGCATGCTGAAGCACCGCGATCTCGTTCCAGGCATCGAGAGCGACGACCGCCTGCATCACCGGCGGAAAATCCTGGACGCGGGCCAGAACGTCCCGCCACGCCTCCAGACGCTCGTCCTCATCCCAATCAAGGTCGTAGACCAGGGGATCCTTGTGGGTTGCGCTTCGGGCGCCCGCCGGCGCCCTGGCCTCCTCGATGGCGGCATCGGAGCGGGCGAGCACAGCGTCGATTGCCGCGAAGGCGTCATCCAGTTCGTCGGCCTCCGCATCCTGCACCTGCCCATGCGCGGCCGGTGCGGCGGACACGCCCATCTCTTCCTCCGGCAGGGGCACCGTATCGCCATCCGGCGATGCCGGTGCCGTCACCCGTCCGCGCAACGAGGCGAGACCGGCGGCCGACAGCGCCCAGCCCGGCGGATGCGCGGCGATGCGCCGTCGGGTTTTCAGAATGTCGCGGGCAATGGTGAGTTCGTGGGTCGGCGCACGAATGTCGCGCAGCGCATCATGCAGGACAAGATCCTCGAGATGAACGAGCTCGCCATCCACCCAGAGCGAGGCATGCGCATCGAGAAAGTGAGACCGTTCGACAAGCCCTCCGCCGACGGGGGACCGATGGAGGCGCTCATCGAGCCGGACAAGCGCCACGGCGGCGTCGGAGACAGGCCGCAGGAGTGCATGAACGGGCATTTTCGTGAGATCATAAGACATTGAAATTATGGTAAAGGATTCGTTAAGCGAAATCCATGTGCCACTTAGAGTTCAACAGACGACCCGACCGTGGCTCAAGGTATTCACTGCCGATAACTAAATCTTATCGATGATGAGATGGCTCGGGCGTGATTGTTGCCATCACCGTCCGGAAGACCTATGTTCAGCGGGTCCAAACAGCGAGACGAGCGATGTCCGAACCGCAGCTTTCCATCCGCAGCAGCAAGGCGCGCGAGCTGGCCCATGCGCTTTCCCGCCGTACCGGCCAGCCGATCAACCGGCTCGTCGAAATTGCGCTTGAACGCTATGATCAGGAACTGCGTGCCGGCAGCGTCCGCTATCCCATGGACGCTGTGTGGGACTTGGCTGCCAAGGATCTGGCAAATATCAAAGCCGGCACGACCTCCAATCACGACGAGTTTTACGACGAGAACGGTCTGCCGATATGATCGCCGTCGATACCTCTGTCGTTGTTGCGATATCCATGAGGGAGCCAGAGGCGGAGACCTTCAGAATACTGATGGGACGTGAGCCGGTGATTATCGGTTGGCCAACCTTGCTTGAGGCACGAATGGTTCTTACGGGCAAAGGTTTCGCGAGTGCCGCCAGCATCGTTGAGCAGCTTGCCAAAACTGCGAACGTGACGACTGTCGTGTTTGACGAGAAGCACTACCGCGCCGCCGAAGACGCTTTCCGTCGCTTTGGCAAGGGGCAGCATCCGGCAAGTCTCAATATGGGAGACTGCTTTTCCTACGCCGTTTCCGCCATCGCCAAGGCGCCCCTGCTCTTCAAAGGCAACGACTTCGGGCAAACGGATCTCAAGCTGCATCCCGCCTCGTCGATGACGTGAGCGTTCCTGGCGTTGACGTGGTCGTTGGTCGGGCCGGAAAAAGCGGCACGATCGCGTCTGTTCTCCAGAGAGACCGGCGTGACGCGGCGGCGTCCCGTCACGTCAGCCGAGTGTCTGGCTCACCAGCCCGTAGGTGCGCGGGGCGTCCGGCGCCTCCGGTGCGAAATCCGCAAGCGTTTTGCCGAGCGACATGGTCAGCACGGTGTCGAAGACGGTCAGGCCGCTTTGCACGACCTCGACGGCGAAGGCGCCGCTGCCGAAATGGGTGTCGAGGCGCAGGAACGTGTCCTTGTGGTCGCGCATGTGCGGCGTGACCACGCAGAGCGCATCCGCATCGTCGGCGGCAACGATGGGCCCCACCACATGGCCGCGGCCGAAGCGGCGGCACAGGGCGAAGGCGACCAGCCGGCCGTCGCGAAACAGGCCGTAGCCGCGCGACTGGCCGAAGAGCTTTTCCAGGAGCGCGGCGCGCGGCACGCCGAAGGCGGTCGCATCCAGCGCCACCGCCGCCGCCAGATCCGCGCTTTCCAGGGCGCGCAGCGTGCCGGCGGCCGCCACGTCATCCGGCACGCGGGTGACGAGACCCTGGCACTGATAGACCTTCATTTCCGGCTTGAAGCCGAGCGAGAGATAGAGCCGCTGGGCGGCGCGCGTCGCATTCAGCCTGAGGTTCGACCCGTGAAGATCCCGCAGCGCATATTCCATCAGCCACAGGCCGGTTCCCTGCGTCTGCAGGCGCGGCGAGGTGATGACCATGCCGATCGTCGCCAGCTCCGGCGACTGGCGAAACCACATGGCCGAGCTCATGATGCGGCCGATCTCGTCGTTCGCCACCACGCCCTCGCCGACCGCGCGCAGGAACTGCCAGTCCTCGGCCCGGTGCGGCCAGCCGACCGAGATGGACAGCGCGTGCAACTGCGCGAGATCGGCCTGCCCGACCGCGCCGATCGCGATCGCGAAGGCATCGATCTGGATTTTTTCGCCGGGGCCTGCCGTATCAACCACGATCCATCCTCGAAAGACGTTCCTGCACGCTCAAGCCTGTCGCCTTATCCGCGATCGTGCCGGACAATGCGCCGATGATAAAGCCGCAAGCGCCGCAGAATTTGCTCGAAAGCGACCGCGACACACAAGATTCAACCAAAACCCGCGCGGCTTCGGCACGCAATCCCGCCGAAAAGCGCCATGCTGGCGACCTGGCGAACCATGTCACAGACGGCCGGAGGCCGCATCGGGAAAACCATGACCGCAACCGAAATTCTGGAAAAGCTGGTATCCTTCGACAGCGTCGTCGGCATGCCGAACGGCGCAATCGTCGATTGGATCGTCGACTATCTTGGCCGCCATGGCATTCCGGCCACCGTGCTGCCCGGCCCGGA
This sequence comes from Rhizobium sp. SG2393, assembly GCF_042610495.1. Lineage (NCBI taxonomy): Bacteria > Pseudomonadati > Pseudomonadota > Alphaproteobacteria > Hyphomicrobiales > Rhizobiaceae > Rhizobium > Rhizobium sp. SG2393. The sequence goes on from NZ_JBHGAP010000006.1 coordinate 168,931, forward strand.
AGGCGACCGCTGCAATCTCTTCGCCACGCTCGGACCGCGCGACGTGCCGGGCTACATCGTTTCCGGCCATATGGATGTGGTGCCCGCCGCCCCCGGCGAATGGACATCGCCGCCGTTCCGCCTGCGCCGCGAGGGAGACCGGCTCTTCGGGCGGGGCACGACCGACATGAAGGGCTACCTCGCCGCAGCGCTCGCCGCCGTGCCGCGCCTCGCCGCGCTGGGGCTGAAGCGCCCCATCCACCTCGCCTTCTCCTATGACGAGGAGGCCGGCTGCCGGGGCGTGCCGCATCTCATCGCGCGGCTGCCGGATCTGTGCGCGCCACCGCTCGGCGCCATCATCGGGGAACCCAGCAACATGCGCGCCGTGCTCGCCCACAAGGGCAAGGCCGCCGCGCGGGTGACGATCCGCGGTCGCGCCGGCCATTCCTCGCGGCCCGATCTGGGCCTCAACGCGATCCACGCGATGGCAGACGTGCTGAATGCGGCAATCGATCAGGCGGCGCGCCTGACGCAAGGGCCCTTCGATGCCGCCTTCGAGCCCGCCTACTCGTCCCTGCAGGCCGGCGTGATGGCCGGCGGCAAGGCGGTCAACATCGTGCCCGACCTCGCCACGCTGGAACTGGAGGCGCGTGCCATCTCCGGCGTCAATCCCGTCGAACTGCTCGGCCCCATCCGCACGGCGGCGGAGGCCCTGCGCGCGCAGGGCTTCGCTATCGCGTGGGAGGAGATGAGCGCCTATCCGGCGCTGGCGCTTTCACCGCAAAGCCCGCTCGCCGCTCTCGTGGAAGAGCTGACCGGCGAAACGCCGCTTCGCGCCGTCAGCTATGGCACCGAGGCCGGGCTCTATCAGGCCGCCGGCATCGACGCGCTGATCTGCGGCCCCGGCGATATCGGCCGCGCCCACAAGCCGGACGAGTTCATTCTCGAAAGCGAACTTTTTGCCTGCCAGCGCTTCCTCGAAGCGCTGGGTGCACACTGCGCGGCATAAGGAAGCAAAACCAATGACCTTCCTCTTCAATTCGGATGCAAAACGCGGCGCGGTGTTTTCGCAGGCCTTCGCAAGCGCCCTGCCCGACATCCCCTTCCGCATGGATGCGGCGACCGTCGATCCCGACGCGGTGCGCTATCTGCTGACCTGGACGACGCCTGCGGATCTGGCGCGCTACCGCAATCTGGACATCCTGTTTTCCATCGGCGCAGGCGTCGATCAGCTCGATCTGGCGGCCATTCCCCGGCATGTGAAGGTCGTGCGCATGGTCGAGGACGGCATCGTGCGGATGATGCAGGAATATGTGCTGCTCGCCGCGCTGGCGCTGCACCGCAACCTGCCCGCCTATCTCGACCGGCAGCGGCAGGGCCTGTGGTCGCCCCTGCCGCAGATGCAGGCGCAAGACCGCCGCATCGGCATTCTCGGCCTCGGCATGCTGGCCGAGGCCGTGCTTGAGCGGCTGAAGCCGTTCGGCTTTCCGCTCGCCGGCTGGAGCCGCAGCCCCCGCGCCATGGAGGGCGTGATCTGCCATCACGGCGCGGCCGGGCTTGCGACGATGCTGGCCCAGACCGACATTCTCGTCTGCCTGCTGCCGCTGACGGCAGAAACGCGCGGGTTTCTGGACGCCGCGCTGTTTGCGAAACTCCCGCATGGTGCGGCCCTCATCCATGTCGGGCGCGGCCCGCAGCTCGATCAGGCAGCACTGCTGGCGGCCCTCGACAGCGGCCACATCGCCGCCGCCATGATCGATGTCACCGATCCGGAGCCCCTGCCGGCCGATCATCCGCTCTGGCGGCATCCGAAGATCATTCTCACCCCGCATATTGCCAGCGTGACCCAGCCGGAATCGGCGGCCCGCGCCGTCATCGACAATATCCGCCTGCATCTCTCCGGACGCGACCCGATCGGTCTCATCGATCGTTCGCGCGGCTACTGAACCGCAAACCTCCTGAAAGGAACGCCATGTCTCTCTCGAAAACGTCTCTCCTGAAAACGCTTGATCCGAACCCGACCTTCGCGCCGAAGGAATCCGGCCCCCTGCCCGAGCGGCTGATTGCCGGCGCGCCCGCCTTCAAGACCTGGGCGATGGACGAGGCCAAGGATGGCAAGGTGCTGTCCGGCGTATGGGAAGCCACCCCCGGCGAAACGAAGTCGATCAAGGGCGAGGTCTTCGAGTTCTGCCAGATCCTCTCCGGCGTGGTCGAAATCACCCCCGATGGCGGCGAACCGGTGATCTACCGGGCCGGCGACAGCTTCGTCATGAAGCCGGGCTTCACCGGCGTCTGGAAGACGATCGAAACGGTGCGCAAGATCTACGTCGTCGTGAACTGACGCAAGGGCGCCATTCCCCGCGACCCCTTACGCGGGCGGCAAGGCAAAAGATTTGTCTGCCGCCCGGCATCAAAACGCAAGAAACGTCGGCGCGGTGCGGCGCACGCAACCATTCGTGCTCGGCAGTTCCAGTTAGTGTCAGGCAAAGACTGGAAGGAACCGCCACGATGAGCCTGAGCTTCAATCCCGACACGCTTGACCTGCCGGTCGGCCATTTCATCGGCGGTGCCCTGATCTCGGCCGCAGACGGCCTCGACATGCACCGGCCCTCCGATGGCAGGGCCTATGTGCATTGCCCGGTCGCCGACGCCGAGCTGGTGGACCGCGCGGTGGAAAACGCCAAGGCGGCGCTCGCATCCAGCAACTGGGGCGGCGTGCGCCCCCGCGAGCGCACGAAGGCGCTGCAGGCCTGGGCCGACCTCATCGAAGCGGAAGCCGGGACGCTGGCGAAGATCGAGGCGCTCTCCTCCACCCGGCCCGTCGGCCAGCTCGTGGCCGGCGACATTGCCGTCACCGCCGAGCAGATCCGCTTCTTCGCGGAATTTGCCGACAAGGAAGGCAGCGATGTCGTGCCGACCGACGACCAGACCTTCGGCATGACGCTCAGCGAGCCCTATGGCGTGGTCGGCGCCATCACGCCGTGGAACTTTCCCGTCTCCATGGCCGGCTGGAAGCTGGGCCCCGCGCTCGCCGCCGGCAACGCCGTCATCATCAAGCCCTCGGAAATGACGCCCTTCTCGACCGTCTACATGGCGCAACTGGCCGTCAGGGCCGGCATTCCGGCCGGCCTCATCAACGTCGTTCTCGGCGACGGCCCGACGACCGGCAATGCGCTGACCGGACATGCCGATATCGCCAAGGTGAGCTTCACCGGCTCGACGCGGGCGGGCTCCGCCATCATGGAAAACATCGCCCGCACCGGCGTCAAGCCGATGACGCTGGAACTCGGCGGCAAGAGCCCGCAGCTCGTCTTTGCCGATGCCGATCTCGACAAGGCCGCCGCCGCGATTGCCGGCAGCGTGATCTTCAATGCGGGGCAGGCCTGCGTGGCCGGCACACGGCTGATCGTGGAAAAATCCGTCGCCGATGAACTCATCGCCGCGATCATCGCCCGCATGCAGGCCGCCCGCCCCGGCCCGACCTGGGAGACGGGCACGCAATATTCCCCCATCATTTCCGAGCGCCAGCGCGGCCGCATCGCCAGCATCGTGGAGGCCGCGAAGGCTGCCGGCGGCGAATGCCTGACGGGCGGCGACGCGATGGAGGGTGCCGGCTATTTCTACGCACCGACGCTGATCGGCGGCGTGGCGCAGGACAATCCGGCCATTGTCGAGGAAATTTTCGGCCCCGTGCTGACCGTCCAGACCTTCGAGACGGAAGAGGAAGCGCTCGCCCTTTCCGCCCACCCGGTCTACGGCCTGGCCGCCGGCCTCTTCACCATCGACCTCTCCCGCACGCTGCGCTTTGCCCGCGCGCTGGAGGCCGGCACGGTCTGGGTCAACCGCTACAGCCGCTCGCGCGACCATATCCTGCCCACCGGCGGCTACAAGCGCTCCGGCATCGGCAAGGATCTCGGCCGCGAGGCCTATGAGGCGAACCGCAAGAGTAAGAGCGTGCTCATCAGTCTTTGAGGATGAAGAGATGAAAACCCACACGATCGCATTGATCCCCGGCGACGGCATTGGCCGCGACGTTACCGACGCCGCCTGGGCGGTGCTGCAAACCGTTGCCGAAACCTCCGGCTTTTCGCTTCAGGCTAAGGAATTCCCGTGGTCCTGCGCCTTCTACAAGGAAACCGGCCGGATGATGCCGGAAGACGGGATCGAGACGCTCAGCGCCTTCGACGCCATTCTTCTCGGCGCGGTCGGCTGGCCGGCGGAGGTGCCGGATTCGGTCTCGCTCCACGGCCTGCTGCTGCCGATCCGCAAGGCCTTCGTGCAATATGCCAATATCCGCCCGCACCGGCTTCTGCCCGGTGTGCAGGGTCCGCTGAAGGCGGAAGGCTTCGACATTCTCTGCATTCGCGAGAACACCGAGGGCGAATATTCAGGTGCCGGCGGGCGCGTCCATCAGGGGCTCGACAATGAAGTCGCCGTTGAAACCTCGATCTTCACCCGCAAGGGCGTCGAGCGCATCATCCGCTTCGGCTTCGAGCAGGCCCGCGCGCGGCGCGGCAAGCTCGCTTCCGTGACGAAGTCCAATGCGCAGAAACATTCGATGGTCTTCTGGGACGAGATCACGAAGACGCTTTCCGCCGACTATCCGGATGTCGAGGTGACGAGCTACCATGTCGATGCGCTCGCCGCCCGCATGGTACTCGCACCGGAAAGCCTCGACGTCATCGTCGCCTCCAACCTCTTCGGCGATATCCTGACGGATCTCGGCGCCGCCATTCAGGGCGGGCTCGGCTTTGCGGCGTCTGCCAACATCAATCCCGACCGGTCCGCCCCCTCCATGTTCGAGCCCGTCCACGGCTCGGCGCCGGACATTGCCGGCCAGGGCATCGCCAACCCGATCGCCACCATCTGGTCCGGCGCGATGATGCTCGACCATCTCGGCGAACGGGATGCCGCCGCCCGCGTCATGGCCGCCCTTTCCACCGTCACGGCCAAGGGCATCGGCACGGTTGCGGGCCGGGATTCGACCGACACGATCACCGCTGCGGTCATCGCCGCGCTCACCGCTGAATAAGGACACGCCCATGCTGAACCTCAAGGACCAGAGCCTCCTCCGTCAGGCCGGCCTCATCAATGGCGAGTGGGTCGCCGCCCGCTCCGGCAAGACGGTCGATGTCATCGACCCGGCCACGCAGGGCGCCATCGGCACCGTTCCCGACATGGGCGGCGAGGAGACCCGCGCGGCCATCGTCGCCGCAGAGGCGGCCTTCAAGGTCTGGAAGGCGAAGACCAATGCCGAGCGTGCGGTGCTGATCGAAAAGTGGTTCGATCTGATGATCGAAAACCTCGAGGATCTGGCGCTGATCCTGACATCGGAACAGGGCAAGCCGCTGGACGAGGCGCGCGGCGAAATCCGCTACGGTGCCTCCTTCGTCAAATGGTTCGCCGAGGAAGCCCGCCGCATCAACGGCCACACGATCCCGGCACCCACCCGCGACCGCCGCATCATCGTCCTGAAGGAGGCGGTCGGCGTCTGCGGCATCATCACGCCGTGGAACTTCCCCAATGCGATGATCACCCGCAAGGTGGCCCCGGCACTTGCCGCCGGCTGCACGGTCGTCATCAAGCCGTCGGAATTCACGCCCTATTCGGCTCTGGCGCTCGGCGTTCTCGCCGAACGCGCCGGCATTCCGGCGGGCGTCATCAACATCGTCACCGGCATGCCGACGGACATCGGCAACGAACTGATGGCCAACGAGACGGTGCGCAAGATCTCGTTCACCGGCTCGACCCGCGTCGGTTCGCTGCTGATGCGCGGCGCGGCCGACAGCGTCAAGCGCCTCAGCCTCGAACTCGGCGGCAATGCCCCCTTCATCGTCTTCGACGACGCCGATCTCGATCTCGCCATCGAAGGCGCGCTCGCCTCGAAATTCCGCAATGGCGGCCAGACCTGCGTCTGCGCCAACCGCATTCTCGTGCAATCCGGCGTCTACGATGCCTTCGCCGCCAAGCTGAAGGCCCGCGTCGATGCCATGAAGGTCGGTCCGGGCACGCAGGCCGGCGTCTCCATCGGCCCGATGATCAATGCCGCCGCCATCGAGAAGATCGAGCGCCACGTGGCGGATGCGCTCGCGAAGGGTGCCAAGATCATCACCGAGACGCCCGACATGCCGGAAGGCCGTCAATACACCGCCCCGATCGTGCTGACGGGTGCCACGACCGGGATGGACCTGGCGACCGAGGAAACCTTCGGCCCGGTCGCACCGCTCTTCCGCTTCGAGACGGAAGAAGAAGCCATCGCCATTGCCAACGGCACGCCCTTCGGCCTTGCCTCCTACTTCTTCACGGAAAACCTGAAGCGCGCCTGGCGCGTCGGCGAGGCGCTGGAATTCGGCATGGTGGCGCTCAACACCGGCCTCATCTCCATGGAAGTCGCCCCCTTCGGCGGCGTCAAGCAATCCGGCCTCGGCCGCGAGGGCGCACAGATGGGCATTGAGGAATATCTGGAAACCAAGAGCTTCCACATGGGCGGGCTGGCTTGAGGAAAGAGGAAGGGCGGCTGAAAACCGCCCCCCAATATTCTTTCCATGAAAATGAAGAGGGCGCGGATTGTCTCCAATCCGCGCCCTCTCTTTGTCTTCACAGGACCCTCACTGGAACCGGTCCAGCATCCGGTAATACTGCCCCACCAGCGGCAGGAACCAGGGCTTGCCGAAATGGCCGGGCACGGCGGGCCAGGGGTAGTCGCGCATGGGGTTGCGATCCGGCTTCCCGAGAATGGCGTCGGCGACCGTCATGCCGAGCTGGGTGGAGAGCTGCGCGCCATGGCCGGAATAGCCCATGGCGTACCAGAGACCGTCCTGGAAGCCGGCGCGCGGGTAGCGGTCGGCCGTCATGTCGACAAGGCCGCCCCAGCAATAGTCGATATCGACGCCGGCGACCTGCGGGAAGATGCGCTCCATGCTGGTGCGCAGGATTTCGCCGCTCTTTGCGTCCGAGCGCTGGTCTGAGGTCGCCGAAAAGCGGGCGCGGCCGCCGAAGATCAGGCGGTCGTCCGGCGCAAGGCGCCAGTAGTTGCCGATGTTCATCGTGTTGACGCAGGTGCGGTTGCCGGGCATGACGGATCGCACCTGCGCCTTGGTCAACGGACGCGTGGCGATCAGGAAGCTGCCGACCGCGATGATGCGGCGGCGGAACCAGGTGAAATTCTTCGTCGTGTAGGCCCCTGTCGCCATGATGACATTGGCGGCGGTGACGCCGCCGCGTGACGTTTGCAGCGTGTGAACGCCATTCGCCTTGTAATGCCCGGTGACGGTCGTGCCCTCGAAGATCGTCGCGCCATGGCGCGTGGCAGCCTCTGCGAGCCCGACGACGTAGCGGCCCATATGTATCATGGCGCTCTTCTTCGACAGCATGGCACCATGGAAGGGCGCGCCGACTTCGCTCTTCAGCTCCTCCGGCGACAGCAGCGCCGTATCCGGATCGCACTCCCTGTTCAGCGCCTCGAAATTGCGCGCGATCGCCTCGAAATGCTTCGGCTTCGAGGCGAGCTTCAGCTTGCCGGAGCGGCGGAAGCTGCAGTCGATCCCCTCTTCGGCGATCAGCGTCTCGATCGTGTCGATGGACTGGTCCAGCGCATGATAGAGCGCGATGGCGCGCTCCTTGCCAAGCTCGGCCTTGGCGCCGAGATAGCTGTGGGCGAGACCGTTGTTGAGGTGCCCGCCATTGCGCCCCGACGCGCCGAAGCCGACGCACTCGGCCTCCAGCACGACGACCTTCGCGCCCGCCCGCGCCAGCTGCCGCGCCGCTGCGAGCCCGGTAAAGCCCGCGCCGATGACGGCGACATCGTAATGGCCCTCGACCGGACCTTTCGCACCCCCTGCAAAGACCGGGGCCGTATCATGCCAGTAGGAGACGAATTTCATCGGCCTTGCCTTTGCTTGGTCTTGTTGGACGCAGGACATGCGACCTTGTCTGTCTGCCGTTGCGGCTCCCCCTCACCCCGCCTGCGCTTGACGCCCGGCGGACTGCTCCCAAACGGGGAGAAGGTGGCTCGAAGGGTCGAATGAGGGGGCTCTCGCAAGGCTTTACCGTAGCCGGCTCAAAGGCCCACGACACCCGGCAGGCCGGAAATGTCGGCGATTTCGGTATAGCCGTAATAGGGGTTGGCCGGTTCGTGCCCGCGGTTGACCCAGACCTTGTTCCGGATGCCGAGATCGTGGGCCGACATCAGGTCGTAGCGGAAGGAGGAGGAGACATGCAGCATGTCTTCCGGGCCGCAGCCGAGCATGTCGAGCATGTATTCGAACGCCTTGAAGCGCGGCTTGTAGGCCTGTGCCTGTTCGGCGGTATAGACCTTGTGGAAGGGCGCGCCGAGCTTTTCGACATTCGACATGATCTGCGAATTCATCGCGTTGGAAAGGATGACCAGCGGAATTTCCTTTGCCACCTTCGCAAGGCCGGCCGGCACGTCGGCATGCGGGCCCCAGGTCGGCACGCGCTCGTAGACCATCTGGGCGTCTTCATCCTTGAAGGTCACGCCATTGGCCTTGCAGGTGCGCGACAGCGAATTGTAGACCACCTCCGCATAGGGCTTCCAGGCGCCCATGATCTCGTCGAAGCGGTAGGCGGAGAAGTTGCGGATGAATTTGTCCATGGCCGCCGCATCGAGACGGTCGCCGTAGAGATCGCGGGCAGCCCCCGCCATGTCGAAATTGATCAGCGTGCCGTAGCAGTCGAAGGAGATGTATTTCGGGCGGATGGGGGCCATGACGTTCTTCCTCTGGCTTTGACGTTTCGTTGTGCTGATCTTATGCGGTGTGGCCCGGCGTCGGCGGTCCGAATTCACCTGTCCGTGAAGCAGAATGTTTTTAATGTGGCGCCCCGTTTGGCAGACTATTGCACGGGCAAGCCTTCCCGTTTGCCGCTGCGGGAGCCGGCGTCACCGATGATGGCGCCGTCCGCTCCAGGGCCCGCACGGCCGCAGCATAAGATGCGGCGACATCCCGCCCCTTTGGCGAAAGATAGTGCGCGGGCCTCGCCATTCAGACGAATAGCTTCCGCATCCTCGCCGACACTGATCGCAAGGAAAGGGAATGGCCATGCACACCCAGATCGATCTCGTTGCCTTCGGGCCTGAACATATTGACGGCGCGGTCGCCCTGTCGCAGGCCGAAAGCTGGCCGCACCGGCGCGAGGACTGGATGCTGGCCCAGCATCTCAGCGCTGGCGTCGTTGCGACCGATGCGGATGGCCGCGTGACCGGAACGACGCTGGTTACCCCCTATGGCGAGGATTGCGCCACGATCAACATGGTCATCGTCGACAGGTCGATGCGCGGGCTTGGCCTTGGCCGCAAGCTGATGGAGCGCGCCTTCGCGCTGGCCGGCGAGCGCCCGCTGAGGCTCGTCGCCACGAAGGAGGGCCTGCCGCTTTACGAAAAGCTCGGCTTCGTGGCGAGCGGCGAGATCCGCCAGCACCAGGGCGCGGTTCGCCCGCTTGAGCGTCCCGAGGGCGTCGAGGCGATGCGGGCCGGCGATCTCGATGCGCTGAAGGCGCTGGACCGCGAAGCCTATGGCGCCGACCGCTCCGCGCTGATCGATGCGCTGGTCGAGCGCGGTTCGATCGCCGTGGTGCGCAAGGGTGCCGCCATTGAGGCCTGGGCTGCGATCCGCGCCTTCGGCCGGGGCGAGGTCATCGGCCCGGTGATCGCGCCGGATGCCAGAACCGCCTGCGCGCTCATTGCCTATCACGCCGCCACCCGCCCCGGCGCGTTCCTGCGCGTCGATACCGGCAGCGAAACGGGCCTTTCGCCTTGGCTCGCCGACATCGGCCTCGCCCATGTCGGCGGCGGCATCGCCATGCGCAAGCCGGAGCGGGCAAACGCCGAACAGGCGCGCCGCAAGGTCTATGCGCTCGCCAACCAGGCGCTCGGCTGACCCCGCGCCCGTCCACGACTGTCCATCCGGAGACCGACCATGCTCGCCAATTCCCTGATCGAACTCGATCGCGCCCACCTGATCCACCCCGTCGCCTCCTATCGTGGCCATGAGCGGCAGGGCGTGCGCGTGCTCAAATCCGCCGCCGGCGCCCGGGTCACCGAGGCCAACGGCCACCAGCTGGTCGATGGCTTTGCCGGCCTGTGGTGCGTCAATGCCGGCTACGGACATGACAGCATCATCGAGGCGGCCACCAGGCAATTGCGCGAACTGCCCTATGCGACAGGCTATTTCGACCTCGGCTCCGAACCGGCGATCCGGCTGGCCGCGGAACTGGCCGAACGCGCGCCGGGCGATCTGAACCGCGTCTATTTCACCCTCGGCGGCTCGGATGCGGTGGATTCCACCATCCGTTTCGTGCGCTACTACTGGAATGCCAAGGGCCAGCCGCAGCGCGACCAGTTCATCTCCATCCAGCAGGGCTATCACGGCTCCTCCACCGTCGGCGCCGGGCTGACCGCCCTTCCCGCCTTCCATGCCGGCTTCGGCCTGCCCTTCGACTGGCAGCACAAGATCCCCTCGCCCTATCCCTACCGCAACCCGGTCGGGCAGGACGACGCGGCGATCACCGCCGCTTCGCTGGCCAGCCTGAAGGCGAAGATCGAGGAGATCGGCCCGGATCGCGTGGCAGCATTTTATGCCGAACCGATCCAGGGTTCGGGCGGCGTCATCGTGCCGCCCAGGGGCTGGATCAGGGCCATGCGCGAACTCTGCAAGAGCTACGGCATTCTCTTCATCGCCGACGAGGTCATCACCGGCTTCGGCCGCACCGGCCCGCTCTTTGCCTCAACCGACGAAGGCATCGTGCCGGACATGCTGACGGTCGCCAAGGGGCTGACCTCCGGCTACGTGCCGATGGGCGCGGTGCTGATGGCCGATCACGTCTACGACGTGATTGCCGATGGCGCGGGCGAAGCGGCCGTCGGCCACGGCTTCACCTATTCGGCCCACCCGGTCAGCGCGGCCGTCGGCCTTGCCGTGCTCGATCTCTACGAGGGCGGCCTGCTCGACAACGGGCGCAAGGCCGGCGCGCGGCTGCTGGAGGGGCTGAACAGCCTCGCCGACCACCCGCTGGTCGGCGACATCAGGGGCCGGGGCATGCTCTACGGCGTGGAACTGGTGACCGACAAGGCGAAGAAGACGCCGCTTCCGGCCGCCAGCCAGCCGGCCCGCCGCATTTTCGACCGCGCCTGGGACAATGGCCTCGTCATCCGCGCCTTTCCGCAGGGCGTGCTCGGCTATGCCCCGCCGCTGTGCTGCACGGATGACGACATCGACGCCATCGTCGCCTGCACCCGCAAGACGCTCGACCAAACCCTCGAGGATGCCGACATCCGCAAGGCCATGGCCTGAGAGCCGAGGAAGACCCCCGGCGGGGCGATCGACGATATACCGCCGGGGCAAGCAAGTTCGCAATTTTATGCTGCCGCTGCCGGCCAATTCGAATGATACGCCCCGGCAGACCTGCAAGACTGTTTAAGGGAAGACGCAAGGAAGCCGGAAGACGTCGCAAACGAACCGAATGCGCCGTCAGGGCCGGACGCCACAAGCAAGACATCCACCCAATCCCGGAAAAGTCCGCACAAGACGGACGGCCGATCCAACCAGATAAAGGGGAATGACATGACCGACACCATCACCAACTGGACGCGCCGCGATGACGCCCGCGTCGAAGATGCCATCCGCCGTGGCGCCTCGCGCCGCGATCTCCTGAAGATGATGCTGGCCAGCGGCGTCGCGCTGTCTGCCGGCGGCGCCCTGTTCGGCCGCGCCGAGCGCGCCGTCGCGGCAACGCCGGTCTCCGGCGGCCACCTGAAGGTTGCCGGGCTTTCCTCCTCCAACGCCGATACGCTCGACCCGGCGAAGGCATCGGCTGCGACCGACTATGTCCGTTGCTGCTCGCTCTATAACCGCCTGACCTTCATCGACACCACCGGCACGCCGCAGATGGAGCTTGCCGAAAAGCTCGACACCAAGGACGCCAAGACCTGGACCGTGACGCTGCGCAAGGGTGTGAACTTCCATGACGGCAAGGCGCTGACCGCGGCCGACGTGGTCTACTCGCTGAAGCGCCACCTCGATCCGGCCGTCGGCTCCAAGGTCGCCAAGATCGCCGCCCAGATCTCGGATGTGAAGGCCATCGACCCGACCACGGTCGAGATCGTCCTGAAGGCCGCCAATGCCGACGTGCCCTTCATCCTGGCGCTGCACCACTTCATGATCGTGCAGGACGGCACCACCGATTTCTCCAAGGGCGTGGGCACGGGCGCCTTCGTTCTGGAAACCTTCGAGCCGGGCGTGCGCTCGGTCGTCAAGAAGAACACCAACTACTGGAAGCCGGGCCTGCCGCATCTCGACAGCTTCGAATTCTTCGCCATCAGCGAGGACAATGCCCGCGTCAACGCGCTGCTGGCCGGCGACATTCACTATGCCTACGCGATCAATCCGCGCTCGGCCAAGCTTGTCGAGGCCCAGTCCGGCTTCGAGATCTCCAAGTCGACGTCCGGCAACTACACCAACCTCAACATCCGCCTGGACTCCAACAAGGCCGATTTCGTCAAGGGCATGAAGCACCTCGTCGATCGCGAGCAGATCGTGACCGCCGCCCTGCGCGGTTTCGGCGAAGTCGGCAACGACCAGCCGATCTCCAAGGCCAATGTCTTCCACAATCCGGACCTGAAGCCGGCGGCCTTCGATCCGGACAAGGCAAAGCACTATTTCGAAAAGGCCGGCGTTCTCGGCCAGTCGATCCCGGTCATCGCCTCCGAAGCCGCCAACAATTCCATCGACATGGCGATGATCATGCAGGCCGCCGGCGCCGATATCGGCCTGACGCTGGATGTGCAGCGCGTGCCCTCCGACGGCTACTGGGACAAGTACTGGCTGAAGGCGCCGATCCATTTCGGCAACATCAACCCGCGCCCGACGCCGGACATCTACTTCTCGCTGCTCTACTCGTCCGACGCGCCCTGGAACGAAAGCCAGTACAAGTCGCCGAAGTTCGACTCCATGCTGCTGGAAGCCCGCGGCATGCTCGACGAGGCCAAGCGCCACGAGATCTACAACGAGATGCAGACCATGATCGCCGACGAAGCCGGCACGATCATTCCGGCCTACATCACGAATGCGGATGCGCGTTCCTCCAAGGTCAAGGGCCTGGAAAGCAACCCGCTCGGCGGCATGATGGGCTTTGCGCTCGCCGAATATGTCTGGCTCGAAGCCTGACCGGCAGGAAACCGTCCGGGAGGCCTGATGGCCTTCCGGACCCGATTGCCGTCCGATCCCCCTTTGCATCCGCCAGGCCATGCGGCGAGACAATCGCCGGCCGGCGGCGGACGGCCCTTTTTTCAATGCCCATTTGATGGAAAAGTGGTGTGGTTGCCGGGAAGTGACCGTGCGGCTGGAGGTCTGACATGAATTCGGAAATCGCCGGCATGATCGCCAGACGGCTCGTGATTGCCGTGATCACGCTGCTCATCGTCTCCTTCGCCGTCTTCTTCGCCACGAGCATGCTGCCGGGCGATACGGCCACCATCCTGCTCGGCCAGGCGGCCACGCCCGAGGCCGTGGCCGGCCTGCGCCAGGCCATGCATCTCGACGAGCCGGCCGTGTGGCGCTTCCTGCTCTGGATCGCCGGGCTCGTGACGGGCGATCTCGGCACCTCCTATGCCAACAACATGCCGATCGCGACGCTGATCGCCGGCCGCTTCGTCAACACGATGGAGCTTGCCGCGATCACGGCCCTCATCGCCGTGCCCTTCGCGCTGACCCTTGGCATCACCTCCGCCGTCCTGCGCGGCTCGCTCTACGACCGCATCGTCACGGTGCTGACCATCGGCGTCATTTCCGTGCCGGAATTCATGGTCGCCTCCACCGCCGTGCTCATCTTCGCCGTCTATCTGAAATGGCTGCCGGCGATTTCCTTCGTCAACGAGGTGCATTCGCTCTCCGACATGCTGCGCATGTATGCGATGCCCGTGGTGACGCTGACCTTCGTCGTCTCGGCCCAGATCATCCGAATGACGCGGGCCGCCGTGATCGAGACGCTGACGACGCCCTATGTCGAGATGGCGCTGCTGAAGGGCGCGTCGCGCAGCCGCATCGTGCTGCGCCATGCGCTGCCCAATGCGCTGGGGCCGATCGTCAACGCGCTGGCGCTGTCGCTCTCCTATCTCATCGGCGGCGTCATCATCATCGAGACGATCTTCAACTATCCCGGCATCGCCAAGCTCATGGTCGATGCGGTCGCCACCCGCGATCTGCCGCTGATCCAGACCTGCGCGGTGATCTTCTGCGCCGGCTACCTGATCCTGATCACGATCGCCGACATCATCGCCATCATCTCCAATCCGAGGCTCCGCTGATGACGCACAGCACTTCGTCCGTCTCCGCCGGCCTGTTCGGCTACTCCGTCAGTCCCGTCGGCGTCATCGCCTTCGTCGTCATCCTGTTCTGGGCGATCGTGGCGATCTTCGCGCCGCAGCTGACGCCCTACCCGGTCGGCAAGATCGTCGATCTTGACTATTTCGGGCCGATGAGCGCGAAATTCTGGCTGGGATCGGATTATCTCGGCCGGGACGTGCTGTCGCGCATCATCTTCGGCGCGCGCTACACGCTCGGCATCGCGCTGGCCGGGGTGCTGATCGCCTCATCCGCTGGGGTCATTCTCGGCATGTCGGCGGCCGTCATCGGCGGCTGGTTCGATACGGCGCTGAGCCGCTTCATGGATGCGATGATCTCCATTCCGAGCAAGCTGTTCGGCCTGGTCGTGGTCGCCGCGGTCGGCTCCTCGCTTCCCTCCCTCATCCTGACGCTCGCCTTCATCTACACGCCCGGCTCCTATCGCTTCGCCCGGGCGCTGGCCGTCAACGTCAACACGATGGACTTCATCACGGTGGCGCGCATTCGCGGCGAAAACACGCTCTATCTCGCCGTGTCGGAAATCCTGCCGAACATCATCCGCCCGGTGCTGGCCGATTTCGGCATCCGCTTCGTCTTCATCGTTCTGCTTCTCTCCGGCCTGTCCTTCCTGGGGCTCGGCGTGCAGCCGCCGCTCGCCGACTGGGGCGCGCTGGTGCACGAAAACATTCAAGGCCTGTCCTTCGGCTCGGCCGCCGTCATCGCGCCGTCGATCGCGATCGCCAGCCTGACGATCAGCGTCAACCTGCTGATCGACAATCTTCCCCGCAAGATCCGCGACCGGAGCGCCTGACATGAGCACGCTTGTTGAAATCAGGGACCTGCATGTCGAGGCGACCACGGATGCCGGCCGCCGCATCGAGATCATCCGGGGCGTCAATGTCGAGATTGCCAAGGGCGAGATCGTCGCGCTCATCGGCGAAAGCGGCTCGGGCAAGACGACGATTGCGCTGACGCTGATGGGCCATACGCGCCCCGGTTGCCGGATCTCGGGCGGCGCGATCCTGGTCGATGGCAAGGACATGGCAACGCTGTCCGAGCGCGAGCGGGCCGCGATTCGCGGCACGGAGGTCGCCTATGTGCCGCAGAGCGCGGCGGCCGCCTTCAATCCCTCGCAGACGATCATGGACCAGGTCATCGAGGTGACCCGGATCCACGGGCTGATGACGCCGGACAAGGCGCGCGAACGCGCCATCGACCTCTTCCGCGCGCTTTCGCTGCCCGCGCCCGAAACCATCGGGAACCGCTATCCGCACCAGGTCTCCGGCGGCCAGTTGCAGCGGCTTGCCGCCGCCATGGCGCTGATCGGCGGGCCGAAGCTCGTCATCTTCGACGAGCCGACCACCGCGCTCGACGTGACCACGCAGATCGACGTGCTGAAAGCGTTCAAGTCGGTGATGAAGGCCGGCGGCATTGCCGGCGTCTATGTCTCCCACGACCTCGCCGTCGTCGCCCAGATCGCCGACCGGATCGTGGTGCTGAAGGGCGGCGTGGTGCAGGAAGAGGGCACGACCGAGGCCATCCTGTCGGCGCCGGCCCATCCCTACACGCAGGAACTGCTGGCCGCCTTCGAGCCGAAGGAAACGCACTTTGCCGGCAAGCGCACCGACAAGGCCCCCGCACTCGTCGAGATCGAGGCCCTGACCGCCGGCTACGGCCAGATCCAGGCCGACGGCCTGCCCCTGATGAAGGCGGTGCGCGCGGTCAGCCTGTCGGTGGAAAAGGGCCGCAATCTCGGCATCATCGGTGAATCCGGATGCGGCAAATCCACCCTGGCGCGCGCCATCGCCGGCATCCTGCCGGCCAGCGCCGGCACCATCATCTTCGACGGCAAGGAACTCGACCGCGACGCGCGCCGGCGCTCGCGCGAGGCGCTGCGCACCCTGCAGATCGTCTTCCAGTATGCCGATACGGCACTGAACCCGGCCAAGCCCATCGAAGACATTCTCGGCCGTCCCTTGAGCTTCTATCATGGCCTCAGCGGCAAGGCGCGCGACGCCCGCGTCGATGAACTTCTCGACATGGTGCGGCTGCCCAAGGCGCTGCGCTACCGCCATCCGGCCGAACTGTCCGGCGGGCAGAAGCAGCGCATCAACTTCGCCCGCGCGCTCGCCGCCAATCCCAAGCTGATCATCTGCGACGAGATCACCTCCGCACTCGACACGGTGGTCGCCGCCGCGATCATCGAGCTCTTGAAGGAACTGCAGCGCGAGCTCGACCTCTCCTACATCTTCATCAGCCACGACCTTTCGGTGGTCGAGGCGATCTGCGACGAGATCGCGGTCATGTATCGCGGGGAAAAGGTCGAGCACCTGACGCGCGAGGACGTGAAATCCCCGACGCATCCCTATTCCAAGCTGCTCTTCTCCTCCGTGCCGAAACTCGACCCGGCCTGGCTCGACACGCTCGTGCTGGAGCCGGAGCTGGTGCGGCAGTATGGCGGGGCGTGAGGGCTGACCCGCCTCATCGGCGGGTCCCTCTCAAATCCGGCCTGACGAAAGAGGCAGGCGCCGCGCGCAGAGCACGCCGCCCTCCCCGCCCTCACGCCACGAGGCTGTCCACCGCGGCCGTCACGCCGCGCAGTTCGGCGAGCCCCTTGAGGCGGCCGATGCAGGAGTAGCCGGGGTTTACCTTCTTGCCGATATCGTCCACCAGAAGATGCCCGTGGTCGGGGCGCATGGGGATGACGTGGTCGGGGCGGCCCGTTTCGAGGCGGCGCTTTTCTTCCGCGCGCAGCGCCGTGATGAGCTTCACCATGTCCACATCGCCGCCGAGGTGTTCGGATTCGATGAAGGAACCGTCGGGCTCCTTCGTCACGTTGCGCAGGTGGACGAAGTGGATGTGGTCGGCAAACTCACGCGCCATGGCGACCACGTCGTTTTCCGGCCGCGAGCCGTAGGAGCCGGCGCACAGCGTGATGCCGTTCGCCGCGCTCGGCACGGCGGAAAGAATGGTACGCACGTCTTGCGCCGTCGAGACGACGCGCGGCAGGCCGAAGAGCGAAAACGGCGGGTCATCCGGATGGATCGCGAGCTTCGTGCCGTTTTCCTCCGCCACCGGCACGACTTCGCGCAGGAATTCGATGAGGTTTGCTTGCATGTCGGCCGACGACAGCCCGTCATAGGCGGCGATGCGCTCGCGGATCGTCTCGCGGGTGTGGGTGTCCTCGCCCCCCGGCAGGCCGGCGATGATATTGTGTTCGAGCGTCAGGATGGCCTCTTCGCTCATCATGGAAAGCCGCGCCTCGGCCTTCTCGATCAGGTCGGCCGAATAGCTCGCCTCCGCATTCTTCCGCTTCAGCACGAAGAGATCGTAGGCGGCAAACTCCTCCATGTCGAAGCGCAGCGCGAAGCCGCCGGCTGCGGTCGCAAACAGGAGGTCGGTGCGCGTCCAGTCCACCACCGGCATGAAATTGTAGCAGACAACGGGGATGCCGGCCTTGCCGAGATTGGCGAGGCACTGTTTCCAGGCATCGATATAGCGGCGGCTGTCGCCATTGCGCAGCTTGATGGCGGAATTGACGGGAATGGATTCGCATACCGACCAGACCATGCCGGCCTTCTTCACGAGATCCATGCGCTCTGCGATATCCTCCGGCGTCCAGATGCGGCCGTCATAGATGTGATGCAGGGCGGTGACGACGCCGGTGGCGCCAGCCTGGCGCGCATGGGCAAGGGTGACAGGGTCCTCGGGTCCGAACCAGCGCCAGCTCTCAAGCATCATTTCCTCCCGTTTCGTCCGACAATAGAAGTTTTCTCCGGCGGATATTGCATGGGATCGGCGGAAATGCAAAACATATGTCCGACATTTGAATGCAGAGCCCTGATACGATCGACCGTCCGTCATGACCCTTTCGCCCGACCTGATGGAGAGCCCGCGCACCTCCGCCGTCGATACGGTGGTGGGGCAGATCCGTGGCCTCATCCGCGCGCGTGGCCTGAAGGTGGGCGACGTGCTGCCGAGCGAGGCGGAACTGGCCGACATGTTTGCGGCCAGCCGCGGCACGGTGCGCGAGGCCTTCCGCACGCTGAAGGCCTATGGTGTCGCGGAATCGCGCCAGAAGGTGGGCGCGGTGCTGACCGCCCAGCACGGCAACGCCATGCGCGATCTCTTCGCCTTCGCCATGGACATTTCGGAAGATGCGTTTCGCGACATCCAGGGTTATCGCCGGCTGACGGAAATGAACCTCTTCGACCTCGTGATCGACCGCCTGACAGACGCCGACATGGCCGAGATGGCGGAGATGAACCGGCGGCTGCGCGACGCCCCGGACGCCGAAACGGCGTCCGCCGAGGACTACCGCTTTCACCGCAGGCTCGTGGATGCGGCCGGCAACCGGACACTGTCGGAGACCTACGGCATGCTGGAGCCGGTGATCCGCCGTCTGATGCTCGCCGGAAAATCGCAGCGCCGGGCACTGGAGGGGGCGGCCGACGATCACGACGCGATTCTTGCGGCGCTTGCCGCCCGCGACCGGATCGCCTTCGTCTATCACATGAACCGGCATCTGGATGCCGGGCTGGAATTCGTGCCCGGCGCCTGACGCCGCGGCCTTGATTGGGAGGATTGCCATGGCCGCATCAGCGGGAACGCCACAGGCCGATTTCGACGGCAAGGTCGCTGTCGTCACGGGAACGAGCGGCATCGGCCGCGCGGCCGCACTCCGGCTTGCGGCCGGCGGTGCCAAGGTCGCCAGCCTCGGCATCGACCCCAAGTCAAATGCCGAGCTTGAGGCCATCGCGCGCGACCGCGGCCTGACGCTCACCGTTATCGAGACGGATGTGTCGAAGCCCGACGCGGTCACGGCCGCCTTCGAGCGCGTTGTGGCGCTCTTCGGCGGCGTGGATGTCGTCGTCAATTCCGCCGCCATCCACCCCTATGGCGATGCGACGACCACGGATTTCGACACGTTCCTGCGCTGCATGGCCGTCAATGTCGGCTCCATCCATCTGACGGCGGGGGCAGCCGTGCCGCTGATGCGGGCCCGCGGCGGCGGCGCCATCGTCAACGTCTCCTCCGTGCAGGGTCATGCCTGCCAGCGCGGCGTTTCGGCTTACGTCGCCTCGAAGGGCGCGATCCATGCGATGACGCGGGCCATGGCGCTCGATTTCGCACCCGACCGCATCCGCGTCACCTCCGTCAGCCCCGGCTCGGTGCGCACGCCGATCCTAGAGCTTGCCGCCCGCACCTTCGAGGGGCCGGATGCCGATATCGAATCCGTCTTCCGCCGCTTCGGCGAGGCCCACCCGATCGGCCGCATCGGCGAGCCGGAGGAAGTGGCCGACCTCATCGCCTTCCTCGCCTCGGACCGCGGCGCCTTCATCACCGGTTCCGACCATGTGATCGACGGGGCGCTGATTGCCGGCATCGGCGTGAAGTAACATCATCTGAAAAGGATAAGCGGCCTTGCGGTCGCAACGGGAGGAAAGACCATGAGCCAGAAGTTCAAGCGCAGCGAAGTCAACCGGATCATCCGCGACGGCGAGGCTTTCCTCGCCTCGCACGGCTATACGCTGCCGCCCTTCGCGCGCCTCAGCCCCGACGAGTTCAAGGCGCGAAAGGACGAGCTGACCGCGATCACCGGCCCCGGCCTCGGCTTCGATATCACCGACTTCGGCTTCGGTGATTTCAAGGGTTATGGCCTCTTCCTCTTCACGGTGCGCAACGGCAAGGCCGAGGATCTGAAGAAGGGCTTCGGCATGGTCTATGCCGAAAAGGCGATGATTGCCCGCGAGGGCCAGATGACGCCGATGCACCGGCACATCACCAAGACGGAAGACATCATCAACCGCGGCGGCGGCACGCTGGTCATCGAACTCTTCGGCGACACGGACGGTACGTGTGACCGGACGAAGGGCGTCACCGTCGCCTGCGACGGCATCACCCGCAGCTTCCCGGCCGGCCACAAGCTGCGCCTTGCCCCCGGCGAGAGCGTGACCCTGATGCCGGGCGACTGGCACGCCTTCTGGGCCGAGGGCGGCGACGTCTTCATTGGCGAAGTCTCCACCGTCAACGACGACAACACCGACAACATCTTCGACGACACACGCGTCGCCCGCTTCTCCGGCATCGAGGAAGACGAGCCGCCGTACCGCCTGCTGGTGTCGGATTATCCGGCGTGGCTCGGTGTGGCCGGTGGCGGGGGGTATTGAGGGCTGCCGACGCTGTTTCTGCTTCGATGGAGGCTCCCCGGCCTCCATCGTCACAGGTTTGACGGAAAGAATTCAGGGCGGAAAATAAAACCGCCATATTTGAAAATATTTCCGCCTCGCCTGCCCGTATTCTCATCGAATAAAAATGTTCCTCAAAATTATAATTTGACAAAGTCGCTCCAGGCGCCTATCTCTGTGTCATCGATATTTTCTTGCTGAGCTTTTGTTAGCACGCGATTAGCACCGCGTTTTGAGCGAACCCTCCCTTTAAAGCATCGTTATCACCGGCTGCGCGGCGCTCGCTTCGCAGATCCTCTCTCTATGCTATGAAAGGGTTCATCATGACCACTGGCACAGTAAAATGGTTCAATTCCACCAAGGGCTTCGGCTTCATCCAGCCCGACAATGGCGGCCCGGACGCCTTTGTCCACATCTCGGCCGTTGAACGCGCCGGCATGCGCGAAATCGTCGAGGGCCAGAAGATCGGCTACGACATGGAGCGCGACAACAAGTCGGGCAAGATGTCGGCCTGCAACCTTCAGGCCGCCTGATCCAACAGGGATCTGCTTTCCCCTGACCACGGATGTACTGGCACGGTTGAAAGCATGAACCCGAACGAGGTCAGGCAGTTTGCCTGGCCTTTTTTATTGTCGGAGCGCGCTCAACGCCGCTCCCGGCAGTGCCCGCGGGCATGCGACGCCTGCAACCCGTTGCAGGACAGCGCCAGGCGGCCATCGGCCGACCACAGGGTCGCCATCAGCCGCGCTCCAGCATGACGCCAGTTCAGGGGCCACACGTTCAGGAACTGACGCGACATGCGGTAAGATTTTGTTTTGACATGTCTTTTCCTGGAACCGCAATACACGTCCAGGAGACATGCTTTGGGAGAACAGCCATGAACGAAGCGCACAGCAAGCCGCGCCAGCGGGCCGAAATCGCGTTCCAGAAGGAACAGGCACAGTTCTTCGCCCGCGGCGAGGCCCGTCAGGAAGAAGACGCGATCACGCTTGCCCGTGATGAGAAAACGCTGCGTCTGCGACAGGCCCGGCTTGCCCGCGACCACCAGAACAGCCTGACGCTTGCCACCAAACCTGCCGCGAAACGCGCCCGCCGGGCCTGATCGCCTCACCCCACGCACCCCTCACCCCACGCACTCATGGAGCCGGATTTGAAAACCAGCCGCAACACCGACCTTACCGACCGCCGCACCGCTGCCCAGACCGCCAAGGCCGCACTTCTCGCCGCCCACCGCGCCGCCCTTGCCGCCGCCGAGCCGACCCGTGAAGCACGCCAGGCCGAACGGCTGGAGCTTGCCGAAGCGCGGGACGCACGCCGCGCCGAGCGCGCAGAAGCCAGGCAGGCCGAAGAAAACCGTCTGGCGACGGAGGCCGCAGAACGCGAAGCAGCCATTGCCGCCGAAGCCCGCGCCGCAGCAGACGCCCGCGAAGCCGCCGACAGGAACCGCATCGCCCGCGTGCTCGAAGACGAAGCCGCCCGCAAAGCCGAACGCGACCGCCGCTACGCCGCCCGCAAGGCCCGCCAGGGCTGAGCGCGCCGCGAGGCCTCGCCGGTAGACGCCGCCCCCCATGCAGACACAAGAAAAGCCGCAACTCCCCGGATACCCGGGAGATTGCGGCCTTTCTGTTTCAGAACGAACGTCTGAGCTGGCAGTTTACGCCTTGTACGTCGCGACCGCGCCCGGCAGCTGGCTCCATTCGGCGTACCAGCTGTTGAAGAGCTTGAACTGGGCTTCGACGTAGCCGCGCTGGCTGGCCGAGAGGGCGTCGGTTTCGTTGAAGTGCAGCGTGTATTCGGCGTCGCCCTTCAGCACCATCATGTGCTTGAAGAAGAGCACGAGATCCGGGCCTTCGTCGAAGGAGGAGAGGACGCCAAGCGCCGCTTCGAGTTCCAGCGCACGGGTGCGGGCTTCCGCCTCGCCGCGGGCGGCGGCCTGGGAGAGGTTGGCGAGGTGCAGCACTTCCTTCGGCAGTACGTTGCCGATGCCGGTGATGGCGCCGGTGGCGCCGCAATTGACGTAGCCGTGGAAGACGGCGGTATCGACGCCGATCATCAGGGAGACGTCGTCATCGCGGCTGGTGATGTTTTCGGCGGCGTAGCGCAGATCGTCCGGGCCGCCGAATTCCTTGAAACCGACGAGGTTGGGGTGTTCGGCGCGCAGCGCGAAGAAGAGGTCGGCGCGCGTCGCATAGCCGTAATAGGGGCTGTTGTAGATAACGGCCGGAAGCTCCGGCGCGGCCGAGAGCACCGCCTTGAAATGCGCCTTCTGGGCGGCGACCACCGTGCCGCGGGAGAGAACGCGCGGGATGACCATCAGGCCCTTCGCGCCGACCTTCTGGGCGTGGGCGGCATGCGCGGCAGCCGTTGCGGTGTTGACCGCGCCCGTGCCGACGATGACGGGAATGCCGGCGGCCGTCAGGCGCGCCACGCCTTCCATGCGCTGTGCATCGGTCAACAGCGGCCAGTCACCCATCGAGCCGCAATAGACGACGGCCGACATGCCGGCCGCGATCAGTTCCTTCGCCTTCTTCACCAGCGCGTCGAAATCCGGCGTGCGGTCTGCCTTGCATGGCGTCATCAGGGCCGGAATGACACCGGAGAAAATGCTGGCGGTCATGATCGTTCCTTTCTTGGATAGCGGGACCGGCAGGGCACACCGTCTCGCGCCGGTCGATGACGCCTCTTTACATCTCTGCATTCAATTTGTCGACAAGAATTATGCAAGCCTAGAGACGAATGTCGAGGCGCTCTTGCCGGATCAGCCATTTGCGGACCTGATCGACCACCTGTTCGGCATGCAGGCGGGCGAGTTCCTCTGCGCGCGCCTCGTCGCGGGCGGCAATCGCAGCGATGATCTCGTCGTGGTCCTCCACGAAACGGGCCGGAAGGCGATCGGCATAGGACTGATAATAGAGCCTGAGGATCCGTCGCCCCTCATCCAGAAGGCGACTGAACAGGCTGGTGAAATAGGCGTTGCGCCCGGCCTCGGCGATGGAAAGGTGAAAGGCGGCGTTGGTGGCGATCATCGCCAGCGCGTCCTGCGCCTCGACAGCGGCGGTGAAGACCGTCTGCCGGGCGCGGATCGTTTCCAGATCTTCGGCGCGGTGATCGCGGGCCGCAAGCTGCGTCGTCACGCGGTACATCAGCACCAGCGCCTCGAAGAAGGCGTGCATGTTGAGGAAATCGATGGGCGCGACCAGCGTGGAACGGTTCGGCAGCGTCACGACCAAGCCCTCGCCCGCCAGCCGTACCAGCGCCTCGCGGATCGGCGTGCGCGACATGCCGAAACGGTCGGCAAGCTCGACCTCGTCGATGGCGCTGCCGGGAACGAGCACGAGATCGAGGATCTCGTCGCGCAGCAACTCATAGACGACTCGGGCGCCGGAGCCGCGCTTGCGTTCGATCGCTTCGCCGGGTTCGCTGCTGGTCATTCGAGGTTTGGTCCCTTCTGTGTGATCGCGGCGTGTCAGACCCGCACCGCCTGCTCCACGAAATCCTGCGAACCGAAGAAGCGCAGGTAGCGCTCGACTTCCGACGGGATCCCGGTGGCCTTGCGGGGGTTGTCGGAGAGCTTGACCGCCGGGTGGCCATTGGCCTCGGTAACCTTGCAGACAAGCGAGATCGGGTCGAGTCCAGGCGTCGGGTCGGGCGCGCAGCCGGCGAAATCATTGGTGAGGTTGGTGCCCCAGCCGAAACTCATGCGCACGCGGCCCTCGAAATGCCGGTAGGTCTCGACGATCGTCTCGGCATCGAGGCCGTCAGAGAAGATCAGCAGCTTTTCGCTGGGATCGCGGCCCATCTTCTTCCACCAGGCGATGATCTTCTCGCCGCCCTCGATCGGCGGGGCGCTGTCGGGGCGAAAGCCCGTCCAGTCAGCCACCCACTCCGGCGCATCGCGCAGGAACGCCGCGGTTCCGAAGGCATCCGGCAGCACGATCAGCAGGTTGCCGCCATAAAGACGGTTCCAGTCCTGCAGAACGGCATAGGGTGCGGCGGCAAGCTCGGCGTCTGTCTCGGCAAGGGCCGCCTTCACCATCGGCAGCTCGTGCGCATTGGTGCCGACAGCCTCGAGGTCTGTATCCATGGCGAGCAGCACATTGCTGGTACCGGTAAAGGCCGGGCCAATGCCTTCCTTCAGCGCTTCCACGCACCAGCGCTGCCACAGGAACGAGTGGCGCCGGCGCGTGCCGAAATCGGAGATGCGCAGGCCCGGATACTGTTTCAGCATCTCGACCTTGGACCACATCCGCGCCTTGGCGCGGGCATAGAGCACATCGAGCGTGAAGGGCCCCATGTGCTTCATCGCGGCGCGCGACCTGAGCTCGTTGATGATGGCGAGCACGGGGATTTCCCACATGGTCGTGTGGGTCCACTTGCCGTGGAAGGAGAGTTCGTACTGCCCGTCAACCACGGCGAGCCGGTATTCCGGCAGGCGGAAATCGGCGAGCCAGGCGAGAAATTCCGGCGAGAAGATCTGCTTGCGGCCGTAGAAGGTGTTACCGGCAAGCCAGATCATCTCCTTCTTGGAAAAACGCAGACCGCGTGCGTAATCCAGCTGCTCGCGCAGCGCCTCGATGTCGATCTCCTCGGCCAGCCGCACCGTCTTCGTGCGGTTGATGAGCGAGAAGCTGACATCGACATCGGGATGCAGCGTCCAGATCATCTGCAGCATCAGAAGCTTGTAGAAATCCGTGTCGAGCAGCGAACGCACGATCGGATCGAGCTTCCATGAGTGATTATAGACGCGGCGGGCAATATCGGTCTTCGGCATGAAGATCCCCATGAGTTTGCGGCACCCTATCGCCTTGAACCGGCGAAGTAAAACCGATTTAGATGCACGCTCATCCGGTTCTTCGGCCGCCCGGCGCATTGGCGCGCACCTGTGCCATCAGCATCGGCCCGAGCGAGAATTCGCCGCGCGCGGCCCGGCGCGTCAGATCCCGCAGATAGCCGCCGGGCGCATTGATATGGCCGCCGCGTTCGAGGATGCAGGCGATGGCGGTCGCCGCATTTTCGGGGCCCAGCACCTCGCAGGCTTCCTGATAGGCACTCGGGCTGACGCCCAGCATGCTGCGCACCACAACGGCCGCCGTCATCATGTCGCGCCAGCTCGCAATCGTGCCACCCGGCCCGTAATCGATCATTGCCGGACATGCGGAAAGAACCAGAGAAAGGGGGAAGGCGCGTCCAGCAGCCGGTGAGCCTGCTTTTTCAGCCTGAGCGCTGCCGCCCTCTCCCTTTTCGGAGAGAGGTTCAAGTTCAGAAGTGGGGTTTGGGTTTGAATTCTGTATGTGCCGCTCGTTTCGAGACTCATTGGCGATCGATTTTTCTGTTTTTTCGAGGCTGAGGAGGCGTTTAGCCGTGGCATCGCGCAAGTCCGCAAGCTCTTTCGCGATCACTTCCATCTCATCCTTCTCCAGGCGGGCCCGCAGACGTCGCGCGGTCTCCGCAAGAGCAAGCTGGATGGCTGTCGCGTCGAGCCCCAGGCCATTGTCCAGGGCCGTTTCCATGAGCTTGACGATGTCGCGGCGGCAGATGGTGATGCCTTCACGCAACGCCCTGAGGCGAAGCCGCTCGGCCTCGACGTCGGCAGCGGCCACCTCGATCTCTTCGGCCCGCGCCAGAAGCGGCGCAAGGCTGAAGCCGAAGGCCTCGCTGATTGCGCCGCCCTCGCCCTTGCGGGCATACCGCTTGCCATTCGGACTGTCCTTGCGGGTGATGAGACCGGCATCGACGAGCGCGGCCAGATGGCGGCGCAGCGTGGCCGGCGCCACGCCATGGGCGCGCACCGAGAGCTGGGCATTGGACGGGAAGACGACGAGCACCTCGCCCTCGGCCAGCTCCGCCTTCGGATGGAAGGTGAGCAGCGCGTCGAGAACGCCGAGCGCACGATCGGAAATATTGAACCGGGGACGCGCCACGCAGAGCGCCCGAAACAGCTTCCACTTGTCGATGCGCGCGCCTTCCGGCACGCGCGCCGCCTCCGCCTGGGCCCTGATCATCCCAAGCGTCATAGGCCGCCGCCCGAAAGGCGTCGTTATGATACCGCTTTCCATTTGCCTCACTTTCAAGAAGGCAAAAGAAGTCCGTCCGCCGAAAGGCGCCAAAACGACTTGACAGTGATTCGCGAAAATGGGATTCTCAAGCTGCTAAACATCGAGAAAGGCTTCCGCGACGGCAACGTTCGGAGGCTTTTTTCTTTTGCGGGTTCTACTCTCCTGACTGGTTCATGAAGTCGCGGTAGAGGCCGGACAGCCGCTCCCGCACGAAATCGTCAAAGCCGGGCGCTGCGGCGCGGGCAAAGACGAAGGTCGTCTTTGCCTTCTCGACGCGCATGCGCACCGGCATGGTCTCATCCAGCGCCTGCCAGCCATCGGCATCGGCCGCAGACGTGTCTGCCGGCGCAAGGGCCGCATCCAGCACGGCCTGCATACGGCGGTCGGAGGCGAGCGCGGAAAAATCGGGTGCGCTGGCGCAGGTTTCGGCACGCGCCAGGGCCGCGCGGTCGGCAAGCCGGTCGGCCAGCTCCAGCCAGCGACGGCGGCCGAAGCCCGGCGCCGGGCCGATCGCCTCGATCAGCGCTTCGGGAATGCGGGCGGTGACGCCCAGCATGTGCGAGAGCGCCGCCTTGTCGACCGAGAGCGCATCCATGATGGTGGCACGGGTAAAGCCCAGGCGGTCGAGGCGCGCGGCAAACAGGGCGCGCTCGACATAGGAGAGGTCGGTGCGGGCGGAGTTTTCCTGGCCCTGCGCCACCACGAGTTCGTCATCGCCGAGGCCGCGCACGATGGCGCGCACGGGCAGGCGAAGACGCCGCGCGGCGGCAAGGCGGCGGTGGCCGTAGGCGACCTGATAGCGCTCCGGCGCCTGCGGATGCGGGCGCACGAGGATCGGAACCTGCTGGCCATGGACACGGATCTGCTCGACGAACACAGGGTCGAGATCGAGCCGTTCCAGCCGGTCGCTGACGAAAGAGGCGTCAATCAGCGCCGGATCGAGATCGACCACCGCCTGACCCTCGGCGAGCTGCCGCTCGATCGCATCGGCGCGCTCGACGCGGGCGGTGATGGAGGCGAGCGTGCGCGAAATGCCGCCCACGGGCGTGCGGCGCAGCGCCACCTCGCCGTCTGCGGCGGGCATGCTGGCCGTCACGCCGGCCGTCTCTGCAAAATCGGTGAGGAAGGTGCGACGCGCCATGACTTAGCGTCTCCCCCACACGCCGCGCAGCATCTCTTCGATCTCGCGGTTGACGAGGCCGAGCGATTCCATGGCGCGGTCATAGGTGCCGCGGATGAACTGGCTGCGGTCGATCTCGTAGAGCGTCTGCTTGGTGACGCCGGCATCCGAGATCGCGGTGGATTTCAGCATGGCATTGGTCAGCATGCGATTGCCGAAGATGGCCCGCATGAAGCCGGTCATCTGGCTCTGCGGCCCGTCATTCGGCTCGAAGCGGGTGACGAGATAGCGCATCCAGTCGTAATCGGTGCGCCCGCCCGCCTTTTCGACCACGGCCATCAATTCGCTCGTCATCGACAGGAACTGTGCCATGGACATCACGTCGAGCATCTGCGGATGCACGGTGATGAGCACCGAGGTGGCGGCGCAGAGCGCGGACATGGTGAGATAGCCGAGCTGCGGCGGGCAATCGATCACAACGACGTCGTAATCCGCCTCGATCTCGGCCAGCGCCTCGCCGAGACGGGCAAAGAAGATCGTCTCGGTGCGCGCGCCCATCATCGCCTTCGGCGTCTCGTGCTCGAATTCCATGAGCTCAAGATTGCCGGGGATGAGATGGAGATTGGCCATGTAGGTGGCGCGCACGACATCGCGCACCGGCCGGGGCTCGGCATAGCGGATGGCGCCGTAGAGCGTCTCGCCCTCCCCCACATCGAGCTCCGGCTGATGGCCGAACAGCGCCGTCAGCGAGGCCTGCGGGTCAAGGTCGATGGCCAGCACGCGGTAGCCGCGCAGCGCGAGATACTGGGCGAGATGGGCAGACGTCGTCGTCTTGCCCGAGCCGCCCTTGAAATTCATGACGGAGATGACCTGCAGCTTCTCGCCAAGCCGGCGGTGCGGCACATATTTGCCGGCCCGGCCGCCATCGTCCAGCACGCGCCTGATCGCCTCGATATCGCCGATCGAATAGAGACGCCGGCCATTGGCCTGCGGCGCCGGACCATGGCCGTCGGCGGCGATCTGGCGCAGATATCCCTCGCCAATGCCGATGAAGCCGGCCGCCTCGGCGGGCGAGAAAAGCCTCAGCGCCTTGCGGGCGGCGGGCGGGAATGTCAGTTTCTGGTGGTGCTGAAGGCGGCGGACCAGTTCATCCGCATCGGCAGCCAGAAGCGACGGGAGGTGTTCCCGTTCGTCCGCGCGCTCGATGGGTTGCTGCAACATCGTCTTCCCCGAAATCTGCGCAAAAATCGCCGATCCGGCGAAAATTGCGCAGATGGACTATGCGCCGATTCGGGGGCGGATGACAAACTTCGGTCATAAAGCGGAAAGGACGTTTCTTATCAGTCTGTTAAGGATGTTTCCGAGCCTTGGCCAGACTCGTTTTCCGCAACCGTTTTCCTGGCTCTGCCGCTTTCGGCCAGCCGGATCAGGCTGAGGACCGCGACGGCGAGCAGCGTCGTCAGAAGCGCGATCTGCCAGAGGCCGAGACCGGCGGCAAGGCCGGTGACGCCCGCCAGCCACAGGCCGGCGCCGGTCGTCAGCCCCTGCACCGTGCCGCGCGCAAAGACGATCGTGCCAGCCGCCAGAAACGCGACGCCCGCCGTGACCGCCTCGATGATGCGAAGCGGATCGATGCGGATTTCCTGGCCCGCAAAGGCGGGCAGATGCGTGATCTCGATGGCGGTGATGGAGGCAAGCGCGGCAGCGAGGCAGACGAGGATGTGGGTGCGCAGGCCGGCCGGGCGCTGTCGCCATTCCCGCTCGATGCCGATCGCCGCCCCGCAGGCGAGCGCGAGGATGAGGCGGGCCGCGACGACGAGAAGCGGCAGGTGATGATCGGCGAAAATGTCGAGCGTGGCGGATGGCATGGACACCGAACCCATTCGCCGGCTCAAGGTTCCATCCTGTCGCGAAGCACCTCTGTCAGGGCGCGACGAGCGCGAGAATAAGCCTCTGCACATTCCCGCCGTCGCTCATCTCCACCTGGTCGAAGGCGCGGCTCTTGGCGCGCTGCTCGTTGGAGAGGCGGCCGAGGCGTTCCGTCAGGTCCTGGCGGATCTTGCGGCAGCCGGGATCGTTGACGGCCGTCAGGCCCACGCTCTCACGCTCGATGGCGCGCACCATGGCGATGATGTCGGCGCCGTGCACGCGCTCATGGGCGGCGATGCCATCGATGAAGGTCTTCCACCGCACCGCGACCTCCCCCGTCAGTTTGCGACGCGGCTTGGGCAAGGTGTAGGTGATGACGAGTTTCGGCACGGCGGAGGCAAGCACGCAGTCCGCGCCGCGCTGCTGGTAATCCCGCCGCCAGGTGAGCTTGAAGGTCGTATGCGCGATGGCGCGCGTCGGACCGATCGCCGGGCCCTTCTCGCCGATCGAGCGATAGAGGTCGATGCCGGTCTGCCCATCGATCGCATAGGGAGCGACCGTCTCCTGCGGCGACCAGCCGGCGGCGTCCGCACCGTGTGGCAAGAGGGCCGCAAGGGTCGCGGCAGCGGCCAGACGACCGCAGCACGCAGGAAGGGTCCGCAGAAGGGCAGGAAACGTCACGGGGCAGGCCTCGTCAGATGCAAGCTCAGCCTTCGGGATAGGCCGGCCGGCCATGCGGTTCAAGGTTGTCGGGCGTGAAAATCGAAGGCGCCTCTGATAGGGTGGCGATTGCCCCCACTCAAGGAGGATCGCCCATTGGTGGCACTGCGGACCAGAAACCTGACGCTCGAACCGTGCCGTCCCGGCGACAGGGACGACTTCGTCGCGCTCGAGCGCGACCCGGAGGTGATGCATTTTCTGAATGGCGGGGCCGTCGACCACGAGACCGTCGATCCGGACGCAGTCACCTTTCTCATGCCGCGGGGAACGGAAACCGACGTCTGGACCGCCCGGCAGACCGAAACCGGAGACTTCGTCGGCTGGTTCTGCCTCTCTGCCGAAAGCGAGGCGCGCGCTGAACTCGGATACCGTCTCACCCGCAAAAGCTGGGGCAAAGGACTGGCGTCGGAGGGTGCCGCCGCTCTCGTCCAGTGGGGCTTTGACGCCAAGGGGTTCGATACCATCGTCGCCTGCACTATGGCGACCAATCTCGGGTCACGCCGCGTGATGGAAAAGATCGGGATGCGTCATACGCAGACGGTCGCCCTCAGCGCCAGCCACGTTCCCGGCAGCGAAGAGGGCGAGGTCTGGTATGCGCTGACGCGGTCGGACTGGTCCGGGCGTCTCTAGGCTCAAAACCCCGCACACCCCGGCCCTGCCATGGCTGCCGGGATGACTGAAACCTCCCTCACCCCGCCGGATCAGGCGAGCCGAAACGGCCGGATCACGCAGCGCGCGCGGTGCGCATGCCGGTCTCGCTGCCCGACAGATGGAAGCGCTGGATCAGGGCGCTCAGCTGGCGGATTTCCTCGGCAAGCTGGCGGGTCGCAGCATTGGTCTCTTCCACCATGGCCGCGTTCTGCTGGGTCATGTGGTCGAGTTCGTTGACGGACCCGTTGACCGAATCGAGCGAAACGGTCTGCTCCTGGCTGGACGTGGCGATGAGATCGACATGCTCGGCAATGCCGACGATCTGGGTCGCGATGTCCATCAGCGCGTCGCCGGTCTCGGACACATAGCGCGTGCCGGTCGCAACCTCGCTGGAGGAGTTGGCAATGAGCCCGCTGATTTCCTTGGCAGCCTGGGCCGAGCGCTGCGCAAGTTCGCGCACCTCCTGCGCCACGACCGCAAAGCCCTTGCCGGCCTCGCCTGCACGTGCCGCCTCGACGCCGGCGTTCAGTGCCAGGAGGTTGGTCTGGAAGGCGATGGAGTCGATGACGCCGACGATATTGGCAATCCGGTCCGAGGCCTCGCGGATGCGGGTCATGGCGGACACGGCATTCTGCACGACGCCGGAGGAGCTGTCGGCGCGGCGCTTGGCATCCTGCACGATGCGGCGCACTTCGCTGGCGCGGCCGGACGAGGTCTTGACCGTCGCCGAGATCTGGTCGACGGCCGCGGCGGTTTCTTCGAGGGCAGCCGCCTGCTGTTCGGTCCGGCGGGCGAGGTCGGAGACGGCATCGGCCATCTGCTCGCCATTGTGATGGATGGCGCCGGAGATATCGCGCACCTCCGACAGCGTCTCGCGAAGCCCGGCAACCGACTGGTTGAAGTCGTGGCGCAGACGGTCAAGATGATCGGCAAAGCGGGTATCGATGCTGAACGTCAGGTCGCCGCGCGACAGGCGGGAGAGGCCCGTCGCCAGCGTTTCCACTGCGAACTCGACTTCCGACAGGCTCTGCTGGCGTTCGCGCTCGTTGCGCTCGCGCTCGGCCTCTGCCTGGCGGCGGGCCGCTGCGGCTTGCTCTTCCATGCTGACCTTGGCGAGTGCGTTGCCCTTGAAGACCGAGAGCGCGCGGGCCATGTCGCCGATTTCGTCCGGGCGGGTCTCGCCGGAAATCTGCGTGTCGAGCGCCCCTTCGGCCAGACGACGCATGGCGCCGGTGATCTGGCTGATCGGACCCTTCAGCGTGATGACGAGTGCGGCACCGGCGGCCATGGCGATGAGCACGCCGACGACCATGGCGCCGACGGAGATGGAATTGGCCTGGCTGCGCTCGGCGCCGGCGCTCTGCTTCTGGCTTTCGGCAAAGTCCGACAGATGCGACCACGTGCTGTCGATGACGGCCGCTGCGGCATTGAATTCCTTCTGCCGGCGGCTTTGAATGTCGAGCAGTGCGACGGCGCTCGCATCCAAGGCCTTGAGGGCCTCCTTGGCCTGCGACGGCAGTGCGGCAAGCCCATCATTGTCCGGCGCCATGGCAGCGAGCGCATCGACTTCCTGGCCATAGAGGAAGAGGCTCTTCTGGGCGTGCTCCACGCCCTTCTGCGACGGGGCGGCCTGAAGATCGGCAAAGGAGACGCGAATCTCGTTGCCGTGGTTGACGATGGAGCGGAGCTTGTTGCCGACCTTGTCGGCGAGCTCGGTCTTGCCTTCCGAGGCGGCGAGATCGGTGACGCCCTTGCGCATGATCGTATCACCGGCCGTCTGCAGCGCCTCGTTCAGCGTGCCGATCTGGCCGAGCGCATTGACGAAATCGGGAAGTGCGGAAGGATCGGTCTTGGTCTTTTCCGCCAGCGCGGCCGCAGCGGTGACGGCCTCCTTCATCTGGATGACGGCATCAATCTTTGCAGACGCCAGCGCCTTGTCGGCCGCAGTGACATCCTTCAGCAGGGCCGGCAGGCTGTCGCGCGCGATGGCCGCCTTGTCGGTCACCATCAGCGCTGCGGAGACCTTGCCGATCATGTCATCGACGGCGGACGAAATATTGCCGATCTGCACGGCGGCCTTCAGGCCGGTCTTGGCGCCCTTCTCGACCTTCTTGGCGCCCGCCAGCAGGAAGAAGACCTGCTTGGCGGCTTCGGCCTGTACGTCGTCCAGCGTCAGCTCGCGCTCCACCACCGCCGCGGCAAGCGTCTGCTGATCCTTGTGCAGCGACCAGAGGGCGGCGATATTCTCATCGATCGTGCCGGCTTCCGTCAGGGCCGCTTCGAGCTGCGTGACACTCGACTGGGCGCGCAGCGCGTCCGTCATCGTCTGCAACTCTGCAACGCGCGTCTGCAGAGCGGTCTGCGCAGCCGTATGGGTCTCGTCGGAGGGTTCGAGCAGGAAGCGCGTCATGGCCGAATAGACGTCCTTGAACCCGCGCAGCGACTGCATGACGCTATTGGAGATCTCCATGCGTCCCTGCAAAAGGCCGGAAGCATAAAGGCCCGTCAGGCCGACGGCCATGATGGAAATCACAAACGGCGTGACCAGGACCAGAACCTTCGTCTGGATCCGTACGCGTGACATGAAACGATCGATCATGAAGTTCCCCCGAACCACAACCACGTGCGCGCGCCGAACGGAACAAGGCACCATGGGCAACTGTGTCGGTGAAAACCTACGGTAACCGATTTAAGCAAAACTTAAGTCAAAACCTCATTTTCCCGGATGGCGAGCACAAGCTGGCGAGATCAAGCGAAGTTGTCCGCGGACAACCGCGCCGCCCTTCTCAAATCGACCGCGGACCTTGTATCGCCACATACGGTGCCTAGATGCAGTCCCATCAACGCGCTCCAACAGAGAAGAAGGCTGAGGCGACCGTGTCTGCGACCACGACCGATGACATCGAGAAAGGCGTCGCGTCCCGCCGTCTTGCAGCCCTGGCCGAGCACGCCGCCGCCGCCGGCTCGATCGACCTTGGCGAGATGATCGACGTGATGGGTCGGGCAGGCATCGCTTTCGTCATCCTGGCGCTTTCCCTGCCCGCGCTCTGCCCGATCCCCGGCCCCTTCGGCATGGTGTTCGGCACCTGCCTGGCACTCGTGTCGCTGCAGATCATCGTCGGCTACGAGAAGGTGTGGTTGCCGCGCCTGATCCGCCGCCGAAGGGTCTCGGCCGGAACGATCGCGCTCATCGTGCGGCACACCGCGCCGCTCGTCAGCCGGGTCGAAGCCTGGCTGAAGCCCAACCGGATGCGCAGCCTGACCGGCCGCCGGGCGCACATGCTGCTCGGCATTCCTGTCTTCCTGCTGGCGGTGATCGTGGCGCTTCCCATTCCCTTCGGCAACATCCTGCCGGTGCTGGCGCTGACGGTGATCGCCGTATCGCTGATGGAGCGGGACGGCTTTGCCACCATCATCGGCCTTGGCCTCGCCGGTCTTGCCGTCATCGTCACGGCCGCCCTGCTCTACGGCACCGTCTTTGCGGCCGGATGGGCGCTGGGCGCGTGATGCCATCGGCGGCCTGACAACCGCAGCCGCGCCTTTTTGTCCCCTTGAACTCCGACCGATCCTCAGGCATGAGCGCAGACGGGGATAGTGGCGGACGACAATGGGGCGCAGACGCACGACAGGTTGGCAGGTGTGGGTGCGCATGCTGTGCGCGCTGGCGCTGCTTGCCGTCGGCTTCGCCCACCGCGCGCCCGTCGCGACGGCTTCCACGCCCGCCGATCCGACAATCGCTTCCGCCGCCTATGTCTTGCCCGACGGCACGCTCGCCTCGCTCTGCGAGACCAGCGACGCCAAGAGCGCTGATCACAAGGGGCCCGGCCACGGCAATCCCGGCTGCGAAGCCTGCCGGATCAGCGCCTCGACGGTCCTGCCGCTGCCGGCCGACACGCCCGGCATTCCCGCAGGCGAGCCGGCGGAGCGGCTGACACCCGGACGCGAAGCGCCTCCGCTGCCCGTCATCCGGACCGGCAACACACGTTCACGAGCGCCCCCTTCCCTCCTGGCCTGATCCTTCGAAGCCCGTCGCTTTGCCACGTGATCCAACCGCTGCGCGCCGGGAAATCGTGATGTCATATCCAGGAGTTTTTCATGAGCCTTGCTCAGCCCGCATCCGCGCGTGAACCCGCGCGCCACTTCTATTTCGCCGTCTGGCGCTGGCACTTCTATGCCGGCCTCTATGTCGCGCCCTTCCTCGCCATGCTCGCCGTCACGGGCGTCATCATGGTCTGGTCCACCGTTTTCGTCGGCCGTGACGGCGAAAAGGCGTTCCCCGTCGTGCCGGCCGGCACGGAGCGCAGCGTCACCGAACAGGCCGCTGCCGCCCTCAGCTACGTACCCGGCGGCGTGCTGAAGCAGTACATAGCTCCCCGGACGCCGGAAACGGCGGCGCTCTTCCGGGTGAATGCCGGCGATGCCGCCGTGATGGTCGCCGTCGATCCCTACAAGGCCGAGGCGCTGGGCGCCTGGCCGCGCCGCAACGGCTGGTACGACTTCGCCGAGACGATCCACGGCTCGCTGATGATCGGCACCGTCGGCGACCGGCTGATCGAGATCGCCTGCGGCTTCGGCATCGTGCTCATCGTGACCGGCCTCTATCTCTGGTGGCCGCGTGCCCGACGGGTTGATGACGGTGTGCTGGTCCCGAATCTCTCGCTCAAGGGTCGGATGTGGTGGAAGTCGCTGCATAAGGTGGTCGGCTTCTGGAGTGCGGGTCTGCTGCTGGTCTTCCTGCTGACCGGCCTGTCCTGGGCAGGCGTCTGGGGCGAGAAGTTCACCCAGGCCTGGAACACCTTCCCGATCGGCAAATGGTACGACACGCCGCTCTCCGACGTCAGCCATGCC
Organism: Rhizobium sp. SG2393; assembly: GCF_042610495.1. Taxonomy (NCBI): domain Bacteria; kingdom Pseudomonadati; phylum Pseudomonadota; class Alphaproteobacteria; order Hyphomicrobiales; family Rhizobiaceae; genus Rhizobium; species Rhizobium sp. SG2393. The sequence goes on from NZ_JBHGAP010000006.1 coordinate 204,719, forward strand.
GCGGCACTGAACGACGGCGGGGCCAAGAACGTGCCTTGGACGCTGGAGCAGACGCCGATGCCCGTCTCCGGCTCCAATGCCGGAACGTCGGGGTTGAAGGACGGTGTCGCGCCTGATCTCGACGGCGTCGTGGCCTATGCGCGCCAGATCGGGTTTGACGGTCGCTTCCAGCTCAACATCCCCGTCAAGGAAACAGATGTCTGGAGCCTCTCGCGCGACAGCATGAGTTACGATTCGTCCGACCCCACCGCCGACCGGATCGTCCATATCGACCGCTACACCGGCAAGGTGCTCGCCGATATCGGCTATCGGGATTACGCCCCCGTTGCCAAGGCCATGGCGATCGGCGTCGCCTTTCACGAAGGCGAGATGGGCCTGTGGAACCTGGTGCTCGTCACCATCTTCTGCCTTTCCATCCTCTTCCTTTCGGTGAGCGGCCTCATCATGTGGTGGAAGCGTCGCCCGGCGGGCACGTTCAGGCTCGCCCCGCCACCGCTGCCGGACAATGTACCGATGTGGAAGGGCGCCATGCTGCTGATGCTGGTCGTGTCCATGGCCTTCCCGCTGACGGGGCTGACACTGATGGCGGTGCTGGCGCTGGACATGCTCGTTCTCTCTCGCGTGCCGGCCCTGCGCCACGCCTTCGGCTGACCCTTAAGCACTGCCCGCGCCGCCGCATGACAGGCGGCGCGGGTGGCGACGCCTGCCGCGCTCCGCAAGCCCATGGTCAATGGCCGCCAGCATGATTATTGTTGCGGTTGTGGACGTTGCGGGAGGACGAGGTTTGCAGCGCAGAACAAGACAGGGTCTGACCGTCTTTGCCGTGACGATCGCCTTCGCGGTCCTTGCGGCGGCGGTCAGCATGCCCTTTCTCAAGCGCAGCTTCCTCGACGAAGCGTCCACACAGGCCGCGAGCACGCTCAGCCTCGCCGTGGCGGCCCTTAACGGGCACCTGAAACGCTACGAGGCGCTGCCGGCGCTCATCGCCGACAATGACGACATCAAGGAACTGCTGGCGCGGCCGGGCGAAAAGACGCTGCGTGCCAATGCCAACCACTATCTGCGCGCCATCAACGCGCTGCTGAAATCCTCCGACATCTACGTGATGGACGAGACGGGCGAGACGATCGCGGCCAGCAATTTCGACAGGCCTGCGAGTTTCATCGGGGAGAATTTCAGCTACCGGCCCTATTTTCAGGACGCGATTGCGGGCCGGGATGCGCGCTTCTATGCGCTCGGCACGACGTCGGCCAAACGTGGCTATTACTTCTCCGCGCCCATCCGCATCTACGGCACGATCCGCGGCGTGATCGCCTTCAAGGTCGATGTGGACCAGATCGAGGCCAGCTGGCCGGCGGGCGAGTCGCGCATTCTCGTCACCGACCCCGAAGGCATCATCTTCATGAGCGGCAATCGGGACTGGCTATATGCCGGGCTGAAACCGCTGACGGCAGAGCGACTGGCGCGCACCCAGGCCTCGCGGCGCTACTCCGATGCGGTCCTGAGGGAGCTGCCGGTGAGCGAGACACGCTTTCGCGACCATGTGCTGATGAGCGTGACGGACCGCGACGGGACGACGCGCGAATATCTGGCACGCGAGGAGCATGTGACGGATGCCGGCTGGACGGTGCATGTGCTCCTCGACACCGCGTCGGTGCAAAGCCAGATCCGGACGGCCACGGTGGCCATCGTGCTCTCGCTGCTTCTCGCCGGGCTGGGCCTTCTGGTGCTGATGCAACGCAAGGCGCGACGCGACGAACAGCTGTCGATGGAAATCCGCGCCAAGGCCGAACTGGAGCGGCGCGTCGAGGAGCGTACCTCCGATCTCGCCCGCGTGAACCAGCAATTGCGCGAAACGCAGGCCGATCTCATCCAGGCCGCCAAGCTCGCCGGCCTCGGCCAGATGTCGGCAGCACTTTCCCACGAGTTCAACCAGCCGCTGGCGGCGGTGCGAAACTACGCCGAAAGCGCCGCCCTTCTCATGGCGCGGGGCCGGACGGAGGAAGCCTCCGACAATGTCTCGCGCATCACCAAGCTGGTGGACCGCATGGCTTCGCTCGGCCAGCACCTGCGCAATTTCGCCCGCAAGCCGAACGAAAAGCTCGGCCCCGTTTCGCTGCCGGCCGTGCTGACCGACACGCTGGAGATCGTCGCGCCGCGCCTCAACGCCGCCGGCGCACGCCTCGTCATCGACCTTGGCGATCCCGCACCCGTGGTGCTGGCGGGGCCGGTGCGCCTGCAGCAGGTGTTGGTCAACATCATCACCAACGCCGGGGATGCGGTGGAGGGCCGGGAGAACCGGCTGATCGAACTGACCGCGCGCGAAAGCGGCGAAGCGGTGACGATTGCCCTGCGCGACCATGGCGAGGGCGTGCCGCCGGCCATCGCGGCGCGCATCTTCGACCCCTTCTTCACCACCAAGGGGGTGGGCAAGGGACTGGGCCTCGGGCTCTCCATTTCCTATAACATCGTCAAGGATTTCGGCGGCGAGCTTTCCGTTGCCAATCATCCCGACGGCGGGGCGGTGTTCTCCATCGTGCTGGCCACAGCCAATCCGGTATCGACCACCATGGAAGCCGCCCAGTGAAGAATCCGCGTATCCTGCTGATCGACGACGAGGAAGAACTGCGCCGTTCGACGGCCCAGGCGCTGGAACTCGCAGACTTTCCCGTGGAGGCGCTTTCGAGTGGGGAGGATGGCCTCGCGCGTGTCAGCTTCGGCTTTCCCGGCATCGTCGTGACCGACATCCGCATGCAGGGCATGGACGGGATGACGCTGATGCAGCGGATCCGCGAAATCGACCACGAGATCCCTGTCATCCTCGTCACCGGCCATGGCGACGTGCAGCTGGCCGTCAAGGCGATGCGCGAGGGCGCCTATGACTTCATCGAGAAGCCCTTCTCGCTGCAGACGCTTGCCGGGATTGTTGCCCGCGCACTGGACCGGCGCGGGCTGGTTCTGGAAAACCGGCGGCTGAAGGCGGTGGCCGGTAAGAATGACGATCTGGAAACCCGCATGCCGGGCCGCACCCCGGTGATGGTCGATCTGCGCTATCGTCTGAGGGCCATCGGGGCGACGGAGGCCGATACGCTGATCATCGGCGAAACCGGCGCCGGCAAGGAGGTGGCGGCGCGCGCGCTGCACGATCTCTCCAGCCGGGCCGGCCGGCCGTTCCTCGCCATCAACTGCGCGGCCCTGCCGGAATCACTCATCGAAAGCGAGCTGTTCGGCCATGAGGTCGGCGCCTTCCCCGGCGCGCTCCGGGCCCGGCACGGCAAGTTCGAGCACGGGCGCGGCGGCACGATCCTGCTCGACGAGATCGGCTCCATGCCGCTCGACCTGCAGGCCAAGTTCCTGCGCGTGCTGCAGGAGCGCACCATCACGCGTCTCGGATCGAACGAGACCCTGCCGCTCGACGTGCGCTTCGTGGCGACGAGCAAGGTCGATCTCGAAGGCGAGGTCGCCGCCGGCCGTTTCCGCGCCGATCTCTTCTACCGGCTGAACGTCGCGACCCTGCACATTCCCGCCCTTGCCGAGCGGCGCGCCGATATTCCGCTGCTCTTCCTGCATCTGGTGCGCGAGGCGGCTGCCCGCTACGGGCGCGAGGATCCTGACGTGCCGCCTTCGGTTCTGGCGGATGTCGGGGAGGCCGACTGGCCGGGCAATGTGCGGGAGTTGCGCAACGCCGCCGACCGCTTCGTGCTAGGCATCGGCCAGCCGGAGGTGGCGCGGGCCGGCAGGACAGACGATGGCGGCACGGACCTGCCGCTTGCCGATCGCGTCGCGGCCTATGAGCGGCGCATCATCGCCAGCACGATCGCGGCCCATGGCGGCGCGCTGAAACCGGTCTATGAAACGCTCGGAATCTCCCGCAAGACGCTCTACGAAAAGATGCAGAAATATGGCCTCGACAAGCAGGACGGCCGCCTCGTCGAATAATCCCACGGTCGAATGGGTGGAAATCCACCCATCAGACATGGCGTTTGTTACCCTCTCCACCCATCCACGGCGATTGTTAAGCAAAAATTGAGACATGCCGCCGGGCGAACCGTTGTGAACGCGGCAAAGGTGCTCACAATCGCCTCCAAGCATCCGGCACAGAGGAGTGTTCCGGGCTTGCTTTCAACAGGTGGAGGATACCCATGTCATTCCTGAAAACGCTCGCTGTCGCGGGCGCGTTTGCGGCTACCCTTTTTTCCGGCGCGGCCTTTGCCGAATATCCGGAACGCAACATCACGATGGTCGTGCCCTTCTCGGCCGGCGGTCCGACGGATACGGTCGCGCGCCTCGTGGCGGAATCCATGTCCAAGGATCTCGGCCAGCAGATCATCGTCGAAAACGTCGGCGGCGCCGGCGGCACGCTGGGCGCCGGCCGCGTGGCGAGCTCCGATCCGGACGGCTACACCATCCTGCTGCACCACATCGGCATGGCCACCAGCGCCACGCTCTACCGCAAGCTCGCCTATGATCCGCTGAACGCCTTCGACTATGTCGGCCTCGTGACCGATGTCCCGATGACGATCGTCGCCCGCAAGGATCTCGAGCCGACCGACCTCAAGGGCCTGATCGACTACGTCAAGGCCAACAAGGACACGGTCACCGTCGCCAATGCCGGCATCGGCGCGGCCTCGCACCTGTGCGGCATGCTGTTCATGAGCGCGATCGAGACCCCGCTCGTCACCGTGCCCTACAAGGGCACCGGCCCGGCGATGACCGACCTGCTCGGCGGCCAGGTGGACATCATGTGCGACCAGACCACCAACACGACGAAGCAGATCCAGGGCGGCACCATCAAGGCCTATGCCGTGACCGCGCCCAAGCGCCTCGACATCTTCCCCGACGTGCCAACCGCCGTCGAAGGCGGCCTGCCGGGCTTCGAAATCGGCATCTGGCACGGCATCTACACGCCGAAGGGCACGCCGGAAGCCGTCAACACCAAGCTGTCGGCTGCGCTGCAGAAGGCGCTGAAGGATCCGAACGTCGTCAGCCGCTTTGCCGAACTCGGCACCGCACCGTCGTCGGAAGCCGACGCGACGCCCGCTGCGCTGAAGGCCAAGCTCGAAGGCGAAATCGCCCGCTGGAAGCCGATCATCGACGCGGCCGGCACCTACGCCGACTAAGGCAAGGGCAAACCCGGCGGGAGCGGCGCGCAGTGATGGCCCCGCTCCCCTCGCCTCCACCCGGCGACGCGGCCGGGAGGACGGCCAGACGCACCAACGCCGGTCACTGGACCGGCGTCACAAACAACCGAAGACCCATGCGTTCCCGGCCCCGTCGATGATGATCATCCACGGCAATGGCCGGGCCGTGTCACGCCGCCGCCGCAGCCGATGCGCCGGACGGCCAAGACTTCCGGGGGAAACCATGTCACCATCTCGCTATGATCGGACCGACCTGCTCTGTGGAGCGCTGTTCATCGGCCTCGGCCTGTTCTTCGCCGTCCAGTCGCTCGCGCTGGACCTCGGCACCGCCTTCCGCATGGGCCCGGGCTACTTCCCGTTCATGCTCGCCATCCTGCTGATGATCTTCGGGCTCATTATCCTCGTCGGCTCCTTCGGCAAGGAAGAGCAGCCGATGGGCATGCTCGCCTGGCGCGGCATCTTCTTCATCCTGCCGGCGCCGATCTTCTTCGGCCTGACGGTGCGCGGCCTTGGCTTCGTGCCATCGCTCTTCGTGACATCGTTCATCGCCGCCTTCGCATCCGGCAAGATGAAGCCGCTCGGCGCACTGGCACTTGCCGCGGCGATCACCGTCTTCTCGGTCGCCATCTTCAGCTACGCACTCGGGCTTCCCTTCGAGCGCTTCGGCCCCTGGGTCCGGTTCTAAGGAGGCCGCCATGGAACTCTTCAACAATCTCGCGCTCGGCTTTGCGACCGCCGGCTCCCTGGAAAACCTGCTGTTCTGCCTGATCGGCGCCCTGCTCGGCACGCTGATCGGCGTCCTGCCCGGCATCGGCGCCACGGCGACCATCGCCATGTTGCTGCCGATCACCTTCCAGCTGGAGCCCGTCTCCTCGCTGATCATGCTCGCCGGCATCTATTACGGCGCGCAATATGGCGGCTCGACCACCGCCATCCTGATCAACATGCCCGGCGAATCCTCATCCGCCGTCACCGCCATCGACGGCTACCAGATGGCCCGCAAGGGCCGGGCCGGCGCGGCGCTCGCCATCGCCGCCATCGGCTCCTTCTTCGCCGGCTCGGTCTCGACGATGCTGGTCGCGATCTTTGCCCCGCCGCTGACGGTCATCGCCCTGCAGTTCGGCGCGCCGGAATATTTCTCGCTGATGGTGGTCGGTCTCGTCTCGTCGATCGCGCTCGCCCACGGTTCGGTGATCAAGGCGCTCGCCATGGTCTCGCTCGGCCTGCTGCTCGGCCTCGTCGGCACGGACATCTACACCGGTACCCCGCGCTTCACGATGGGCATCAGTGAATATGCCGACGGGCTGAACTTCGTGGCACTCGCCGTCGGCGTCTTCGGCATCGCCGAAATCCTGCGCAACCTCGAAGGTGACTTCAACCGCACCGTTCTCATGAAGAAGGTCAGCGGCCTGCTGCCCACCAAGGACGACTTCCGCCAGATGGTCGGCCCCGTGCTGCGCGGCACCGGCATCGGCTCGGCCCTCGGCATCCTGCCCGGCGGCGGCGCCATCCTCGCCTCCTTCGCCTCCTATACGGTGGAGAAGAAGATCTCCAAGCATCCGGAAGAGTTCGGCAAGGGTGCGATCGCCGGCGTCGCCGGTCCGGAATCGGCCAACAATGCCGGTGCCCAGACCTCCTTCATTCCGCTGCTCACGCTCGGCATTCCCGCCAACCCTGTGATGGCGCTGATGATCGGCGCGATGATCATCCAGGGCATCGTGCCCGGCCCGAACGTCGCGACCGAACAGCCGGCACTCTTCTGGGGCATCATCGCCTCCATGTGGATCGGCAATCTGATGCTGGTCGTGCTGAACCTGCCGCTGATCGGCATCTGGGTGAAGCTGCTGACCGTACCCTATACCGTGCTCTTCCCGACGATCATGGCCTTCTGCGCCATCGGCGTCTACAGCGTCAACGGCAACCCCTACGACCTCTATGCGGTCGCGGGCTTCGGTCTTGCCGGCTACCTGCTGTCCAAGCTGCGCTGCGAGCCGGCGCCGCTGCTGCTCGGCTTCGTCCTCGGCCCGCTTCTGGAGGAAAACCTGCGGCGCGCCATGATCCTGTCGCGCGGCGATCCCAGCACCTTCGTGACGCGGCCGATCAGCGCCACCCTGCTGCTGATCGCACTGGGTGTCCTGATCGTCGTCTTCCTGCCGAGCGTGAAGGCAAAGCGCGAGACGGTCTTCCAGGAAGAAGGCTGAGAAACAGCACAAGGCTCCTCCCTCTCCTCCCCTGCCCCGAAGTTCCACGCTTCGGGGCTTTTTCTTTGCCGCGACGGGCATGGCCGATGAAGCATGCGGATGGGCGACCACACGGAAACACCGGCACGCAAGCGCCTCAAAGCGTTTGGCCGGTCAAAGGGTACGTTGCTGCAAGACATTGAAGGGGGGGGGGGGGAGGAGGGGAAGCCCGGCTGGGAGGAGGAGTGCCGGGCTTCCCGAAATTGACCACGGACTGGGAGGAGGAGGAGGTCCGCGGTCGCCCGAAACCAGGTCGTTGGGAGGAGGAGGAGACCCGGTTTCTGAGAATGTTTATAGAGCGGGAGCGGCCGCCTGACCAATGTCCATTGTGCAAAGCAGCATTGCACGTGCNCAGGTCGTTGGGAGGAGGAGGAGACCCGGTTTCTGAGAATGTTTATAGAGCGGGAGCGGCCGCCTGACCAATGTCCATTGTGCAAAGCAGCATTGCACGTGCATGCATAGCTCGTTGCATACCGGTACAAAGAGCACACGCGTTCCCACGCGTGCAATGACGCGCTTCTATCTATTTGATTTTCGGAAGGATTTTCTGAGCCTGTGGGCAACGGGGCCATGGGCGAAAGGAAAAGCCGGGCGCACGCACTACCTGAAGCGCCCGTGGCCCATGGCTACCGCATAAACTCCGAACAATGGGTAAACAACCGGTCGGAATATCAGGGAGCCTGGATGGCAGACGCCTTGGACAGACGGACCCGGTGGAGGCCGCACCCGGCGAGGATCGCTTCGTCTTCTCCTTCGGGGGTTCAGGCCACCTGGCGACGTCCGTGCCCGACAAGCGGCATTTTGTGGCGTCGTTGCGTCATTTTTCGCAATCGAAGCGTGGCCTGCGGCTGTTCAGCGGAAATCTTCTCCTCTATCGTCGCCGGGAGGAACCTAAATCGTTTAAGCTTAAAATATTTTCTTGGCCGAGCCTTTGGCGGCCTTGTGTTTTGCGAACGATGCGGTAACGGGGAGAAAAGAAGGCGCCACTTGCAAGCGCCGCGCGCACGATAGGGCCAGAGGGAGGGGCATATCGGCATGACAGACGTCTTTGTCACATCGGCAGGCTGGCCGCGTGCTGCGGGACCGGCAAGGGCCGAGCCCGACGCTCATCCAGCATCACAACTTGCAGGCGCTACCGCGGTCATCTTCCGCCGGCCGCCGGCAGCACACCATCGCAGACAGGGGGATTTCCTATGAAGATCGGGACACCGAAAGAGCTTTATCCGGGCGAGGCGCGCGTCGCCATGACGCCCGACAGCGCGCTCGCACTGCAGAAACTCGGCCATGCCTGCCTGATCGAAGCCGGTGCCGGCAAGGCCGCAGGCTTTTCCGACGAGGCCTACCGGGCGGCCGGCGTGACGGTCGTCGACAGTGCCGAGGCGCTCTATGCGGATGCCGACATCATCGCCAAGGTGCGCCCGCCGGAAAGCGCGGAAGTGGCCCGTCTGTCGGGCGGCAAGACGCTGATCTCCTTCTTCTATCCCGCCCAGAACAAGGATCTTCTGGAGCAGGCGAAGGAGACCGGTGCGAGCGTGATCGCCATGGACATGGTGCCGCGCATCTCGCGCGCCCAGAAGATGGATGCGCTCTCCTCCATGGCCAACATCGCCGGCTACCGCGCCGTGATCGAGGCCGGCAACAATTTCGGCCGCTTCTTCACCGGACAGGTGACCGCCGCCGGCAAGGTGCCGCCGGCCAAGGTGCTGGTGATCGGCGCAGGCGTGGCCGGCCTTGCCGCCATCGGCACCGCCACCTCGCTCGGCGCCATCACCTACGCCTTCGACGTGCGCCCGGAAGTCGCCGAGCAGATCGAGAGCATGGGCGCCGAATTCGTCTTCCTCGACTTCGACGGCCCGGCCCAGGACGGTGCGGCGACCGGCGGCTATGCAGCCCCCTCCTCGCCCGAGTTCCGCGAAAAGCAGCTCGCCAAGTTCCGCGAGCTGGCGCCTGACATCGACATCGTCATCACCACGGCGCTGATCCCCGGCCGGGACGCGCCGAAGCTCTGGCTCGCCGACATGGTGGCGATGATGAAGCCCGGCTCCGTCATCGTCGATCTCGCCGCCGAACGCGGCGGCAATTGCGACCTCACGGTCGCCGACCAGCGCATCGTGTCCGACAACGGCGTCATCGTCGTCGGCTATACCGATTTCCCGAGCCGCATGGCCGCCCAGGCCTCGACGCTCTATTCCACCAACATCCGCCACATGATGACCGACCTGACGCCCGCCAAGGACGGCACGGTCGTGCACAACATGGAAGACGACGTGATCCGCGGCGCGACCGTGACGCATGCGGGCGCGATCACCTTCCCGCCGCCGCCGCCGAAGATCCAGGCGATCGCGGCCGCCAAGCCGAAGGAAAAGGTGAAGGAGCCGACGCCGGAGGAGAAGCGCGCCCGCGAGATCGCGGCCTTCAAGGCGCAGACCCGCAGCCAGGTGGCGATGCTTGCCGGCGGCGGCGCGCTGATCCTGCTCGCCGGTCTTTACGCTCCGGCGAGTTTCATGAGCCATTTCATCGTCTTCGTGCTCGCCTGCTTCGTCGGCTTCCAGGTGATCTGGAATGTCAGCCATTCGCTGCACACGCCGCTGATGGCCATCACCAATGCGATCTCCTCGATCATCATCCTCGGGGCGCTGATGCAGATCGGCTCCGGCAACTGGCTCGTCATCATCCTCGCCGCGCTCTCCGTGCTGATGGCGGGCATCAATATCGTCGGCGGTTTCATGGTCACGCGGCGCATGCTCGCCATGTTCCAGAAGTCCTGAGCCGGGGGAGAAAAGACACATGGAATACGGATTCACCACGGCGGCCTATGTGGTCTCGGCCGTTCTCTTCATCCTCTCGCTCGGTGGCCTTTCCGGCCAGGAAAGCGCCAAGCGCGCCGTCTGGTACGGCATCGTCGGCATGGCGCTGGCCGTTGCCGCGACCATCTACGGACCCGGCGCCGGCAACTGGGGCGTCTCGCTCGTCATGATCGTCATCGGCGGCGCGATCGGCTGGGTCGTGGCCCAGCGCGTGCAGATGACGGAAATGCCGCAGCTCGTGGCGGCCATGCACTCCCTCGTCGGCCTTGCCGCCGTCTTCATCGGCTTCAACGCCGAAGTCGAGATGTGGCGCATCGCCTCCACGCTGAGTGCTGCCGGCATTGCGGCCTGCGATCCGCTCTCCAGCGCCATCGCCTGCGCGACGGCGGCGGGGCAGTCGGGTCTCTTTGCGGATTTCCACGGCTTTGCCCTGAAGATCGCCCAGAAGACCCTGCCGGAACTCTCGGTGCTGAAGATCGAGGTGTTCCTTGGCGTCTTCATCGGTGCCGTCACCTTCACCGGCTCGGTCGTCGCCTATGGCAAGCTGGCCGGCAAGATCGACGGCAAGGCGAAGAAGCTGCCGGGCGGCCATCTGCTCAATGCCGGCGCGGCCATCGGCTCGCTGCTGCTGCTCGTGCTTTACTTCAACGGCGCCGGCAGCTGGACGCTGATCCTGATGACGCTTCTGGCGCTCTTCATCGGCTACCACCTGATCATGGGCATCGGCGGCGCCGACATGCCGGTCGTGGTCTCCATGCTCAACAGCTATTCCGGCTGGGCGGCGGCGGCCATCGGCTTCTCGCTGTCGAACGATCTGCTGATCGTCACCGGCGCGCTGGTCGGCTCGTCCGGCGCCATCCTGTCCTACATCATGTGCAAGGCGATGAACCGCTCCTTCGTCTCCGTCATCCTCGGCGGCTTCGGCGGCACCACGGGTCCGGCGATGGAAATCACCGGCGAGCAGGTGGCGATCGACACCGACGGCGTCGCTAGCGCCCTGAAGGAAGCCGACAGCGTCATCATCGTGCCCGGCTACGGCATGGCGGTGGCGCAGGCTCAAGCTGCGGTGTCCGAACTGACGCGCAAGCTGCGCGCGGCGGGCAAGAATGTCCGCTTCGCCATCCACCCCGTCGCGGGACGCCTGCCCGGCCACATGAACGTGCTGCTGGCCGAAGCCAAGGTGCCCTACGACATCGTGCTGGAAATGGACGAGATCAACGAGGACTTCCCGGACACGGACGTCGTCATCGTCATCGGCTCCAACGACATCGTCAACCCGGCTGCCCAGGACGATCCCAACTCGCCGATCGCCGGCATGCCCGTGCTGGAAGTCTGGAAGGCAAAGCTCGTCATCGTCTCCAAGCGCGGCCAGGGCACCGGCTATTCCGGCATCGAAAACCCGCTGTTCTTCAAGGAGAACACCCGCATGTTCTACGGCGATGCCAAGAAGTCCGTCAGCGAGCTTCTGCCGCTGATCGACTGATACGGCCCATTCTCGCAAGCCCCCGGCAATCACGCGATGGCCGGGGGCTTTTTGTTGCATGGGGGGCGAGGCGCTGTGTCCACCGACCGCTCCCCTCCCCTCGCCTCCCATCAACGCTCAGGGCCGGCCAATGAGACGGCCCGCGGCGCGCTTGACCCTCCCTTAACCCTCCGAAACGATCGCCGGCGGAAGGCTGCGCGCTTTAGGCAGAGCTTTAGGACTTGACGCCCTAAGCTCCCGGGCATGAAAAACGCACCCTATCAGATCGCGGTCTGGACCGCCCTTGCCGCCATCGTCTTCGTGACGGTCTCCCCCATCCAGATGCGGCCCGGCGACATTTTCGCCGTGGATGTGGATCGCGCACTCGCCTTCGGCCTTCTGGCCGCAGGCTTCATGATTGCCTATCCGCGCCATGCCTTGAAGGTGGGCCTGCTCGTTGTTCTCGCGGCCAGCGCGACCGAGGCGCTGCAATTGCTGTCGCCGACCCGGCACGCCCGCATCGACGATGCGCTGGTGAAGACGGCGGGCGCCGCAGCGGGCATGGCATTCGCCTATGCCTACAACGCTTTGCGCGCGATGCGCCATGCCACCCGCGCCACGCGCCGGCCGCCGCTTCGCGTCGTATCCGATATTCCGGCCGTGGAGGGGATGACCGCACTTCCGGTCCAGTCCCGCCTGATCGAGGCCGTCTATTTCAGCCCCGAGGATGGCAAGCTCCGGGTGCGCCTGCACAGCGGCGAACAGCGTCTCTTCGAGGGCGTCAGCCTTGGCGATGTCGAGGCACTCGTCAACGCCCCCTCCCCCGGCAAGCATTATGTGGAGGAAGTCCGCACCAAGTTCCGCCGGCTGGCCGCCTGAGACGGGGCGAGGTGCACGGACCGATGGCGTCGAGAGCCGACGCTTCATGGTTAACGAAAGGTTGACGGCGCCGGTATCGGCGCCCGAGCTGGACGGTCGCCCGATCAGCGGCCGTCTTTTTCCCTGCGGAAGGCTTCGTAGAGCTCCGGCAGGCGATCGGACAGGAAGTCCCCGAAATCGACGGCGTCGCGCGCCTTCAGCGCCAGCGTGAACCGGCGTCCGTCGGAGGAGATGTCGGCAGCCACGGCCTTGTCCTCCGCGGCCCAGCTCCGGCTCTTTCGCACCGGCTTCGCCTTCACCGGCCTGTCGGCGGCCTTCAGAACTGTCATCAGGCGGTTGAACCGTTCGTCGCTCGAAAGCGACCCCATGTCGGCACCGGAAAGCAGCGCCCTCGCCTCTTCCAGCCGGACCGGCTTTTCCAGAAGCTGCTTCATCTCGTACCAGCGATCGCGGCCGATGCCCTTCGCGGCACCGATCGCCTCCAGCACGTCGCCCGGAATGGCGGTCACGGAGAGCATCTTGGAGAGCGTGCTGCGATCCACGGCGAGCGCCGTCATCACCACGCGGTTGTCATTGTCATAGGCAAGCCGCGCCACCCGCTCGGCGAAGACGGCGCGCTCGATGAAGGAAAGATTGGCGCGGGCGGAATTTTCCTGGCCCTGCGCGATCACATGGGCGCGGTCGTCCATCTGCTTGATGACGGCACGGACCTTCAGCCCCAGCCGCTCGGCAGCGCGCACGCGGCGGTGACCGAAGACGACCATGTAGCGGCCGGCGGCGGACGGATGCGGCCGCAGCAGCACGGGACTGTCCTGCCCGCGCTCGCGGATCGCCTCCACCAGTGCCTCGAACTCCTGATCGTCATCGGCCATGCGGTCGCGCACGAAGGAGCCGTCGATATCGCTCGGGGCGATCTCCACCACCGTCTCGCCGGCCAGCAGCTTGTCGGCCTGCGAGGCCATCTCGTTGATGGAGCTCAGGATCGACTTCGAGGCGCCCTTGATCGTATAGTCGAGCGCGACGCGGCCGTCCTCGGCCGGCTTGTCGTCCATCAGATTGGCAAAGGGGTTCTTGCGCGCCATGCCTCGTCTCCAGCCCAGCTAATTCCTTGACTTTGATATCGAAATAACGACTTTTTACGGCCGTCAACAGCAGCGCCCGCCTAAAGCCTGCCCCAGACCCGGTGGATGAGGCCCTGGACCTCGAAATTCACCGCATCCATGCATTCGATGGCCCGGTCATAGGTTTCACGCGTGAAGGCCGAGCGGTCAACCTCGTAGAGCGTCTGCTTGGTGAGGCCGGCATCGGAAATTGCCGTGGTCTTCAACATCGGGCTCTTCAGGATCTCTTCCGCGAACATCGACTGCATGAAGCCGAGCATCTGCACCTGCGGCACATCCTGCGGCTCGTAGCGGGTGATGAGATAGCGCAGCCAGTCCATGCGCACATCGGCACCGGCCTGCTTGATGGTGCGGGTGATGTTGCCGAGCATCAGCAGGAACTGCGACATGGACATGAGGTCGAGCATCTGCGGATGCACGGTGATGAGCACGGAGGTCGCTGCCGTCAGCGCCGTCAGGGTGAGATAGCCGAGCTGCGGCGGGCAGTCGACCACCACCACGTCATAGCGCTCGTCCAGTTCTGCCAGCACCTTGCCGAAGCGGGTGAAGAACCGCCGCCCCTCGCCGCCGCCCTGCATGGCAAGCGGCGTATCATATTCATATTCCTGCAGCTCGAGATTGGCGGGGATGATGTCGAGGCCGGGGAAATTGGTGGGCATGACGATCTCGCCGATCGCCTTGCGCTGGTCGTCGTAGCGGATCGCGTCATAAAGCGATGGATTGCGATCAAGCTCCGGCTGGAAGCCGTGCAGCGCCGAGAGCGAAGCCTGCGGGTCGAGATCGACGGCAAGCACGCGGTGGCCGGTCAGCGCCAGATGCTGGGCGAGGTGGGCCGTGGTCGTCGTCTTGCCGCTGCCGCCCTTGAAATTGACGACGGCGATCACCTGCAGCTTGTCGCCGGGCTTGCGGTGCGGCACGTATTTCTTCGCTTCGGCCTTGCCGGTGCGGTCGAGGAAGAGGCGCAGCTCCTGCATCTGCTCGGCCGTGTAGAAGCGTCGCCCGCCCGAGGCGGTGGTCGGCACCGGGCCCTTGCCTTCCAGATGCAGGCGCTTGAGATTGTTGGGGCTGACGCCGAGATAGTGGGCGACCTCGGCCATGGAAAACTGCCTGAGCGTCTTGCGCGCGTTCGGCGGAAACTTCTCTAAACGCAGCTGGTCGAGCTTGCGGGAAATTTCCGCACCCTGGTGCAGGATCTTGTCGTCGAACTCGAAGACGGGAAGGCTGGGCAGGTGCTGCATGGGGTCACCGGATTCTGGCGGCAATTACGGCTGAAACGCCGATCTGCCGCTATTATTCTGTGATTTGCAGGAATCGCGCAAGCGTTAATCCACTGGTCACCATGATGCCAGCGCGATGCATCACGATCGTGAATCGGTTGGCCCGAACCGATTCACAAGATGCGTTGGACGCTGGCTGCGGGACGATCCAGACTCGACCCCATGATGACGCCACCCCAGCACCTGCATTTCCGCCGCGAAGACCCCTCGCGCAACGTCGCGCGCTACTACGGGCTCAGCCTGCAGCCGACGCTGTTCGGACCGGTCGCACTGGTGCGCGTCTGGGGGCGCATCGGCACGCGCGGGCAGCAGCGCATCGAATGGCATGCGACGGAAGGCGAGGCGGAAGCGGCGTTTGCCCGGCAGGCGGCGCGGCGGAGGAAGCGCGGCTATGCCGAGATCGGATCCCCTGTGGCGTGAGTTCACGACCATATTGGTAGACTATTGACTCTCGGCGGGAACGTGGCACTCTTTCTTTACCGACGGTTAACCAACAGCCGCGGACAGGCGCACGAAAAGAGGCGCGGTCGGACCTTATTGGCGAGAAGGGGATTTGGCATGTTTCACTTTGGCGGCATGACGATGGGCTACCTGGCTGCGGCGGAAACGACCAGCGGCACAGACACCCTGCGGGCAGCGGAGACGAAAACGGTAGGCTCGGAGAGGCCCTCCTTTTTCCAGAGCCTGTTCGGCAAGCGCAGCGACGAACGCAGCGAGCGGGAACGCGAAGAGGAAATGGCACGCGCCTTTCTCACGCCCTGGCACCTGTTCTACTGACAGGCAACGCCCGGAGAAGGCGACAGAACCAACGGTTTCGCAGGCGTCAGCCGGTCTTGCAAAGGACTGATGCGCGAAAACCGGTGCGGCCGAATGGGGCCCGGAAGGGGAGGGGGCAAAGATGTCCGTTCCCGGCCTTCCTCTTTTGAGTGACAAACGCAGCAATTTGCTGCGCAAACCTGCAATTTTGCTGTCGCCTTCCGGCGGTCAGCGGTGCTATCTCATCTGCCGGAGCAGGCCGGAGGAGATGCGCCGTGACCGATCTCATGGAGAATGCGGAAATCATTGCGAAGGTCGCCGAGACCCGGTTTCGCGACGGCGGCGGGCGCCGCGTCATCATCGCCATTGCCGGCCCGCCGGGTTCGGGCAAATCCACGCTGTCGGAGGCCGTCGTCGAGCGGCTGAACCGGGACGCGCCCGGTCACGCGGCGATCTTTCCGCAGGACGGCTATCACTATGACGACCTCGTGCTGAACGCGATCGGGCGCCGGCCCTACAAGGGCGCGCCGGACACGTTCGACGTGCACGGCCTGCGCCACATGCTGCTGCGGCTGAAGGCGAACGAGGACGATACCGTGGCCGTGCCGGTCTTCGACCGCGATATTGAGATCGCGCGCGCCGGCGGCCGGCTCATCCCCCGCTCCACCGGCATCATCGTCTGCGAAGGCACCTTTCTTCTGATGCGGGCCACACCCTGGGACCAGTTGAAGCCCGTCTTCGACTATACCGTCTTCGTCGATGTCACCGAGGAGGAGCTGCGCCGCCGCCTGACGGCGCGCTGGGTGCATTACAATCTTACGCCGGACGAGATCCGCTTCAAGCTTGACGAAAACGACATGCCGAACGGCATGACGATCATCCGGGGCAGCGCGGAGCCGGATCTGCGCATCAAGAACTGAGACAGAATTCCCGCCGGAGCCCCGGGGAGGGAGGTCCGGCGGTCACGGCACGGGTCACGCGCGAAGAAGACGCCGAAGCTGACGACCCGTCCACCCAACGCCAGCAAAAGGCTTTCCGAAAGGATCACGACATGACCACCGCCACCAGCAACGCCGAGCTTCGCCGGCAGATGATCGACATCTGCCGCCGCATGAACGACAGCGGCATCAACCAGGGCACTTCGGGCAATCTCTCGGTCCGGATCGACCGCGGCTTCCTGATCACTCCGTCGTCTATGGCTTACGAAACCATGAAGCCGGAGGATATCGTCGAGATGGATTTCGACGGCACCTATGTCGGCCCGCGCCCCTCGTCCGAATGGCGCTTCCACCGCGATATCCTGAAGAACCGGCCGGATATCGAGGTGGTGCTGCACTGCCACTCGATCTATGCGACGACGCTGGCCTGCCATCACCGTTCCATCCCAAGCTTCCACTACATGACCGCCATTGCCGGCGGCAACACGATCCGCTGCTCGGACTATGCGACCTACGGCACGCAGGAACTGTCGGACCATGCGCTGAAGGCGCTGGAAGGGCGGCTTGCCTGCCTGCTCGGCCAGCACGGCCAGATCTCGCTCGGCAAGAACCTCGAGCATGCACTGTGGATGGCGATCGAGATCGAGACGCTGTCGCGCATCTATGTGCAGGCGCTCACGCTGGGCGAGCCACCCGTGCTCTCCGAAGCGGAAATGGAACGCGTCGCCGCGCAGATGAAGCGCATGAGCTACGGCTTTGGCCCGGAAGCCGAAGGCGAAAGCGACGTTGCCCGGCCGCGCCAGTCGGCCGGCTGATCCGGTTGCCGTTTCCATTCGACACGTGACAGGGCGCGGGTGGATCGTCACCACCCGCGCCCTGCCGTCTGCACAGTGCCCCTT
>NZ_JBHGAP010000007.1:0-211757 GCF_042610495.1 Rhizobium sp. SG2393
CTGGTGGCAGGCGATCGGCGACGCGGCGTCGGGCGAAAAGACCGCCCAGGAAGCGATGGATAGCCTCTGCGCCGAACAGGAAAAGGTCCTCGGCCGCCTCGAACGCGCCGGCATCCTCGGCGACATCGGACCCAAGCTCGCCGAAGAGCACGACCTCGAATACTGGAACAAGGACGCCGTCTCCAAGGGCAACCTCGCACCCCAGCTCAAGGTCGAAAACGAAAAGGAAAAGCCCATCACCGTCAACTACGACGAACTCGTCAAGTCCTGGAAGAAGTAAGCCACGCGACAACAACGACGACAACGATGAGCAACACAGGGCCGGCGCCAAAAGCGCCGGCCTTGGCCGTTTAGAGGGTGTGTTTTTCTTTCTGACGATATTCAGGAACTGCTGCGTCGCCGCTGCGTTTCCCATTGTCCGTGCGCGTGCGCGGGACGGATCGAGGGGCAAAGATGGACGAGATTACCAAACACCGGACGCTCAGGGCGCAACAGCCGCTTTGGGCGGAGACGCCGCGCATCACGCTGCGCAGCCGGGCCAAGCCCTCGGCTTCCACCTATCACACGATCGTCGTCGGTGCGGGGATCAGCGGTGCGCTGGTTGCGCAGGCGCTGGCGAGCCCGGAGCGGCCTGTGCTTGTGATCGATCGGCGCAAGCCGCTCGCCGGATCGACCATGGCGAGTACCGCGATGATCCAGCACGAGATCGACATTCCCCTGACGGAGCTTTCCGGGATGATCGGTGCCCAGAAGGCCGCGCGGGCGTGGCAGCGCTCGGCCGGGGCAGTGATGCGGCTCGAACGGCTGGTGCGCGACCTCGATATCGCCTGCAGCTTCGAGCGCCGCGACACCTTGCTGCTGGCGGGAACGGAGATGGATGGCGCGGCTCTTCGCAAGGAAGCCATGGCGCGGGAGAAGGCGGGGCTTGCGGCCGACCATCTCGATGCCGAGAGCCTTCAGGCGCGCTTCGGGCTTCAGCGCGACGGCGGTATCGTCAGCCATGTCTCGGCGGCTGCCAATCCCGCACAACTGGCGGCCGGCCTGTTGCGATCGGCGGCGCGACAAGGGGCGGAGATCGTTTCGGACGTCGAGATTACGGATGTGCGGTCGCTGGATGACCGGGTGGTTGTCGCGACATCGGCGGGCGTTCTTCTCGAGGCTTCGCATGTGGTGTTCTGCACGGGCTACGAATTCCTCAAGCCGCTGGAGAGCCGGCGGCATGCCATCGTCTCGACCTGGGCCTTTGCAAGCCGGCCGAAACTCTCCCTGCCGGAGTGGCTCAAGGACACGATCGTGTGGGAAGCCTCCGACCCCTATCTCTACTTCCGGACGGGACCGGAGGGACGGCTGATCATCGGGGGCGAGGATGAAGAGAGTGCGGACGCCTATCTCGACCAGACCCGCATGGCCAAGAAGGCTGTCCGAATCCGCGAGAAGTTCGCGGCGCTGACGGGCATCGACATGGGGCAGCCGGACCATGCCTGGTCGGCGGCTTTCGGCACGACCGATACGGGCCTGCCCTTCATCGATACGCTGTCGGGCACCACGAATGTGCATGCGGTGATGGGCTTCGGCGGCAACGGCATCACCTTCAGCCAGATCGCCTCGGAGATCATTGCGGCCCGCATCGACGGGCATGAAGACCCCGATGCGGACCTGTTTCGTTTTCCCGTCCGATGACCCCGGCGTTCAGCCGATCCGCGTGGCAGCCAGCCGATCCTCGTCGAGCACGATGCCGAGGCCGGGGGCTTCGCCAAGGTCGAGCCAGCCCTTCTCGTGCTTCAGCGGGCTTGCCATCGGATAGTCGCGGCGCGCCTCGCTCCACTCCGGATTGTCGTAGGGATATTCGAGGAAGGGCGCGTCGCCGATGCCGGCCGTCAGATGGGCGTTGGCGAGAACGCCGATGCCATTCGTCCAGGAATGCGGCGTGAAGAGGATACCCGCCTCGCGGGCCTGACAGACGAGGCGGCGGCAGCCGGTGATGCCGCCGACGAGTGCCACGTCGGGCTGGATGACATCGAAGGCGCGGCGTTCGATGATGTCGCGGAATTCGTAGAGTTCGCGGGTCATCTCGCCACCGGCGATGCGGATGCCGGTCGCATCTGCAAGGCGGCGCATGCCTTCGCGGTCGGAGCGGAAGAGCGGCTCCTCCATCCAGTAGACGCCGAGCGGCTCCAGCGCCCGGGCCACGGCGAGTGCATCCTTGTAGGTCCAGGGGTGGCTCGTATCCCAGGGCATGCGCCAGCCCTGATTGCAGTCCACCATCAGTTCGAGCCGATCGCCGACGCGGGCGCGGATCGCTTCCAGCGCCTTGACGTCGTCCTTCCAGCTGCCCCGGCCGCCGGCCGAGGAGGTGAAGCGCACCTTCATGGCCGGAAAGCCCTCGGCCACATAGCGCTCCGCCTGTTCGGCCATGGCGGCGGGTTCGCGCAGCACGCCGGAGGAGGCGTAGAGGCGCACCTTCGAGGCGCGGCCGCCCAGCATGCGCCAGACGGGTTCGCCGGTGACCTTTCCGGCGAGATCCCAGAGCGCGAGATCCATCGGCCAGCAGCGGCCATAGTGGAAGTTGATGTGGGAGAGCACTTCGTAGTGGCGTTCCAGATGGCGCGGATCCTCGCCGATGAAGAGATCTTCATGGCCTTCGAAACCCTTCATCAGGTCGCCGGAGCCGATGCCCACCCGCCCCTCGTCATCGGTGACGCGCACGATGGTGGCATCGAAATGCCGCCGCGCCCGTCCGTCCCAGCTCGCCTTGAAGGGCGGATCAAGGGGCAGGCGATGGTGGCTGATGGCGACCGAGACGATACGGCTCATGGACGGTCTCCTCAGAACTGCTGCCAGATGGTCTTGTAGTCGCAATATTTGTCGATGGCGTGGACAGAGCGATCGCGGCCGAAGCCGGACTGCTTGAAGCCGCCGAAGGGCGTCGAGAAATTCGACATGTCGTAGGTGTTGATCCAGACCGTGCCGGCGTGGATGGCCTCCGACATGCGGTGCGCGCGGCCCATGTCGCGGGTGAAGACGGCGCCGGCCAGGCCGTAGATCGTGTCGTTGGCCAGGGCGAGGGCTTCCTCTTCCGTGTCGAAGGGGATGGCGGCGAGCACGGGGCCGAAGATTTCCTGGCGGGCCAGCGACATATCGTTGGTGGTATCGACGAAGACGCCGGGCGAGACGTAGAAGCCGCCGGTTTCGCTCAGTACGCGCTCGGCACCGAAGGCGCGGCGGGCGCCTTCCTTCTCGCCGGCGGCGATCATGGACAGCACCTTCTCCATGTGGGCCTCCTCGATCAGCGCGCCGATCTGGGCGCCCGGCTCGAAGGGATGGGCGAGCGTGATGTCGCTTGCGGTGACGGCGCGGATCTTTTCGATCAGGGCATCCTGCACGGAGCGGTGCACGAGGAGGCGGGTCGAGGCGTGGCAGGTCTCGCCGGAGTTGTAGAAGCAGCCCCAGGCGGCGGCCGACGCTGCGGCATCGAGATCGGCATCCTCGAAGACGACCAGCGGCGACTTGCCGCCGAGCTCCAGTGCCACGCGCTTGATGTTGGACTGGGCGGCATAACCCATGATCAGCTTGCCGACCTCGGTCGAGCCGGTAAAGGCGATCATATCGACGTCCATGTGGAGCGCCAGCGGCTTGCCGGTCTCCTCGCCATAGCCGGTCACGACATTGAAGACGCCGGTCGGGATACCCGCTTCGACGGCGAGTTCGGCAAGGCGGATCGCGGTGAGGGAGGACTGTTCGGCGGGCTTCAGGACGACGGAGTTGCCGGCCGCGATCGCTGGCCCGAGCTTCCAGGCGTCGATGATCATCGGATAGTTCCAGGGCGTGATGGCGCCGATGACGCCGAGCGGCACCTTGCGGACCAGCGCGCGGGCGTTGGGGCCGGTCGGCGCGATCTCGTCATAGAGCTTGTCGATCATCTCCGCATAGAACTGGATGCCATCGGCGCAAAGCCGGACATCGACGGTGAGCGAGGCCATGACCGGCTTGCCGACGTCGAGGGTTTCGAGCAGGGCCAGTTCCTCGCCGTGGGCGCGGATCAGCTCTGCCCATTTCAGCATGATCTTCTTCTTTTCGAGCGGCTCCCGATGCCGCCAGATGCCGGATTCGAAAGCCTTCCGCGCGCTTTTCACGGCGCGGTCGATGTCGGCGGCGTTGCCACGCGCCAGGACGGCACCCGGCTTGCCATCCATGGGGCGGATGCGGGTGAAGGTTTCGCCGCTTGCGGCATCCTCAGCCTTGCCGTCGATGAAGAGGCGGCCGTTCGGGACAAGCGTCGACAGGCGGTCTTCCCAGTGGGCGCGGGTGTAGTGGGTCGTCATGGTCGGCAATCCCTTGCGTTGGAGCGGGGCGTTGGAACTGGGCGCTGGAGGCGATCAGGCCGCAGGGGCGAGGCTGATCATCCGCGCGGCGAAATGGTCGATGTCGGCGTCGGTGACGTCGCGGATGGTGGAGCGGCGCATGGGCTGGTTTTCAGGTGCGCGCATCTCGGTGGCAAGCCGTGCCGCATCGAAGGCGGCGAAAGCCGGTGGCAGGGCGCGAACGAGGCCGCTTGCGTCCATCAGGCGGGTGACGAAGGCCGGCAGTTCGGCTGCGCTCCCGAGGCCGAGTGCCCGGGCGACGGCGGCAAGATGCGGCGTGTCGGCCTCGACCAGCCAGCCGAGCGTCGCTTCGAAGGCAAGGGCGGTGGCAAGGCCGTGGTGAACGGGGGCGAGGCCTGCCAGCGCATGGCTGATATTGTGGGCGATCGCCGTACCGCAATTGTCGATGGCGATGCCGGCATAGCAGGAGCCGAGCAGCAGGCGGCCGCGCGCATCGAGATCGCCGGGATTGGCGATGGCGGCGGGTAGCGCATCGGCAATAAGGCGCATGGCCTCATGGGCGTAGAGGAAAACGCCCGGATGTGCATTGCGGTTCGTGGCCGCTTCGAAGGCATGCACGAAGGCATCGAGGCCGCACCAGGCGGTGAGATCGGCAGGCAGGCTGACGGTGAGTGCGGGATCGAGCAGCACGAGGTCGGCCTTGGTTTCGGCCCCCCAGATCCAGAGCTTCTTGCCTTCCGGGCCGGCGAAGATGTTGGTGGCCGAGGTTTCCGAGCCCGTGCCGGCGGTGGTCGGGATCATGATCTTCTTCAGCGGCCGCGAAGGAAGCGGATTGGCGGCCAGCGCGTAATGCATGGGGTCTTCGCCCGATGCCGCCGTGCAGGCGACGATCTTGGCGATATCGAGCGCCGAGCCGCCGCCGATGCCGATGACGAGGTCGCACGCCGCGGCCGCTGCGGCGGCGGCGCGCAGGTGGGCGATCTTCGGCTCGCCGGAAAAATCCGAGAAGAGGGCTGCCGTGATTCCCGCTTCCGCCAGCGCATCGGCGAGGCGTACGCCAAGGCCGGAGCCGGCGAGAAAGCCGTCCATGACAACAAGCGCCCGGGTTGCCCCGAGACTGCGCGCAGCCTCCGGAAGGCTATCGACAAGGCCTTCGCCGAAGCGGATTTCAGGGATGGCGGAAAGGGTGAAGGACACGACGCAGGCTCCCGGCATTCAAGGTGTGCTGTACCCTGCATCACAATCTGATATTTTCAAATCCATCGAGTTTTCGGGATTTTTGATGATCTGAGGTTATGAACGATGCTGGAGCGCATTCCTCTCGAAGCTTTCCGCGTGTTTGACGCGGCCTGTCGCCACATGAACTTCTCCCGCGCCGGCCGCGAGCTGGCGATCACCCAGGCCGCCGTCAGCCGTCGCATCAAGACGCTGGAGGATCATCTGGGGGCACCCCTCTTCACGCGGAGGGGAAAGAACCTCGAACTGACGGCGGCGGGCGAGAGGCTGTTTCGGCGTGTGCGGGCCTCGCTCGACTATCTCGAAGAGAGCCTGGAGCCGTTTCGCGCCACGGGCACGCAGACGGTGTCGATCGCCGCGAGCGGGGCCGTCTCGCATCTGTGGCTCGGCCGCAGGCTCAGGGATTTCGGCAAGGCGCATCCCGGCATTTCGCTTCGGCTTCTGACCTCCGATGCGCCCGCCGATCTCGCGGCCGAGAGCAATGATCTCGTCATCCTTTACGCTGCAGGCGAGCATCCGCGCTGGAACCTGACACCATTGATGCCGGAGGTGCTGGTTCCCGTGGCCGCGCCGGAATACATCGCGGCGAGGGGCATCAATGTCGATACCGTGGGTATCGACGAGATCGCAGGGCTCGATCTCATCGACTACGATCGATTCAACGCGCATTGGGTGTCGTTTCGCCAATGGTTCCAGCAGGTGGCGGATGATCGCCGCCGGCCGCGTTTCGCGCCGCGCTACACGTTCTCCACCTATGTGATGGCGATGGATGCCGCGCTCAAAGGGGACGGGGTCACGCTGGGAAGCCTTGGCCTGATCGAGGAGGATCTGGCGGAGGGGCGGCTGGTTCCCGTGGGGCCCAGACGCCTGACGACCGGCTACGGCTACTACCTCGGCACGCCACGCCACCGCACCCTCAGCAACGAGGCAACGAGCCTCTATCTCGCGCTGTCCGGCGACCGCATGCCGCAGACCTACGGTCCTCTTCCAGCCTGAAACAAGATTGCTGGCCTAAACAGGCCCATCGCTGCAATCCACCCCTGCTTTGGTCCGGCTTCGAATCGTGACATGGTGCGGGTCTCGGGGACCTTTGGGGAACATGGTGACCTTCACGACGGTGGGGCTTCTCGCCTACGGCATCATCGCGCTGTTGTTTCTGGAAAACACCTTCCAGGAAGGCCATGTACGCACGCGCACCTGGGACGTCGGTCGCGTGCTGGGACTTCTTCTGTGCCTCGTCTGGCCTTTGACCCTTGTCGGCGTCGTGCTTGTGGCCTTCTGGCAGAGACAACGGTTGCGCATTTCGAGATAGCACCGGCAGCCGGACATTTGATACTCAGGGCTGTGATCTCGGGGAAGCAAATGTCCAAATCGTGCCATGCAGGGCAGGCTGACAGAACGTATGCCGTCATCGGTGCCCGGGCGAACGGCGCCCACGCCTTGCGCTTGCCGCAAAAGCGCGCGACATCGCGCTGATGAGCCTGAAGTCGCCACAGTTCTTCTTCTTTGCCTTGCTGACGGTGATCAGCATAGCGATCGGGGCTACGTTTCTTCTCGCCAACGACATGCGCAACCTGCGGCAATTGCTGCTGCGTTTCGACCTCGAACTGCCGCGAACGGAGACGCCCGTGCCCGTCGTGAAGGAGCAGGCCGAGGCGCCCCGGGAGGTGGCAAACCGGCCCGACGGTATCAAGGTGCCGGAAAGGCTGTTTGCCGACTTCGGCGTTCCAGAGCAGACATTTGCGCGAACGATCCTCACCCGTCCCGAAGCGATCTGCGACCGCCTGCGCGATGCAGGCTTTTCGGGCATGGAGCGACGGCAGGCGCTGAGCCGCGAGGGGTGGGAGTGCTCCGTGCTGAAGACCGTGGGCGGCGGCGATGCGGCCGAGGGCACGGCTTCCTCCATTTTCGTTTTCATCCGGGTGGACGGGCGAGAGGACCGGGTCGAATCCTTCCGCGTCAAGATCAACATCGAGCGACCTGACGAGCGCAACGAAACGCTCGCCCTTGCCGTGCGCGCCGCCGATGTCTTCCTCCGCTTCGTGCGCTGGGATGCCAGTGGCGAAATCACCCAGCGCATCGCCGCACTCGATACGTTCGACGTGACCCGCTTTGGCAGCCGCATTCGCCTCATGCGGGAGATGGGGGACGTGCCGCGCTACAACTTCTTCGCGGCCGAACTGCCGAAGCCAAAACCCAAACGTCCATTCGATGCCTTCTTCGATCGCGATCGCTGGTTGCCGGTATCGGACGACGCGATCCGGCTGCCGGCGGGCTTCAGTGCGGGCGTGCCGACCAGCATGCCGCTGCCGCGCGCCGCCCTGCCCGGCCAGCCCTGATGGGCAATCCGCTGTATTGCCCCAAAAATGGCACGATCAAACTTGATGCCGATTAACTATGCAGGTCTGATATGCGTCGATGACACTTGTCAAAGATTGGTATCTTTAATAAAGCATTAAACAGAGTTTGTGAGGGGAAGACCGCTACGTTGTGGCTCAAGAATTCCCTTCGATTACCTTAATTCTTGTGAATGATTTTTAGGGCTTCGGCCTAGAGACAAAAAAGCGATTTCGGAATTCATTTCTGCGGCGCTGACGCCGCTCTTCAAGATGTTAAAGCAGCCCGCGTAGGGAGTTTCTGTCACATGAGCGATAATTTGGTGCTTCAGAACACGGCAGTGCTCTCCGCTGACGGCGCTAAGATGAACACAGCTGTTCAGTCCGGTGCGCTGCGTCTTCCCGACCTGGATGCCCGTCCGCCGGTTCGCAGCTTCCGGATCATGCCCGTCGCGGCGCCGCAAAAGCCTTTGCAACTGGCCTTGAAGCGGATGATCGACATTTGCGGCGCGTTCTTCGGTCTGCTGGTGCTGTCGCCGATCCTTCTCACCATCTGCGCACTCATCAAGCTTGAGAGCCGTGGCCCGATCTTCTTCCGCCAGCTGCGCACAGGCCGCAACGAGGCGCCGTTCGAGATCTTCAAGTTCCGGTCGATGTATACCGATCTGTGCGACAACAGTGGCGTTCGCCAGACCGTCAGCAACGATCCCCGCATTACCCGTGTCGGTCGCGTTCTGCGCAAGACCAATCTCGACGAGCTGCCGCAGCTGTGGAACGTGCTCATCGGCGATATGTCGCTCGTCGGCCCTCGTCCGCATGTTCCGGACATGCTGGCTGCCGGCGTGAACTATGCCGAGCTGGTCGAGGGCTACGAGTACCGTCACCTGATGCGTCCGGGCCTGACTGGCCTCGCTCAGGCGCGCGGCCTGCGCGGCCCGACCGATCATCGCCTGACGGCCGTGCGCCGTGTGTTCTGCGACGTCGAATATGTCCGCAACTTCTCGGTCCTGCTCGACATCAAGATCATGTTCCGCACGCTGATCAACGAGCTGCGTGGCGGTACGGGCTTCTGACACTGTCAGATCTGTTAGATGCTTTCGAACGGCCGGGCTTGTCCCGGCCGTTTTGCATTCGAGGTGATCGTGCTGCAGCAGGGCGCGCGGGGAGGTTCGCGTTCCCATTGGCCTTGTCGGCCTTGCCAAAGGGGGCGGGCTTTGCGAGCGCTGCCCGGTCGCCTGAGGCTGACCGCAATGAGCTCGCTGGTTACCGGTCGATGCGGGTCGAGAGGATGATGGAGGACTGGGTTTTCTCGACGCCGTCAAGGGCGCCGATCGTGTCGATGATGCCGTCGAGCTCCTGCACGGACGGCGCCTCGACAATGGCGATCAGGTCGTAATGGCCGCTGACGGAATGCAGCGTGCGCACCTCATGAAAGGCCGAGAGGGCCTTGACGGCAAGGCTGAGTGCCCGCGGCGCGATGGTGATAAGCACATGGGCGCGGACCATGCCGGCGCTATAGGCGTCGGAAAGGCGTACGCCGTAGCCGGTGATGATGCCTTCGCGCTCCAGTCGCTCCAGCCGCGTCTGAACCGTCGTACGCGACAGGCCGAGCCGGCGGGCAAGCGTGGCCGTCGGCATGCGCGCATTGTCCTGCAGCAAGGCCAGAAGCTCGCGGTCTTTATCCGTCACGGGCATTTTGTCCAAATCCTACGGCGAAAGTTCAAAAGGGCATATCCATAATGAACATTCCGGCGCTGTGAATCAACGGCGGGCGTCGCCATCATGCGCCTCCAACCATGGGGGATCGCATATGAAGACCATCGTCGTCATCGGGGCCGGGAAGATCGGCTATACCATCGCACGCATTCTGGCCGGTTCGGGAGATTACCGTGTCGTGGTTCTGGATCGCAGCGCTGACCAGATCGCCGCCTTCGCCGCCCATCCCGCCATCGAGGCACGCGTGGTCGATATCGCCGATGCCGGCAAGCTGGTGGCAGCACTCTCGGGGGCCTTTGCGGTGCTGAGCGCCGCGCCCTTCCATCTGACGGTGGCGATTGCCGAGGCGGCTGCGCGCGCCGGTGTTCACTATCTCGACCTCACCGAAGATGTCGCTGCCACGCGGCGCATTCGCGAGATCGCCGAGGGCGCCAAGACCAGCTTCATTCCGCAGTGCGGGCTTGCGCCAGGCTTCATCTCGATCGTCGCGCATGATCTCGCCAGGCGTTTCGACCGGGTGGACAGTCTGCGCCTGCGCGTCGGTGCCCTGCCGCAATATCCGTCCAATGCGCTCAACTACAATCTGACCTGGAGCACGGATGGCGTCATCAACGAGTATATCGAGCCCTGCGAGGCGATCGTCGATGGCCATCTGACCGAGGTGGCAGCGCTCGAAGGGCGCGAGGAATTCGCCCTCGACGGTGTCACCTACGAGGCGTTCAACACGTCCGGCGGTCTCGGCACGCTGTGCGAAACGCTGGCCGGCAAGGTGCGCACGCTCAATTATCGCACGATCCGCTACCCCGGCCACGCGGCCATCATGCATGCGCTGCTGCATGATCTCGGGCTCAAGAACCGTCGTGAGGTTCTGAAGGACATTCTCGAGAATGCGCTGCCGGCAACCATCCAGGATGTGGTGATTATCTTCGTGACGGCGTCGGGCTTCCGCGACGGCCGCCTGATGCAGGAGACCTACGCGCACAAGATCTATGGTGATGTGCTCGGCGGCGAGATGACCAGCGCCATCCAGATCACCACCGCCTCCAGCATTGCAGCGGTGCTGGACATGCTGGCCAAGGGCGAGATCAGCCATACCGGCTTCGTGCGCCAAGAGGAAATCAGCCTCGACCATTTCCTCGCCAACCGCTTCGGCCGCTGCTATGCGCGCCCGGCGGATAGGCTGCGGCTTGCCGGCTGAGCATCTCCAGTCATCGAAAGCAGAAAGGCCCCGGCGGTTGCGCCGGGGCCTTTCTGTTTGGAATGGATGGAAGGATCAGGCGGCGAGATCGTCGATCTCGCGTTCCTTGAACATGCGCGACAGGTTCAGGAAGCAGATCATGCCGTGCTCGTTGGCGATGATGCCTTCGGCGAAGCTCTTGTCGAAGGAGGCCGTGACTTCCGGTACCGGCTGCACTTCAGAGGCGCGGACAGTCAGGATGTCGGAGACGCGATCGACCACGAGGCCGATGACCATGTTGTGCACTTCGGCGACGACGATGGCGCTGCGCTCGTTGGCGACCGTGCTCGTCATGCCGAGTTTGTGGGCGAGATCGATGATCGGGATGACCGTGCCGCGCAGATTCATCACGCCGATCACTTCCGGCGGAGAATGGGGGATCGGCGTCGAGGGTGCCCAGCCGCGGATTTCGCGGATGGTGGTCGTCTTCACGCAGAATTCCTGATCGTGCAGGCGGAAGGCGATGATTTCCAGCGTCTCCCGATCGAAACCAGCGGTCTTGTTCGTCGTCATCTGTTCCCTTCCCGTGTCTCTGCCGTGGGTTTTGCGCTCACTGGCTGGCCCACCGACGGTCATGTGATGAAGAGGATGACTCCATTTCGTTAATTTCCTTCAAACGCCGCCCTCCATAAGCTTGGCATCATGAAAGAAAAACGCTGGTCACGTGGAGGTTGGATGTCTCTCAGGCGCCGCGGGTCGGGCGATCGAGAATGCGGCGACCGAAAAGGCTTGCCGTCAGCTCCACCATGATGCGTGCGCTCTTGCCGCGATCATCAAGAAAAGGGTTCAGTTCCACCACATCCACCGAGGAAACGAGACCGCTGTCGCAGAGCATCTCCATGGCCAGATGCGCCTCGCGGAAGGTCGCGCCGCCGGGAACGGTGGTGCCGACGCCGGGGGCGACATCCGGGTCGAGGAAGTCGACGTCGAGGCTGACATGCAGGAGACCGCCGGCAGCCTGCACTTCTTCGATGATGCCGCGCATGATGAATGCCATGCCGTTCTCATCGATGGCGCGCATGTCGAAGACGCGCACGCCGTGTTCGGCGATCAGCTTGCGCTCGACCGCATCGACGGAGCGGATACCGATCTGGAAGACGCGGGTCGGGTCGACCAGAGGACGATCGGCCGGGAGAACCGGGCCGAGGTCCGCCTTGCCGCAGTAAAAGGCGACAGGCATGCCGTGCACATTGCCGGAGGGTGAGGTTTCCGGCGTGTTGAAATCGGCATGGGCATCGAGCCAGAGTACGAAAAGCGGCTTGCCGACGGCGGCCGCATAGCGGGCCATGCCGCTGACACTGCCCATGGCAAGGCTATGGTCGCCGCCCAGCAGGATCGGAATGCTGCCGGAGGAGGCTGCTACATAGGTTGCCGTCTCCAGCGCGCGGGTGAAGCCGGCGATGACGTCAAGGCGCTTGGCCGTGTCCGTGGCCGCGATATCGGTCGCAGCCTCGCGCGGCAGGTCGCCGGCGTCATGGACGCTGAAGCCCAGCTCTTCCAGCACCACATCCATGCCGGCAATGCGCAGGGCGGCCGGGCCCATCGCGCAGCCACGCCGACCGGAGCCTTCCTCTATCGGAACGCCAATCAGGGTAATGTCTGCCACGCTTGCCTCCATGAAATGCGGTGTTGCGCCCATTATCGCGAGGCGATCCGCTTGAAAAAAGATGAAACTCTGCCGATTCCGGCAGAAAATCAGGCAAGTGTGACAGTCGTTTTGCGCAGATTGTAGAACGGGCCTGATCTGGCCTCCGTCAATATTCCTTTTCGTAGAAGATACCGGCCGCACCAGAACCATCACTGCCGGCTTCGCCTCGCAGCTTCACGCCGCGGCCGACATCGAGGTTGATGGTGGCCTTGCTGGATTTGGCGCCGGAGCCTTGTTGCAGCTCGATGTAGGTGCGGTCGTTGAGGTACTTTCCGGCGCGCACGGAGGCGCCGCCGCTCTCATCCGTGGTGACGTCGAGATCATCGACGCCAAGCTTGTTGCGCAAGCCGTCGAGAAGGGAGGTCGATCCGCCGCCGGCAAGCTGGCTGACGGCTGCGGCGAGCTGGGCGATCTGCAGGGCGGAGAGGTTCGAAAGCGAGCGGTTGAAAATCAACTGTGCCAGCACCTCGTCCTGGGGCAGGGCCGGGGAGGAGGCAAAGGTGACCGTCGGATTGTTGGCCATGCCGGCGACATTGACGGTGACGGTCGTGGCGCCGGCCGTCGAGGTCGCCTTGAGGTCGATGGTCGGCACCAGGTCGCCGCCGAAGCCGATGCGGCCCTCGCTGAAGGTCAGGCGTTTGCCGAGGATTTCCAGGCGCCCACGGCGCAGGTCGAAGCCGCCGGACACATTGGGCGCCAGCGCCGTGCCGCGAATGGTCAAGGATCCGCCAAGCTCCGCATCGATGCCGCGACCGCGCACGAAGAACTGGCCGGGTGCGTTGACGGTGAGATCGAAGGCAATCGTACCCGTGCTACCGGCGCCGGCGCCGTCGCGATCCCTGTTGAGATCGTTCGCCATCTGGCGCACCTCTGCGGGCGCGTTCTTGTGCTTGATGTCGATCTGGGACAGGGAGGCAGGCAGCTTTTCGGGAACGCTGATCGCGGCCTTGCGGATGGTCACCGCGCCGCCGAGCGTCGGGGTTGCTGTCAGTGGGCCTTTCAGCGTCATGTCGCCGTCGAGCGTCGCGTTGAAGAGCGTGCCATCGACATATTTGGCATTCTGCAGGCGAATGGCGATATCGGCCGGCAGACCGGAGCCGCCGGCAATGCCGATCGTGCCGGTCACCGTCACGCTGCCGCCACTGCCCAGCGACCCCGTCAGGCGCTCGATGCGTGCCTGCGTTCCGTCCAGCGCCACGCGGCCGGCGATGTCGTTGAGGGCGAGGTTGCGGCGCACATCCACGAGCCTTGCGCCCGAGGTTTCGATCGACCCGGTGATCTGAGGCGATGCCGTGGTGCCGGCGATGCGGATGTCGGCACGGCCGGAGCCGGAAATGTCGAAGCCGCGGGCAGCCAGCATGTCGTTCAGAAGGGAAAAGGGAATATCGCCCTGGAAGGAGAGGGCGAGCGGCCTGTTGCCGGTGGTGGTGACGCTGCCGCCGCCGTTCAGCGTCAGGCCATTGCCGGAGATGGCCGTTTTCAGGTCCACCTTCCCGCCGGCAAAGGTGCCGTCCGCCTTGATGCCGAGCGCGCCGAGGCCGGCGTCGCGCGTGGCCGCCACCCGGGCGCCGTCCCAGGTCAGGCCATAGCCGACACGCGGATCGGCCGGGCTTCCCTTAACGGTAACGGTGCCGCTGATCGTGCCTTCGGCGCCCAGGCCTGCCGCGAAGACATCGGCAAGGTTGGCGGGTACCGAGCGGAGGGCCAGCGCCAGATCCAGCGATGTGCCGGCGCGGCCATTGACGGTGACGGTGCCGCCCGAGGCGGAAATTGTCGCGTCATCGAAGATCGCGGTGCCGTTGACGATCCGGATGGTCGTCGGCGCTGCGAGCTTGAGCGGGATGCGACGCGGGCTGGCCGTCAGGCTGTCGAGGGCGATGGACAGACCATCGGCGCCGGGGACGATGCGGGCCTTCGTCGCCAGCGGTGCACCGTCATAGGTTCCGGTCAGATCCAGGCCGGTGCCGCCGTCTTGCTGCGTGAAGGCGAGCTTGAGGTTGGCAAGACGGTTTTCGCCCTGCGTCAGCCGTTCGGCCGTAACGGTGCCGGAGGCCTGGAGCGCTGCGAGATCGGTTGCCGTCACATTGATCTGCGGTCGCTCGATGACGAGATCATCGCGTGCGATGCGCGTGCCGGCCGCCTTCAGGTCAAGCCCGATACGGCCACCACTGCTCGCGATCCGTGCGGAGCCAGCGAGATCGCCGCTGGCCTTCTGGCCGGCGAGGGCGGCGATAAGGCCGATGTCCGGCAGGTTGAAGGTCACGTCGCCGCTTGGCAGGAAGTCGGGCGTGAAGGTGAAGCTGCCGGTCGCCTTGTTGTCGCCGATGGTGAGGTCCAGCTTCGGGATGCGCGGCGTGCCATTGTCGGAGACGAGGGTTGCGGCGATATCGATCGCCTGCCCATCGATGGCGCCGGTCATGGTCACGTCGGCAGCCGGATTGCTGGTGCTGAGCGTGGTCTTTGCCTTGGCGTTGAAGTCGCTCAGCGTGCGGCCGGCGAGGGTGACGCCGCTGGCCGTCACATTGGCGTCCACGGTGAGGCCGCTGACGGGGCCGGACGCGGAGGCCGTGAAATTGGCCGCACCAGTCGCGTCGGCGATAAAGGCCTTCAACTCCTTCACGGTGCCGGAGATCGTGGCATCAAGCGCGTTGTCCACCAGGCTCGCGCTGCCGCTTGCCTCGATCGGGCCGGAGGCGAGCGCGATATCCTTCAGGTCGATCCGGCCATCGCTGGTGCTGACGCCGGCGGCCAGCGCGATGGTCGTATCGAATTTCGACGCCAGTGCCGGCGGCAGCACGGAGGGAACGGCGAAAAGGCTGACGGTGGAGGTGACGTTGCCTGTGGCGCGATCGAGCGCGCCATTGATCGTGCCGCCGATGGAAGCGCTTTCGATGGTGAGCGGTTCGGCCGTGATCGTGTCCGCGGTGATCGCAAGTTTCGCCGTTGCCTTCAGGGGCGCCTGCACCAGCCGCGCGACGTTCGGATCGGCAAAGGCGGCGCCGCCAATCTGCAGCGTCAGCTGTGCCGGGCCCGACTGGCTGGCGAGGTTGAAGCCGTCACTGAAGGCCTGCAGCTTGACCTCGGCGAGGTTGGCCTGCGGGTGGTTGAGGGCGGCGAGATCGGCGGCGATATCGAGGATCGCGGCGTCGGCATCGCCGGTGAGCGAGAGGTTGGCGGAACGGGCCAACAGCCGCAGTTCGCCGGAAGAAAGCGGCAGGCGCAGATCGACGGGCGCGCCCTTGCCGGCGAGCGAAAGGCGCAGGTCGTTGCTGCCGCTGGTTGACGCGCTGCCACCGGCGGTCAGCGTCAGCGCGTCGTTGTCTATGGTGCCGGTGGTGATATCGATGCTGCCGGCGGGATCGATGGTCGCGGCCAGGTCGATGGCCGTCTGGCCGGCAAAGAGCGGCCGCAGGCTCGGTGGCATCAGGCGGTCGAGCGCGCCATTGCCCTTCAGCGTCACAGCGTGGCGACTTGTGTCGGTCAGCTTGTGGGTGGCGTCGAGGCCGACGATGTCGGTTCCGTCGAGCGCACCGGTGATGCGACCGGCCCAGTTGGACAGCGGCCCATCGCCGGTCACGGAAAGGCGAACGGCGGGGCCGCCGGGAAGATCGAGCAGGCCGGCGAGAACGCCGTCCTTCGGTTCATCGACGGAGGCCTCGATCTTCAGCGCGTTGGCGTCGGGATCATAGACGAAATCGGCGGCCGCGCGGGCTTCGGGGCGCGCTTTTTCGGCAAGGTCCAGCTTGGCGGCAATGCGGGCCTGCGTGGCTTCCAGTCGTCCGGCCAGCGACAGCACCTGCTCGCGCCGTGCCACGGCTTCGCCGATGGTCAGCGTGCCGACGGAGAGATCATCGATCGCGATCTCGACAGGCAAGCCGGTGGAGCTGCCGTCATCCTGCGTGTCGGCTGCCGGTTGCGGCAGGCGGCTCAGGGTAACGCTTTCTGCGGCGACGCGATCGGCATCAAAGCGCATGCCGATAAGGGCGGAGGGCGACCAGTCGATGGCGAGATTGCGGATGTCGGCATAGACGCCGTTGCGGTCCGCAAGCGTCACGGCGCCGATCGTGGTCTTGCCAGTCAGGAGCGCCGAGGGGTTCTCGATGGTCAGCGTCATATCTTCGCTGGAAACCAGAGACTGGACGTAGCCGGCCACAAGACGGGCGCCGGGTGCGGTAAAACCGATGAAGCCGAGAAGGGGAACAAGCAGGACCAGAAGTCCGATCAGCACATAGGTCGCGTAGCGCAGGCCGCGCGCGATCCATCCCCAAACTCGCCCGCCCGTCGTTGCCGCCATTCCCGCTTCCTGTCTTTTCGCTGCCGAATCAATCGGCGCCCAGCTTGCCGTTCAAGGCGGTTTTTCCATGAAACGGCCAGTGGCTCCACCCCTGTCCCGGTCGAGCTTCGCGTTCGTCCGACAGGACGAAACGCGTTGGCGCGTGTTTCTGTTCCTGCTTTAGGAAGGAAGGACCGGTGCAGGTCAGAAGGACTGGCCGATGCCGGCATAGATGCCGTAACTGGTGCCGCCCGGATAGGGATTGAGCGGCACGGCCACGTCGAGGCGGATGGGGCCGAATGGCGTGTTGTAGCGAAGGCCGATGCCTGCACCGGCACGAATATCGGAGAAGTCCGGCGTCGAACCCGCCCCGACTGCGCCGAAGTCCGCGAAGGGGACCACGCCGATCGTGTCGGTTACCGCGATACGGCCCTCGACCGTGCCGCTGACATAGGATCGCCCACCGGTGATCGCCCCATCGGCGCGGCGTGGGCTGATTTCCTGGTAGGCGTAGCCGCGTACGGAGCCGCCGCCACCAAGATAGAAGCGCCGGTCGGCCGGGATATCTGCCAGGCCGGAGCCGCCGATAATCGTGCCGGCAGCGACCTTTCCGGCCAGAACGAACCTGTTTTCGGCATCGAGGCTGTAATAGCCGGCGGCGCTCGTCTCGAAAGAGGAGAAGATGGTGCCGGCCTCGATCTCGTAGCTCGGGCGCGCGCCGACCGACAGGCGGTAGCCATCCGTGGCGTTCAGCTTGTCGGTGCGCGTGTCGCGCACATATTCGAGCGGCACGCTGGCCGTCAGGTAGTTGCGGTTGCCGAAGGCGTCGGTGATCTTGGCATAGGTGAGATCGACACCGCCGGAGGCCGTGTCGCGGGGGCTGAGCTCGAAGGTGGCACCTGCCGCGCCGCTGACGATCGCCGCCTTGTAGGCGTCGGGATCAAGCAGCGAAGCCTTGACGCTTGCGGTAAAGGTGGATGCCGGGCCAAAAGCGCCGGGTTTCGAGAACAGGATCGCGGTGGAATAATCGAGCTTGTCGAGTTCCTGCGTCTCGCCGATGCGGTTGACCGAACCTTCGATGCGCAGCGATTCGGCCCGGCCGAACAGGTTGCGGTGGCCCCAGTAGCCCTGCAGGCCGAGACCGTCGGTGGTCGATACCTGCGCGCCGACACCGAAATAGCGCATCTTGCCTTCCGAGACCTGGATCGTCATCGGGATCGTGCCGTCGGGCGACAGCTTCGTCGCTTCCTTGATCGTGACGCTCGAGAAGACTCCGAGCTGGCGCAGGCGCTCGGAGGCGCGGCGGATGTCTTCCGGCGAATAGGGTTTGCCGGCATTGAGGCGCGAATAGTCGGCGACAAAGCCGGGATCGACGGTCTTCGTGCCATCGACGCTGACGGCACCGACATCGGCCACCGGGCCGCCCTTTGCGACGATCGTGACATCGACCGTGTTGGTATCGTGGTTGGCGACCACGCTCCGCTCGGTGATCTCGGCGAGCGGGCGACCCTCTTCCTTGAGGTCGGCCAGCAGGCGTTCGGCAGCCTTGAGGATGACGGCCGATCCGGCCTCTCCGCCCTGCGGCAGGCCATAGGTGGCGGGATCGCGGTTGGCGATATCGCCCTCGAAGCGCACCGTTCCCAGACGAAAGGCGGGACCCGCCGTCACGCGAATGGCAACCGGCACGGCCACGCCATCCGCAAAGACCGGATCGGGCGCGAGGCTGTCGAGGTTGGTTCCGGCGATGGTGATCTCGACGGTCCCGCCATAGCGGGCATTTTCGTAGAGCGCGGCGAGGATACGATCGCGGTCGTCGCGTGCAGTGACGGCAAGGCCAAGGTCCCCCGAAACAGGCTCGTCCTTGCCCTGATACAGGCGGGCGGCGTTTTCGATGGCGCTCTTGAGGTCCGCATCGCCGCCGTCAACGGTCAGCGACAGGGTGAAGCGGACGGGGTCGATCACCTCCGCCGGCTTGTCATCATCGCCGAAAATGCTCATGCCGAAGAGCTTGAAGGCATGGGCTTGCCCGGCGGGCAGCAGGAGGCTTCCGGTAAATGCCACCGTCCCCAGCAGGAATGCCGCCCGATACGCGAGACGTGATGTCGGCAGTAAGTGTCTCATACCAATCCCGGTCGACCGGACTTCACGCACAACGTTCCGGTCTTATCCTCGCGCCGAGTTTCGCACGCCTGAACTTGCATTTCGTTAACGATAGTCGGCTGCACCCTAACGTGGAACGGCCAAATGCAGAAGCGGAATGTTTCCGGCGGCTGACACAGGCGCGGCCAGCCCTTGAAACGAAACCGGCCGAACCATCACGGTCCGGCCGGTATCTAAGGGCGATCGTCTGTCGGTCAAGCGGTGGTCAGCCGCCCGATCCTCAGTAGCCGCGCGGGCAATCGTCGATGTAGCGGCGGCCGTAACGGTCGCGGTAGTAGCACTGGCCCGGCTGCTGGCTGACGTTGCCGATGACGGCACCCGATACGCCACCGATGGCGGCACCAACGGCTGCGCCGCGGACGTTGCCGGTGACGGCGCCGCCGATGATGGCGCCCGAAACGGCGCCGATCGACGCGCCACGCTCGGTCTGCGAGCAGCTTGCGGCCGCCAGTGCGACCAGAATCAGGGCAATTGTCTTTTTCATAGCGGTTCTCCTTGGTCGGACGCTGGCTTGGGCGCGCCCGAACTTCCCCGAAAGAAAGGCGCTTTAGCCCCTTCTCCTTCACGCATGCAGAATATGCGGTGGCACCACATTGTCCATGGCGCCACCGGGCATTTCCGGATGTGTACTTAATTGGATGATTGCTGAACGCAGGATGAAGGCACAGCCATCGGGACGAAGTCCCCGCAAATGTGCGCTTCCGGCCACTCGGGATGGCCCTGTCCGGCGGCGCGCCCACCATTGGCTTGCGCGAGAGACTTGACCCAAATCAAGGTAGCAGGCAGGGATATTCGTTAACGGGAGTCTGGAACTATTCAAAACTATAGGCCAATTGCCGCAGCGTGGCCGGGCACGAGCTTTCGCCATTGACGTCTCAGGATGTTGGGGGAAAAAGGAACGGCCAATTCTGGAGATGACGATGGATTTCGAGAGCTTCTTCCAACGCGAGCTGGACAGCCTTCACACCGAAGGCCGCTACCGCGTGTTTGCCGATCTTGAGCGCAAGGCCGGCGCCTTTCCTCGTGCCATTCGTCATACGGAAAACGGTCCGCAGGAAGTCACCGTCTGGTGTTCGAACGACTATCTCGGCATGGGCCAGCATCCGAAGGTGACGGCTGCCATGAAGGAAGCGATCGACGCCTGCGGCGCGGGTGCGGGCGGCACGCGCAACATCTCCGGCACCAACCACTATCACGTGCTTCTGGAGCAGGAACTGGCCGATCTGCACGGCAAGGAAGCCGCGCTTCTGTTCAATTCCGGCTACATGTCCAACTGGACGACGCTATCCACGCTCTGTTCGCGGATTCCCGGCGCCATCGTGTTCTCCGATGCCGGGAATCATGCTTCGATGATCGAGGGCATCCGTCACGCCAAGTGCGAGCGCGTTATCTTCAAGCACAACGATCTGGACGATCTGCGCCGGCACCTGGAAGCCGCCGATCCCAAGGCGCCGAAGATCATCGCCTTCGAGTCGGTCTATTCGATGGATGGCGATATCGCCCCGATCAAGGACATCTGCGACATCGCAGACGAATTCGGCGCGCTGACCTATCTCGACGAAGTGCATGCTGTCGGCCTCTACGGCCCGCGCGGTGGCGGCATTGCCGAGCGCGAGGGACAGATGCACCGCCTGTCGGTCATCGAAGGCACGCTTGGCAAGGCCTTCGGCGTCATGGGCGGCTACATCACCGGCTCGGCCGCGCTGGTCGATTACATCCGCTCCTTTGCCTCGGGTTTCATCTTCACGACGTCCCTGCCGCCGGCGCTGGCTGCCGGTGCGCTGGCCTCGATCCGCCACCTGAAGATCAGCCCCTTCGAGCGCGCCCGGCATCAGGACCGCGTGCGCAAGCTGCGCGCGTCGCTTGATGCAGCCGGCATCCCGCACCTGTCCAACCCCAGCCACATCGTTCCGGTGATGGTGAAGGACGCTGCCAAGTGCAAGTGGATCTCGGACCTGCTGCTCGACAATTACGGCATCTACGTCCAGCCGATCAATTATCCGACCGTTCCGAAGAAGACCGAGCGTCTGCGCATTACGCCCGCTCCCTACCACACGGACGGCGACATCGAGCATCTGGTCGGCGCGCTGCATCAGCTCTGGTCGCGCTGCGCGCTGGCCCGCTCCGTCGCCTGACGATCGGGGTCGTCGCGCCAGTCGGCGGACGCCGGTCTTACGACATGCGGCCGCCTCGCTCGCTACAGGTGAGCGGTGTCGTGGCGGTGGCGACCAAGTGCGCTGTCATTCTCGGCCTTGAGCCGAGGATCCATACCATGCGCATAGCGGTTGCCGTATGGATGGTCGGGTTAAGCCCGACCATGACGCCCAAGAGAGATGCCCTGCTTAACAAGGCTGAGCTTTTCAATCCGTTGCGCCGCGCCTCACACCGAGCGCATCAGGCCGCCATCCACCTTCAGGTTCTGCCCCGTAATGTAGCCGGCGCCTTCGGATGCGAGGAAGGCGACGGTGGCGGCGATTTCCTCGCTCGTGCCGTAGCGGGCCATGGGCACGCTCTGGCGGCGCTCCTCGGTCGCCGGCAGGCTGTCGATCCAGCCGGGCAGCACGTTGTTCATGCGGACATTGTCGGCCGCATAGGTGTCGGCGAAGAGCTTGGTATAGGCCGCAAGACCGGCGCGGAACACGGCCGATGTCGGGAACATCGGGCTCGGCTCGAAGGTCCAGGCGGTGGAGATGTTGACGATGGCGCCGGACTTCTGGGCAACCATGATCGGCGCCACAAGGCGTACCGCCCGCACGACGTTCATGAGATAGACATCCATGCCGGTGTGCCACTGCTCGTCGGTGATCTCCAGAAGCTGGGCGCGCGGGCCGTGGCCGGCGCTGTTGACGAGAACGTCGATGCGGCCGAAACGGGCCATGGTCTCGTGCACGAGGCGCTTCAGATCGTCGTTCGACTGGTTGGATCCGGTGATGCCCAAGCCGCCGAGTTCTGTCGCCAATGCCTCGCCCTTGCCGGAGGAGGAGAGGATGGAAACGGCATAGCCATCGGCTGCGAGGCGCCGGGCCGAGGCCGCGCCCATGCCGCTGCCGCCGGCGGTGATGATGGCAACCTTCTTGTCCTGCATGCTGCTGTCTCCTTGTTGTCTCTTTGTGGAAACCGTCAGCCGATGCGCTGGCGCGCGAGACGGCGCGCTTCCTCGTCGGCGGCGAAGACGTCCTGGGTGACGCGCGCGGCCGGCCAGCCGGTCATGTCTTCCATGACGGCTTCGGCAATGTCGGCCATCTCCAGAAAGCCGATGCGGCCGGCGACGAAGGCTTCGAAGGCGGTTTCCTCCGCTGCATTCATCACCGCACCCTGCACGCCGCCGCGCGCGAGCGCCGTGCGGGCAAGCCTGAGAGCCGGAAAGCGTGTCTCGTCGGGGGCCTCAAAGTCGAGACGGGCGATGCGGGCGAAATCCAGCCGCTCGACATCGAGCTTCGGACGGGCCGGATAGGTCAGCGCGTAGCCGATGGCGGTGCGCATGTCCGGCGCGCCGAGCTGGGCCAGCACCGAGCCATCCGTATAGCCGACCATGGAATGGACGATCGACTGGGGATGCACCAGCACCTCGATCTGCTCCGGCGTGACGTTGAAGAGATGCTTCGCCTCGATCATTTCCAGCGCCTTGTTGAACATGGAGGCGCTGCCGATGGAGATCTTGAGGCCCATCGACCAGTTGGGATGGGCACGCGCGATATCGGCCGTGACACCGGCCATCTGCTCGCGCGTCCAGGTGCGGAAGGGGCCGCCGGAGGCGGTGAGGATGATACGTTCCAGCGCGTGGCGCTGGTCGTCTTCCAGCGCCTGGAAGATGGCGCTGTGCTCGCTGTCGACGGGCAGCAGGCGTCCGCCGCCTGCCGCGACGGCATCCACGAAGAGGTCACCGGCCGAGACAAGACATTCCTTGTTGGCGAGCGCGATATCTGCACCGCGCCGCGCGGCAGCAAGGGTGGGCGCAAGGCCGGCGGTGCCGACGATGGCGGCCATCACCCAGCCGGCATCGCGCTCGGCCGCCTCGGCAAGGCCGCTGCGGCCAGCGGCCACTTCGATGCCCGTGCCGGCGAGCGCATCCTTGAGGTCCTGATAGCGCGCCTCGTCCGCCGTCACGGCGAGGTCTGCCCGGAAGGTCTTCGCCTGGCGCGCCAGAAGATCGATGTTGCCGTTGCCGGTCAGTGCCACAATGTCAAAGGCATCCGGGCCGCCGAGCTGGCTCAGCACATCCAGCGTGTTCACGCCGATGGACCCCGTGGCGCCGAGGACGGTGATCTTGCGGGGAGACATCGTGGCGAAGGCCTCGGCTGGAAACTGCAGGAAGGTGTTCGTCTCTATCATCGGGCAAAGGCGGGCGGCAAGCGTGGCATTGACGCAAGCCGGCCTGGCTGGCCAAATCGCATCCGCCGGACGTATGGGGGAACCGCTTTCGCCTCTCCGCGTTCTGAGCCGTCTGAACCTCATACGAACCCGGAGAGTGTGACCCATGCGACCCCAGAAGCTCGATCCCCAGTCCCTCGCTACCGCTCTCGAGGCACGAACTGGCTGGACGCTCTCCGAAGACAGCAGCGCCATTCGCCGCAGCTTCAAGTTCAAGACCTTCAGCGAGGCTTTCGGCTTCATGACCGAATGCGCGCTTGCGGCCGAAAAGCTCGACCATCACCCGGAATGGTTCAACGTCTACAATCGCGTCGAGGTGACACTGACCACCCATGACGCCGGCGGCGTGACGGAGCTCGATTTCAAGCTCGCTGAACGAATGGACAAGGCGTCTGCCACGCGCGGCTCCCTTTAACAGCCCAGATCCCTTTCCCATATCCTTTGCGATGAACAAGGAAACACCTGCCATGGACGACGTGAAAATCGGCGAAATCCTGCTGCCGGGCGACGAGACCGAGCAGGAACGGCGCGGCAGGCGCGTGAAGCGGCGGTTCTGGCCGACGCTGAAGCGCGCCGTGCGCATCATTCCCTTCAGCCGCGATGTCGTGGCCGCCTATTACTGCGCCTTCGACCCGGAGACACCGCTGCGCACGCGCGGCATCCTGCTCGGTGCGCTTGCTTACTTTGTGCTTCCCTTCGACTTCCTGCCGGATGTGCTGGCAGTCGTCGGCTTCTCCGACGATATCGCCGTGCTGACGGCGGCCTTTGCGGCGGTCAGCGGCCAGATCAAGGAACGCCACTACGAAAAGGCGGATGCCGCCCTGCGCGATGAAGGTATCGCCGACAGCCGGTAGGTTCATCCAGCCGCTCAGGCTTCGGTAATGCCCCTGCTGTCCAGCACCTTGCGCAGCTTGCCGAAGGCGAGCCGGATGCGGGACTTGACGGTTCCGAGCGGCAGCCCGGTTTCCTCGGCGATCTCGGAGTGGGATTGCCCGACGAAGAAGGCGCGGCGCACGAGATCGATCTGCTCCTCCGGCAGCGTCTCGATCGCCTCGCGCACAAGCCTCTCCTTGTCTTCCATATCCAGCATCTCGTCCGCCGCCATCGGCGCGGAGGGGATGAGCAGCGGATCGCGGTGATCGAGGTCCGGGTCGCGCCGCCGCCGCGCAGCGTCGATTCGCCGGTTTCGGGCGATTCGGAACAGCCAGGTGGACAGCGAGGATTTGGTGGGGTCGTAGAGATCGGCCTTCTGCCACAGCACGATCATGACTTCCTGGGCCAGTTCCTCGGCCTCGCCGCCGGGCATGCCCTGGCGCATCAGGAAGGATTTGATACGCGGCGCGAAGAAGTCGAAGAGTTCGACGAAGGCATTCCGGTCGCGTCGCGTGGCGACCGCCACCGCGAGGTCGGCAAAATGCCGGCGCGCATCCATTTCCATGCCGTCCCGTTTCCTCTTCGCCTCCGACGTTTGACGCAAACGTGATCGCGTCACCGTAAGAGTGTCATTTCACTTCTGCCGACTCGTACAACGCTTTCGGCAAAGGTCAAACTCTTGCCAGATTCATTCGCGCATAAAAGTTTGAAAGGACGACGATGTTTGTCGTCTTTCAACCCGCTGGGGCGGGGTGGGGCGAGGTCTTGCCGATATCAGGGATCGCATGGGGTGTTTTGCCCCTGCGGCGTCTTGCCTTCGTGTTGCCGCGCAATGACTGCTGCGGCGCCCGGCACCCCACCCGCACCGTTTCGACACGGCACCGCGGGAAAAGCATCTGATGTTGACGGTTTGGTAACCCCAATTAAGTCAAAATCAATCTAATCGTGATCATGCACGGCCTCGCCACAGTTGCGGGCGACGGCACAGCAGGAAACCGGCAGGACATCATGTTTGCAAGACAGCTCACCACCCTCGTCGCAGTCGTTCTCGCGTCTGCAACCGCCGCCGCCGCGCAGTCGCCGACCCGTATCCAGCAGTTCAATGCCTGGGGTGCCTATTCCTATGCATCCGGCGGCGGCAAGGTCTGCTACGTCCTGTCCGTGCCGAAGGAAAAGGCGCCGCCGAGCGTCGATCATGGCGACATCTTCTTCCTCGTTTCCCAGCGCCCGGGCCAGAACATCAGCTATGAGCCGCAG
Organism: Rhizobium sp. SG2393; assembly: GCF_042610495.1. Lineage (NCBI taxonomy): Bacteria > Pseudomonadati > Pseudomonadota > Alphaproteobacteria > Hyphomicrobiales > Rhizobiaceae > Rhizobium > Rhizobium sp. SG2393. Next base: position 25,430 of record NZ_JBHGAP010000007.1, read on the forward strand.
GCGATGATGGGCTATCCGCTGCAGGAGAACTCCAAGGTCAACGTCATCATCGACGGCAAGACCTTCGTGATGTTCACCAAGGACAAGTCGGCCTGGGTGGAAAACGCTGCCGAAGAGCCGGCTCTCGTCGCCGCCATGCGCTCGGGCAAGGATATGCAGGTCAAGGCCACGTCGCGCCGCGGCACACCGACCAGCTACTCCTATTCGCTCTCGGGCATTTCGGCTGCGCTGAAGCAGATCGAAAGCTGCAAGTAAGGCCGGCATGCCTGCCTTTCCGGCGTTGCAGGTGACGTCCGGCAAAAAGCGTGATATTCAACCGCTCGACAGACCGCGCAGAGCCTTGCGCGGTCGTCTGCGTTTTTAAGTTCCGATGATCATGACGAGATGAGCCCGCCGCTTCGCTGTCCCTGTCGGGGCTGGCAGCGCGCGGTTCGGCGCAGGAGATGAGTGCGATGGTGGCAATCGATATGGCACGACAGGCGGCGCGTCAGGCACCGGCCGCAGCGCTCTCCGGTGAAAAGCCGTCGCTGATCGGTCTTACCCGCGAGATGATGTCGGCGGCCCTTGCCGAGGTCGGCGTCGCCGAGCGCCAGATCAAGATGCGCGTCAGCCAGATCTGGAACTGGCTCTATGTGCGCGGCGTCTCCGATTTCGACGATATGACGAATGTCTCCAAGGACATGCGCGAGACGCTGAAGCGCCACTTCACCATCGCCCGGCCCGAGATCGTCGAGGAGCAGATCTCCAATGACGGGACGCGCAAGTGGCTCTTGCGCTTTCCGCCGCGCGGTGCCGGTCGTCCCGTGGAAATCGAGACCGTCTATATTCCGGAAGAGGGTCGCGGCACGCTGTGCATCTCCAGCCAGGTCGGCTGCACGCTCACCTGTTCCTTCTGCCACACCGGCACGCAGAAGCTCGTGCGCAACCTGACGGCGGAGGAAATCCTCGCCCAGCTCCTGCTCGCCCGCGACCGTCTCGGCGACTTCCCCGGCCGCGACGTGCCGGCCGGCGGTTTCATTCCCTCCAGCGACCGCAAGATCACCAATATCGTGATGATGGGGATGGGCGAGCCGCTCTACAATTTCGAGAATGTGAAGACGGCGCTTCTGATCGCGTCCGATGGTGACGGTCTGTCCCTGTCTAAGCGCCGCATCACGCTTTCGACCTCCGGAATCGTGCCGGAAATCCTGCGCACGGGCGAGGAGATCGGCGTCATGCTCGCCATCTCGCTGCATGCCGTGCGGGACGATCTGCGCGACATCCTCGTGCCGATCAACAAGAAGTACCCTCTGAAGGAGCTGATCGCGGCCTGCCGCGCCTATCCGGGCCTGTCGAATGCGCGGCGCATCACCTTCGAATATGTGATGCTGAAGGACATCAACGACAGTCTGGAGGATGCCAAGCTGCTGATCCAGCTGCTGAAGGGCGTGCCGGCGAAGATCAATCTCATCCCCTTCAACCCGTGGCCGGGCACGAATTACCAGTGTTCGGACTGGGAGCAGATCGAGAAGTTTGCCGACTTCATCAACCAGGCCGGCTATGCCTCGCCGATCCGCACGCCGCGCGGCCGCGACATCCTCGCCGCCTGCGGCCAGCTGAAGTCGGAGTCCGAGCGCATGCGCAAGGTCGATCGCCTCGCCTACGAGGCGATGATGATCGCCGGCCATGGCGAGGATGACGACTGAACTATCGCGCCTGCGTCATCAGGATCTTCACCGCAAACAGCGAGAAGACGCCGGCGATCGTGTAGTCGAGCCCGCGCAGGACCTTGCGGTTGCTGCGCAGCCAGTCCGATAGCGAGTGGGCGGCAAACACGACGGCAAGCCCGACCGGCAATGCCACCGGGATCGACCACAGTCCCAGAAACACCAGCTTGCCGGCGACATGCGGATCGGACGCGCTGACGAACTGCGGGAGGAAAGTCATGAAGAAGATGATGATCTTCGGATTGAGCAGGTTGACCCACAGACCGTTCAGCAGCGCGCCGGAGATCGACACTTTCGGGGCTTTATCACCGGAAATCGAAATGCTGGAGCCGTAGCGCAGGGCGCCATAGGCAAGCCATGCGAGATAGGCCGCACCACCCGTCTTCAGGACGAGGAAGGCTGTCGGCGATGCGACGATCAGCGCCGCAATGCCGAAGGCGACCAGCAGCGTGTGGATCGCGATGCCGAGATTGGTGCCGGCGAGCGTCGCAAGCCCCACCGCCCGACCATCCCGCATGCTCCGCGACAACCACAGCGTCATATCCGGCCCCGGCGTCAGCGCAAGCAGGAGGATAGCGCCCGTATAGGCCAGAAGGGTTGCGGGCGAGGGTATGAATTCCATGGGAGGGGCGTCCTGTTCGGCAGGTCACGGCTATATCGTGTCCATACATGCATCGCCACCGGATTTCGGATGACGGACCGCGAATGGCGACCGGTGCCGCTTCCAGCGTCCGCGCTCAATCAACGGCCGATCGGCTTGCGAAAGGCTGAAAACTCGCTAAGAGTGCCCGCATTTCAGGGGTTCGGCGACCTTGCCGTCCTCCGGCTCGGCGGCAACGCGGGGCCTCTCACGCAGGAAAAGGCGGCAAACGCCGCCGGATCAGGAACGGATCGGACATGGCACTTCCCAAAGACGTAAAGAAGGTCGTTCTCGCCTATTCGGGCGGTCTGGACACCTCCATCATCCTCAAGTGGCTGCAGACGGAACTCGGCGCCGAAGTCGTGACCTTCACCGCCGACCTCGGTCAGGGCGAGGAGCTGGAGCCGGCGCGCAAGAAGGCCGAGATGCTCGGCATCAAGGAAATCTTCATCGAGGACGTGCGCGAGGAATTCGTGCGCGATTTCGTCTTCCCGATGTTTCGCGCCAATGCCGTCTATGAAGGCGTCTATCTGCTCGGCACCTCGATTGCCCGTCCGCTGATCTCCAAGCACCTGATCGAGATCGCGAAGAAGACCGGCGCCGACGCCATCGCCCATGGCGCGACCGGCAAGGGCAACGACCAGGTCCGCTTCGAGCTGTCGGCCTATGCGCTGAACCCCGACATCAAGATCATCGCGCCGTGGCGCGACTGGTCCTTCAAGAGCCGCACCGATCTGCTCGCCTTTGCCGAGCAGCACCAGATCCCCGTCGCCAAGGACAAGAAGGGCGAAGCGCCGTTCTCGGTCGATGCGAACCTGCTGCACTCCTCTTCCGAGGGCAAGGTTCTGGAAGACCCCTCCGTCGAGGCGCCGGAATATGTGCACATGCGCACCATTTCGCCTGAGGCTGCGCCGGATCAGGCCACCATCATCAAGGTCGGCTTCGAAAAGGGTGATGCCGTCTCCATCAACGGCAAGCGTCTTTCGCCGGCTTCGCTTCTGGCCGAGCTCAATACCTATGGCCGCGACAACGGCATCGGCCGCCTCGACCTCGTGGAGAACCGCTTCGTCGGCATGAAGAGCCGCGGCGTCTACGAGACCCCCGGCGGCACGATCCTGCTGGCCGCCCACCGCGCCATCGAGAGCATCACGCTCGACCGCGGTGCCGCCCACCTCAAGGACGAGCTGATGCCGCGTTATGCCGAGCTCATCTATTACGGCTTCTGGTTCTCGCCGGAGCGCGAAATGCTGCAGGCTCTCATCGACAAGAGCCAGGAGCATGTGGAAGGCGAAGTGACGCTGAAGCTCTACAAGGGCAACGTCATGGTCATCGGCCGCGAAAGCGCCAAGTCGCTCTACTCCGACCAGCTCGTCACCTTCGAGGATGACCAGGGCGCCTACGACCAGAAGGACGCCGCCGGCTTCATCAAGCTCAACGCGCTGCGCCTGCGCACGCTGGCGAAGCGGAATCTGAAGGGCTGATCCCCGTCCGCACGGATTTCGAAGGCCCGCCCGGCAGCACCGCGGCGGGCTTTTTCATGGTGATTTGACGGATGCGTCCAAATTCAGTGAGCGTCGAAACTTCGTAGTGTTTCTCGACAACACCAGACAATGGAACGCCGTGGGGATGAAATCCACGGGTACGCCATCCACCGTCAGGCTGCCGCGTTTGGTTTTCGTTGTAACGAGAACATTGGAATTTTCGTAAGCGCGCAGAATATTGAGGTTGTGCCGTTTGGCGAATTTCAAGAGATATTTCAATTCATTGGGTCGGTCATAGAATCGATCCGTCCATTTGATTTCCACGATCCACGCCGGCTCTTCCTGCTGAACCGAGACGATATCGATCTCGCCTTCCTTGTCACGCACATAGCAAAGATACTCGTGCGCCCTTTCGCTGTGAAACCACTGGGCGAAGATTGCCGTTTCCGCCATCGCGCCCATGACATCGTCCTCAGCGTCAATCGGGCCGAAGAGCGCGGTGCGGAGGCTGGGGTTTGTCAGATAGACCTTGAAATTGCGGTTTCGCTGGAAGCGCTCGGCGTTGATGTCGATCCGATCGACAGTCCGCACGAGAAAGGCCGCCTCGAGATAGTCGATATAGCGCTTCAGCGTCGCCTTCGATACGGAGGAGGCCTGTGACAGGCCTTCCAAGGAGACTTCCTGTCCCGTGTTGAAGGCCAGTACCTTGAAAAGGTGCTGCAATTCCTGAACGTCAGCAATTCCGTAAAGGCTGGGGAGGTCGCGCAGGAGAACCTTTTCAACGATGTCCTGCCCGATATAGCGCGCCGGGTTCTGCCGCGCTTGCGGTGAGACGGCGAGCTCGGGATAGCCGCCATAGTTCAGGTAGTCGATGAAGGCGTGGTTCAAGTCTGGCAGACGGGACATGGCGAGGGCTTCATCCGCGACTGCGGCAAGCGGATTGTCGGTCAGCCGGAGATATTCGGAGAAAGTCAGGGGTGGCAGCATGAATTCGGTGAAGCGGCCGGCGCCGGATTCCTTCGACCCGCGTGCCAGAGCGGCTGCGGCGGAACCGGAAACAACGAATTTGATGTCACGATAGCTGTCCACCAGCGACTTCAGGTGAATTTCCCAATCCCTCAGATACTGGATCTCGTCAAAGAAGATCGTCTTCTCACCCGGTTTGCCGCCATAGCTGTCGAGGTAGACCCGCAGAAGCTTCTCCAGCGGTGCACCTGAGAAGAGCGGGGTGTCGAGCGAGATGAACAGGAGGTTCTGCGGATCCGCTTCCGCTGCAACGAGATGCTTGATTGCCTGATGCATCATGATCGTCTTGCCCACACGGCGCGGTCCGAGCAGAACGACGGCGCGGCGGAGCGATCGCTCTTGCACCAGCGTCAGAAAAGAGGCGAAATAATCTCGTTCCGGCAGCGCGGCGATATCTGCCGGCAAGACGCCATCGCCCCACCACGGATTGTCGAAACGCATCCGGTTGACGAGATCGTCTATCGAGATTTCTAGCATGGCGCTCAGCGTTTCTGGTCGGATCGACGCCGACTAAGAGATATCAACTTATCTTAAATGGCATCAACATAGAAAAACGTCAATCGACTTTCCTTATCGAGATGTCCGCATCATTAAGGGCATTAGACGTTCGCTACTTAGCTTTCCGTCTGCATTTCCCCTGCCAGACCCACGCGCCGATCGCGATGACCGCGAGAACCGGTGCGACGATGCCGAAGGCGCGCAGGGGCTCGCCGATGGCGGCGGCGGTGAGGCCGCCGGCGAAGCCTGCGCCCATCTGGATGAAGCCGAGGAGGGCGGAGGAGGAGCCGGCAAAGGCGGGGAAGGGCTGCATGGCATCGGTCGTGACCTGCGGGGAGACGAAGGCGATGCCGAAGGCGTAGACGGCGACGGGGGCCATGACGGTGAGGAAGCCGACCGGCAGCAGGCCATGACCTGTCGCGACCATGCCGAGCGCGCCGATTGCAATGAAGGCCAGGCCGATGGCGACCGCAGCCGCGCCCGTGTGGTGGCGCATGAACTGGCGGAGCGCCAGCGAGCCGAGAAAATAGGAGCCGGATTGCATCAGCATGCTCGCGCCGAACTGCGACGGCGTGAGGCCGGCTTCGTTGATGAGCAGGAAGGGCAGCATGGTGGCCCAGGCATAGAGCGCGCCCACCGAGCCCGCCATGATCAGCGCCCGCGTCAGGAAGCGGCTGTCGATGATCAGCGCCCCGTAGGCGCGGATGACGCCGCCCGGCCTCGTAAGCCCCGGATTGGGAATGGTCGTTTCGCGTAGCGACAGCAGGGTCACGGCAAGCGACACCAGGCCGAAGGCGACCATGAGGGCGAAGACGGACGGCCAGCCGAAGGCGGCGAGCGCGATGGCGCCAAGGCTGGGGCCGAGCGCCGGACCGACGGCGAGCATGATGCCGATGAGGTTCATGATGCCGGCACCCTCGTCGCCGGTATACTGGTCACGCACGATGGCACGGGCGACCGTGATGCCGACAGCCGCGCCGATACCCTGGATCAGGCGGCCGAGAATCAGGAGATCGACCGTCGGTGCGAGCGCCGCCATCAGGCTGCCGACGAGGTAGACGATGAGGAAGCCGATCGTTGCCTTGCGCCGGCCATAGGCGTCCGAGAGCGGCCCGGCGGCAAGCTGGGCAATCGAGAAGCCGGCAAAATAGGCCGAAAGGGTGAGCTTGATCGCCGATTCCGTCGTGCCGAAGGCTGTGACCAGCGTCGGCATGGCGGGCGTGTAGAGCGACATGGAGATGGGGCCGAGGGTGGCCAGCATGGCGCCGATCAGGCTGGTGCGGCGCGTGCTCATCAGGGACATGGGTCTGCTCCCGGCGCATGTCGGCCGACGGCCGTCGGTGGCCGTTTCCGTTGCGCCATCATGAACGATCGTTGGATCAGGTCGCCTCGTCCTGACTGAGACGTCCGGGGGTTTTGTGGTCCTTGCCCCGGTGTGGGGCGGGGTGTGACGAACGGGTCGGCATGGTCCCCCTCATCCGCCTGCCGGCACCTTCTCCCCGTTGGGGAGAAGAGACCAAGCCGATGGCTTCCAAGCCAAACGGGTGCATGGAGATGCGTCCTTCGATAGCGTTCTGCGCCACTTGGCAAGGCGCCAAAGCGTGCCCGACGTCTCTTCTCCCCAACGGGGAGAAGGTGCCGGCAGGCGGATGAGGGGGCTGCGCGGCAGGACCTATGGATCGTGCCCTGCATGTTCGAGTAGCGCCAACATCGTAGTCCTTTAGCTCTGCAAATCACGATGCCCCACGGCTTTCCCGCGCCTGTGCCACGCTGACACGGCATCGGGCGAGATGTCCTGCATTCAACTAGGATCGGCGCCGGGTTTTGACAGATGGCAGCAATCGCTCTTTGCGCGCCGTGCCGTATCAGCCGCCCAGTTCCTCGCGCAGCATTTCCAGCTCCAGCCACTCGTCTTCCATGCGCTGCAGATCGGCGCGCAGCTTTTCGAGTTCGGCCGCAAGCTTGGCGAAGGCGTTGGGGTCGCGCGTGAAGAGGTTCGGGTCGGCCATCTTCTCCTCGCGCTTTGCCATTTCGGCCTGCGCCTTTTCCATCTGGCCCGGCAGGTTTTCCAGCGCGAACTTCTGCTTGAAGGAGAGCTTGCCCTTGGCCTTGCTGGCTTCCGGCGCCGGTGCTGTGTCCGCGGCCTTCGCCTTTTCGGCCTTCTGCTCGCGGCGGCGCTCTTCCTCCGCGCCCTTGCGCTGGGCGAGCATGTCGGAATAGCCGCCGGCATATTCGATCCAGCGGCCATCCGGCGCGTCCGGCTGGGCCGGTGCGATGGTCGAGGTCACGGTGCGGTCGAGGAAGTCGCGGTCGTGCGAGACGAGGATGACGGTGCCGGCAAAGCCTGCGACGATTTCCTGCAGCAGGTCCAGAGTCTCGATATCGAGGTCGTTGGTGGGCTCGTCGAGGATCAGGAGGTTGGTCGGCCGGGCCAGGATGCGGGCGAGCATCAGGCGGGCGCGCTCGCCGCCCGACAGGCTGCGGATCGGTGTGCGGGCCTGCTCCGGCTGGAAGAGGAATTCCTTCATGTAGCCGGTCACGTGGCGCTGCACGCCGTTGACGATCAGGTTCTCGCCGCGCCCGTCGGTGAGGTAGTTGGCGAGCGAGTCGTCCAGATCGAGGTTTTCGCGGCGCTGGTCGAGGGTGGCGATCTCCAGATTGGTGCCGAGCTTGATCGTGCCGGTGTCCGGCTCCAGCTGTCCCGTCAGCATCTTCAGAAGCGTCGTCTTGCCCGCGCCGTTCGGGCCGACGAGGCCGATGCGGTCGCCGCGATGCACGCGCATGGAGAAGGGCTGCACGATGGGGCGATCGCCATAGGTCTTGGTGATCTTTTCCGCCTCGATCACCAGCTTGCCGGATTCCTGCGCGTCGGAGACGGTGGCCTGCACGCTGCCCTGCGGGCCCTTGTGGCCGCGGTAGCGCCCGCGCATGTCCTGAAGTTCGCCGAGACGGCGCATGTTGCGCTTGCGTCGTGCGGTGACGCCGTAGCGCAGCCAATGTTCCTCGCGCTCGATGGCCTTGCCGAGCTTGTGTTGTTCGAGTTCCTCGGCCTCCAGCACCTCGTCGCGCCAGGCTTCGAAATGGGCAAAGCCGCGGTCGAGCCGGCGGGCTGTGCCGCGGTCGAGCCAGACGGTGGCGGTGGAGACTTTTTCGAGGAAGCGGCGGTCGTGGGAAATGACGACGAGGGCGGAGCGGCTCTTCACCAGTTCGCCTTCCAGCCATTCGATGGTCGGCAGGTCGAGATGGTTGGTCGGCTCGTCGAGCAGCAGGATATCCGGTTCCGGCGCCATGACGCGGGCAAGGGCCGCGCGGCGGGCTTCACCGCCGGAGAGGTCGGCCGGATTTTCCTGGCCGGTGAGGCCGAGATGCTCGAGCAGATAGGTGACCTGGTAGGGATCGTCGCCCGGCCCGAGGCCGGACTCGGCATAGGCTGCCACCGTCTCGAAACCGTCGAAATCAGGCGCCTGATGCAGGTAGCGGATGGTGGAGGCCGGGTGGCGGAAGACTTCGCCCGATTGCGCCTCGACCATGCCGGCGGCGATCTTCATCAGGGTGGACTTGCCCGAGCCGTTGCGGCCGACGAGGCAGATGCGGTCGCCGGGCTCCACCTGCAGGCCGGCGCCGGCCAGAAGCGGCGCGCCGCCGAAGCTCAGGAAAATGTCGTCGAGTTTCAGAATGGGAGGTGCCACGGATCAGGCTCCGGAAAAGTCTTGCGGGCGGGCGAGCAGAACGGCCCGGCCGGCATGAAGGGTGATCGTCACCGTGCCTTCGGCGACGTTGGAAATGGTGCGCGACGAGCCGAAGGGCAGGTGGAAATCGTCCAGCGGGTAGCGCGCGCCGGCAATGGAGAGGCCGTCGAGCGCGGTCAGTCCGAGGATGGAGAACAGCGCACCCTCCGGCAGATCGATCGAGGTCCGGCCCGTGAGGATCGGATAGGCCTCTTCCTCGCCGGAGGTCATGGTGATGTCGAGGCCCTGCTCGGCGAGGCGGACGGCCAAGAGCAGGTGCATGAAGGCGTGGTCGCTGCGCTCGCCGCCGAGCGCGCCGGGCATGACGATGGAGCGGGCGCCGCGCGACAGCGCTTCGGCAATGGCGATCTCGCCATCCGTCTCGTTCTTGGCGGCCGGATAGGGCATGCGCGGCACATCCGGAAAGGCGGCCAGCAGATCGGCGGGCGTGGAGTCGAAATCGCCGACCCACAGTTCGGGCGTCAGGCCGAGGGCGGCGGCGTGACGCATGCCGCCGTCGGCCGCGATCGTCCTGCGGCCGGCGACCATGGCGGTCAGGCGCCCGGTCGGCGTCAGCGTACCGCCCATGAGGATGGCGAAAGCCGTTTGGTCCAGATGATCCATGGGAGAAGCCCTTAACGCAGTCGCCGGCAAAACTGAACGCCTTCCTGCCAAGAAATCGACAGGGCCATGCCTGTCATATTTCCCTTGAAAGCCGTTCGCCGGCCAAGTACCGTCTCGGCGCTCTAACGGGGTGCCGAAACCTTCTCATCATCGAGAAGGACGGCTGAGAGGCTGAGAACGCCAACCCGAAGAACCTGATCCGGTTAGCACCGGCGGAGGGATTAGACGGCACATCCAGCGCCCTATTCCCGTTCAATACGATCAAGAGGAGGCGCGGATGCGCATGAAATCGATTCTGTCCTGTGGTTTTGCAAGCCTTGTCGCGGCGCTGGCCGCCGGTCTTTCGCCGGCCGTTGCCGAAGACAGGGTGCTGACGGTCTACACCTATGAGAGCTTCACCAGCGAGTGGGGGCCGGGCGCCAAGGTGGCGGAGGCCTTCGAAAAGACCTGCGCCTGCAAGGTGAACTATGTCGCGGTGGCCGATGGCGTGGAGCTTCTGACGCGCCTCAAGCTCGAAGGTGCTGCTGGCAAGGCCGACGTGGTGCTCGGGCTCGACACCAACCTCGTTGCCGAGGCCAAGGCTACCGGCCTGTTCGCGCCGCATGAGACCGATACGTCGGCCGTCACCGTGCCCGGCGATTTCAAGGACGATGTCTTCGTACCCTATGACTATGGCCACTTCGCCGTCGTTTATGACACCGAGACGCTGAAGACGCCGCCGAAGAGCCTGAAAGAGCTGGTCGAGGGGGATCCGTCGCAGAAGATCGTGATCGAGGATCCCCGCACCTCTACGCCGGGGCTCGGCCTCGTTCTCTGGATGAAGTCGGTCTATGGCGACAAGGCGGGCGAGGCCTGGGCCAAGCTCAAGGGGCGTGTGCTAACGGTGACGCCCGGCTGGTCGGAGGCCTACGGGCTCTTCACCAAGGGCGAGGCGCCGATGGTGTTTTCCTACACGACCTCGCCGGCCTATCACATGGTGGCCGAGAACACGGAGCGCTACCAGGCCGCTTCCTTCTCCGAGGGGCATTATATCCAGATCGAGGTGGCGGGCGTGACGAAGGCCGCGCATGATCCGGCCCTTGCCCGTCAGTTCCTGTCCTTCATGACTGGGCCGGAATTCCAGACCATCATTCCCACCACCAACTGGATGATGCCGGTCGGCAAGACCAGCGAACCGCTGCCGGAGGCCTTCGGCAAGCTGGTCCGGCCGGAAAAGACCTTCCTGATGTCGCCGGAAGAGGTTGCCGCCAACCGCAAGGCGTGGATCGACGAGTGGTTGGCCGCGATGAGCGTGAACTGAGGCTGACGTGTTCGCACCGGCGGATCGACGGCGCATCATCGGCGGGGGCGCGGCGGGACTGGCCGTGCTCCTTGCCTTCGTCTCAGCGGCGGCCATCGCTTTGTGGCAGGCCGCCCCGCCGTCGAGCGGGGCGGATGGTCAAGGCTTCGATGCCTATGTGCTTGGCGTCGCCCGCTTCACGCTGGTGCAGGCAAGCCTTTCCACGATCCTGTCCGTGCTGCTCGCCATCCCCGTCGCACGCGCGCTTGCGCGGCGCGGCGCCTTTCCGGGGCGGATCTGGATCGTGCGGCTGATGGCGCTGCCGCTCGGGCTGCCGGCGCTGGTGGCGGCCCTCGGCATTCTCGAAATCTGGGGGCGGCAGGGTCTCGTCAATGCCGGCCTCGGTTTGCTGGGGCTGGCGCAGCCCTTCAGCATCTATGGCCTGACGGGCATCCTGATCGCCCATGTTTTCTTCAACCTGCCGCTCGCGACACGGCTGATGCTCGCCGAACTGGAGCGCCTGCCGGCGGAAAGCTGGCGTCTGGCCGCCAATCTCGGCATGGGGCCCGCAAGCCTCTTCCGTTTCGTGGAGTGGCCGGCGATCCGCAGCGTGCTGCCGGGGGCGGCGGGGCTGATCTTCATCCTTTGCGCCACGAGTTTCACACTGGTGCTGACGCTCGGCGGCGGGCCGGGGGCATCCACGCTGGAGGTGGCGATCTATCAGGCGCTGCGCTTCGATTTCGATCCGCGCCGGGCGATGCTGATGTCGGCGCTGCAGATCCTGTTCACGCTCATGGTTCTGGCGGCGCTGCGGCTGATCGGCCCGATCGCGGAGAGCGGCGCGACCGCCGGCGGACGGGTGCGGCGCTTCGACGGGAGGACGGCCGCATCGAAGGCCGGCGACGGGGTGGTGATCGCGCTGGCGGTCGGGTTCGTGGCGGCGCCGCTGTTGGCGGTCGTTGCCTCCGGCCTTGCATCCGATCTCGGCCGGCTCGTGCGGGATCCGCTGGTGCATCAGGCGCTGGTCACCAGCCTCTTGATTGCGGCCTCGGCGGCGCTGCTGTCGCTGGCGATCGCGGTGCCGATGCTGCGGGCGCGGCAGGCGATTGCGGCGGGGCGGCGGGCCCCAGTGCCGCTGGCCGTGCTGGCCGGCGTGCTCCGGGATGCGCCGTCGGTGGCGTTGCTGGTGCCGCCGGTCGTTCTGGGGGCGGGCTGGTTTCTTCTGCTGCGTGGCTTTGGCGACGTTCAGCAGTTTGCGGGGCCGGTCGTCATCGTCGTCAATGCGCTGATGGCGCTGCCCTTCGTCTGCCGCGTGCTGGAGCCGGCGCTTGCCGCCTATCAGGCACGCACCGCACGGCTGGTCGCCTCGCTCGGCATGGGCGGCGTTTCCGCGCTCAGGCTTGTCGTCCTGCCGGTTCTGGCGCGGCCGCTGGCGGCGGCCCTTTCCTTTGCCATGGCGCTGTCTCTGGGGGATCTCGGTGCCGTGGCGCTGTTCGGCTCCCAGGATTTCGTAACGCTGCCCTGGCTGCTCTTCAGCCGGATGGGCGCCTATCGCAGTGCGGATGCGGCGGGGCTGGCGCTGTTTCTCGCGATCATCTGCCTTCTTCTGACCATCGCCGGCAGTCCGCGTCAGGCAGATCAGGAGGCTGGAGGATAAGCATGGCGGAGGAAGCAATCCGGCTGGAGGCGGTGCAACTGCGCTTTGGCGCGGTCACCATGGATTTCGACATCGGCTTCACCGCAGGCCGCATCACCGGCATTGTCGGTCCCTCCGGCTCGGGAAAATCGACGCTGCTCAACCTGATTGCCGGCTTCGAGATGCCGGACAGCGGCGCAATCCGTATTCTCGGAACGGACATGACGGCGCTCGGGCCCTCCGCGCGGCCTGTGTCCGTCATCTTCCAGGACAACAATCTCTTCGCGCATCTCGATGTCGCGACCAATGTCGGGCTCGGGATCGATCCCGCGCTGAGGCTGGATGCGGCAGGCCGCGCAGCCGTCAGCGAGGCCTTGGCGAAGGTGGGGCTCGCCGGTTTCGAACGGCGCCGGCCGCCGACACTGTCCGGCGGGGAGCGGCAGCGGGTGGCGCTGGCGCGCGCGCTGGTCAGGCGTCGGCCGATCCTGCTGCTGGACGAACCTTTCGCCGCGCTCGACCCTGTCCGGCGGGCGGAGATGGGCGACCTCATCGTCGGGCTGAAGCGCGAGACGGGCGTGACCGTGCTGCTCGTAACCCACCAGCCGGACGATGTGGCGCGGCTGTGTGATGCCGCGGTGGAGATCGAGGCTGGCCGTGTACGGGCGGTGCGATCCCTGCGCTGACGTCTGTGGCTGTTTGGCGGGAACTTCCGCGGCGCTCCTGCCGTTCGGGTGGAAACCCCCAGGCCAAGAGGAGAGTACCATGCCCCAGGGCGACAAATCCGCCTACACCGACAAGCAGAAGCGCAAGGCCAGCCACATCGCCGAAAGCTACGAGGACCGCGGCGTCTCCAAGGACGAGGCGGAAGCCCGCGCCTGGGCGACGGTCAACAAGCAGGATGGCGGCGGCAAGAAATCCGGCTCCGGGCGCAAGAAGCCCGCGCATCATTGAAGCGACAGGTTTCACACGCCCGACGCGGAACCAATGGTCCCCAAGGCGCATTTGGTTGCGAGATTTGACCCGAACACATGAGGAGCAGACCCATGGCAGCCAAGGATATCCGTATCCTTTCCGAGGGCGATCAGCAGATCGTCGAGTTCGTCGGTGAAGATCGGGAGGTCGTTTCCGTGCGGCTTTCCCGGCGCGCTGACAATGACGACGATGCAATCCGCGATGCCACCAGCCTTCTTGTTCGCATGAGTAGCGCGCCGCAGGCCGCAAACGACCATGACGCCAAGGGCGGCTCACCGCGCGAGAGCCTTGAGGCCGAGCAGCGCCGGCAAGCGACCAGCAACGAGAATGCCGATCTCGACAAGGCGCTGAAAGACACGTTTCCTGCAAGCGACCCCGTTGCCGCCACCTCCGGCGCTGTCGGCGTGGACCATCGCCGTCCCTCGAACTGATCCTATGCACGAGACCGAAGACGCGCTCCGGGCCAACCGGAGCGCGTCTTTTCATGCCGATATTCCCGGCGCTGACGTTTAGAAGCGCCCGTGCATCAGGCTCATGCCGTTGATCATCGCCGGTACTGCCAGGCGTCCGCCAATGTTGTGCGGATGGTGGAGGTCGACCTGATGGGGAGCCGACACTGCCGTGACGGTATCATTGCGCGGAGCGCGAAGATCGGTTGCGTGGGTACGCGATGCCCTCGCCATTGCCAGGCGTTTGCCGCGCACGGGTTTGCGTCGAAGGATCATGCTGCTCTTCCCTTTCGGTTTATGCCGAAAACAAGAACAGATGGCGGGCCGGATCGTTCCATCCCGCCCGCGTTTCGGGGCGACTTAAGCCTCAACGGGCTTTCTGGCTTTCGCCCGACCGGTCGCCGCGGGCTTGGTCGAACCCGCTTCGGAAGGCTTCACCTTCGCGCTTGCCGCGCCCGTTGCCTTTGTCGCGGCGGACTTGGACGGCGCGGTGACGGGTTTTTCCTTCTGCGTGGCCGATGCTTTTCTGGTCCCGCTGCGGGCGGCCTTCGGCGCCGGTTCTGCCGAAACGAGTTCGCGGCGAGCCATCTCCCAGTGGCGCAGGTCTTCGCCGTGCGGGTGGCCTTCGGCCTCCCAGATCGCGTAGGCGCGGTCGCGGATACGGCTTTCGAGGGTCAAGTCCATCTATCGTCTCCCATGCTCAATCAGGCCGGACGGCAATATCCGGGTGGAGGCCCGGCGAACGATCGGCGGTGGGACGAGAAACGGACCGGATCGAATCGCGCGATCATCGGGCGTCACTTACCGTAAACAACTTTTGACGGACCGGCCACCCCCTCGACCTCGTGCGCTGAACGAGCCGGGGTCTTGGCCACAATTTGACCGTGCCGGCATGGGAGGCGGTCTGAGGCTCGGGCATACGCACTTTGCGGGCGTTGCGACAAAACCACGCCAATCGATAAGTTTGGCAAACTGCTAGAAAACGGCCCGCGAAATCGTATAGACCGAAATCATTGGCGCATCGGGGTTTTCGCCCTATCTAGGGTGGCGTGTTGCCTGCCCTTGATGCGGTTGGCGCCGCTGACGTGATGGATGACCGCGGCATGCGGTCGGTCGGATTGACGGATGGAAAAGGGTCGGCTCGGGGTTGAGGGATCGAAACGGAACGGAGCGGCCGCAGGATGGCGACGCACCGGGCTGGCGCTTGCGCTGTCGACGGCGACAGTCCTGTCCGGCTGCCAGTCGATCCTCGAGCAGTCCTACGAGCCGAGCGTTCAGCCGTCGTCTAATCCACAGATCGTTGAGGAAGTGCAGAAGAACGACCCGCGCGCCGCGCTTGGCGCCCGTGAGCATCCGCGCATCGTTGCGAGCTATGGCGGTGAGTACAAGGATGCCAAAACCGAGCGTCTGGTCGCGCGTATTGCCGGCGCGCTGACGGCGGTCTCGGAAAATCCGCTGCAATCCTACCGGATCACCATTCTCAATTCTCCGGCCATCAACGCCTTCGCCCTGCCGGGCGGCTATCTCTACGTGACCCGTGGTCTTCTGGCGCTGGCAAATGATGCATCGGAAGTCGCTGCGGTCCTCTCGCACGAGATGGGACACGTCACCGCCAATCACGGCATTGAACGCCAGCAGCGCGAAGAGGCCGAAATGATTGCGAGCCGCGTCGTTTCCGAGGTGCTGTCGAGCGATCTTGCGGGCAAGCAGGCCCTGGCCCGTGGCAAACTGCGCCTGGCGGCGTTCTCGCGCCAGCAAGAGCTTCAGGCCGACGTGATCGGCGTGCGCATGCTGGGCGAAGCGGGCTACGACCCGTACGCAGCGGCACGCTTCCTTGATTCCATGGCCGCCTACAGCCGCTTCACGGCGGTTGACCCTGAATCGGACCAGAGCCTCGACTTCCTCTCCAGCCATCCGAATGCGCCGCAGCGCGTGGAACTGGCGCGTCGCCATGCGCGCGCCTTCGGGCAGGAGGGGCAGGTGGGCGATCGCGGCCGTGACTACTATCTCGACGGCATCGACGGCCTGCTCTACGGCGACAGCCCCGAAGAGGGCTATGTGCGCGGCCAGACTTTCCTGCATTCGCGCCTCGGCATTCGCTTCGACGTACCGGAAGGCTTCCGCATCGACAACAAGGCGGAAGCCGTTCTCGCGACCGGGCCGAACGATGTGGCCATCCGCTTCGATGGCGTCCCGGATACGCAGGGCCAGTCGCTTGCGGCCTACATTGCCAGCGGGTGGGTGACGGGACTTCAGCCGGAGACGATCCGTCCCATCCGCGTCAACGGCCTCGAAGCGGCGACGGCACGCGCCAGCGCCGACCGCTGGGACTTCGACGTGACCGTGGTGCGGCTGGGGCAGCGCATCTACCGCTTCCTCACCGCCGTGCCGAAGGGATCGCCTGCCTTGCAGCCAACGGCGGAGGCGCTCCGTCTTTCCTTCCGGCAGATGACGCCGGCGGAGGCCGCGTCCGTCAAGCCGCTCAGGGTTCGCGTGCTCACGGCAGGGCCGGGCGATACGATCGCAACGCTCGCCGGGCGCATGATGGGCACGGACCGGAAGCTCGATCTCTTCCGCCTCATCAATGCGATGACGCTGACCTCAACCGTCAAGCCGGGCGACCGGGTGAAGATCATCGCCGAATAATCCGCCGCCAGTCATTGCGGGAGTGCTCCATGCCGTTTTCCGGAACAGACGCCTATATCGCGGAGAAAGACCTGCTGGTTGCCGTCAATGCCGCGATCAGGCTTGAACGTCCGCTTCTGGTCAAGGGTGAGCCCGGTACCGGCAAGACTGAACTCGCCCGGCAGGTGGCGGCAGAGCTTGGCGCGCCCTTCATCGAATGGAGCGTGAAATCTACCACCAAGGCGCAGCAGGGCCTCTATGATTACGATGCCGTGTCCCGCCTGCGCGACAGCCAGCTGGGCGACGCACGTGTCAACGACATCGCCCACTACATCCGCCGCGGCAAGCTCTGGCAGGCCTTCGAGACCGATCGCCGCGCGGTGCTCCTGATCGACGAGATCGACAAGGCCGATATCGAATTTCCCAACGATCTCTTGCAGGAACTCGACCGCATGGAGTTCCATGTCTACGAGACCGGCGAGACGATCCGCGCCAAACACCGGCCGATCGTCATCATCACCTCGAACAATGAAAAGGAACTGCCGGACGCCTTTCTGCGTCGCTGCTTTTTCCACTTCATCCGGTTTCCCGATGCGGAAACGCTGGCGCGGATCGTGGAGGTGCATTTCCCCGGCATCCGCCGTACGCTCCTGTCGGCCGCGCTGACGACGTTCTTCGATATCCGCAACGTGCAGGGGCTCAAGAAGAAGCCCTCGACGTCGGAGGCGCTCGACTGGATCCGGCTTCTTGTTGCCGACGATGTCGATCCGGCCGATCTGCGTGCCGACCCCAAGACCATGCTGCCAAAGCTGCATGGCGCCCTGTTGAAGAACGAGCAGGATGTCCATCTCTTCGAACGCCTCGCTTTCATGAGCCGGCGGGATAGCTGACCGCCGCGTTCACATTGATTCCGGCCGCGACAGAGCGTATGACAGGCGCTCGTGGTGATTTGCCGGCCGGCTTGCAGCCACGTTAAACAAGTTGCTAAAGGGCCGCGGGGAGCAGGACTTCCGTGGGCCGATGGCGATTTGATGCAGCCGGCTTTCGTTTGTCGAAGTGAGCCCCATGCCGATCAAGATCCCCGATGCACTGCCCGCCTTCCAGACCCTCGTTTCCGAGGGCGTGCGGGTGATGACGGAAACCGTGGCTATCCGGCAGGATATCCGCCCGCTGCAGATCGGCCTGCTCAATCTCATGCCGAACAAGATCAAGACCGAGATCCAGATGGCGCGCCTCGTCGGCGCCTCGCCGCTGCAGGTCGAGTTCTCGCTGATCCGCGTCGGCGGCCACCGCGCCAAGAATACGTCGGAAGAGCATCTGCTGGCCTTCTACGACACGTGGGAGGAGATCCGGCACCGCAAGTTCGACGGTTTCATCATCACCGGTGCGCCGGTGGAAACGCTCGATTACGAGGACGTGACCTACTGGGACGAGATGAAGCAGATCTTCGACTGGACGGAGACGAACGTCCATTCGACGCTCAACATCTGCTGGGGCGCCATGGCGGCGATCTATCACTTCCACAAGGTGCCGAAATACACGCTGAAGGAAAAGGCCTTCGGGGTGTTCCGCCACCATAATCGCAAGCCGTCCTCGGTCTTCCTCAACGGCTTTTCCGATGACTTCCAGATCCCGGTGTCACGCTGGACGGAGGTGCGGGCAGCCGATATCGCCAAAGTCGCCGATCTCGACATCCTTATGGAGTCTGACGAGACGGGTGTCTGCTATGTGGAGGAGAAGGGCGGCAAGCGGCTCTACGTGTTCAACCACGTCGAATATGATTCCACCTCGCTGGCGGACGAATATTTCCGCGACGTGAATGCGGGTGTTCCCATCCGCCTGCCGAAGAACTATTTCCCCCATAACGACCCGTCGATCCCGCCGCAGAACCGCTGGCGCAGCCATGCGCATCTCCTGTTCGGCAACTGGATCAACGAGATGTACCAGACGACGCCCTACGATCTGGACGCGATCGGGAAGGGCTGAGATCCGATTGAGGAGGCGCCGCCGATGCTCATCCCGTTCTTCCTGATGCTTCGGGCAGAGCGGGTGCCGGTGACGCTGCGCGAGTTGCTGGCGCTGCTGGAAGGCATGCAGGCGGGGCTTGCCGACTTCGACGTCGAGGCCTTCTACTTCCTGGCGCGGGCGGCGCTTATCAAGGACGAGCGGCATATCGACCGTTTCGACCGGGTGTTTGCGCAGTGTTTCCGGGGGCTTGAGCGCGTGTCCGGTGCAGAGGGCGAAGGGCCGCGGCCATTGCCGGAGGAGTGGCTTCGCAAGCTCGCCGAGCGGCACCTGACGGAGGAGGAGAAGGCACTCATCGAGAGCCTTGGCGGCTTCGATGCCTTGATGGAAACGCTGCGCCAGCGGCTGGCAGAGCAGCAGGAGCGCCATCAGGGCGGGTCGAAGTGGATCGGCACGGCCGGAACGTCGCCCTTCGGCGCCTATGGCTACAATCCCGAGGGCGTGCGGATCGGGCAGCCGGAATCACGCCATCGGCGGGCGGTCAAGGTGTGGGACCGGCGCGATTTCCGCGACTATGACGACGAGGTCGAGTTCGGCACGCGCAACATCAAGGTGGCGCTGCGGCGTCTCCGGCGCTTCGTGCGCGAGGGGGCGGCGGATGAGCTGGATCTGCCGGCAACGATCCGTGCCACCGCCGAGCAGGGTTATATCGATGTCGTGACGCGGCCGGAGCGGCGCAATGCGGTGCGCATGCTGATGTTTCTGGATGTCGGCGGATCCATGGACGGGCATGTGCGGGATGTGGAGATGCTGTTTTCGGCGGCGCGCTCGGAGTTCCGGCATCTGGAGCACTTCTATTTCCACAACTGCGTCTATGAAGGCGTGTGGAAGACCAACAGCCGCCGGCACGTCGATCGGATTCCGACAGAAGAGGTGCTGCGCACCTACGGGTCCGGCTACAAGCTCTGCTTTGTCGGCGATGCCGCGATGAGCCCCTACGAACTGACCCATGCCGGCGGCTCCGTGGAGCACTGGAACAGCGAAGCGGGTGCGGTGTGGCTGGAGCGGCTGGCCGCGCAGTTTCCCGGCCATGTCTGGCTCAACCCGGTCAAGGCGGATTACTGGGGCTATACGGCCTCGATCGGGCTGGTGCAGCGGCTCATGGGCGGGCGGATGTTTCCGCTGACACTCTCGGGCCTGACGGACGCGATGCGGGCCCTGCTGCGCTGATCTTCAATTGTATGATTTATGAGTTGCGGCGGCGTGGAAATTGCAGCAGTTTCGCCGCGCCTGCCGTGAGGAGCGGGCTAAGCGGGGAGGATTGCATGGTGCGCGAGCATTTCGGCGTTTTGCCGACGGGTGAAGTGGTGGAACGGGTGACGCTGTCCGGCGGCGGACTGACGGCGAAGGTGTTGACCTATGGCGCGGTCATACAGGATCTCCGGCTCGAAGGACATCAACCGGCACTCGTCCTCGGTTTCGAGACGCTTCAGCCTTATCTCGACCACTCGCCCTATTTCGGCGCGACGCCCGGCCGCTGCTCCAACCGCATCGGCGACGGCCGCTTCACGATTGACGGTGTGCCGCACCAGCTGGAGCGCAATGAGCGAGGCGTCACCCACCTGCATGGCGGCAGCGACGGGCTGGCGGTGCGCAACTGGGAGATCGTCGATCTCGGCGCGGACTTCGTGGTCCTTAGGATCACCGATCCGGCGGGCCGCGCCGGCTATCCCGGCACGTGCCGCGTGACGGTGCGCTACAGCCTTTCGCATAGTGGGCGGCTGAACGTGATCTATGAATCAACGACCGATGCGGCAACACTCTGCAACATCTGCCAGCACAGCTATTTCAACCTCGATGGTCGCGACGATGCCCTGGACCATGTGATTTCCATCGCAGCCGATCATTATCTTCCGGTCGACTCCCGCCTGATCCCGACGGGTGAAATCCGCCCGGTGGATGGCACCGTCTTCGACCTGCGCCAGCCGACGCCGATGCATGTGCAGAAGAGCGGCGAAAAGATCGCCTACGATCATAATTTCTGCCTGTCGTCGGAGCGCACGGGCCTGCGCAGCGTGGCGCGCGTCGCAAGCGCGCATTCCGGCATTTCGCTTGAGGTCAGAACGACGGAGCCGGGCGTGCAGTTCTATTCCGGTGTGATGATCGCGCCGATGCCCGTGGCGGGGCTGGATGGCCGCATCTACGGGCCGTTCTCGGGCTTCTGCCTGGAGACGCAGGTCTGGCCGGATGCCATCAACCATGCCGGTTTCCCGAATGCGGTGCTGCGGCCGGGCGAGGTGCTACGACAGGAAACCGACTACGTCTTTTCGCGCGGATAAGCACGACAAGGTCTACGAAAAAAGGCCGGCGTGGAGATCCGCGCCAGCCCTTCATCGAACGTTGCAGCAGTGCTCAGGCCATGCCGGTGGCAAGCACCGGCGCACGGGCGACGAGGGCGCTGCGCAGCTTTTCGAGCGCGCGGGTCTCGATCTGGCGGACGCGCTCCTTGGAAATGCCGAGGTCGGCGCCGAGCTCTTCAAGCGTCGCGCCCATCTCCGAGAGGCGACGCGCCTTGATGATCTTCATTTCGCGTTCGTTGAGTGCCGTCAGCGCATCCTTCAGCCATTCGCGGCGACGCTCGCCATCGATGAGATCGCCGACCTGCTCGTCCGGCAGGGGCTCGTCGCTGGCGAGGAAGTCCATGCGCTCTGCACCATCGGGCTCACCGGATGAAACGGGCGCCTGAAGCGACGTGTCGCTGCCGGAAAGACGGGCATCCATGGTCTGCACGTCGCGCACGCTGACGCCGAGTGCCGTGGCAATCTGCTCGTGCATGGCCTGCGCGGTCAGCTGCTGGTCACCCTGGGCGAGGCGGGCGCGCAGACGGCGGAGGTTGAAAAAGAGCGCCTTCTGGGCGGAACTGGTGCCGCCACGGACGATCGACCAGTTGCGCAGGACGTAATCCTGCATGGAAGCGCGGATCCACCAGGTCGCGTAGGTGGAAAAGCGGACCTCACGGCCGGGCTCGAAACGGGCGGCCGCTTCTAGCAGGCCCACATAGCCTTCCTGCACGAGGTCACCCATGGGCAGGCCGAAGTGGCGGAATTTGGTGGCCATGGACACGACGAGGCGCATATGGGCCATGGCGATGCGGTTGCGTGCTTCCTGGTCGTCGTTCTCCCGCCAGGCAATGGCGAGGTCCTGTTCCTCCTGGCGCTCCAGATAGGGGGCAGCCATTGCAATCTTGATCAGGCGTCTTTCAGCACTCGGGTTCTTCATCGGAAAGCTCCGTCAGATCGCGCTTGGCGCGTCACGAGTTCGACCAGCATCCAGCAGAAGGAAGGAGCCATCAGGATTGAAGTCACAGACACAACTGGCCGACTTGACTTGAATCCGGGTGTTTCTATCTCTCCACTCACACATGAAAAACAGGCGGGGCACGATGAGGGGTTTCATGGACCGGCTGCCGCCGTGCGGAGCCATGTCCGTCGGCGTCTGGAAAACGCCGCATCTTGAAAAAAGTTCCGGTCGCCCTTGAAAATTTTGCGCGCCGACGCGTCTTTTCTTTTTTGCCTGTCGCGTTAGGTGCGCGGGCCCTGCCGTTGGCGACATGCCGCCCGATAAGTATCTGTTAATGATCAGAAATTCTCGAGCGCATCTCGACGGCCGCCGGCCCGGCCCTGGCTCGAGGCGGAAGCTGGCTGAGCATTTCCGGCAATCAGATTATCAGCGCGCACAAAAAAACCCGGGTGTGAGCCCGGGCTTTTTGTGGATGCCTGTGTCGATGCCGTCGCGGCCTTGATCAGGCAGCTTCGTCCTGGCTGTCGTCTTCCTCGACGGTCTTGCCGCGCTTCGGACCCTTGTTCAGGTGGGTCTCGACGAGGCGAACCGCTTCGGTTTCCGACATCTTGTTGACGGCTGCGATTTCGCGGGCCATGCGGTCGAGGGCTGCTTCATAGAGCTGGCGCTCGGAGTAGGACTGTTCCGGCTGGTTTTCGGCGCGGTAGAGGTCGCGAACGACTTCGGCAATCGCGATCAGGTCGCCGGAATTGATCTTGGCATCGTATTCCTGCGCACGACGCGACCACATGGTCCGCTTCACGCGAGCCTTGCCCTGAACGACCTTGAGGGCACGCTCGACGAAATCGGTCTCGGAGAGCTTGCGCATGCCGATGCTCACGGCCTTGGCGACCGGAACCTTCAGACGCATCTTGTCCTTTTCGAAGTCGATGACAAAAAGCTCGAGCTTCATGCCAGCCACTTCCTGCTCTTCGATAGCGACGATTTGGCCCACGCCATGGGCGGGATAGACGATGGATTCACCGGTCTTGAAGCCGTGGCGGTTCGAAGATTTCTTCTGCTGGGTCGTCATTCGTTTCAAAAACTCCCTGTTACGCTCCCGGCTTGGGGGCCGGGGCCGGGTCAACAAGGCCCGGGATCGGCGGAAACCGCCGGATGACACCTGCTGGTCCGCCCACAGTGACAAACGCAAAGACGACACGTCCACCAACGGCAACTTGCGTTGCGAGTTAAAATGTGGGCGGTCGAGGGGATCGTTTGCTTTCGTGATGGTTTCGGGCGCGCGCAAGCGTCCCGAGTTGGATCAGTTTTGAGACCCTATCACAAAAAACTGTCGAAATCAATAATTTGCTTTGACAGGACGTCAAAGATCGGGGGTCTCGGGCGCCGCTGCTTCGCGGGCCGCCCGGACCGTCATGCCGCCAGCGGGCGCGTTCTGGCGCCCCGCCGGTGCTATGGTCAGTTGCCTTCGCCGGGCTCGGGGGAGAAGAACTTCTCGAACTTGCCCTCGACGCCATCCATTTCCTTGGCTTCCGGCAGCGCGTCGCGCTTGACCGTGATGTTCGGCCATTTCACGGCATATTCAGCGTTGATTTTCAGCCACTTGTCGAGCCCGGACTCGGTATCCGGCTTGATGGCGCCCGCCGGGCATTCCGGCTCACAGACGCCGCAATCGATGCACTCGTCGGGATGGATGACGAGGAAGTTCTCGCCTTCATAGAAACAATCGACAGGGCAGACCTCGACGCAATCGGTATATTTGCAGCGAATGCAGTTGTCGGTCACGACATAGGTCATGCGGAGCTCCAGCCACGTCACATTTGGTCGCAGGCGGCAAGGAAGTGTGAAGGCCGCCCGTCTCGGGATTGCCGGTCCTTGCAGGCCCGCGAAGCAGGGGGCGCATGGTCACCGGCAGCCGTTCACGTAAAGATTTTGGCCCCGCTTTGCAAGGCCAAAAGCCTGTCGCAAAAGGCGGTTCGCGGAGACGAATTTTCTCTTTTACAGGTCAGTTGACGTGGAGGCTCGGATCAGCGCGGAACGCGATGTCAGTCCTCATCCCGAAAGAGCCGATCTATGGCGCGGCGCTCCCGCTTGGTCGGACGTCCGGCACCCGGCTCGCGTGCAGCGAAGACGGGTGCGGTGTCTTCCGGTGTCGGCGCGGGCGTCAGGTCCTCGTATAGAAGCCGGGCTTCCGGTGCCGGACCCCGGCGCTCGCCCGCAGCCAGCACCTTTATCGTCATGTCGCGATGGTCGAGATCAAGGACCAGCGTATCGCCGATCCGCAGTTGTGCGGAAGACTGGGTGGTGCGCGTGCCGTTGATCCGCACGCGCCCGTCCTCGATCAGCTTCTGGGCCAGCGAGCGGGATTTGACCAGCCGCGTGAAGAACAGCCACTTGTCCAGTCGCTGCCTTGCCTCACCCGGTTGCCCGCCTGCTGACGCCATGCCTTACTTCTTCATCTGCTCCTTGAGCGCTGCGAGCTTTGCGAAGGGCGAATCGGGATCAACCGGCTTTTCCTTGCGCGGCGGCTTGGCCTCGAAGGTCTGGGGCTGGTTGCGGTTCGGACGGTTGTCCGGCCGGTCCTTGCGCTCGCCGCCGCGGCGTTCGTCGCGCTCGGGCCGGCCGCCATTGCCGCCGGGCTGGCGGTTGCGGTCGCCGCCCTTGCCATGACGGTTCTCGGCGTTGCGGTTGTCGCCCTGGCGGCCTTCGCCACGGTTGTCGCTGCGCGGCTGGCCACGGCCTTCGCCGCTGCGCTCGCCACCGCGTTCACCGCGGCCACCACTGCGGCGCTGCTCGCCGTCGCCCTGGTTGCGGCCACCCGGACGGCGGTCGCCCTGCGGGCGTGCATTGCGCTGGTTGTCGTTGCGGCCACCCGGACGCCACAGCAGGACCGGCTTCGGTTCTGCGGGTTCTTCCGTATTGGCGGATGCAGCGGCCTCTGCGGTCGCTTCGGATTCGCTTGCGGCGGCTGCGTCTGCCGGTGTTGCGGCTTCCGCGCTTTCGCTCTGGACTGTCTCGACCGCAGCGGCCTCAGCGGCAACGGGTGCGTCGGCGGTGGCTTCGGCTTCCGGCTCGGAGGCGTCGGCATCGTCGCCCGCTGCGGGCTCGCCCTCAGTGGTGACTTCCGCTGCAGCAGTCGGCGCTGCCTTGGCGTCCTGGCTGGCGAGGTGCGCGGCCGCCTGCTCGGCGGTCACGCTTTCGGCGCGGTAGCCGAGACCCTTCAGGATTTCTTCCATGTCGTCGGCGGTGGCGCCGAGAATGGAGAGCATCGCGGTCGTCGTCACGAAGCGGCGGCCGTCATAGGCACCGTCCGGACGCGGTGTTGCGCCCGGCTGCCACTGCAGCAGCGGACGGATGAGGTCGGCCAGGCGCTCCAGAATATCGACGCGCACGGCACGCTTGCCGAGGAAGCGGAAGCCGGCGAGCTTGTAGAAGGTGCGCTCGAAGCTCGGGTCGGTGACGACGGAGGTGCGGCCGGCGGCCAGAACCGGGATGAGGTCGCCGTAGCCGGGCTTGTCGAGGCCATCGTTCTTCAGCGCCCAGAGCAGCGTGATGAGTTCGGCCGGTGCCGGCTTCAGGAGAGCGGGCATGAAGACATGGTAGGCGCCGAAGCGGATGCCGTGGCGGCGCATGGAGGCGCGGGCCTCCTGGTCGAGCGCCTTGACGTCGTCGGCGACATCGCGGCGGAAGAGCACGCCGAGATTTTCGACGAGCTGGAAGGCGAGGCCCTTGGCCATGCCCTGCAGGTCTTCGGCGCGGGAGAGATCGTCCAGCGGCTTCAGCACGGTTGCGATGTGGTGATTGACGAAGCGCTCGATGCGGGCGGCGACGTGATCGCGCGCCGCACCCTGCAGCTGTTCGTCGGCCAGAAGGATCACGCGGGGGTGCATGATGTGATCGCCGGCTGCGAGCTTCGCGACGGGATCGCCGAGCCAGCGCACCGTGCCGTCCGAGGACAGCGCGAGGTCGCCGTTCGCGGCCGCATGCATGCGTGCCGCCCGCGCTTCGAATTCGAGCGCCAGCGCCTTGTGGGCCGCACCCTGAACCGCGCGCGCGTCCGGTCCCTCCGCACCTGATGCCAGCGTGAACCGGAACCCGGTCAACTGTCCGACATGATGGCCGGCAACAAAGACGTCGCCATTCACACTGATTTCCGCTTCCAGCATCGCATTCTCTCTCAGCCGCTTCATGAGCACAGATGTCCTGCGATCAACAAAGCGTTTCGTCAACCGTTCATGTAGCGCGTCGGACAAACGGTCCTCGATTTCGCGCGTCTTTTCCCGCCAGTGTGTCGGATCAGCCAGCCAGCCGGGGCGGTTCGACACATAGGTCCATGTCCTGATTTGCGCAATCCGTGCCGAGAGCGTATCGATCTCGCCATCGGTTCGATCGGCGCGATGGACCTGCTCGGCCATGAAATCCTCGTTCACGACACCCTTGCGCACCAGATCCGCATAAAGCGTCGAAATGAGGTCGGCGTGCTGGGCGGGCGTGATGCGACGGTAATCGGGAAGCGCGCAGGCCTCCCACAATTTCTCCACACGGGCGGACGTCGTGGCGAGATCCTGGATTTCCGGGTAGCGGGACAAATGCTCCAGCGCCTGCTGATCCACGGCCGGCAGGGCGCGAGTCAGTCCCTGGACGCCGGGGGCCTGTTCGAGGCTCTTGCGCAGGGCTGTGAGCGACGAGAAGTCGAAATTCTTGGTGCGCCATTGCAGCACGCGCACGGGATCGAACTGATGCGTCTCGATGCGCTCGACCAGTTCGTTGTCGAAGGGCTCCACCCGGCTCGTCACACCGAAGGTGCCGTCGCGCACATGGCGGCCGGCGCGGCCGGCGATCTGGGCGAGTTCGGACGGGTTCAGGTTTCGGAACTGGTAGCCGTCGAACTTGCGGTCCTGGGCGAAGGCGACATGATCGACATCGAGGTTCAGACCCATGCCGATCGCGTCGGTGGCGACAAGATACTCCACATCGCCTTCCTGATAGAGTGCAACCTGGGCATTGCGGGTGCGGGGGCTGAGCGCGCCGAGCACCACGGCCGCACCGCCGCGCTGGCGACGGATCAGCTCGGCGATCGCATAGACCTCGTCGGCCGAGAAGGCGACGATGGCCGATCGGGCCGGCAGGCGGGTGATCTTCTTTGAGCCGGCGTAGAGAAGCTGCGACAGGCGCGGGCGTTCCACCACCGTGATGCCGGGGAGAAGCCGTTCCAGCAGGCCGCGCATGGTGGAGGCGCCGAGCAGCAGCGTTTCGTGCCGGCCACGTAGGTGCAGCAGACGGTCGGTGAAGATGTGGCCGCGCTCGAGGTCGCTCGCCAACTGGATCTCGTCGATCGCCACGAATTCCGCCGTGGTCTCGCGCGGCATGGCCTCCACGGTGCAGACGGAAAAGCGCGCCATGTGCGGCGTGATCTTCTCCTCGCCGGTGATCAGCGCGACATTGTGTTCGCCCACCTTTTCGACGACGCGTGTGTAGACTTCGCGGGCAAGCAGACGCAGCGGCAGGCCGATCACGCCGGACTGGTGCGCCACCATGCGTTCGATGGCGTAGTGCGTCTTGCCCGTGTTGGTCGGGCCGAGCACCGCGGTGACGCCGCGGCCGCTGAGGATCATCGGTTGGATGGACACCGAAACGCCATGCCTTTCTGGATCGGACCGCTGCATCCGCCTCTCGGCGCCGGCAACGGGGTGGGCAAGACATGCCCATCGCGGAGCCCGATGGCAAGAGCGCGGCGCCGCTTTCTGTCTGTTTCGGCCGTCAGCGTTAAGACTCGGAACAGTGGTGGAACGAATCAGAGACGAATCACTGACTCCGCAAGGTTGCCGGTTTGTTCACCTCTAGATCTGGATGCTGCGGCGCGGTATCGGTCCACATCGTGAATCCACTTGAGGGCCTGGCGGGGCGGTCTGCGTGCCAAAAGTTAACGGCAGAACTGGAGGTGGCGGTTCACGAAACTGTCATGCAACCGTATGAAATGCTTTCCAAATCGTTAACGTGGCGTGTTCGTCTGTGCCGCATTAAGGAATCGATCAAAGCCGGAACGAATCAGCGACGAATCGCTGACTCCGACGCTTTCTCCTTTTGTTCGCCACTACATCTTGTGCGATTCGGCATCGCATCGCGCAAGGCGGGGCAGACTCGCGCGGGTTGCAGCGCTTTCCATGTCCGCAAACGTTAACGGGGGCGACCCGGCAGGGCGCCCCCGTTGAAAAGATGCCTGACTTTCCGTCTGCGTCAGACGACGAACTGGCCGCCATTGGCCGAAATCGTCGATCCCGTGATGAAGCCGGCATCGTCGGAGGCGAGGAAGACCACGATCCGGGCGATTTCCTCCGGCTCGCCGAGACGGCCGACGGGGATCTGCGGGATGATGCGCTCGTTCAGCACCTTCTCCGGGATGGCGCGGACCATTTCCGTGCCGATGTAGCCGGGGCAGATGGCGTTGACGGTGATGCCCTTTGCGGCGCCTTCCTGGGCGAGTGCCTTGGTGAAGCCGAGATCGCCGGCCTTGGCGGCGGAATAGTTCGCCTGGCCCATCTGGCCCTTCTGGCCGTTGATCGAGGAAATGTTGATGACGCGGCCGAAGCTGCGGTCGCGCATGCCCGACCAGATTGGGTGCGTCATGTTGAAAAGACCGTTGAGGTTGGTGCCGATGACGGCATTCCACTGGTCCGGCGTCATCTTGTGGAACATGCCGTCGCGGGTGATGCCGGCATTGTTGACCAGAATTTCGACCGGACCGAGATCGGCTTCCACCTTGGCGATGCCGGCTGCGCAGGCTTCGTAGCTCGACACATCCCACTTGTAGACGGGGATGCCCGTCTCGGCACTGAAAGCGTTGGCCGCTTCGTCATTGCCGGCATAGTTGGCGGCAACCGTGTAGCCGGCATTCTTGAGAGCGATGGAAATGGCTGCGCCGATGCCGCGCGACCCCCCAGTGACAAGCGCTACCCTGCTCATGACATTCCTCCAGCTGCTTTTTGGCCACCGCGGTGGCGTTCCCCATCAAGATGCCCGGTCACGCCGGGCCTTGAGCCGGCTCGCGGGAGCCGGCCCAATTCGTTTCGATCGCTGTCCGGCGGGAAGGATCAGAGGCTTTCGACGCACATGGCAACGCCCATGCCGCCGCCGATGCAGAGCGTGGCAAGGCCCTTCTTCGCGCCGCGGCGCTTCATCTCGAACAGCAGCGTGTTGAGCACGCGTGCGCCGGATGCGCCGATCGGGTGGCCGATGGCAATGGCGCCGCCGTTGACGTTGACGATCGAGGGATCCCAGCCGAGGTCTTTGTTGACGGCGCAGGCCTGGGCGGCAAAGGCTTCGTTGGCCTCGACGAGGTCGAGGTCGCCGATCGACCAGCCGGCCTTTTCAAGTGCCTTGCGCGAGGCCGGGATCGGGCCAGTGCCCATGATCTGCGGATCGACGCCTGCCGTTGCCCAGGAGACGATGCGGGCGAGCGGCTGGATGCCGCGACGGCCGGCTTCGGTTTCCGTCATCAGAAGCGTTGCGGCGGCGCCGTCGTTGAGGCCGGAGGCGTTGCCGGCGGTAACGGTGCCTTCCTTGTCGAAGGCCGGGCGCAGCTTCGTCATGGAATCGAGCGTTGCGCCGTGACGGATGTACTCGTCCTGATCGACGATCGTGTCGCCTTTGCGGGTCTTGACGGTGAAGGGCACGATTTCATCGGCGAACTTGCCAGCCTTCTGCGCGGCTTCGGCCTTGTTCTGCGAGGAGAGCGCGAAGGCGTCCTGGTCGTCGCGCGACAGCTGCCACTGACGGGCCACGTTCTCGGCGGTAATGCCCATGTGGTAGCCGTAGAAAGCGTCCGTCAGGCCGTCCTTGATCATGGTGTCGATGAGCTTGAAGTCGCCCATCTTGGTGCCGCCGCGTAGATGGCCGCAGTGGGGTGCGAGCGACATGGATTCCATGCCCCCGGCAACGATGATGTCCGCATCGCCGGAAACGATCTGCTGCATGCCGAGGGCGACGGCGCGCAGGCCGGAGCCGCAAAGCTGGTTCATGCCCCAGGCGGTGCGGGTGTTGGGAATGCCGGCCTTGATGGCAGCCTGGCGTGCCGGGTTCTGGCCTTCGCCGGCCTGGAGAACCTGGCCGAGGATCACCTCGTCCACGTCGGCGGCCTCGACGCCGGCGCGCTCGAGCACGGCCTTGATGACGGCTGCGCCAAGCTCGTGGGCGGGGGTGTTGGCAAAGGCGCCGTTGAAGGAGCCGACGGCGGTACGGGCCGCGCTGGCGATGACGATCGAGGGTGTGCTCATGGTGTCTCCTCACGGGGGTCGGTAACGACTTCTGGGGGGACAGTGGCAAAGGTCCGGGCGCAAGTCAAACCCGCTTAAAGTCGATTTCCGGTTGTCTCAAGAAAGGTTTGTCGGATGCTTCGCCGCATTGCACAAAGAGATTGTCAGCGTCGTCATTTTGCGGCTACGATTGAAATTACAAGAAGAACGGATCATGGGAAGAGGAGGCCCCGATGCCGAAACACGATGGTCAGATCGTCATCAAGAAATATGCGAACCGGCGCCTCTACAACACGGGAACGAGCACCTATGTGACGCTCGACGATCTCGCCGTGATGGTCAAGAAGGGCGAGGATTTCGTGGTTCAGGATGCGAAATCCGGCGACGATATCACCCATTCCGTTCTCACCCAGATCATTTTCGAGCAGGAATCAAAGACCGGCAACACGCTTCTGCCGATCTCGTTCCTGCGCCAGCTGATCTCCTACTACGGCGACCAGATGCAGATGGTGGTGCCGAGCTATCTCGAGCATTCCATGCAGGCCTTTGCCGAGCAGCAGTCGCAGATGCGCGAGCAGATCAACAAGGCCTTCGGCGATACGCCGCTCGGCAAGAACCTGCAGGTGCCGCTGCAACTGGTCGAGGAGCAGGTGCGGCGTAACACCGAAATGTTCCATCAGGCGATGCAGATGTTCTCGCCCTTCATGGCCGCGCCGCCGGCCGTCAAGGAAACCCGCAAGGCGGATGCCAAGGACCTGGACGAGCTCAAGGAGCAGTTGCGCGCGCTCCAGACCAAGCTTGACACGCTGAGCTGATGATCCGGCGGGCCATGGCCCGCCTTCCCACCGCACTCATGTCTGATCAGAGCCCGATGGACACGTCGCGGGTTGCCGTGCGCATGGACACGGCGAAGCCTGCGATGACATCGATGAAGGCGATCGTCATGAGGATGAAGAAGACGCGGCTTGCGGCCGGCGTCACCAGCAGGAATTCCACCAGGAAGGCCAGGAAGACCACGAGCGATAGCATATGATCGACAAGGGCTTTCGAGCCGATGTGGGTGGCTTTCAGGATTTCCACGAAGAGCAGGATAAGGGCTACGACGATCAGCAGGTCGCCGAAGGTGAGGCCCCAGCGGGCGCCTGATACCATGGTGAAAGTGATCATCTCGGCATCGAAGATGGCCGGTGCCGCACCGAACAGGCCGATCATGGCGAGATTGTAGAGCGCAAGCGGCACGAGCATCAGCGGAACGGCGGCAATCATCGGCAAGTCTCCCGTTGCCCGTCTTTTCAGGGGCGCGCGCATTGAAGCCGGTGCCGGTGGCAATGGCAAGGCGGATGACGCGCATGCCCGCAGTGCACGACACAGCGCCCAAAGAAAAAGGGCCGGCAAGCCGACCCTTTTCAACCATCGTCCGTCCCGGAAAGGCTTATGCGCTTTCCTTGGGGGTCAGAACCTGGCGACCGCGGTACATGCCGGTCTTCAGGTCGATGTGGTGCGGACGGCGCAGTTCGCCCGAGTTCTTGTCTTCGATGTAGGTCGGAGCCTTCAGCGCGTCGGCAGAACGGCGCATGCCGCGCTTGGACGGGCTCGTTTTTCTTTTCGGTACAGCCATTTCTTCACTCCACTTGCGGGCAAAACATGCTCGTCAGCCAACCCAATGGCCGAAAAAGACATGCATCTATCTCGGAAATTTGGCGGGCTTATACATCGCAAAACCCCGCTTGACCAGTCCTTGCCCGCACTTTTTCGATTCCGGCTTTCCGCTGCGCCCTCAGGCTTCGTCTTCCGGCACGATCCAGGTTTCTGCGAGTGCGGCCGCTTGCCAGGCCTTCCAGGCGGGATGCGCGTTCATCGTCTGCATGTAGCTGAGGCTTCCGGCGTCCGTCGTCAACTCGTAGATTGCGAAACGGTTGACGACCGGGGCGAACATGGCGTCGGCCGCCGAAACCTTGCCGAACAGGAAGGGGCCGCCGGAGCGCGCCAGGCAATCGCGCCAGATGGCCTCGATGCGTGCCACATCGTCCATGACGCCGTCGGGGAGTGCGATCGGCGCATGCGGCCGACGGATGTTCATGGGGCAGGCGTTGCGCAGCGCGCGGAAGCCGGAGAGCATTTCCATCGAGATCGAGCGGGCCATTGCGCGGTCGGCGCGCGCCTCGGGCCAGATGCCGGCTTCGGGGAAGATGTCTGCGACATATTCGATGATCGCCAGCGATTCCCACACTCTCACGTCGCCGTGATGCAGGACTGGCACGCGACCGACGGGCGAGAGCTTGAAGAATTCCGGATTTCCGGCCGGGAAATCGAAGGGAATGACGACATGCCGGAACGCAATGCCGGCGGCTGTCATGGCAAACCAGGGTCTGAAGGACCAAGAGGAATAGTTCTGGTTGCCGATGTAAAGGGTGAGGTCGGACATGAGGGCGCCTTTCGGGTCTTGATAGCGCGAACCTAGGCGGTCGCGTGCCTCACGACCAACGAAAAGCTTTGATATCAGTCATAAAGACATCTGACGTAATCGCCCGAGCCGGCGGCACGGCGCTCGATGACGCGGGCAAGTCGCTGCAGGCCGCGGCCCGGCTTGCTCGCCACGCGGTCGATCGGATTGGGCAGGGATACGGCAAGCAGCGCCGCCTGACGGCGCGAGAGCTTTGCCGCGGGCACATTGAAGTGGTAGCGGGCCGCCGCCTCGATACCGTAGATGCCCGGACCCCATTCGGCGATGTTCAGGTAGATTTCCATCACCCGGCGTTTCGACCACACGAAGTCGGCGGCAAGCGCCAGCGGCAGTTCCAGCCCCTTGCGGATGAAGGAGCGGCCATTCCACAAAAAGAGGTTCTTTGCCGTCTGCATGGGGATGGTGCTGGCCCCACGGGTGGGTTCGCCTTCCAGCGCATCATCCACCACGCCGCGCATCTGCACCCAGTCCACACCGTCGTGGAAACAGAACTGGCCGTCTTCCGACATCATCACGGACTGGACGAGGACGGGCGCGATATCGTCAAAATCGACCCACTGGCGGTCATAGCCGCGAAGAAGCGCCAGATCTGCCACCATCAGCGTCGAGACGGGATGCACGAAGGGCAGGAGATAGACGAGGATCAGCAGGTAGGGCGCGAGCACAAGGGCCGCGAGCGTCAGCACCGCACGGCGCAGCCACAGGCGGTACGGCATCGTCGCCGGTGCCGGTGCCGGCGCGGCTTCGGGCGAAGCCATGGCAGGCTCTTCCTGCGGGGCGTCCTTCGCCTCGTCGCGTGTGTCCGGCGTTACCTCCACCCGGTCGCTCCGCTCTTGCCGTTCATGGATCCGTGGCCACCTCTTGCTCCTCGCCGGGCCCCGCGCAGCCGTGCGGGACGGTGATGCGGCAGAGGCAAGGCACTCTTACCCGATGCGCGGGCGAATCGAAAACGGTTTTGGGCCGCCATCCAAGATGTGGTGAATCCCGTCGCGCCGCGGTGGCCCCGCTTGCGTGGCCCTGCCGGCCATGCAAAACACATCGACCATGAGCACGATATCCCTTTCCGTTCCCGATCGCATGCGCCAGACGGCAGAGGCCGTGGAGGCGCGCCTGACGGTGCTTCTCGCCGAGACGCCGGGAGTGGACGAGATTGCGCGTCCGGAGCGGCTGCTGGCGGCCATGCGCCATGCGGTGCTGAACGGCGGAAAGCGGTTCCGTCCCTTCCTCGTCATGGAAAGCGCGGCCCTCTTCGACGGCAACCGCGATGCGGCCCTGACGGTGGGTGCGGCGCTTGAATGCCTGCACTGCTACTCGCTGGTGCATGATGATCTGCCGGCCATGGACGATGACGATCTGCGCCGGGGAAAGCCCACGGTGCATATCGCCTATGACGAAGCGACGGCCATTCTCGCCGGCGACAGTCTGCAGACGCTCGCCTTCGACATCATCTCCGATCCCGCCCTGCCGATCGAGCCTATCCGTCAGGTGGCGCTGGTGCGGGCGCTGGCGCGGGCGGCCGGCATCGGCGGCATGGCCGGTGGGCAGGCGCTCGATCTTGCTGCCGAGCTTCAGGCGCCCGATGAGGCCGGTATCCGCGAATTGCAGGCGATGAAGACGGGTGCGCTGATCCGCTTTGCCTGCGAGGCCGGAGCGATTCTGGCGGGCGCATCCGATTCCGACCGGGCGACGCTCAGGCGTTTCGGCGAGGTGATCGGGCTGGCCTTCCAGCTTGCCGACGACGTGCTCGACATCACCGCGGATGCGGCCGTCATGGGCAAGGCGACGGGCAAGGATGCGGGCCGGGGCAAGGGCACGCTGGTCGGTCTCCACGGTCTGGACTGGGCACGGCAAAGGCTCGACGGTCTTGTTGAGGAGGCGCGCGCGCTACTGCTGCCCTATGGCGCACGCGGAAGCGTGCTGGCAGAGGCGGCGCACTTCGTCGCCGTCCGGGAGAGCTGACCCTGGAGCGCTGTTCTTGAAAGCATAATCCTGCCGATCCCAGTTTCACTCCGGTCGGATTATGCTCCAGAGCGCGTCGCGATCTTGCAGATTCGCGCCTGACGCTTTCACTTTTTGTCTTATCGCATGTCGTTATCGCAAAACCGCTGCACACTTTTGCGCGACATGCTTAAGCCGGCTACTCCGCAGCCGAGGAGCTGGCGAGGCCGAAGCGCTTCTCGATATAGTCGTTGACGAGGGCTTCGAAGTCACCGGCAATGTTGGTGCCGCGCAGCGTCAGGGCCTTCTTTCCGTCGATATAGACGGGGGCGGCCGGCAGTTCGCCGGTGCCGGGCAGCGAGATGCCGATATCGGCATGCTTGCTTTCGCCGGGGCCGTTGACGATGCAGCCCATGACGGCGACCTTCAGGCTCTCGACGCCGGGATATTTCTCGCGCCAGACCGGCATGTTGCGGCGAATATCGTCCTGGATCTTCTGGGCGAGTTCCTGGAAGACCGTCGAGGTGGTGCGCCCGCAGCCCGGACAGGCCGCGACGACGGGGATGAACTGGCGAAAGCCCATGACCTGCAACAGTTCCTGTGCCACCTGCACTTCGCGGGTGCGGTCGCCGCCGGGCTCAGGCGTCAGCGAAATACGGATCGTGTCGCCGATGCCCTGCTGCATGAGAATGCCGAGCGAGGCAGACGAGGCGACGATGCCCTTGGTACCCATGCCGGCTTCCGTGAGGCCGAGGTGCAGGGCGTGGTCGGAGCGTGTGGCGAGCATGGCGTAGACGGCGATCAGATCCTGCACGGCGCTGACCTTGGCCGACAGGATGATCTTGTCGCGGGGAAGGCCGATTTCCTCGGCGAGTTCGGCCGACAGCAGGGCAGACTGGCAGATCGCTTCGCGCATCACCTGCTGGGCCGTCAGCGGAAAGCCCTGCGCCTGGTTTTCGTCCATCAGCCGGGTCAGGAGTTCCTGGTCCAGCGAGCCCCAGTTGACGCCGATGCGCACCGGCTTGTCGTGGCGGATGGCGGTTTCGACGATTGCCGCAAACTGCCGGTCCTTCTTGTCCTTGAAGCCGACATTGCCGGGATTGATGCGGTATTTGGCGAGTGCTTCGGCGCAGGCCGGGTGATCGGCCAGCAGCTTGTGGCCGATATAGTGGAAGTCGCCGACGAGCGGCACGTCGAGACCGAGGCGTTCCAGCCGCTCGCGGATCTTCGGCACGGCGGCAGCGCTTTCGTCGCGATCGACTGTGATGCGCACGATTTCCGAGCCGGCCTGGTAGAGCGCGGCCACCTGCGCGACGGTCGCGTCGATGTCGGCGGTGTCGGTATTGGTCATGGACTGCACGACGACGGGCGCGCCGCCCCCGACCATCACGCCCCCCACATCCACGCCGACGGAGGAGCGGCGGGGTTTCGGTTCGAATTCGAAGGCGGGAGCAATGAGCCGCGACGACATGGCAACCTCGGGGATCCGGTTTTCGCTTGCCCTCAGGTGGAGGACGGGCGGGCGCTTGTCAACGGTGTCGATGGACCGCCGGTGCGCCGCAGCCGTCTCAGTGCTTCCGGTCGGCGTGGGCGGCGTGGTGCGAGAGGAGCAGAACGACGATGAAGAGCACGGGAAGCGAGGCATAGACCACGCCGAAGCCGATGTGCTCGGCCACGAAGCCGATCACGGACGGGGCGACGAGGATGCCTGAATAGCCCATGAAGGTGACGACCGAAAGCCCGATGCCCGGCTGGAGCCCCGGCATGTTGCCGGCTGCCGAAAAGGCGATCGGCACCATGTTGGCAATGCCGATGCCGGCCACGGCGAAGCCCAGAATGGCAAGCCATGCCGTCCCGGCGAAGCCGGCCGTGAGCATGCCGACGAGGGCGAAGGCGGCGCTGACCCGCAAGGTGCGCACCGCGCCCAGCCGATCGCGCACGAGGTCGCCGGCAAAGCGCATGATGCACATGGTGGCGGAGAAAGCGGCGAAGGCGAAGCCCGAGAAGGCGACGGAGGCGCCAAGCTCGTTGCGCAGGTAGAGTGCGCTCCAGTCCAGCACGGCGCCTTCGGGCACCATGGAGAACAGCGCCATGATCCCGACCAGCCAGGGCAGGAGTGTCTTCGGCAGGCTCAGCTTTTCCTTCTTGGTTTCCGGGTGCGGTGCGTCGCGCAGCGTGATCGGCCAGGCGATTGCCAGCATGAGCGCCGCAATGATGGTGACGATGACGGCATGGGCGGTGATGCCGAGCGAGCCCATGGTGATGCCGCCGACGCCCGCGCCCAGCACGCCCCCAAGACTCCAGAAGGCGTGGCAAGAGGACATGATCGCCCGGCGCATCGATTTTTCAACCTCGATCGCATTGGCGTTCATCGCCACGTCCATGGCGCCGAGAAAGGCGCCGAGGGCGACCATGCCGAGGAAACCCGTCCAGAGATTGGGGACGAAGGTCATGACCAGCAGCATGGGCGTGAGGAAAACGCCCGATACCAGCGTCACCTGCCGCGAGCCGAGCTTTGCCGACAGCGCGCCCGCCACCGGCATCAGCAGCAGCGAGCCGATGCCGAAAGCGAGAACGAGCAGGCCGAGCACGCCTTCGGAGACGCCGAGCCGGTCCTTGAATTCCGGGATCTTCGGAACCCAGCTGCCCATGACGAAGCCGTTCATCAGGAAGAGAAGGGAGACGGCGATGCGGGTCTTCGGCGCGAAGCCGGCCGCAGCAGGGCTGGCGGGGTGCATGGTGCTCATCGGCATGTCCTCAAGGCGTGGCAGACTTTAGAAGGGCGTTTGTGTCCGCGGGCCCGGCGCGGA
Organism: Rhizobium sp. SG2393; assembly: GCF_042610495.1. NCBI lineage: Bacteria > Pseudomonadati > Pseudomonadota > Alphaproteobacteria > Hyphomicrobiales > Rhizobiaceae > Rhizobium > Rhizobium sp. SG2393. The sequence goes on from NZ_JBHGAP010000007.1 coordinate 62,823, forward strand.
GGATGGTGGCGCCGCCGGCGGCAATGCCGGCCACAAGGGCCGCATCGGCATCGGCCTCCACCACAAGGGTCAGGCTGGAGCTGAGCGGCATGACCTGGAAGGCCGCGGCATGGGTCAGCTTCTCGTTGGTGGCGGCGGCGAGCGTGCGGCGGGCGGCCGCCGCGGCCATGCGCTTGAAGACGGCATCCTCGTAGACATCAGCGGCAAGCCCATGATCCGCGGTGATGCCGCAGGCGCCGATCAGGCAGAGATCCGGGCGGATCTGGTCGAGCTGGCGCAGCGCCGTCGCATCGATGGCGGCGCCGACGGCCGGGTCTATCTTGCCGCCGATGAGGATGAGCTGCGTTGACGGCCGCGTGACCAGCTCGGCGGCAATGGCCGGCGTGTTGGTGACGGCGGTGATGTGCATGTCTGCCGGCAGGTTGCGCACCACGGCGAGATTGGTGGAGCCGGCATCGAAGAAGACGACCATGCCCTCCTCGATCAGCGTGGCGGCGGCGGCGCCGAGCAGCGCCTTGCGGTCCGGTGCTTCGGCGATGCGTTCGACAAGCGGCCGCGTGCTGCCGCGCGGCAGGAGCGCGCCGCCATAGACCCGCTCGCATTCGCCGCGGGCCGCCATTTCCCTGAGGTCGCGCCGCACCGTGTCTTCGGACACGGCAAAGTCCCGCGCCAGCTTCTGTGCAAGAACACGGCCTTTGGCGTGCAATTCGGAAAGAATGAGCGCCTGCCGTTCGCTGACGAGGTGATCGATCGCTGTCATCAGTCTTTATCCGGTATGAATCGGTAAAAACGTGCATAAAACATGCGGCATGATCGTGCAAGAACGAAAATGCCCGGCGCGCCGGCCGGGCATTCATGGAATCCATTTCTCGGGACTGGAGACTGGAACGATCGTCAGCCGAAGACGATCAGCAGGTCCTTGGTGTCGATCTGGTCGCCGGCCTTGACGAGGACTTCGGCGATCGTGCCGTCCTTGTCGGCATGCAGCGCCGTTTCCATCTTCATGGCTTCAATCGACAGCAGCACATCGCCGGCCTTGACGGTCTGTCCGGCGGAGACGGCGACCGTGGAGATGACGCCCGGCATGGGTGCGCCGAGATGGCCGGCATTGCCGGCATCGGCCTTGCGGCGCAGCATGGTGGTGGCGGCGCGGTTGCGGTCGGGGATCTTGATCAGGCGCGGCTGGCCGTTCAGTTCGAAGAAGACCTTCACCATGGCCTGCTCGTCCGGCTCGCTCTTGGCCTGATGCAGGATGACGAGCGACTTGCCGCGCTCGATTTCCGGCGAAAGTTCTTCCCCGGCCGACAGGCCGTAGAAATAGGCCGGCGTCGGCAGGATGCTGACGGGGCCGTAAATCTCGGCAGCGAGCGCGTAGTCGGTGAAGACCTTCGGATACATCAGGTAGGAGGCGAACTCCTGGTCGGTGACGGCACGCTCGAGCTTGTCCTCGATCGCCTTGCGCTCGGCATCGAGATCGGCGGGCGGCAGGAGGGAGCCCGGAACGGCGGTATAGGGTTCGTCACCCTTCAGCGCCTTCTTCTGCAGCGCTTGCGGCCAGCCGCCCGGGGGCTGGCCGAGATCGCCCTTCAGCATGGAAACGACGGAGTCGGGGAAGGCGATGTCCTTGGCGGGGCTCTCGACATCGGCGACCGTCAGATCCTGGCTGACCATCATCAGCGCCATGTCGCCGACCACCTTGGAGGACGGCGTCACCTTGACGATGTCGCCGAACATCTGGTTGGCGTCGGCATAGGCCTGGGCGACCTGATGCCAGCGAGTTTCGAGGCCGAGCGAGCGGGCCTGTTCCTTGAGGTTGGTGAACTGGCCGCCCGGCATTTCGTGCAGATAGACTTCCGATGCCGGACCCTTTAGGTCGCTTTCGAAGGCGGCGTACTGGTGGCGCACCGCTTCCCAGTAGAAGGAGATGCGGCGGATCCATTCCGTGTCGAGGCCGGGATCGCGTTCGGTGCCCTTCAGCGCCTCGGCGATCGAGCCGATGCAGGGCTGCGAGGTATTGCCCGACAGCGCATCCATCGCGGCATCCACGACATCGACGCCGGATTCGACGGCGGCCAGCACGGTCGCGGCCGAGATGCCCGACGTATCGTGCGTGTGGAAATGGATCGGCAGATCGGTCGCCTCGCGCAGCGCCTTGAAGAGAACGCGGGCGGCCGCCGGCTTCAGCAGGCCGGCCATGTCCTTGACGGCGATCATGTGGGCGCCGGCCTTTTCCAGCTCCACGGCGAGATTGGTGTAGTATTTCAGGTCATACTTCGGACGGGCGGCATTCAGCAGGTCGCCGGTGTAGCAGATCGCGGCCTCGACGATCTTGTTCTCTTCCGCCACGGCATCCATGGAGACGCGCATGTTATCGACCCAGTTCAGGCAGTCGAAGACACGGAAGACGTCGATGCCGCCGCGCGCGGCCTCGCGCACGAAGTACTTCACGACATTGTCGGGATAGTTCTTGTAGCCCACGCCGTTGGCGCCGCGCAGAAGCATCTGCAGCAGGAGGTTCGGGGCGTCCTCGCGGATGCGGGCAAGGCGGTCCCACGGGTCTTCCGTCAGGAAGCGCATGGACACGTCAAAGGTCGCGCCGCCCCAGCATTCGAGCGAGAAGAGCTGCGGCAGGGCCCTGGCATAGGTGCCGGCGATGCGGGCGATGTCATAGGTGCGCATGCGGGTGGCGAGCAGCGACTGGTGGCCGTCACGCATGGTGGTGTCGGTCATCAGCACCTGCTTTTGCGCACGAACCCATTCCGCGAATTTCTTCGGGCCGAGTTCGTCGAGCTTCTGCTTGGTGCCGGGCGCGATGTCCTTCTCGATATAGGGCACGACGGGCTTGGCGGCGTCGGCTGCGGGGCGGGGACGGCCCTTGGCTTCCGGGTGGCCGTTGACGGTCACGTCGGCGAGGTAGGTCAGCAGCTTGGTGGCGCGGTCCTGGCGCTTCACCTGCTGGAAGAGTTCCGGCGTCGTGTCGATGAAGCGGGTCGTGTAGGTGTTGTCGCGGAACTTCTCGTGCGTGATGATCGCTTCGAGGAAGGTCAGGTTGGTCGCCACGCCGCGGATGCGGAATTCGCGCAGCGCGCGGTGCATGCGCGTGATGGCCTCGGCCGGCTGCGGCGCCCAGGCGGTGACCTTGACCAGCAGCGGATCATAGAAGCGGGTGATGACGGCGCCCGGATAGGCGGTGCCGCCATCAAGACGGATGCCGAAGCCCGACGCCGAACGGTAGCCGGTGATGCGGCCGTAGTCGGGGATGAAGTTCTGTTCCGGGTCTTCCGTGGTGATGCGGCACTGCAGGGCATGGCCGTTGAGGCGGATGTCCTCCTGCGCGGGAACGCCCGATTCCGGCGTGCCGATGGCGTGGCCGTCCAGGATGTGGATCTGCGCCTTGACGATGTCGATGCCGGTGACGACTTCCGTCACGGTGTGCTCGACCTGGATGCGCGGATTGACCTCGATGAAGTAGAACTTCCCGGTGTCGGCATCCATGAGGTACTCGACGGTGCCGGCGCCGATATAGTTGGTAGCTTCGCCGATCTTTTTGGAGTAGGCGGCAAGCTCCTCGCGCTGGGCCGCGGAGAGATAGGGGGCCGGCGCGCGCTCGACGACCTTCTGGTTGCGGCGCTGGATCGAGCAGTCGCGCTCGAAGAGATGCACGACATTGCCGTGGGTATCGCCGAGGATCTGGCTTTCGACGTGGCGGGCGCGCTCGACCAGCTTTTCGAGGTAGACTTCGTCCTTGCCGAAGGCGGCCTTGGCTTCGCGCTTGGCTTCCGTCACCTCGCGAAGCAGGTCCTTCGGATCGCGGATGGCGCGCATGCCGCGTCCACCGCCGCCCCAGGAGGCCTTCAGCATGACGGGATAGCCGATCTCTTCGGCAAGACGGTGGATTTCGGCGGCGTCATCCGGCAGCGGGTCGGTGGCGGGAACGACGGGGACGCCGACGGAAATGGCGAGGTTGCGTGCGGCAACTTTATTGCCCAGCTGGCGCATCGTGTCCGGGCGCGGGCCGATGAAGATGACGCCGGCCGCATCGCAGGCATCCACGAACTCGGGGCTTTCGGAGAGGAGGCCGTAGCCGGGGTGAATGGCATCGGCGCCGGAGAGCTTCGCCACGCGGATGATCTCGTCGATCGACAGATAGCTTTCGATCGGACCCAGATCGCGCGCCAGGTGCGGGCCGCGGCCGATCTGGTAACTTTCGTCGGCCTTGAAGCGGTGCAGCGCCAACTTGTCTTCCTCGGCCCAGACCGCGACCGTTTTCAGGCCGAGTTCATTGGCGGCACGGAAGACGCGGATGGCAATTTCGGAGCGGTTTGCGACCAGGATCTTGGAAATGGACAAGTCGGACTCCTCAGTAGACTTGAAGGGAGAATGCTGCACTGCACAGCAAATTAATAGCGCCTTTTTAGAGAAGCGCAATTTGAGAAATGGCCGCTGCCTGCAAACCGAAGCAATTGCCCTCAGGCGCGACAACCAGCAGCTTGAATCGATTTAGGAAACCAGTCCCATTCGAAATGCAACAGCGACGGCGTGATGGCGGTTCCGGGCCTGCAGCTTGTCCTGAAGAGCGCTCATGTACCAATCGACCGTGTGCCGGGAGAGCCCGAGTTCGGCCGAAATCTCATTCGACGTCATGCCTTCTGCGAGATGCTGGAGAACTTCGAGTTCACGCCGGGTCACCTGAACATCCGCGACGGCATCGCAGCGTGCGTCCTGCGGGCCGGCCAGGTCGGACAGCTTCAGAAAGATCTTTTTGGCGAGGCCTTCGAACAGGGTCATTTCCATCGATGTGAGGCTGACCTGCTGTCCGCCGATCGAAAGGAAGCCGAGAAGCCCGGTGCGCCCGTGGACAGGGAAGATATAGCCGTCCTTCAGGCCAAAAATGCGGGCTTCCACCATCATGCGGTCCATGCGTTTGCGGTGCGGGTCGCCGGCAAAGGCGGCAAGCGCCTCCTGCCAGCGGAAGCCGTGGCGGGAGCGGCCCAGATAGCGCACGGTCGGATCAATCAGCACATACTTGCGCTCGACATAGGTTTCTCCCCAGCCCGCCGGCCAGCGGGCGCTGAGCACCGGATGCGTCATTTCGCCCGCGCTGCGATGGCGGCGAAACACGCCATGGAAATCGAAGCCACAGCGTTGCAGGACAGTCTCGAATTCGGCTGTGACCTCCGCGGGTCGGCGCAACTCGTCGATGGCGGGAAGGAATTGAAGCAGCAGGCTCGCGGTCATCAAAAAATGTCCTGTGAAACATCCTGAGCCCGACCCGGTTCGGAAGCATCCCGATGTGTGCGGCGCACCATTCAGGACAGGTTCATCTAACGGGGCGGATAATGCTGAAATGAAATTTGCAATCGTATCGGTTGTAAAAATAGCGACCCTCACGTCGCGATGTAAAGGTCTGGTCGCAAAAGCGGCCGAGGGTGCTCCCAGCCCGGTCCGGCCGCCGCCCGTGAGACGCTGAGAAAGGGTAAGTAATCGTGACGTTGTTCCAAGTTTATGCGCGGGCCCTGCGATACCTTTCGACCAACCGGCTCCGCGTCGGATCCGTCGTGGCGGCAAACGTCGTCCTGGCGGTCATTACCATCGTCGAGCCCATCCTGTTCGGTCGCATCATCGATGCGATCTCGAAGCAGACCGATGTGGCAACCATGCTCCTGATGTGGGCAGGCTTCGGCGTTTTCAACACCATTGCCTTCGTCCTGGTCGCCCGTGAGGCAGACCGGCTGGCGCATGGGCGGCGCGCAAGCCTGATCACCGAAGCTTTCGGCCGGATCATTTCCATGCCGCTCTCCTGGCACAGCCAGCGCGGTACCTCAAACGCGCTGCATACGCTGCTGCGGGCCTGCGAGACGCTGTTTGCCCTCTGGCTCGAATTCATGCGCACGCATCTGGCCACCGCCGTCGCGCTGGTGCTGCTGGTGCCGACCGCCTTTGCGATGGACTTCCGTCTTTCGATCGTGCTGGTCGTGCTCGGCATCTCCTATGTCATCGTCGGCAAGGTGGTGATGGACAAGACGCGTGATGGCCAGGCGGCTGTCGAGAGCCATTACCACACCGTCTTCTCGCACGTGTCGGACTCCATCAGCAACGTGTCGGTCGTGCACAGCTACAACCGTATCGAGGCTGAGACCCGCGAGTTGAAGAAGTTTACGGAGCGGCTGATTTCGGCTCAGTTTCCGGTTCTCGACTGGTGGGCGCTGGCCTCCGCGCTCAACCGCATCGCATCCACCATCTCGATGATGACCATTCTCATCATCGGCACGTTCCTCGTGCAGCGTGGCGAGATCGGTGTGGGCGAGGTCATCGCGTTCATCGGCTTTGCCAACCTGCTGATCGGTCGCCTCGACCAGATGAAGGCCTTCGTGACGCAGATTTTCGAAGCCCGGGCGAAGCTCGAGGACTTCTTCGAACTGGAAGATTCCGTCCGCGACCGCGAAGAGCCGGCCAATGCCATCGACCTGAAGGATGTTCGTGGCGAGGTGGTGTTCAACGACGTGTCGTTCGACTTCGCCAATGCCACGCAGGGCATGCGCAACGTGTCCTTCTCGGTGAAGGCCGGCCAGACGGTTGCGATCGTCGGTCCGACTGGCGCCGGCAAGACCACGCTGGTCAACCTCCTGCAGCGCGTTCATGAGCCGAAGTCCGGTTCGATCACCATCGACGGTGTCGATATCTCGACGGTGACGCGCAAGTCGCTGCGCCGCTCCATCGCCACGGTGTTCCAGGATGCCGGCCTGCTCAACCGCTCGATCCGTGACAATATCCGTCTCGGCCGCGAGACGGCGACGGCGGAAGACATCCAGAAGGCTGCCGATGCGGCCGCCGCGCATGAGTTCATCGAAAGCCGCCTGAACGGCTACGACACCCATGTCGGCGAGCGTGGCAACCGTCTGTCGGGCGGCGAGCGCCAGCGCATCGCAATCGCGCGCGCCATCCTGAAGAACGCGCCGATCCTGGTGCTGGACGAGGCGACCAGTGCGCTGGACGTGGAAACGGAAGAGCGGGTCAAGACGGCGATCGACAATCTGCGCCGCGACCGCACGACCTTCATCATCGCGCACCGCCTGTCGACGGTTCGCGAGGCCGACCTGGTGATCTTCATGGATCGCGGCCAGGTGGTCGAGATGGGCGGGTTCCACGAACTCAGCCACAGCAACGGCCGCTTCGCCGCCCTGCTGCGCGCCAGCGGTATCCTGACGGACGACGAGGTGCGCAAGACGCTGACGGCGGCCTGATCCGACCCTCCTGTCTTTATCCGTTCCGTGCGGCCGCTCTCCTTCCGGGGGCGGCCGTTTCGTTTTGCGCAGCCTTCATGTTCCTGCGGCCGGAACCATTGGGCATCTGCCGGCTTTCCCTGTCACCCTCAACCGATGGAGACGGACAATGCGTGATATCGAGCACAAGCAGGACAAGGCCGCTGCCAAGCGCAGCGAGGAAACGAAAAAAAGCGGTGTGATCACCGCAGGGCCGAAGGCGCATGCCAATGAAGGCAAGCCCGACGATGTCGCGCCGCCCGCCAAGAGCGTGCCGAAGAAGGCCTCCGCCAAGGTTGGCGCCGGCAAGCACGCAACGCACCACTGAACCGTCACGAGGATGTCGGCATGGGGCCGCAGGGCCTTGCGCCGGCTCCGTGCCGCCTCAACAAAACGGCCTCCCGAGACGTGCTCGGGAGGCCGTTTGTTTGTCGATGGTCCGCTTGCCTTACGCGGTAACGTCGAAGCGATCGGCGTTCATGACCTTGGTCCAGGCAGCGACGAAGTCCTTGACGAACTTCTCCTTGTTGTCGTCCTGGGCATAGACTTCTGCATAGGCGCGCAGGATCGAGTTGGAGCCGACGACCAGATCGACACGGCTTGCCGTGTACTTGGTGGCGCCGGTCTTGCGATCGCGGATGTCGTAGCTGTTCTTGCCGGTCGGCACCCAGCTATAGGCCATGTCCGTCAGCGTCGTGAAGAAGTCGGTCGTGAGTGCCCCGACCTTGTCGGTGAAGACGCCGTGCGCCGTGCCGCCATGGTTGGTGCCGATGACGCGCAGGCCGCCGATCAGGACGGTAAGTTCCGGCGCGGTCAGGCCCAGAAGCTGGGCACGGTCGAGCAGCATTTCTTCAGGCGTGACGACATAGTCCTTCTTCTGGAAATTCCGGAAGCCATCGGCGGCCGGTTCCAGATAGGCGAAGCTTTCGGCATCCGTCTGCTCGGCGGTTGCATCGCCACGGCCGGCGGTGAAGGGCACGGCAATGTCGAAGCCGGCAGCCTTGGCGGCCTGCTCGACGCCGTAATTGCCGGCGAGAACGATCACGTCGGCGATGCTGGCACCGGTTTCAGCGGCGATCGGCTCGAGGGCGGCGAGAACCTTGGCAAGGCGTGCCGGCTCGTTGGCTTCCCAGTCCTTCTGCGGGGCGAGGCGGATGCGGGCACCGTTCGCGCCGCCGCGGAAGTCGGACTGGCGGAAGGTGCGGGCGCTGTCCCAGGCGGTGGCAACGAGATCGGCAACCGGCAGGCCGGCGGCAGCGATCTTCGCCTTGACGGCGGCAACGTCATAGTCGGTGCGGCCGGCCGGGATCGGATCCTGCCAGATCAGGTCTTCCTGCGGCACGTCGGGGCCGAAGTAGCGGGCCTTGGGGCCCATGTCGCGGTGGGTCAGCTTGAACCAGGCGCGGGCGAAGACGTCGGAGAAGTAATCCTGGTCGTCTTTGAACTTCAGCGAGATTTCCTTGTAGATGGGATCGACGCGCAGTGCCATGTCGGCGTCGGTCATCATCGGCATGACGCGGATGGACGGATCCTCCACATCGACCGGCTTGTCTTCTTCCGCGATGGAGATCGGCTCCCACTGGGTGGCACCGGCCGGTGTCTTCACGTGGTGCCATTCGTGGCCGAAGAGCATCTTGAAGTAGCCGTTGTCCCACTTGGTGGGCTCGCTCGTCCAGGCGCCCTCGAGGCCCGAGACGACCGTGTCACGGCCGATGCCGCGACCCTTGGTGTTGACCCAGCCGAGACCCTGGAACTCGGGACCTGCGGTTTCCGGGTCCGCGCTCAAATCGGCGGCGCTGCCATTGCCATGGCACTTGCCGATCGTGTGACCGCCGGCGGTCAGCGCAACGGTTTCCTCGTCGTTCATGCCCATGCGGGCGAAGGTCTCGCGCATCTGGGCGGCGGTGGCGAGCGGATCGGACTTGCCGTTCACGCCTTCCGGGTTGACGTAGATGAGGCCCATCTGCACGGCGGCCAGCGGGTTTTCCAGCGTGGCGGGCTTCGTCACGTCGCCGTAGCGGCCGTCGCTCGGCGCCAGCCATTCCTTTTCGTCACCCCAGTAGGTGTCCTTTTCCGGATGCCAGATGTCTTCACGGCCGAAGGCAAAACCGAAGGTCTTCAGGCCGGCGGCCTCGTAGGCGATGGTGCCGGCAAGCGCGATGAGGTCGGCCCAGGAGATCTTGTTGCCGTACTTCTTCTTGATCGGCCACAGAAGGCGACGGCCCTTGTCGGTGTTGACGTTGTCCGGCCAGGAGTTCAGCGGTGCGAAGCGCTGGTTGCCGGTGTTGGCGCCGCCGCGGCCATCGGTGGCGCGGTAGGAGCCGGCGGCGTGCCAGGTGACGCGGGCCATCATGCCGACATAGGTGCCCCAGTCGGCCGGCCACCAATCCTGGCTTTCGAACATCAGCTTGTGGAGGTCGGCCTTGAGCGCGGCGACGTCGAGCTTCTTCAGTTCTTCACGGTAGTCGAAGGCCGGGCCCATCGGGTTGGTCTTCGCATCGTGCTGGTGCAGGATGTCGAGGTTCAGGGCGTTCGGCCAGAATTCGGTGACGGATTTGCCCTGGGCGGTATTGCCGCCATGCATGACCGGACATTTGCCGGCCAGATCCTTGTTGTGTGCGTCCATCTTGCTCTCCATGGGTCTCAAGGGATTGCGGTCCGATCAGTGCCGGAAGAATGCGGTGCGGTCAGGGCATCGAGGCCCGTCACCCTTCTCCTCCGATACCGGTGTCAGTGGGCTACCAGAGCCCTCTCATAAATTCCAATTGTATATTCTAAAGACACCGATATAAAAATCTTATGACAAACCTGTCGATGAAACATCTGCGCTACTTCGACGCCCTGGCGCGCATCGGCCATTTCGGCCGGGCGGCGGATGATTGCGCCGTGTCGCAGCCAGCGCTGTCGATCCAGATCCGGGAGCTTGAGGAGCTGATCGGCGCGAAGCTCGTGGAGCGCGGTGGACGGCGGGCGGCACTGACGGTGCTGGGCGAGCAGTTTGCCGAGCGGGCACGGGCGATCCTTCAGTCGGTCGATGAACTCGAGGGGCTGGCACGGGCGGCGCGGGGGTCATTCTCGGGCCAACTGCGGCTCGGCGTCATCCCGACCGTGGCGCCCTATCTTCTACCCGGTCTCATCAAGGCGCTCGCGGCAACCTATCCCGATCTCGATCCTCGCCCACGCGAGGCGGTGACGCGCAAGCTGATCCGCGATCTCGCGGAAGGGCGGCTCGATGCTGCCGTCGTGGCGCTTCCGGTCTCCGAGCCGCTTCTGGAGGAGGTCTCGCTGTTTCGCGAGGAGTTCGTGCTGGTGCGGGCCGTGGAGGATGCGGAAAAGCCGGTGCCGAGTTCCGAACGTCTGACCGAGATGCGGCTGCTGCTTCTGGAGGAGGGACATTGCTTCCGGGAGCAGGCTCTCTCCTTCTGCAGCGTCAGCACGGCCTCGCCGCGCGATCTCATGGAGGGAAGCTCGCTCTCGACGCTGGTGCAGATGGTCAGCGCCGGCATCGGCGTGACGCTCATCCCGCAAATGGCGGTGGAGACGGAGACGCGTTCGGCCACCGTTTCCATCGCGCGCCTGCGCGAGCCAAGGCCATCGCGGACGATCGGCATGGTGTGGCGCAAGACCAATCCGCTCTCGGTCCAGCTCAACCTGGTGGCGGAGATCGTTCGCGAGGTCGGGCTAAGGAAAGTCGGACTGACGGCCGATCCCCTGGATTGAAGCGCCTCAGGACGCCACGGCGACCGGTCTCTGCGCCTTCTTCAGCCAGGTCAGGTAACGGGCATAGGCGAAGTGCAGGAAAATGCCGAAGGCGACATAGAGCGTGCCGATCACCATGTTGCGATCGACCACGAAGAGCAGCACCTGCCCGCCCATCGCGAGGATCGTGCCGAAGATGAAGATCGGCAGGGAATGGCGGCCGACGAGCACCAGCGGATGACCTTCCGGCAGGCGCAGGCGGTTGTTGATGGCGGGCACGGTGACGATGACATAGGCGAGCGCCAGCGCATGCAGCAGGCGCGAGACCGACAGAAAGGTCTTGTCGAAGCCTGTCAGCACCGGTGGCAGGCCGAAGGAGCGCTCGAGGTTCCACCAGGAAAAGACCACCCACAGGCAGGAGAGGGCCACATAGGCTCCGGCCACGACGGTCAGTGCCGGGAGTCTCGGCAGTTCGCCGCGTTCGCGCGCCACCGTCATGGCGACGATGCCGATGACGAAAATGAACTGCCAGGAGAACGGATTGAGGAACCAGTAGCCCTCGTCGAGAAAATTGGGGGGCACGATCTTGAAGACGCCGGCGGCCAGCCAGACAGAGGCTGACGACAGGAGCAGCAGCGTCTTGCTTTTTGACTGCAGCCACAGGATGCCGGGCACCATCAGAAACAGGGCGGCATAGAGCGACAGGATGTTGTTGTAGCCAAGCTGATGGCCGAGCAGCACCATGGCGACGATGCCCTGCTCGGTGTTTTCGACGATCGGGCGAATATTGATCTCGCCGATCAGATCCTGCCGGCCGAAATAGAGCGCGCCGGCGGCGAAGATCGCCAGCGTCATGATACTGGTCATGATATGCGCGACATAGAGCGTGAAAGCACGGCGAAGTGCCTTCAGCGTGACGAACAATCGCTGCGAGGGCACGAATTTGCGGCCGTAGGCAAGTGCCACGGACAGGCCTGAAATCAGCACGAAGGCCTCTGCCGAATCGGAAAAGCCGAAGTTCTTCGTCGTGAGATATTCCAGATACTGGCCGGGGACGTGGTTGATGAAGATCATCAGCAGGCAGAGTGCCCGGCAGACGTCAAGGCGCGTGTCGCGGCCACTCGGGGACAGCACGCTTTCCGTTGCGAGGTTGCGTGACGATACAAGCGAGCCCGAGGGCAGGGGGGAAGCCTGCGGCGGCGGAGGAGAACTCGGTCTGTCCAGCATGGGGGATCCTGCGGGGCTCCTTGGTTCAACTCTTGGAGCGCAGTTCGATGGGACGGCATGAAACCGGCGCTCTAAGTTCTTTCGTCTGAAGCATCATCGTGTCGATCTTCGGTCCGCACCGCCCGGATCATGCTCCAGGCAATTTTCGGCTTGCGATCTGCTCCGTCTCGGCGGCGTTTTTGGGGCCGAAAAGAAGAAGCCCGCCCCGGCCGGAATTCCTTCGAAGTCGGGCGGAGCGGGCCATCAGATGACGCGTAGTCCAAAAATCAGATCCGGATCCCTTCGTGCCTCGCGTCGATGACAGAATTATTACAAGTCACTGTGTAAGTGCCGGCTTCACGGTTGATTGACAGATCAAGTCGCTTGCCTTCGATCGTGAGGCTGACCGACACACTGTTCCAGTCCGGCGGCAGGCAGGGCTCGACGAAGAGCCGGTCGCCCCTGCGGCGGATGCCGAGCAGGCCTTCGACGGCCACACGGTAGAGCCAGCCGGCCGAGCCCGTATACCAGGTCCAGCCGCCCCGGCCGGCGAGATCGCCTTCCGAATAGACGTCGGCGGCGATCACATAGGGCTCGACGCGATAGCGTTCCGCTGCGTTCTGATCGGTCGCTTTCAGGATCGGGTTGAGGAGCTGAAAGGCATCCCAGGCCTGCTGCTCGCGGCCGAGACGGGCCAGCGCCAGCACGCTCCACGTGGCGGCATGGGTATACTGGCCGCCATTTTCGCGCACACCCGGCGGATAGCCGGCGATGTAGCCCGGATCCTGCGGACCATCGGCGAAGGGCGGGGTGAAGAGGCGGATCAGGCGATTGTCGTGATCCACCAGCTCGGAGAGCACCGAATCCATGGCCTTTGCCGCGCGGTCGGCGTCAGCGACGCCGGAGAGCACGCTCCAGGACTGGGCGATGGAGTCGATCTGGCACTGCGGCTCGAAGGCGCTGCCGAGCGGCGTGCCGTCGTCGAAATAGCCGCGGCGATACCAGTTGCCATCCCAGCCGGCGGTTTCAAGCGCCGCCTTGAGGCTCTGCAGGTGTGCTTCCCAGCGCGTGACACGCGCCTGATCGCCCCTGTTGCGGGCATGCGTCAGGAAGGCGGTCAGCGTGGCCGCGAGGAACCAGCCGAGCCAGACGCTGGTGCCGCGCCCCTCGATACCCACACGGTTCATGCCGTCGTTCCAGTCGCCGCCCAGAATCAGCGGCAGGCCGTTCGTGCCGGTGCGCTGGATGGCGAGGTCGAGCGCCAGCGCGCAATGCTCGTAAAGCGGTGCCGTGGTCTGCGAGACGGTCGGGCGGAAGAAGTTATCGTGCTGGCCTTCGGCAAGGGCAGGGCCCTCGATGAAGGCAACCTGCTCGTCCAGGAGGTCGGTGCGGCCGGTGACACTGCAATAGTGTTCGGCGGCATGGGCGAGCCAGACAACGTCGTCCGAGATGAGCGTGCGGACGCCTTCGCCGGTTCCCGGCAGCCACCAGTGCAGCACGTCGCCCTCCGCAAACTGGCGGGCGGCGGCGTTGAGGATCTGCTTGCGGGCAAGCTCCGGACGCGTGGCGAGGAAGGCAAGGGTATCCTGCAACTGGTCACGGAAGCCGAAGGCGCCGCTGGCCTGATAGAAGGCCGAGCGTGCCGTGACGCGGCAGGCAAGGCTCTGATAGGGCAGCCAGGTGTTGACGAGGAGATCGAAGGCCGGATCGCCGGTCGAGACGTTCACGTCCGAGGTCATCGCCTGCCACTTGGACTGCGAGGCCGCCAGCACGGCGTCGAAGTCCATGGCGAGCGCATGCCGCAGCAGCGCGGATGCGGCGTCCTGCCCGTCGGCGTCACCCATCACGAGCACCACCGAGCGGCTTTCGCCGGCGGCGAGCGTGATGTCCATGGCGAGCGCCGCGCAGGGGTCGCCATCGGTGCCGGTTGCACCTGACAGGGCCACACCGTCGAACACTGCCGTCGGACGCTGGATGCTGCCGGCCGTACCGAGGAATTCGCGGCGGCTGGCGGTCAGTGTCGCGTCCTTTTCGCTCGTTGCGAAGAAGGCCACGCGGCTGCCGTAGCCGACGCTGTAGGGGTTGGTCGCGAAGATCGCTGCGGCCTGTGCATCACGCTGCGTCAACACGAAGGGAGCGGTGCGGGCGCGGTTGTTGCCGAGCACCCATTCCGCATAGCCGTACAGGCGCAGGCGGCGGGCATTGCCGGAGCGGTTTTCCAGCGTGACCTTCGTCAGCTTGACGGCATCTTCCGTATGGACGGTCTGGACCGCAGTGATCGCGAGATCATCACCACCGGATGTGAAGGCCGAATAGCCGAGGCCGTGGCGGACTTCAAAGCGGCGCGTCGTGTCGCGCGAGAGGCCGGCATAGGGTGTCAGCACGTCGCCATTGTCGAGATCGCGGATGAAGACGGCTTCGCCGGGACGGTTGATGACGGGATCGTTGGTCCAGGGGGTCAGCTGGTAGTCGCGCGAATTGCGGCTCCAGGTGTAGGCAGAGCCTTCTGCCGAGACGTGGAAGCCGAAGTTTTCGTTGGCGATCACGTTCAGCCACGGATGCGGCGTCGCGCCGCCGCCGGAAAGGCGGATGATATATTCGCCGGTCGGCAGGTCGAAGCCGCCGTAACCGTTCCAGTATGCGAGATCGCTGCCGTCGATGGCGGCGGCGGCACCCGGATAGGCCTTGGTCATCGGCAGGGCGGCAAGTGGCAGGGCCGGGCCCTCATCCTTGGCGGTCGGCAGATAGAGCGAGACGTTGCGGGCGATCTGGTCGGAGAGCTTGCCGTTGCGTGCGTGGAAGACTGCGCGGGCCGTGGCGAGCAGGGCCGCCCAGGTCTCCGGGGCCATCAGATCCTTGCGCACCGTGAAGACGTGCTGGCGGGCGCCATCCGACTGGCTGCGCAGGCGCAGGTTCTCGCACATGGCTTCCAGCGCGTGGTGCATGTCCTGCGCATAGGAGGAGGCACGCTCGTTGAGGATGACGAGATCGACGGTGACGCCGCGCGAGCGCAGGTATTCCTGCGCCCTCAGCGCCTCGCGCGCGATGCCGAGATCGCTGTCATCGTCGATGCGCAGGCAGAAGATCGGGAAGTCGCCCGAAATCGCCAGCGGCCAGAGCGAGGCCTGGGACGCAAGGCCGGCCTTCACGCTTGCCGCATCCCGGCGCAGCTGCATGTCGGGGTAGACGAGGTAGCGGCCGAGCACCTGGAAGCTTGCCGCTTCCTGCGAGGTGATGCCGACGTGGCGCATCTGCACCTGGCTTCGCGTCCAGGCGTGGATGAGCTCGTGGTTGAAGCTGTCCGGGTGGCGGTAGCGGTCGATGGCGCGGTCCAGTTCCTCGCGGCTCGGGGCGGCGATGGTCCAGAACACGATGGCAACCTTCTTGCCGGCGGGAACACGGATCGTGCGGCGCAGCGACACGATCGGGTCCAGCGTATAGCCATCGGTGTTGGAGAGAACCGCACCGGGATCGAAGGCCGCAGCCTCTGCCAGCGTGCGGCCCCGGCCGATGAAGCGGCGGCGATCCGTCTCGATCTCGGTCGGGCGGGTGGTGCCGGCGAGATCGGAGACGAGGTGGGCGACTGTGACATCGGGATCGCTCGGCGTGCGGCGGTTGCGCCAGACACGGATGACGTCGCCCTTGCGGCCGATCTCGGTGCGCACGAACATCTTCGAGAACAGCGGATGGGCGCTGTCGGTGTCATCGGTCGTCAGCACCGGCTCGGCATAGGAGGTCACTTCGATGAAGCGGTCTTCCTGCCCGGTGTTGATCAGCGTCAGGCGGCGGCCTTCCGCATCATGTTCGGTGGCGACGATGCATTCGACTTCCGACTGCAGCGTACCGACGGTCTTGACGTATTCGGCCTTGTCGTCGCCGAAGCGCGTCAGGGTCTTCTCGCCGGTTGCGCGGCGCGGCTCGGCGGTGGCCGACCACCACTCGCCCGTCGTCGTGTCGCGCAGGAAGAGGAACGTACCCGAGCGGTCCTCGACCGGATCCGGCGTCCAGCGGGTGACGGAAAGGCCGTTCCAGCGGGAGTAGCCGGAGCCGGTCGCCGTCAGCATGACGCCGTAATGGCCGTTGGAGAGGAAGACCGTCGAGCGATCCTCGGCGATCGGGTTTTCCACGACGCGGATTTCCGGACGCAGCAGGTCTGCCTGGCCGCCACCGACGGATTCCGGCTCGCGCTTGGCATTCATGATCGGGATGTCGCGCGGCGCCTTTTCCTGCAGCAGCAGCTCAGCCGCCTCGATGACCGGGTCGGCGTGGAACCACTCGCGCAACTGGCCGTTGAAGCAGACATTGGCGATGGCCGCGATCGACATGCCGTGGTGGTGGGCATAGTAGTTGCGCACAACAGCGCAGGTCTGTCCGTCCGGCACGCGGGTCGGCGTGAAGTCAACCGCATCGTGGAAGCCGTAGCGGCCGAGCGCGCCGACGGCGGTCAGGCGCTTGAGATTCTCAAGCGCGGTTTCCGGGGCGTACATGGCGGCGAGGATCGACGCGTAGGGCGCGATGACGGCGTTCTGGCCAAGACCGCGCTTCAGGCCGAGTGTGGGTACGCCGAAGTTGGTGTACTGGTAGGACATCTCGTGGTCGCGCGCATTGAACGCGGCTTCCGAAATGCCCCAGGGCGTGCCGAGGCGACGGCCGTGATTGATCTGTTCCTGGACGATCAGATTGTTGGTCTGGTTCAGGATACCGCCCTGACGCTCCTGCATGACGAGCGGCGGCATGAGGTATTCGAACATCGAGCCCGACCAGGAGACGAGCGCACCGCGCGCGCCGATCGGCACGACCGGACGGCCGAGCTTGTACCAGTGCTCGGTCGGCAGATCGCCCTTGGCGATTGCGAAAAGGCTGGTGAGGCGGGCTTCGGACGCCAGGAGGTCGTAGCAGGCTTCGTCCAGTTCGCTCGTCGCGACACGGTAGCCGATCGAAAGAAGGCGTCGCTCCGGACGGAAGAGGAAGCGGAAATCCATCGAAAACGCGATGTTGCGGGCGCGGTCGCGAAGTACGGCGAGGCGCTTGCGCATGTCCTCGATGGCGTTGAGATCGAAGACACCGTCGGCGATGTGGGACTCGCACACGCGCACCGTCGCATCCGCCCAGAGCACGACTTCCGCGCTGGTCGGCGTGCCGACTTCGTGGTCGAGGTTGACCGTCAGCTTATGGATGTCGCGCGCAAGGACCGCCAGATTGATCACGCGGATGGAGGCGAATTCCGGCTCGCGCTTCACGGCCTTCAGGGCATTGTGGAAGCCTTCGATGCGCTCGGAGATCAGTTTTCGCAGCGGACGGACCGTCTTGCGGTCATCCGGCAGCTTCGCGAGCGTTTCAGCCAGGATATCCGCCACATCGCCGATGCCATCGAGGCTGCCCTGGATGTGGGCGGAGGGAGCCTCGGCCCATTCGGCGCACATGGAGGACACAGCGATCAGATGGCCGGCGAGGTTGCCGCTGTCGACGGCGGAGACGTATTTCGGCTCCATCGTTTCCAGCGTGTCGGTCTTGTACCAGTTGAAGAGATGGCCGCGATATTTGGGCATCGCATCGACGGTGGCGATGGTCTGCTCCATGCGGCGGATGGTTTCTTCGAAGCCGATCCAGCCAAACTGCCGGGCCGACATGACGGAGAGGAGGTAGACGCCGATATTGGTCGGCGAGGTGCGCTCGGCGAGAACCGGCTGCGGCGTCTCCTGGAAATTGTCCGGCGGCAGGAAGTGCTGCTTCTCGTTGACGAAATCCTCGTAGTAGCGCCAGGTGCGGCGCGCGATGCGGCGGAATTCGGCGACGACGGGCTCGGCAACGACCAGTTGGTCTTCCGTCTCGGCTGACTGGCTGACGAACCAGGCGATGGCCGGTGACATCATCCAGATCAGGGCGAAGGGGATGCCGATGAAGGGCAGGCCGGTATCGGAGATTGCGGCAAGGGCCAGCGACGCGACCGCCAGTGCCGGTGCCGTCCACATGCTGCGGTAATAGTCCTTGACCGAGCCCTGGCCGGCGCTCTGAACCTGGGCGGCGGTGCGCCACTCCAGCATGAGCTTGCGGCTGACGAACGTGCGGTAGACGGAGCGCACGATGGCATCCGCCATCATCGCCGCATTGTGGGCGATGAAGACGATGCGGAGCGCGACCTGCGCGTTGGCAGCGCGGATTTCCGAAAGCACGGCGTGCAGATGGGCCCGGGCCACGATGTCGCTGCGCCGCGGCATAAGGCTGGATACGAGCGAGAGCGTGGGCGCGACGAAGAGCGAGAAGATCAGCAGGACCTGCCAGATCAGCGCCTCGTTCGGCTCCATATAGTACCAGCCCATGACGGAGGCGATCAGCCAGGCGCAGGGGATCAGCGAGCGGCGCAGGTTGTCGTACATCTTCCAGCGGCCGAGCCAGGAGAGGCCGTTGGCGGTGTCAAAGAGGAAGGGCAGCAGCTGCCAGTCGCCGCGGGCCCAGCGATGCTGACGCGACATTTCGACTTCGTAGCGGGTCGGGAAGTCCTCGACCAACTCGACATCGGTGATGAGCGCGCAACGCGACAGCGAGCCTTCGAGAAGATCGTGGCTGAGGACGGCGTTTTCGTCGATCTTGCCTTTCAGCGCGGTCTCGAAGGCGTCCACATGGTAAAGGCCCTTGCCGGTAAACGTGCCTTCGCCACAGATGTCCTGGTAAACGTCTGAGACCGTGAAGACATACGGATCGATGCCGCGATTGGCAGAGAAGATGCGCTGGAAGGCCGAGGCATCGCTGCCGGTCGTCAGCGACGGCGTGACGCGTGGCTGCAGGATCGAATAGCCGGCCGTGACGGTCTGGGTCTTCGCGTCGATAACCGGACGGTTGATCGGGTGGTAGAGCTTGCCGACGAGCTTCGTCACCGCGTCGCGCATCAGGCGCGTATCGGCATCGAGCGTCATCACATACTGCACGTTTTCCGGCACCATGTTGGCGCCGGGCAGGAAGGTGGTATCGCGATCGCCGCGCAGCAGCAGGTTCAGCTCGTGCAGCTTGCCGCGCTTGCGCTCCCAGCCCATCCATGCGCCCTCCGCTTCGTTGAAGAGGCGGCGGCGGTGCAGGAGGTAGAAGCGGGTGCGGCCATCGAAGGCATAGCGGGCCGAGAGGGTCGCGATTTCCTTCTTGGCGTAGTCAAGCACGTCGAGGTCGGTGGCCGTTTCCTCGAACTTGCTGTCGGCCCAGTCGCTGACCAGGGCGAAGTACACCTCGCCCTTCGGGTTGGCGAGATAGTGGACCTCGATATTGCGGATGAGTTCGTCGACGTGGTCACGCTTGGAAATCAGGCAGGGGACGACGACCAGCGTGCGGGCATCCTCGGGGATGCCGTCGAGGAATTCGTAGCCGACGAGGCGTGTCGGCTGCACGAAGAAAGTCACCAGCGTGTTGAAAAGGCCGCTTGCGCCTTCCGATGCGGGAAGGGCGAACAGCAGCATGATGATGAGCTTCGCACCGCTCGGGATCGCCATCGGGCTGACGAAGGCATAGACGAGAACGAGGGCCAGAATGGTCAGCGCGATGTTCGGCAGCGCGATCGCCATCCAGTCGAGCTTGCGGCAGGCGCGCACGACGGTCTGAACGACGGTCGGGCGGTAGCCGATGCGCTCTTCCAGAACGCGGCGCTGCTTGCCGGCGAGATAGGCGCCGACATTCGGTTCCCGGTCGGCATCGGCGCGCGCACCCTGCTGCTCGGCCTCGACCATGTCGAGGGCGAGCTGGCAGATTTCCACCTCCGTCTTCTCGGACCGGCGCGCCAGCTTTTCGATCGTGTTGCGGTACTTGTCACGCGAGCCGAAATCGAGAGAGGCGTAATCGGATTTTTCGCGCAGCAGGCTGTCGATCTTGCTGACGCTTTCGTACCAGACCGGCCATTCCGTATCGTCGATCTCTCGCAGGCTGCGGATGATGCTGCCCATCGTGGCATTGCCGGAGGACAGGCGGTTCTGCTCGGCGACGAGAACGTTTTCGAGGTCGGTGCCGCGCCGTGCGAGGCGTTCCTCCAGCCAGTTGATGACAACACCTGATGTCCGCGAGCCGTCGCGCAGGCGATAGAGAAGCTGCGCGACGAAGGTGTTGTCGGCGGACAGATCCTCGTACTGCGACAGCAGCGAGGGGCAGCGCTCGGGATCATTGAGGCGCAGGATCTGGTCGGCGACGTCGTTGGCCTTGGTGCGCATGTCGCGCGAGCGCTCGACGCGCAGCGCCACGCGGCGGAGGTTTTCGATCAGGACGAAGCGCAGAAGGGACGGCAGGGCCCAGAGCTCGCCGATCTTCAGCGTGTCGTGGCGCTGGAACCCCTCGACCAGTGCCGTCAGGCTCTCGCGGGAGACGGTGCTGTGGGTGTGGGCCACGTAGAGCCAGGCCAGCGCAAGGGTGCGGGGAAGCACCTGGCCGTTGTTGACCGGCATGGTGATCAGCTGGCGGTAGAACTTGTTGGGGAAGTCGCGGCGGACTTCCTGGATCGCCTCTTCGACGACGAAATGGTTGTCGAGCAGCCACTCGGCAGCCGGCGTGATGGAGGCGCCGGCTTCCACATCGCGCGCGGTCTCGCGGTAGACGCGGAAGATTTCCTTCTCGTTTTCCTTGTGCCGCGGCTTGAACTCGAAGGGCAGGAAGGCCGGCAGCGTGGCCCGGCCTTCGCGCGCGAGCTGCGCGCCGCACTCGGCAAGATCCTCGTTCGCAAGATAGGTCGCGCGAATGGAATCGTTGTAGTCGATCTGCTTGGTGTCGAGATCGCGCGGCTGTGCTGTCTGGGAAGTGGCTGGAGGCATGAGGGCTGTCTGGGTCCAGTTCTTGGGAATGCGAGGAATGCTTCAAGCGAATGATGCGGGCCGCCAACGTATCAGGAGGCCCTTAAGTTCCACCGGCTTCGCAGCCTGTGGTCTGCAGGCGGCGGCCGACCGATCCGGCTACGTTCCGCTGCCTGCGGCCGCTGCCTTCACAATCTGGTGATCGCAAGGGCGGGTGATTGATAAACGTGGCATTTTTTAGCCGCAGTCTCAGTCCCTTGCAAGGATCGTAGCTACCTGGGACGGGGCGTTGACCTCTCCTGCGATCCAGCTGCGGAAGGCGATGCTGACAGGGTTCTCCTGCTTGCCGTTCGGCACCACGACATAATAGTTGTTTTCCGTCCTGAAAGGCTTGTCGAACACGACCCTGAGCCTGTCGGCCGCAAGATCCTGGCCGATGAGATAGAGCGGTACCAGTGCGAATCCCAGCCCTGCGAGTGCGGCTTCGATGACGGTCGAAAACTGGTCGAAGCGGTGACCGCGATAGGCGGCCTTGGGATCGACGCCCGCATCGCCGAACCAGAGCGCCCAGAGCTTCGGACGGGTGGCCATGTGCAGAAGCGGCGCCCCGTCCAGGTCTGCGTAGGTCTTGGGGCCGAAGGCCTCGATCAGCGCCGGGCTTGCGACGGGCACGATGGTCTCGCTGCACAGATAGGTGCAGGTGGCATGCGCCCAGACGGGCTGGCCGTAGTGGATGGCGAGATCGAAGGTCTGTTCCTCGAAATCGAAGGGCTGCGAGCGCGAGGCGATGTTGACGATCGTGTCCGGATGACGCGCCAGGAAGTCCGGCAGGCGGGGCATCAGCCAGCGGCTACCGAAGGTGGGCAGGCAGGCGAGCGACAGCGACTGGTCGGCCCGGGCCGCCGCCATGGTGCGCACCATCAGCTCTTCCGCCTGCGCCAGCAGCCGGCGAACCTCCGGAAGGAAGCGGCGGCCGGCCTCGGACAGCACGACGCGCTGGCGGATGCGCTCGAAGAGCAGAACGCCGAGCTGCAGTTCCAGATCCTTGATCTGGCGGCTCACGGCGCTCTGGGTCAGGTTGAGTTCCGTCGCCGCCTGCGTGAAGCTGCCATGGCGCGCCGCGCATTCGAATGCCTGCAAGGTGATGACATCAGGCGCCAGCCGTCTGCTCAACTTCATTCCAGCCCCGCATGACCATAGATCAAATTCTTCGAACATCTTCGCCTCGGTCTGGTCTATGGTCCAGCCCGGCGACCTCCTTCCTTAATGCGGGCTGGCCGCGAGCGGAAGGGGCGCGTGTTCCCGCGCTCGCCGGCGACCGGGGGAGGGGAACCCAGCGCAGGGGCGAAAGAACGCCCGGCGTGACGCTCACGGATTTTCAGGAGACGACAATGGATAGCAACATGCAGACGGGCGGCGTTGCTGCCGAAGCCGCCACCATCCTGGCACGGCTCGGCGTCGATGCCGGCCTTTACACCGGCGGCGCCATGGCCTCCTTCACGCCGGTGACCGGCGAACAACTCGGTCAGCTGGTGAAGACCACGCCGGAAGGTGCCGCTTCCGCCATCGAAGCCGCGCATGAAGCTTTCAAGGCCTGGCGCCTCGTACCGGCGCCGCGGCGCGGCGAGCTCATCCGACTGCTCGGCGAAGAGCTTCGCGCCGCCAAGGCCGATCTCGGCCGTCTCGTTTCCATCGAGGCCGGCAAGATCACCTCCGAAGGTCTCGGCGAAGTGCAGGAAATGATCGACATCTGCGATTTCGCCGTCGGTCTCTCCCGCCAGCTCTACGGCCTCACGATCGCCACCGAGCGCTCCGGCCACCGCATGATGGAAACCTGGCATCCGCTCGGTGTGGTCGGCATCATCTCCGCCTTCAATTTCCCCGTCGCCGTCTGGTCGTGGAATGCGGCCCTGGCGCTGGTCTGCGGCAATGCCGTTGTCTGGAAGCCGTCGGAAAAGACGTCGCTGACGGCGCTTGCCAGCCAGGCGATCCTCGAGCGCGCCATCGCCCGCTTCGGGTCGGATGCGCCCGCCGGCCTCTCCACGGTTCTCATCGGCGAGCGTGACCTCGGCGAAGTGCTCGTCGATCATCCGAAGGTGCCGCTCGTTTCGGCCACCGGCTCGACCCGCATGGGCCGGCAGGTCGGTCCGCGCCTTGCCAAGCGCTTCGCGCGCGCCATCCTCGAACTCGGCGGCAACAATGCCGGCATCGTCTGCCCGTCTGCCGATCTCGACATGGCGCTGCGCGCCATCGCCTTCGGCGCCATGGGCACGGCCGGCCAGCGCTGCACGACGCTGCGCCGTCTCTTTGTTCATGACAGCGTCTACGACCAGCTCGTGCCGCGCCTGAAGAAGGCCTACCAGAGCGTCACCATCGGCAATCCGCTGACCTCGTCGGCCCTCGTCGGTCCGCTGATCGACAAGGCCGCCTTCGACGCCATGCAGCACGCACTTCAGGCCGCCAGGGCCGAGGGCGGCGCGGTCACCGGCGGCGAGCGGGTCAGCGAGGGTGCCGACACCGCCTATTATGTGCGCCCGGCGATCGTCGAAATGCCGTCGCAGTGCGGCCCGGTTCTGGAAGAGACCTTTGCGCCGATCCTCTACGTGATGCGCTACAGCGATTTCGACGCAGCGCTTGCCGACCACAATGCGGTGGCGGCCGGTCTCTCCTCGTCCATCTTCACGCTGGACCTGCGCGAAGCCGAGCGTTTCCTGTCGCCGGACGGTTCCGACTGCGGCATCGCCAACGTCAATATCGGCACGTCAGGCGCCGAAATCGGCGGCGCCTTCGGCGGCGAGAAGGAAACGGGCGGCGGGCGCGAATCGGGGTCGGATGCCTGGCGCGCCTACATGCGCCGGGCCACCAACACCATCAATTACTCGCGGGCCCTGCCGCTGGCGCAAGGCGTGTCCTTCGACATTGCATAAGCCTGCCTCAGATTGTACGGGCCGGGCCGGATCGCCGCATCCGGCCCGGCCTTTTCGTGTCCGGTCAGGGTGTTGGACCGGGCGGCGTTTGCTGCTATCGAGTGCAGAGGCGGCCGGGGGCGGCCCTATTCGAGAGGACATGCGCGGATGTTTTCGGCGCTCGCTTCGGCGCTCAAGCCACGGGTCGATATCGTTGAAAAGCGCGAGGCCGGGCGCTTCGAGCCGGCGCGCTCCGACTACTATCGCGGTACGCCCGGCAAGCCGCTGCAGCTCATCCTGCAGGCCCGGCACGATTTTCTCTCCATCTGGCGCGAGACGGATTTTGCCGACCGCGTGCAGCAGCAGCGCATTCTCGGCCGGCAGCTCGTCGTCGTCAATTCGCCGGATGCGATCAAATATGTGGTGGCGACGCGGCACGACAATTTCGAGCGCAAGTCGCCGCAGATGCGCCGGGCGCTCGAATTCCTGCTGGGCGACGGCCTGTTCATCTCCGATGGCCAGACCTGGAAGCAGCGCCGGCCGCTGGTGACCGACATCGTCCACAAAAGCCGCGTGCCGAGCTTCGGCCCGGTGATGGAACAGACGACGGCCGAACTGGTGACGCGCTGGGAGACCCTGCCCGAGGGGACGGTGGTCAATGCGCTGCACGAAATGGCCGGGCTGACGGCGGAGATCATTTCGCGCAGCGTCTTCGGCAATGATCTCGGCAAGGAGGCTGCCGATTCGGTCACGGACGGCTTTACCAGCTACCAGTCGCTGATCGATTCCATCAATCTCGGCTATTTTCTCGGCTTCGACGAGGGACTGCCCGTGCTGCGGACGCCGCGGCTCAGCCGCTCCGTGAAGAAGATCCACCGTATCATCGACAAGGTGGTCGAGGACCATCTGGCCGGCAAGGGCGACGACAAGTCGATGGTGGAACTTCTGGTGCGCCGCCAGCAGAAGAACCCGGAACTCGGCCTCGACCTCATCGCGCTGCGCAACGAGGCCGCCACCATCTTCATGGCCGGGCACGAGACGACGGCGGCCACGCTGACCTGGGCCTGGTATCTGCTGTCGCGCGCGCCGTGGGTGGAAAAGGCGGTTCACGAGGAGATCGAGGCGGTTTGCGGCGGTCGCCAGCCAACCATCGACGATGTGCCGAAGTTCGACTGGTGCCGCGCCGTCATCGAGGAGACGCTGAGGCTTTATCCGCCCGTGCCGATCCTGGCGCGGCAGACGCGCGCGGCCGATCGTGTCGCCGGCATCGATGTCGATCCGGCCTCGCTGATCCTCATCGTGCCATGGCTGCTGCATCGCACCGAGGCCTTCTTCGAGGAGCCGCATCGCTTCAAGCCTGAGCGGTTTCTCGAGGGCCGGCGGCCGATCCCCTACAGCTACATTCCCTTCGCGGCGGGCCCGCGCATCTGCCCCGGCCTGCAATTCGGCCTGACGGAATCGATCCTGTGCCTTGCCATCCTCGCCCAGCGGTTTCGCGTGGAAGTCCCGGAAACGGTGGCCGTCGAGCCGCTCTGCCGGCTGACGCTTCGCCCGCGCGGTGGTCTGCCGGTGCGCATCCTGCCGCGTCGTCGCGGCCATTGAAGACGGGGAGCGGCGCATCGTGAGCACGAAGCCCGGCAAGGCCATCTATGTCTACAAGCCGCCCGCAGCGCCGACATTTGCCGATCTCAGGGCTGGCGGCGAGCGGCGCAAGGCATTCCTGCGCTACCACATCACCGACAATCTCAACAATCTCGTCGATCTTTCCGTCCATTTCGGGTTGAAGCTCCTGCCGGCCGGTCTCTGCTCGGCGGCGGGCGCAAAGATCGGCCTGTTCGCCATGCCGCGCTTCCACAAGCTGGCGGTGCGCCGCGCTCGCGAAAACCTGAAGGTGCTGATGCCTTCTGCCAGCGAGGCCGAGCGCGAGGCGGTGCTGCGCAGGAACTGGGAAAACCAGGGCCGGCTGATGACGGAATTCTCGATCATCCGCCGCGTGGCGCTGACGCCCGGACGGGTCAAGGATCTCGATGTCGACTGGGCGGTGGACCTTGCCGCCGGAGGGCCTCTGGTCCTTGTCGGCATGCATCTCGGCAACTGGGAAATGATGGCCGCGCCGCTGAGCCAGGCGGGCCTTCGCCTGCATGCCAATTATGTGCCGCCGGGCGGGCGGGCGCGGGCCTGGATCGCCCAGAAGGTGCGCCTCGACAATGGCGTCGTGCTGATGCCGCCCGGACGCGACGGCGTGAAGCCGGCGCTGAAGGTGCTGAAGGAAGGCGGCATCGTTAGCATGTTCTGCGACGAGGGCTTTCGCGGCTGGATCCGCGGGCCCTTCTTCGGCCGCCCGCCGCATCTCGACGGCAATCTGGCTCTGGCGGTGAAGCTTGCACGGCGCAGCGGGGCGCGCATCGTTCCCTGGTACATGCTGCGCGACGAGGGGGTGAACTTCACCTTCAACCGCCTGCCGGTCATCACCCTGCCGCCGGAGGAGAGCCCCGGCGCACGGCTGATGGACGATGTGCTGCTCCTCAACGGCGTGATCGAGCCCGTGATCCGCGCCCATCTCGACCAGTGGTATTTTCTCGACAGCGCGCTCTGAGCGCGGGCCGGCGGTTCAGCCCCGCTTCTTCTTCCGGTTCTCGGCCAGCGCGCTCGCGGTCCAGATGCAGTCGGCAATCAGCCGGGCGCTGAGCTCGACTGGAACCGAGTGGATGACATTGCTGGGCTGCATGGCGATCTCGCCGACACGCAACAGGTCCTCAGGCGTCACGTCCGCCAGGTGGAGGTCGGATAGCGTGGTGGGCAGGCCGAGGTCGATGCAGAAATCGAGCGCTTCCTCGATCTCTTCCGGCGCCTGGTTTTCCAGAACCAGCAGGCAGATGACGCCGAAGGCGACCTTTTCGCCATGGAAGAAGTGGTGCGTCGGCTCCAGCACGGTGAGCGCGTCATGCACGCCATGGGCGGCCGAGACGCCGCAGTTCTCAAAGCCGAGGCCGCTCAGCAGCGTGTTGGCCTCGATGATGTTTTCCACTGCCGGTGTCAGGCGTCCGCCCTTTGCCGCCTCGAAGGCCTTGCGGCCGTCGCGCATCAGGACCAGATGGCAGGAGCGCGCGATCTCGGCGCCGGCGATCGTCGCCGCATAGCCGTCGCCGATATAGTTGCGGCGGCGCGATTCGAGATTGGAACGGGCCTCGTACCAGGTGGAGAGCGCATCCCCCATGCCGGCGACAAGGAAGCGCACCGGTGCCTTGACGATCAGGGCGCTGTCGACCAGCACGACATCTGGATTGCGTCCGCAGCGCACCACACGGTCATAGACGCCCTCTTCGGAATAGATCACGCCGATCGAACTGGTCGGGGAATCGGTGGAGGCGATGGTCGGCACGGTGACAATGCGTGCGCCCAGCTTGGAGGCGGTGATCTTGGCCGTATCCAGCGCCTTGCCGCCGCCAACGCCAATGACGACGCCGGCTTCGATCGCGCGGCCTTCGATTGCGCAACGCTCGACCTCCTTGTCGGTCGACTCGCCACCGAAACGAACGAAGCGGCTCGCGACTCCATGCCTGGACAGGCTTTCCTCCAGCTCCGGCCGCAGGCTCTCCCAGAAGAAACTGTCGATGACCACCAGCGCCGAACGAGACAGCGGTTCGACATAGCGCCCGAGATCCCCGATGACACCCGGTCCCTGCACGTAGCGCAGCGGTCCGCCATAGCCTCGTTGGGTCATGCTGTTCTCCTCCCCCGACCGTCGGCGTCATCCACACGGCATGCGCGTGGGTTGCCGAACTCATATATCTTTCCTCACCGATTTTATTATAGGACGGCTTCTTGAGCGCCTTCAAGCTGAATTTCTCTGAATCAAATATATCAGTTTCGCCTTGGCATCGCCGCAAGTCCGTCGCAAGCGGCGGCCTTGCCTTGCTTCAGCGCGCCCTGGCGCGTCCCGCCATCTGCATGGCGCCCGCGACGACGAGGATGGAGAGAAGGAGGATCGCGCCGGAGATGGCATAGATGACCGGCGAGGCGCCGGAATTCATCTTTCCGAAGAGAACGACGGGCAGCGTGTTCTGGCGACCCGCGAGGTAGAAGGCGCGGGTGAATTCGTTCAGCGAAAGCAGGAAGGCGAAGATGAAGCCGCTGATCAGGCCCGGTCGGATAAGCGGCAGGGTGATGTCGCGGAACTGCCGCCAGCGGCTTGCGCCGAGATCGTCGGCCGCCATCAGGTAGGACGGCTTCACGGCCGAGAAGCTCGTCAGGATGACGATAAAGGCAAAGGGCATGGCCCAGAGCAGATGGCCCGCGATCACCGTGATCGCCGAACTCTTGATGCCGGACTGGGTGAAGATGGCAGAGAGCGCGAGGCCTGCGATCACGCCCGGAACGAACATCGGCAGGACCATGGCGAGAAACCACAGGCTGCGTGCCCGCTTCAGCTCGAAATAGGCGAGTGTTGCCAGAAGAGAGAGCAGCGTCGCGGCCGTTGCGGTCACGCCGGCTATGAGCAGCGATTGCCACAGGGCGCTCATCAGCGCCGTTTCCTTCGGCAGCGCCGCGTACCAGCGCAACGAGAGATCCGAAAGCCCCGGCAGGCCTGGTTGCAGCGACGCGTTGAAGGAAATCGCCACGAGATAGATCGGCGGCGCATAGATCACCGCAAGAGCAAGGATCGACAGCGTCCAGAGAAAGACGCGATTGAACAGGCCTTCGTTGACAGTCATTCCGCATCCTCCCCGAAGAGACCAGAGAGCTTGAACACCGCATTGCCGATCAGGACCATTCCGAAGATCGTCATGAGCATCACGACCGAGATGGCGAAGGCGAGCGGATAGTTGGCGACGCGCATGACGTCGTTGATCATCACCGAAACGATGGAGGCACCGGCACCGCCCAGCATCTGCACTTCGGTCGACGACCCCGCCACCATGACGAAGACGAAGAGGAAGCCGGCGAAAAGGCCGGGATAGGTCAACGGGGCAAGGATGGTGAAGAAGGCGCGCCAGAAGCCGGCGCCCAGATCGCGCGCTGCTGCCATGAGTTCCGGCGGCACACGCCGCATGGACAGAAGCAGCGGAAAGACCGCGAAGGGCAGGTAGGAGGCAATAAAGCCGACCATGACGGCGAAATTGCTGAAGAGCAGCCAGTCCAGCGGTGCGCTGGTGATGTGAAGCGCCTGCAGCGTTTCGTTCACCGCGCCGGTGCGCCCCAGCACCAGCCGCCAGGCAAAGGAGCGGATCAGATACGAGGTAAAGAAGGGAATGGTCATCAGCGCCAGGAGCAGCATCTGCATGCGCGGGCCGGACATGATGTGGATGGCATAGGCCAGGGGATAGGCGAGAAACGTGCAGATGATCGCCGCTGCGAAGGATTTGGCAATGGTCGACAGGATGACCGTCCAGCGACCGGCGTCCAGAATGGCTCCGTAGCCGGCAAAACTGAGTTCCGGCTTGATCCAGTAGGTGGCGGGATCCCAGGTCCAGAAACTCCAGATGACGACGAGCGCCAGCGGCAGCACGCCAAGAAGCATGACGACGGCGAGCGGCGGGGCAATCAGAAGGGTTCGTCTGGCGGACATGGTGCGTCGTCCTTTGCAGGGCGGAGGGAAACGGGCGGCAGAACATGCCGCCCGCAGGACCTGTCAGGCGTTGCGCAGCTTCTGCCACCATTCTTCGTAGAGCTGGAAGTTGTCCGGCCGGGTGTTCTGCCAGTAGACCTTTCCGGCGAACTTGGCCTGTACGTGCTTGCCGAGCTTTTCCACCTCATCGGCCTTGTACGCGTCCGGATGGGCCTTGGCATATTCGAGGTTCTTGTCGGTCGGGACCATGTAGCCGCGCGTGGCGCCGAGTTCGCAACCGTAGAAACCGCCGAGAAGCCCGTTGACGAAAGCGTGGGCGGCATCTGCCGTGCCACGATCGACCGCGCCCTTCAGCAGCACCGTATTGTTGCCCCAGCCCTCATAGCCTTCGACAGGGGCGGCATATTCCACCTGAAGCCCGCGCTTGCGGCCCTCATAGACGATCGGCTCCCAGCCGGTCATGGCATCGACTTCCTCGTTGGCAACAAGCTGCACGCCCTGCTCCCAGCCGTTCCAGAAGGTGCGGAACTGGCCGTCCGTCTTGTGCTTGATGAGGAATTCCATGACGAGACCCAGTTCGGATTCGCTGAGATTGCCCGGGTCGTTGATGGGCTTGTTTTCGGCTTCCTTCAGATACATGGCCGTGAAGATCGCGCTGTTGATCCAGGCGTCCTCCATGGCGACGCGACCCTTGAGCTTTGGATCGAAAATGACGCCGTAGCTGTCGACCTTGCCGAGCTTGTCGGGGCGGTAGATGATCGAGTCGGCGTTGACCACGGTCGGAATGCCGATCTGCTGGCCGTCCAGCTTCAGATAGGGAATGTCCTTGGCCCATTGCCAGACGCTGGCGTAATTCGGAATCTTCGAAAGGTCCCAGGGCACGATATGGCCCTGCTTGGCCAGTTCTTTTTCCGCGCCGCCCTGGAAGCCGCCGACATCGAAGAGATCGTTGGCATTTCCAGCAGCGAGACGAGCGACCACCGGGCCGATATCGTTGCCATTGTCGGTGAACTGCGGCGCGACGCCGGTCAGTTCCGTGAAGGTCTGCCATTTGTCGGCGATGTCGAGGGTCGCCGTGGCCCAGAAGGCGACGGACATTTCCTCAGCCACGGACCGGCCGCCGAAGCCGAGGCTTCCGAGGCCGAGGGCGGCACCGCCAAGACCCATGAGCTTGAGCATGTCGCGGCGGCTTGCATTGCTGGAAAGCGGGTTCGATATCTGCTGTCGTTGCATGGTTTCATTCCCCTTTTTTATCCGCCGGGTTATGCGACCGCGGTCGGTATCGTCGAGTTTCGAATAGCCATCGCCGCGCCTTTTGCCACGGCAAGCGAGACGGTGCTGCCGACCGTCAGCCCGGCAGCGGATCCATCGCTCGGGACGGCCAGAAGCACCTCCTGTCCATCGGCGAAGGAGAGCCTCAGATCGGTGGTCAGGCCCCGGAAGATCCGATCCCGGAGGGTCACGGCGAGGTCGCCTGCGGTGTCGGGATCGCAGACGGTGAGCCGGTCGGGGCGCAGCGCTACAACCAGATCCCCGCCTCCGGGCGGAGGAGGGCTTGCGAGCGGCACGGACTGGCCTGCGATGATGGCCACGGCACCTGACCCCGTCGTGTCGATGCGCTCGGGTTTCAACAGGGTCTCGATGCCGATGAAGCGGGCGACGAAGGCATTGGCGGGACGCTCGAAAAAGCGGGCGGGCTCATCGACCTGTTCGATCCGCCCGCGATGCATCACGGCCATGCGGTCGGAGAGGCTGAGGGCCTCGTCCTGATTGTGGGTCACGAGGATGAAGGTCGCGCCGGTGCGCTTGTGCAGACGCCCGAACTCGTCCCGCATCTGCTGGCGCAGCCTTTCGTCGAGACCGGTCAGGGGTTCATCAAGGAGCAGAATGCCAGGCTCCATGACCAGCGCGCGGGCGAGCGCCACGCGCTGGCGCTGGCCGCCGGACATCATGCCGATCTTGCGCGCACCGAAGCCGCCGAGTTCGACCAGTTCGAGCGCGTCATCGACCTTTTTTGCCAGCGTGGCTCCCGCCAGTCCGCGCAGCTTCAGCCCGTAGCCGATGTTCTCCGCGACTGACATATGCGGGAAAAGGGCTAGGTTCTGGAAGACCGTATTGACCGGTCGGCGGTTGGCGGGCACGTCGAGCACGCTCTTCCCGTCGAACGCGATGTCCCCTGTTGTCGGGCGATCGAACCCGCCGATGAGCTTCAGCAAGGTGCTCTTCCCGCATCCCGATGAGCCGAGCAGCGTGAAGAATTCCCCGGCCGCAATCGAGAGATCGATGCCCCCAAGGCCTGCGACCGGGCCGAACATGCGCGTGACGCCCTTGATGTCGATGGCGATCGCCATGTCAGCGCCCCTCCTCTATGACCGGCGTGGCGGTGTCGCGCAGGACCATGATGCCTTGTGACGTGACGGTCATCGTCTGGCCGATCTGAACAAGGCTGGTCGTGGTCGGTTCCTCGACCAGCGCGGGGCCGGCGATCTCTTTTTCGAGCGGCAGGAGATCCCGCTCATAGACGGGGCAGTCGTGCCAGCCGATGTCGGCGCCGAAATAGACGGCACGCTGGCCCTTGCGTGCCGCATCCAGCGACCGACCGTGCTCGGCGAGCGCCGGCAAGGTGATGACCGGTCCGTCGAGAACGGCTTCGAGGTGCAGCGTGGTGATCTCGATGGCCGCCGAAGGCAGGCGGAATGTGTAGGCCTTTTCATGGGCGGTGTGGAACCGTTCCGAGAAGGCTTCGACGGTATCGGCGGCATCGAAATCGGCAACGACCCCATGCTCCTGGCCGCGATACCGGGCTTCCAGGCGATAGGTCAGGCGGATGGGCGCATCCGCGCCCTTGCCGAAATAGACGACTGCCTGCCGTTCCAGTGCCGAAAAGCGGCGCAAGACCTCCGGAAGGGCGCTGTCGGCCAGCGCAGAGAACCAGGTGGCACGGAAGTCGGCGCGTGGCTCGGCGGCAAGCATGCCCCAGGCGGAGAAGATGCCCGAATGCGGCGGGACGATCGTTGCCTTGACCGACAGTTCCCGTCCCAACCGGGCGGCCAGGGCCGGGCCGGCTCCGCCGCTGATGACGAAGACGGCGTCGCGCGGATCGTGGCCACGCTGGACGGTGACGAGTTTCAGCGCGTTGATCATGCTCGCATGGGCGATTTCGACGATGGCGAGGGCCGCATCCTCAAGGGACATGCCGAGTTTGTCGCCAACGGTGCGGATGGCGGCGGCCGCCTTGTCCTTGTCGAGCTGCATCGAGCCGCCGGCAAAGCTCTTCGGATCGAAGATGCCAAGGGTCAGCAGGGCATCGGTAATGGTCGGCTCCGTGCCCCCGCGACCGTAGCATGCGGGGCCGGGTGTCGAGCCGGCGCTTTGCGGGCCGACGCGCAGGGCGCCACGTTCGTCAAGCCAGGCGATCGAGCCGCCGCCGGAGCCAATCTCCACGATATCGACCACCGGTACCTGTACCGGATAGCCGGGTGCAATGCGCGAATGCTCGAGCTTGTATTCAACATTCAGCGTCGGTCGCCCGTCGTGGATCAGCGAACATTTCGCCGTGGTGCCGCCGACATCGAGATGCAGCACCTCGCCTTCGCCCAAGGCCTGCCCGATGCGCGCTGCTCCTGCCACGCCACCGGCGGGGCCGGATTCCACCAGCGTCAGCGGGCTGGCGGTGGCCTGATCGAAGGTCGAGATGCCGCCATTCGACTGCATGGCGTAATAGGGGCAGGTCAGATCGCGTCGCGTCAGCGCCGCTTCGAGCCGCTCGAAATAGCGGCGGATGATCGGCTGCACATAGGCGTTCAGCACCACGGTGTTGGAGCGTTCATATTCGCGCCATTGCCGGGAAACTTCGTGGCTGGCGCAGACGGTTGCTTCAGGAAGGGCGTCTGCGACCAGACGGGCGCAGCGTTCCTCGTGCGCCGGATTTGCGTAGGCGTGCAGAAAAAGGATGGCCACGGCCTCGATCTTCTCGGCCCTGCAGGCCGCGACGATGGCGGCGACGTCTTCCTCATGGAGCGGGGTGACGACCTCGCCGGCCGCGTTCATCCGCTCGCGGACCTCGAAGCGCAGCCGGCGCGGAACGAAGGGTTCGGGGCTGTGGAACTGCAGATTGTAGAGATCCGGCCGGTTGCCGCGGCCGATCTCCAGCACGTCGCGGAAGCCGGCTGTCGTGATGAGTGCCGTGCGAACGCCCTTGCGCTCGGTGATCGCATTGATGACGGTCGTGCCGCCGTGGGCAAAGAAGGTGACGTTGCGCGTGACCAGGCCGTCGGCGGTTTCAGACGCGGCAATCGCGTTCAGGACGCCCTCGGACTGGTCATGGACGGTCGTCAGGCTCTTGGCGGTGAAGAGTGCGCCGTTTCGTTCGTCATAGCCGACGAGATCGGTGAAGGTGCCGCCGACATCGGTTGCGAGCCTGATCATGCGGCGTCTCCTGTCTTGCCATAAAGTGCCTGGGCTTCGGCCTCGGTCAGGAAGCCGTTGCGGATATCCTCTGCAATCAGCGCCGGCTCGCGCAGGGCAGGATCGCCCCAGCCGCCGCCGCCGCCGCTGATGATGCGCACGACGTCG
The DNA here is from genome assembly GCF_042610495.1 of Rhizobium sp. SG2393. Classification (NCBI taxonomy): domain Bacteria; kingdom Pseudomonadati; phylum Pseudomonadota; class Alphaproteobacteria; order Hyphomicrobiales; family Rhizobiaceae; genus Rhizobium; species Rhizobium sp. SG2393. The sequence goes on from NZ_JBHGAP010000007.1 coordinate 96,799, forward strand.
CCGCTGTCGAGATCAAGATGGGCGATGCGACCATGGCGTTCGACCTCACCCTGATTGCGGGCGATTTCCAGCACATTGACCGAACCGGCCGCTCCGCCGTCCATTCCCCAGGGGGCGATCTTCGTGCGGCCGAAGCTGCCATAGGCTGTCGTGTCCTGCCCGAGGATCTGATATTCGCGCACGACGCCGTAACCGCCACGCCGCCGGCCGGCCCCGACGCCGCCTTCGACGTTGAAGCCGTAGCGGCGCACGCGCAGCGGGAAGCGTGCTTCAATCACCTCGATCGAATAATTGTAGGTGTCGCCGTCGGTGAGGGCGATGATCGCACCTGCTCCATCCTGCGTCGGTGTCGCGCCCCAGCCGCCATGTTGCGGCTCGATATGGATGAAGGGCTCTCCATGGGCATCCTTGCCGGCAATATAGACGACGCAGAGGCTCGAATACGATCCGGCCGAGAAGCGCTCCGGCTTCAGCGGAGCAAGCGCCTTCCACATCAGCTCCGAGGCGTGGACCGAGCCTTCGTAATACCAGCCGGTGGGCGAGGGCTTTTCGGCGGTGAAGATGGTGCCCGGCGGACAGATGACGGTCAGCGGCCGGAACCAGCCCTCGTTGGACGGGGCCTGCGGACCGACGAGCGCCTTGACGATTGTCTTGACGGCCGATTGCAGGGCGCCGCGCGCGCAGTTGATCGGGCCGGTGACGGCCGGGGGGCAGCCGGTGAAGTCGGCAATCATTCGCTCGCCGGCAATGGTGATTGCGACCTTGATGGCGATCGGCTCGTCGCTCACCCCGTCGCCGTCAATGATGTCGGTCGCTTCATAGCGTCCGTCTGGCAGGGCGGCGATGGCTGCCTTCGCCTGCCTTTCGCTGGCGTCGAGGAGGTTTGCGAAGGCTGCGAGAACCGTTTCGACCCCGTACTTCTCCGCAAGCTCGCCGACGCGCCGGTCGGCGACGCGCACGGTGGCGATCTGCGCATTGAGGTCGCCGAGGGCGATGTCGGGCATGCGCACGTTTTCGGCGACGATGTGCAGGACGTCCTCGTCAAAGGCCCCGGCCCTGACAACCCGGACGCCGGCAAGCCGCAAGCCTTCCTGGAAGACGGAGGTTGCGTTCGGCGCCAGGCTCCCTGGAACGGAACCCCCGACATCGATGTAATGCGCGACGTTGATGGCGTAGGCCACGATCCTGCCTTCAACGAAGAGCGGCTTGACGATGGCGAAGTCACAGGAGTGCGTGCCGCCTGCATAGGGGTCGTTCGACAGAAGAATGTCGCCGTCTACGAGGCGGGAGCCGAAGCGATCGATGAGCGCGCGGACCTGGAAGCCGAAGGTTCCCGTGAACAGCGTGATGCCGTTCATCTGGGCGACGAGTTCGCCATCCGCAGTCAGAAGCCCACAGGCGAAGTCGAGGATTTCATAGATGACCGGGCTCATGCTGGTGCGCGCCATGACAAGACCCATCTCATCGACGGTCGCCATCAGCTTGCCTTCGATGATCTCCTGCGTGACGGGATCGACGGTGCGGAAACCGGACAGCATGATTTACCCCTCTTTTCTTATGGGGGCACTATGCGGTCGGATCGGCAGGGCGTGAAGCTGGCCAGATGGGCGGGGCGGGGTTGATGGTGACCCTACCCGATCGGGTAGGTTGGCCGTCCGTCAATCCAGCATTCCGGATTGCCGCGCAGCGCTGACGGCTGCGGTGCGGGTCGTCACGTTCAGCTTTGTGAACGTATTGCGCAGGTGGAACTTCACCGTGTTGTCGCTCAGGGACAGACGCCGGCCGATCTCCTTGTTGCCGAGCCCTTCGCTGACGAGCCGCATGACCGCCCGTTCGCGCTCCGTCAGCGTGTTGAGAGGTGCGGCAGGGGCGGGGACGTCTTCGTCCGTGCCTGCGTCTGCGGCAAGGACGGTTTCGAGGCGCCGGCGGATCAGTTCCGGCAAACGCGCTTCCTGTGTCAGCGCAGTCAGTGCCTTGCAGAACTGGTTGCCTTCCAACAGGAGCAGCAGGCGGTAGTCGGCCAGCGGCTGGGTCAGCAGGAGGTCGGACAGGCTCTCTGCCGCCGCCGCGTTGCGTTGCTCTGCAAGCGAGAGACGGATGTCGATGAGCGCGAGCTCGATGGCGCGCACCACATGCGGTTTTTGCTTCTGCTGCATGAGCAGCCGCGAGAGCAGCGTCCGCGCCTGCGGCAGATCGCCGGTCTGCAAGTGAATGCGTGTCCAGAAAAGCGCCGGGACACCACCGCGCAGACGGACCGACAAGTCGTTGGCCGGGCCATCTCCCGCAAGTCTTTCGCCAAGACCATTGGTTTCGGCGAAGCGAATTGCCTCGTCTATGTCGCCTGTCCCGAGAAGCAGGCCGGCGCGCTCGGAGTCGATGAGCCGGGTCAGACGGTCGAAGCCGCGGCGGCGCGCCACGGCGCGTGCGCGGTCCATGGCGCCATGTGCCGCGATGATGTCGCCCTTCAGCCGCAGGATACGCTGCTGTGCGGTAAAGCCCGCCGCCAGAAGATCATGCCAGGCGTCGTGCCGCTCCACATGCGGCAAAGCCCAGGCGATTCGCTCTTCGGCGGCCCCGATGTCTCCCCGCGCCGTCAGCACTTCGGCTTTCAGCACATTGCCCATCGCATCCAGATCGCTGCCGCGCCCCATGAGACGCACGGCCTCGACGGTCAGGTTGTCGTAGCACTCCTCTGCTGTCGCGACATCGCCATCGAAATAGGCGGCCTGACCGGTATGCAGATACAGGTGGATTGCTCCGAACTCAGCGCCCCCATCCCGGAATGTCTGCATGGCCAGCCGACCATAATGCTGGGCACGCTCAAGGTCGGAGCGGATCAGGAAATTATAGGAGAGCATGTTGAGCGAGAGGCCGCGATGCACGAGCGTCAGCCCACCCTCGCGCATCAGATCGGCCTCCAGTGCGGCGAGTTCGGCAGCGCTGACCCAGCGATCCGTATAGAGGGCAAGAAGAGCGCCGATAACGCGCAGCGCCTGTGCGACGCCTTCCTTGCCGACCGCCTGCGTCTTGCGGGCCAGCGTCATGTAGTGGTCTGCGGCATCGAGCTGGCCGGTCTTGGCGCTGACGACGGCAAGACCGAGCGTCGTCAGGGGATAGCTGGGAAGATCGACCTCGTCGGCCATGTCCGTCAGCCGGCGAAACAGGCCGGGGCCGCCGCGCTTGGTCATGTAGACGCGCTGCCAGCCACCGCCCGCCTCGATGATTTCAGCCGCCAGCGATGCGGAGCCCGACAGAAAGGCATGATCGACGGCGGAAAGAAGATCGCCTTCCTTTTCGAACCAGCGTGCCGCCTTCACGAGGCGGTCGCGCGCGGGGCTTCCTGTTTCGTCGGCCGCCTCGCGCAGGTAGGCATTGAAGACCGGATGGCAGCGCATCCAGCGGCCATCGCGGTCAAGGACGGCGAAGGGCAGCGCGTAGTCGCGCAACATCCCGAAGGCCGCGGTCGTATCCCAATCGCAAACGGCGGCAACGAGTTCGCGGCTGATGGCGGGCAGGCAGGCCGTCTCCATCAGAAGCCGGCGCAAGGCTTCCGGCAAGCCGGAGAAGGCCTGCTCGGCGAGATAGCGGCCCATATCTTCGTTGTGGCCATTGAAGGCCTCCAGAATGGTCCGGCTGTCGGCGGCATCATCGTCAACCAGCAGCCTGACCATCTGCAGCGCCACTGCCCAGCCCTCGGCCCGGCGGTTGAGCTCGATCAGTTCGTCGGCATTCAGCCGCGTCTCGCTGCCTGCAAAGAGCGCCTGCGCTTCGGCATCGGAAAAGGCGAGGTCGGCGACGCCGATCTGCCGGAACTCGTCGGCAAGCCGCAGTGCGGAACGCGGAATGTGGGGCGCGCTGCGCGAGACGATGACAAATTTGACATGCGCAAGCTCCGGACGGGCCAGAAGCCGCGCCACGGCGCTCTCGTTCGCATCGGTCTGCGCGAGATGATAATCATCGATGAACAAGGCGACCGGGCCCGGAAGACGTTCGAGCCGGGTCACCAAGACGGCAAACATCGTGGCGGGCGACAGAGATCCGCGATCGGAGTCCGTCGCTGCGTCTGTTGCCACCGTGTCCAGCATTTCGATCAGTGCCAGGAGAAAGCCGGTCTGGTCATTGTCATCGGGGTCGAGTGATACCCACAGCACGGTGACGCCGGTCCGGGCCAGGTGCGCGTGCCACTGTGCCGCAAGCGACGTCTTACCATAGCCTGCCGGCGCGACGATCAGGTTCAGTCGGCGCAACCGCGTTTGCGACAGGCTTTCCAGCAGGGCACGCCGCGCGATCTTTCCTTCGTCGAGCGGCGGCCTGAACCGGATTTGCCTACGGTGCGAATTGTGCATGCGGTTGTCTTAAAGCATTTGCACGGATGGTCCAGAGGATGCGGCAATGGCGGATCGGCGCGATTGAGACGCCGGCGCGGTGCGGAAATCGTTTCGCCTCCCTGCCATTGCAGTCCCCTATTCAAGACCTGCGAAGGGTGCCTCACTCTTCGATGAAGGTGCTGAAGAGATCCTGCGAGACGGACATTTTGTCGATATGCGCCTTGGCGCGATTGCCGAGGGCGGCGATGACATCCTGCAGGAGGATGTTCAGGCCGAAGTTGATGCCCACGGGCAGGCCGAGGAAATAATAGGACTCGCTTGGAAAGACGAGGACCTTGTCGGTGATGTCGTTCGCCCACTCGCAGAACTCGTCACAGAAGACGATGACCTCCGCCCCGCGGTCGCGCGCCGCTTTTGCCAGGCGCGGCCCGTTGGCGCCGTAGCGGAAGGTGTCGATGATGATCAGCGTCTTTGTCGCGGCGTCGCTGGAAAAGAACTCGCCGTAGACGCCATCCGATCCATCGAGCGCGACCACATTGGTGCGAACGTAGCGCAGCCTGAGGCTCAGCCCCACTGCCAGGTAATGCATGGTCTGGAAGCCGACCGCGAAGACGCCGTCGGCTTCCGCCACGGCCCGCACCACCTCTTTCCAGCGCGCCGTCTCGCGGTGCTTGAGCGCATGGGTGATGCCTGCCATGGCGACCTGATGGTCGCTGGAAAAATTCCGGGTATGGCGTGTGGTGGTGAAGTCATCGAAGCGATGCCCGATGCGGCTGGCGCTCGGCCCGTACAGTTCGACCTTGATCTGTGACCGGGCGTCCGACGAGCTTTCATAGCCAAGCTTCTTGAAGAAGCGGCTGACGGTCATCGGACTGACATCCAGCTTCTTGGCGATTTCCGCGCTCGATTCGATCGCGACGGCTTCGGGTCGCGTCAGGATGTAGCTGGCAATGCGCTGCTCGAGCTTGGTGAGGGACTTTTCAGCGGATGCGATGGCCTGGGCGAGTTCTGTCACTGCTGTCGCATCCTTCAAAAGCGCGCCTGTCCTGTGACACTATCAATGTTATGTTGCGGGTATCAATGGCAATCCTGTTTGGCGCGTAACATTTTGGTCATCGGAAAATACCATGGAAAACAATTTTCTGGATGATTTCCCACATTTCGGGCCCGGATGTCGGCGGATAAATATGGTACAAAGCAATCTAATTTTGTTGACTGATATGTTGGTATCATATTAGGTGGGTGTTGCAAAGCGATCCCGAGGTCGCGCCAACAGCCGAAAAGGCAGGGGAACAGACATGAAGACTTTTCACATGACACGCCGTGCCATGCTCTTGAGCGCGGGCGCTTTTCTTTTCGCGGCCCAGACCTTCGGCGTGGCGCCGGCCCGTGCGGACCAGACCTTCGTCATCGCCAAGGCTGCCGATCCGCAGACGCTCGATCCGGCCCAGACCATCGACAACAATGACTGGACGATCACCTATCCGATCTATCAGCGCCTGATGAAGTACGAGGTCTCGGCAGACGGCAAGGGCCTGACGAGCGTGACGGGCGATCTCGCCAAGAGCTGGAAGGCGTCTGCCGATGGCCTGACCTGGGTCTTCGATCTCGCCGAGGGCAATGCTTTCAGCGATGGCGCGCCGGTCGATGCCAAGGCGGTCGAATATTCCTTCCGGCGGCTGTTTGCCATGGGGCAGGGCCCGTCGGAGGCGTTCCCGAAGGGCATCACGGTGGAGGCGACCGGCCCCCTGCAGGTCACCTTCAAGCTGCCGGAACCCTTTGCCCCGTTCCTCTACACCCTTGCCAACAATGGCGCGAGCATCGTTTCGCCGGCCGTTGAAACCAAGGGCGGCCCGCAGGGTAACACCTGGCTTTCGGGTCACTCCGACGGTTCCGGTCCGTTCATGCTGGAAAGCTGGGAAAAGGGGCAGTCGCTTGTCCTGAAGCCCAATCCGCATTACGGCGGCAAGGCGCCTTCGCTTTCGAGCGTGCGTGTCGATATCATTCCCGAGGCCTCGGCGCGGCGCCTGAAGCTTGAGGCCGGCGACGTGCAGATCGCCGAAGGGCTGCCCAACGACCAGCTCGATGCGCTGGCCCAGTCCCCGACCGTTGCCGTCAAGGATTTCCCGAGCCTGCTCGTTACCTACCTCTACCTCAACAATCAGAAGGCGCCGCTCAACGATGTAGCGGTGCGCCAGGCGCTCTCCTATTCCATCGACTACGGTGCGATCATCGAGGGTGTCGTCGGCGGCAATGCCAAGCAGATGCGCGGCCCGATCCCCGATGGCATGTGGGGTGCAAAGCCGGATGTGCTCCAGTACAGCATGGATCTCGACAAGGCGAAGTCGCTGCTGGCCTCGGCGCCCGCCATCTCGCAGCCGCTGACCCTGCTTTATTCGGACCGCGATCCGAACTGGGAGCCGATCGCTATCGCGACGCAGGCCTTCCTCGGTCAGGCCGGCATCAACGTGACGCTCGAAAAGCTTGCCAATGCCACGATGCGCGAGCGCATCGACAAGGGTGATTTCGATATTGCGATCGGCAACTGGAGCCCGGATTTCGCCGATCCCTACATGTTCACCAACTACTGGTTCGACAGCAGCCGGAAGGGGCTTGCGGGCAATCGCAGCTTCTACAGCAATCCGAAGGTCGATGACCTCCTGAACAAGGCCGCGCGCAGCACCGACCAGGCCGAGCGTACCGCGCTTTACGGCGAGGTGCAGGACATCGTGACGAACGAGGCGGCCTATGCCTACCTGTTCCAGAAGGATTACCGGATCGCCATGTCCAAGGCGGTGACGGGCTTTGTCTTCAACCCGATGCTGCAGGACATCTACAACATCGGCGACATCACGCTGACGGCCCAGTAAGGGCGGGACGCCCCGCTGCGGGACGCCTTTGCGTGTCCCGCACGCCTTCTGCCTCCGCCGCTGCCTGCTTTGGCATGCGGCGGGCGCGGCGCCGTCACGTCTCAAGCTCAAAGGGCGGACCGATGTCTTTCCTGAATGTCATTCGCAAACGCCTGCTCTTCATGGTGTTTGTCGTCATCGGCGTATCGATCGTCACCTTCGTCATTTCCAATCTCATCCCGGGTGATCCGGCCCGCGCCATTGCGGGCGATCGCGCCACGCCGGAGATCATCGCCGGTATCCGGGAAAAGCTCGGTCTGGACCTGCCGCTCTACCAGCAGTACCTCATCTACCTGAAGGGCGTGCTGCACGGGGATCTCGGAACCTCCATCCGCACGAGCCGGCCGGTTCTCGACGATCTCAAGACCTTCTTCCCGGCAACGCTGGAACTTGCGCTTGCCGCCCTCTTCGTCGCAACGGCGCTCGGCATCCCGCTCGGCGTTGCCTCTGCCGTCTGGAAGAACAAGCCGGTCGATCATCTCGTCCGGGTCATCGCCGTCACCGGCATTTCCACGCCGGCCTTCTGGCTCGGCCTGCTCGTCATCCTGCTCTTCTACGGCAAGGCCGGCTGGCTGCCGGGCAGCGGGCGCATCTCGCCCGACATCGCACTGCCGCCTTCGGTCACGGGCTTTCTCCTCATCGACAGCCTGATTGCCGGCGACATGACGGCCTTCGGCAGCGCCATCCGGCACCTGATCCTGCCGGCCTTCACGCTCGGCTTCGTCCATCTCGGCGTGGTGGCGCGGCAGGTCCGCTCGGCCATGCTGGAGGAACTGACCCAGGACTATATCCGCACCGCCACCGCAAACGGGCTGGGGCGCTGGCGCGTGGTGTTTTCCGAGGCGCTGCCCAACGCGCTCATTCCCTCCATCACTGTTCTCGGCCTGGCGCTCGGCGACCTGCTCTATGGTGCCGTCTTGACCGAGACCGTCTTCGCATGGCCCGGCATGGGGGCCTATGTCGTCAACTCGATCCAGGCGCTGGATTTTCCGGCCGTGATGGGCTTCACGCTCGTCGTGTCGCTTGCCTATGTCGTCGTCAACCTCCTGGTCGATCTCATCTACATGTTTGTCGATCCGCGCATCCGGGAGCTTTCGTGATGAGCACCACGCCCCACACATCCGCTGGCGCGACGGCGCCCCGGCCGGCACGCGATCCCTCGCGTCTCGACGTCATGGTCTCGCAGATCCTGCGCAGCCCCCTGACGCTCGCCGGTCTCGTCATCGTGGCGATCATTCTCGTTCTCGTCATCCTCGCCCCTGTCTTCGCGACGCACAATCCGGATGCGATCGACCTGCGCGCCCGCCTTGCGGCCCCATCCCTCACGCATTTCTTCGGCACGGACGAAGTGGGCCGCGACCTTTACTCGCGTGTCATCTATGGCGGCCGGCAGTCGATTGCGGTCGGCTTCTTCGTCGTCTTCGTCGCGGGCTCCATCGGCGCGCTGCTCGGGGCCTTTTCAGGCCTGGCGGGGGGCAAGGTGGATACGGTCATCATGCGGTTCATGGATGTGATCCTGTCCATTCCCTCGCTCGTGCTCATCATGGCGCTGGCTGCGGCGCTGGGGCCGAGCCTCGTCAATGCGGCGCTCGCCATCGCGCTGGTGCGCATCCCCTCCTATGTGCGCCTGGCACGGGGGCAGACCCTGCTGGTGCGCGAAATGCCCTATCTCATGGCGGCGCGCATCTATCGCGCCTCGACCTGGCATCAGCTGCGCTGGCACGTGCTGCCCAATATCATGTCGCCGATCACCGTGCAGCTGACGCTCGATCTCGGCAACACCATCCTGCTTGCGTCCGCACTGTCCTTCATCGGGCTCGGCGCGCAGCAGCCCACCGCCGAATGGGGCGCGATGGTGGCCACGGGGCGCAACTACATTCTCGATCAATGGTGGTACTCGGCCTTTCCGGGCCTTGCCATCCTCGTGACGGCGACCGCCTTCAATCTCGTCGGCGACGGCCTTCGCGATTTCCTCGATCCCAAGCAGAAGGCGCGCTGACCATGGGCGAAACCGTTCTGGACATCGAAAACCTGCATGTCGAATTTCCGGTGTTCTCCGGAAGCATCCATGCCGTCAACGGCGTGTCCCTGCGCATCGCAAAGGGCGAGATCGTCGGCATTGTCGGCGAGAGCGGCTCGGCCAAGTCCGTCACGGCCATGACGGCGCTCAGACTTTTGCCGAAGGGCGCCTACCGGATGCCGCAGGGCTCGATCAGGCTTCTCGGCCATGACGTGGCCGCGCTCGGCGACCGGGAGCTTGACCGGCTGCGCGGCCGCGATGTGGCGATGATCTTTCAGGAGCCGCAGACCGCGCTCAACCCGACCAAGAAGATCGGCGCCCAGATGACGGCGCTCCTGCGGTTGCACACCGATCTTTCCGGGCGGCAGATCCGGGAGCGGGCGCTTTCGCTGCTCAGGGACATGCGCATCAACGACGCCGAAGCGATTCTCGAGCGCTACCCGTTCGAGCTGTCGGGCGGCATGCGCCAGCGCATTCTGATCGCCATGGCCTTTGCCTGTTCGCCGAAGCTTCTGATCGCCGACGAGCCGACGACGGCGCTCGATGTCACCGTGCAGCGCCAGGTGCTGCAGCTCATGCAGGCCAAGGCGCGCGACACGGGGGCCGCGGTTCTCTTCATCTCCCATGACCTTGCCGTCGTCAGCCAGTTCTGCGACCGGATCTATGTCATGTATGCCGGGCATCTGGTCGAAACCGGCCCGACCAAGGAGGTGTTGCGCGCGCCGGCCCATCCCTACACGCAGGCGCTGATCCGGGCGCTGCCGGAATCCGTTGCGGTCGGCGAGACGCTGGCCTCGATCCCCGGCACCGTGCCAAGCCTGATCAACCCCATCGCGGGCTGCTGTTTCAAGGACCGTTGCGAGAAGCGTTTCGGGGCCTGCGAACAGAAACCTGCCTTGCGTCCAACCGATGATCCCGGCCGCAGCGTTGCCTGCTGGCTGACCGAGGAGGCTCGCCCATGACCCCGTCTCTTTCCGGCGAGCCGGTGCTGGCGCTCAGCGATGTCCACCTGCACTTTCCCTATGGCGCGGACTGGCGCGGCCGGCCGAAGGGTGTCGTGCATGCCCTCAACGGCATCAGCCTCTCCATCCGTCGCGGCGAGACGCTGGGCATCGTCGGGGAATCCGGCTGCGGCAAGAGCAGCCTCGCACAGATCCTGCTCGGCATTCGCCGCCCCACCACGGGCTCGCTCGACCTGCGCGGTCTCGGGGAGGGCGGTCTGCAGATCGTGTTTCAGGATCCGCAGTCGTCGCTCAACCCGCGTATGCGGGTCTGGGAACTGATCGTTGAGCCCGTTTTCGCCCGCAAGCGGTTGGCGAAGGCCGCGCTGAGGCAGCTGGCGCAGGCGCTTGCGGAGAAGGTGGGCCTGCGGCCCGAAACGCTGAACCGCTATCCGCACGAGTTTTCCGGCGGCCAGCGCCAGCGCATCGCCATCGCCCGGGCCCTGTCATCGGACCCGGACCTGATCGTGCTCGACGAGCCGACATCGGCCCTTGATATCTCCGTGCAGGCGCAGATCATCAATCTTCTGAAGGATCTTCAGGCGGAGCGTGGCCTGTCCTACGTGTTCATCTCCCATGACATGTCTGTCATCCGGCACATGTGCGACCGGATCGCCGTCATGTATCTCGGACAGGTGGTCGAGATCGGCGCGACGGCCGAGGTTCTGGCGCGGCCGTCGCATCCCTACACCCGGCTTCTCATGGAAAGCGTTCCGAGCATGTTTTCGGACGACGGGCTTGGCGCGCCGCTGACGGAAACCGAGCTTCCCTCCAATCGCAGGCTGCCGTCCGGCTGCTTCTTCCGCAACCGCTGCGCGGCGGCACGCGAAGGCTGCGACCTGCCGCAGGCGCTGGCGCCAATGGCCGGCGACGCAGAGCATGCGATCCGCTGCCATGTGTTTCGATGATGCCGATGACCGGATGTGATGTGAAGACCATGCCCCAGCAGACGATGACCGAGACCAGGGACGTTCTGGTCGAGATCGCCCATGCCAATATCGATGTCGATCTCCTCTATGCGACGGAGGCGAACTTTACCGGGCGGGTGCTTTATCCCGACAGCCGGGTCTGGCTGCACAGGGATGCCGCGCGTGCCCTCTACAGGGTCGCCGAGCATGCGGCGGCGGCCTGCCTCAGGCTGCGGCTGCTCGATGCCTTCCGGCCGGCGGCCGTGCAGCGCATGCTCTGGGCCATCCGGCCCGATCCGGAATTCGTCGCCGATCCCGAGATTGGCTCCGACCATACGCGCGGCATCGCCGTCGATCTGACGTTGACGGATCGGGACGGCCGGTTGCTGGACATGGGCACCGAATTCGATGCCGCCCTGACCGAGTCCCATCACGGCCCGGTCTGCATTTCCGAGGAAGCGCACCGCAACCGTCTGCTTCTGGCAGGGCTGATGAGTGTTGGCGGTTTTGCCATCAATCCCTTCGAATGGTGGCATTATGCGCTTCCGAATGCCGGTGGTTACGCGCTGCTGGATTGACTGCCGCTGATTTTCCGGGTGCATCTGGCGGGGCCCATGTGTTCGCGATGCGCCTGTTCCTGCAAGAGGGGATGACAAGATGAAAGTGATCGTTCTCGGCGCCGGCATCGTCGGCGTCACATCGGCCTACGAGCTGGCAAAGGCCGGCCATGACGTCACCGTGGTCGATCGGCAGCCGGGCCCGGCGCTGGAGACCAGCTTCGCCAATGCCGGCGAGGTGTCCTTCGGTTATTGCTCGCCCTGGGCGGCGCCCGGCATTCCCATGAAGGCGATGAAGTGGCTGTTCATGCAGCATGCCCCGCTGATCCTGCGCCCGAAGGTGGATGCGGCCATGATCGGCTGGATGATCCGGATGCTCTCCAACTGCACGTCCGGGCGCTATGCGATCAACAAGAGCCGCATGCTGCGGCTGGCGGATTACAGCCGCATCTCGCTCGCCGCGTTGCGGGCCGAGACGGGCATTTCCTACGACGAGCGGATGCAGGGCACGTTGCAGCTCTTCAGAACGCACAAGCAGCTCGATGCGTCCGCCAAGGACGTGCAGGCGCTTGCCGCCGACGGCATTCCCTACGAAGTCCTGGACCCGGAAGGCTGTGTGCGGGCGGAGCCGGCGCTCAGGCACGTGCGCGAAAAGATCGTCGGCGGCCTGCTGACGCCGAAGGACGAGACGGGCGATTGCTTCAAGTTCGCCAATGCGCTTGCCGCAAAGGCCATCGAGAAGGGCGTCGTCTTCCGCTATGGCAGCATCGTGCGCAGCATCGATGTGGAGGGCGGCCGGGTGCGCGGGGTGGTCACGGCCCATGGCCGGATCGACGCGGATGCGGTCGTCGTCGCGCTCGGCAGCTTCTCGCCGCTTCTGGTGCGCCCCCACGGCATTCGCCTGCCGGTCTATCCGGTCAAGGGCTATTCCCTGACGATCCCGATCGTCGATGCCGCGCGCGCACCGGAATCGACCGTGATGGACGAGACCTACAAGATCGCCATCACCCGGCTCGGCGATCGCATCCGCGTCGGCGGCATGGCGGAGATCTCCGGCTATACGAACGATCTGGGCGAGCCCCGCCGGCTGACGCTCGAACATTCCGTCACTGATCTCTTCCCCGGTGGCGATATCACCCGGGCGGCCTTCTGGTCAGGCCTGCGTCCGATGACGCCGGATGGCACGCCCGTCATCGGCCCGACGAAGGTGTCCGGCCTCTTCCTGAACACCGGTCACGGCACGCTGGGCTGGACGATGAGCTCCGGCTCCGCCCGCGTCATTGCCGACCTCGTTTCCGGCCGCGCGCCGGAGATCGATGCGCGGGATCTCGCGGTCGCACGCTACGCCTGAACTGTCCGAGTAAGGCGACCTTCGGCCGGTGCCGGATGGTCGGGCGTGCGCGATCGTCGCCCGTATTCCGGCCCTGATGGTCACTCTGGACATGATGAGTGGCGAAAGGCGCCACGGTCGCGGGCAATCGCGATCTTGCTCTACGCTCTTGCTTCAAAAGAGAGGCCGGGAAGCATCCGCATCCGCCGGTGTTTCATACAGCCGCCAGTCTGCCTCGGAGTCGATCTCTCCCCACGTGCCTTCGTAGGGCAGGGCGCGGACCGGCAGCCGGCCTCTGGCGATGATCTTCCGGAGCAGGCCCGTACAATGAAGGCGGTCGCGCGGCTCCTGATCGAGACCGGCCCTGACATCTTCCGCCTCTGCCCAGGATCCGGGCGTGAACCGCAGCAGACCCATGTATTGACCCTCTATCTCGGATAGGTGGCCGGGTTTGCCGCCGATATCCGCCAGATATCCCTCAGGGTCCAGCCGGAACGTTTCGGCATCGTCGAGCGGATCTGCAAAACGCTGTCGCCACAGGCGCTCCCAATGGGGATCGTAGGTGATTGCGAGATCGCCCGTACAGGCCGAAAGCAAACGGATAGCCGAAGCTTCATAGAAGATATCGGAATAGCTGACGATCACGGGGCCGGTGGCAAGCCACTCGGTGGCACAGGCAAGCGAGGTGACCATGTTCGTCTCTGCCCATCGCGGATTGTGAAATTCCATCAGGCCATAGGGCGAGAGCATATCGCGCCTGTAGCCCGTGACGATGGCGATATCCGCGATGCCGGCCTCGCGGAGGGCGCCGATCTGCCATTCCAGCAGCGGACGACCTTTCAAGGCCACGAGGCACTTCGGCATCTCGCTGGTCATGGATTTCATGCGGCTGCCGCGTCCGGCTGCGAGGATGATGGCTTTCAAAATGCAGGTCTCCAGACGGTGACGGTGATGCTCCGGGATCGGATCTGACGGTTCACGCGGAGGCGCGCCTGGACCGGGACGTGCCTTGCACCGTATGGAGCAACGTGCGTGCGCGCTCAAGGTCCTGCGCATTGAACGTCGGTTCGCGCTCCGGATGCCACATCCAGCCTTCGATCGGCAGGTCGTGATGCCGGATGGCCTCGATATGGCCATCGTCGGCGCGAGCCAGGGCGCGGTAGGCGGCGGGAACGCCAGACAGGGCAAAGGCGTGAAAACTGTTGACCTCCCGTGCGATCTCCCCACGCAGCGCATGGCGGGTCCGCACATGCCCTTCCACCCCTACGAGCTGCGCATCCGCCTGCAGACCTAGAAACTGCATGCCGCGGCACAGGCCGAGAACAGGGCGCCGTCCTTCGATCGCCCATGCGAGCGCGGCCTTCTCGCTGTCGTCCCGGTCGCTCTGCGAGCCGATATCATTGCCACCCGACAGAACGAGGCCGTCGGGGCGAAGGTCATCCAGCCAGGCGCGCAGCGTTCCACAGGCGTGCAGCCCGTTCGGCATGGGCAGCGGCAGCACATCAATACGCGCCAGGAAGGCGACGAGTTGCTGGTCCAGGCCGTCGCGTCGCTCGTCCCTGCCGGCGATATCATCGACGCGCTGGCTGACGGCGATCCGGATCACGCCAGCACCTCAACGCGGCGACCGGCACAGTCGAGATGGAGCCGCCCGGCCTGCGACCAGCGCCGATAAAGGACTTCGCCAGCACCGATCACGGCGGGCAGCCCCAGCTCGCCGGCCCGGATCGCCATGTGGGAGTTCGCTCCGCCCCAGGCGGTCATCAGCCCCGCGATCGGATAGGAAAACAGCCAGTCGAAGCCAGGATCGGCGTTGGGAATGGTCACGATCGCGCCTGCAAGGGCGTCACGTTGCGTGCAATCCACGACGGAGGCGGTCACCTGCTTCTGCGTGATATAGTTTGGTTGGGCCTCCGGCCATTCGAAGGCCCAGACATCATCGGGCGAGGCGATCAGGGGCGGAAGGGAAAGGCGCTCGGTATCGCGGTGTCGCTTCTTGCCCTGCGCAACGGCGACCGCCAGCAGGTCTTCGACATCCACCGCCGCAACATGCATCTCCCGGAAGATCGAGATGTCACAATAGGCGAGATCGTCGGGCGAGACGCCATATCTTGCGCCGACCTCGGCGATGAGGGCCATCGCATCGGAGAGATTACGGGTGAAGTGGAACTTCGCCAGTTCGCGCAGCTCGATGCCCGACTGCATGAAATCCATCAGGCCGACGACATCGGGCTCCAGTCCATGCTCGGACAGGAGGGATGCGATCTGGCGCATCTGCGGCAGCGTGCAGGAAAAGGGTTGGCTGTCATGGGTCATCTGCGGGCGCTTCGACCAGTCGAAATAGAGGTCAGGCGTCTCATCGTAGCGCGGCGAGAGGATATCATAGGTGCCGGGTCTCAGATGGCCGTAGCGGGCGAGGAAGGTTGTCTTGTCGAGCGTTGCCCGGTCGCGCGCCAACTGGCCGCTGACTGTCGATACCGAGCCGATGAAGGCATGATAGTCCGCCTCGCTGAAGACGCCCGTCGTCACCAGCGAGCGCAGCATCTGGATCGCCACGAAGCCGGCACGCGCGAGGCCGGCGAAGGGCAGCGTGCCGTAACGCTTGCCATCTTCCAGCAGCCAGTAAATCCGCTCGAGCGGATCGTTTGCCGATGTCAGCAGCTGTTCGCGACGCGTCTGCAGCGTATCGAGTTTTGCCTTGTCGCTGCGCCAGAGCCCGGAACGGCTGTCGATGATGCGGTTGGTCAGCGTGCGCAGGCTGTCTGCGATACGGGTGCGTTCATCGGGGCTGAAGCCGGCGGTCGAAAGGCGCTCCAGCCGTTGCGGCAGATCGAGCGTGTAGCAGGAGAAGACGATTTCGAATTCGACCTTGTCGTGCAGCGTCGGCTCGGCGAGGAGGCGATCGATGTAATAGTCGGCGAGGCGCCCGGCCAGCCCGTCATCAAGATCCGCCGGGATGAAGGAGTTGAAGGACAGCCGGACATCCACATAGGGCAGGCCGAAGAAGTGCGGCATCAACGGGAAGCTTCGCAGGTTGCGATAGCCGTAGTTGTGTCTCTGGTAGGCCCAGATGGAATCCGTCACGAGCTCCCGGTAGAGCGACAGGGCGAGCGGCTTTGGTCGCACGCCGATGATTTCGGCCGGGTTCCAATCGGGCATGACGCCATAGGCCGTACGCTTGCCGCCGACAAAGGGATGGGGCTGCATTCCACGACGGACCTTGGCTGCGATCTGGCGCAGCCGTCCGGTCTGGTCGGCGCCCGACTGCACCGGATGGCGAAGGACGAGCGGGCGCACTTGCAACAGCCAGAGCTGTTCGATGCCGCCTGGCATCCGGGTGACAGCGAATTCGCAGTCGATCGGACGATCCCCGAAACGCGCCTGCAGTTCCTCGATCAGGGCGATGACCGGAGCGATGGCCGGTGGCGCTGGCACCGGCGACTGGGCTGCACTCTGGTAGGTGCGGCCGCCAAGACCTGCCGTGACGGCTGCTGTATCGTCGCCCTCCGTCCAGTTGATGACCCGGTACGGGGCTGCCGTATTGGGATCGTGGGAGAAAGCCACGCCCGCGCGCACGACGTCTCGCAGCATGGGTTGTATCAGCACCTCATCGGCGGGCTCAGCCTTACCGTAGGATGCCATCACCTGATCGACGGCGGCAGCCAGATCCGCGGGAAGGACATTCGGGACAGACAGGAAGGCGCCGGCGTTCGACTGGTCGAGCCGGTCCTCGCGGGCGCAGCTCGACCGGACGATGAAGGGATGAGAACCGAGCTCCTGGACCGTGCGCAACTGGCAAAGCGCGCGATTGTCCTGCCAGTCCCGGAAGGTGAAGTGAACCAGTGGCAGGATCCGCGCCGACGTCAGGCTGTCGCCGAGCGCCTCGAGAGAACGAGCTTTCGTCGAAAAGGCAACGGTCATAGAACCTCTCAATCGCGGCGTTGTGCGATCCAGATCTGGGTGGTGTAGGGGATTTCGATCGTCGGTTTGCCAAGCGCGAGGAGATAGGCTTCGATGTCGCTGACAATCGCGCCGAAGGCCGGTCCAGCCTGCCGTTCGAGCGTGGCGTGCGAGCGCCAGGCCTCAACGCAATCCTCGACGGATTGCTGGTGAATGACGCGAGAATCGAGATGAACGACCGGACCGAAGAGCCCGCTCGCATCGATGATGTCCGTCTGGTCCTCCCGGCGTGCACCGTAGCTGTAGCCGTCAATGTGGCTGCGGATGATCGCCTCGATGCGCGACTGGATCGGATCCTGCAGGAAGCGATGGTTCCACATGCAGGCAAACCAGCCGCGTGATTTCAGGATGCGGGCCGTTTCCTTGAGGGCTGCAGGCCGGTCGCAGACATTGAACGAACTGCCAAAGGTCACCAGAGAGAAGGCGTGATCCGGCTGGCCGGTGTTCTCGCCCGTGCCCTCGAACCAGCGGACCTGCGGCAGCGAGGCCGTGCGCTTGATGCCATTGGCGCGCATGGCGTCGTTCGGCTCAACGGCCGTCACGTCAAGGCCGCGCGCAGCCAGCATCAGCGTGAGATGCGCGACGCCGGCCCCCACATCGCAGGCTGCCTGGCCAGGTGCGATCTGCGCCACCTTCAGCAGTGCATCGATCGCCGCATCGGCATAGTCTGGCCGCTGGAGATAGGCGTCGGCCAGCGATGTGTAGTCCCATTCCGTCTTCATGTTCTGATCATCTCGCGCTGCAGGTGGTGAAGGATGTCGGCCGCGATGGTCTCGGCGGTGCTTCCGGGAACCCAGTCGAAGACGAGGTCCGCCGCATCGGGCTCATCAATGGAAAAATCGAGGCCGGCCACATTTCGGGTGTCTCCGGCGAGGTGTCGCCGGTAGAGACCCTTGGGATCGCGGCGACGCAACTCCTCGACGGGCACCTTGAGATAGACCTCGACATAACCCGGCAGATTGTTCCGATTCCATTCATGGACTTCCCGGAAGAGCGAGATGGTCGCGATCACGACCGTGAAATTTTGCAGTGCCAGAAGACGGCACAGGCGTGCATAGCGTTGTGCGAGTTCCAGCCTCTGTGCCCGTCCATGGTCTGCCCCGTCCACGGAGGCTGCCGCCATCACCGCCCTCAGGTCGTCTCCGTCCAGGAAGATCGTCTTAGGGTCTGCCCTGAGAAGGTGCGGGCGAAGATGGGCGGAGACCGTGGATTTTCCTGCGCCCGACAGGCCGGTAATCCAGACGACGCGGCCGCTCATTCTGCCGCCTCGGCCGCCTCGCGCCAGATCTGACCGTCGGCGTCAACCACGATGGCATCCGGCGCTGTGACGCGCAGGTCGAGAATATCGCGAAAGTAGCCTTGCTGGGTCTGCTGGCGAAACAGCTCTTCATCGCAATAGGTCTGGTAGAATCTGAAAAGCTCCTCCCTGCCGGCCCGCGTCAGATAGCGAATCTTTGCCTCAATAGCCGCCAGGCTGTGGCACATCAGGACGTGCTTCTCGATGCTCGTCACGAAACTGCGCGTGACGGCGCCGGAAAGCGCGTCCTGTGGCACGAAATAGATTGGTGGCACTGTTTTGCGCAGCATGTGCGACACGCCGGCCGTCGATCCGTCCGTGATGATCACGTCGCTCATGTCATAGAAGGCGGCCGAGTTCAGATCGGGCGCTGCAACGCGAACGCGCGGAACGGTTTTCAGCGTCTCGCACAGCTGTGCAATCTGGGGGCGGAACAGGTCGCCGGGGTAAGGCTTGAAAAGGATGGAGCACTGGGGAAAGCGCTCCAGGATCATTTTCAGGATCGGGATGATGCTGTTGTACAGGCTGATATTCGCCGGTATTGCCTCGATATAGGTCGGCAAAATGCCAACGGTAAATCCTTTGGACGGGATGGCCGACTGCGATGCGGAATGGACCTTGTCATTCTTCATCGGGAGGCTTGGCATGCAAAGGGTCCGGCGCATATCTGTGCGCACAGCCGTTGCGTGTGCCGGTCGAGCGCCCTGTCTGCGCCCTGCTCGATAGTCGGACATTCCCTGTGCCGTCAACGCCTGCAAGGAGCGGGAGGAAAGCGCAACCACATCGTAGCTCGCCATCAACTCCGCCATGAAGAACGGCGACAAGGTTGGCATTGGTACGGATCCGTGCGTCACGCAGACGGCCGTGATCGTCTCTTGGATCTGACTCCCAAAGGTGCCGTCGGTGCAGATAATCGCCTGAAAATCCTCATCATTCCAGTCGTGCACATCGCCATATCCGATATCATGCACCCGCATTTCCAGAATTGCTGCGACATCCTCAGCTTTCATGCCGGTCACTTCTGGCACGTTGAACGCGGTGACTTCGATGCCCTCGGCCAGTGCGGCTTTGCTCTGCTTGAGATACTCGACGTAGACAGGTCCGCCATTTTGCAGCCCATGCAACAGAGCAACGCTCCTCGTTCTCGTCATCTGGCTGCCTTTCGAAACATCGCTGCAAATCGCCTGCGTCATCCCCCGTGGCAATGGCCGGCTTTCGTACAACTATGATGATCGAGGCTGGAACGAACCTGACGTGTTGCAGACTTATGGTTGATTTCTACTTACTAATATCCCTTAATGGTAATTATTATCTTACATATCCTAATACTCTAATGTATCTGACGAGATGAACGACGTCCTGCCTTTCCCTCTTTTTCGCGACGAAGCGGAAAGGTCGGGTCTGGGTTTGCGTGTCTGTCGTTCCCGTCCGGTCGGCGACGTCTTTGCTTGCCTCGGGGTCCGGCCAAGGGGCGGTCGTCGTTCAGACGATCAGGCCCTTCAGTTCTGCCTGGGCATTCAGCAGCGCTGGGAGGTAGCGGGCGACGAGATCTTCCATCGTGCCGCTGGAGGCCGCGACGCCGACATTGAGGGCTGCGACCGTTCGACCGCGGACGGTTTTGAGCGGCACGGCCAGCGATCTGAGCCCGATCTCCACTTCCTGGTCGATCATGGCGTAGCCCCGCGCTGACGTGGCGTCGATCTCCGCCATCAGCGCATCGATGTCCGTCACGGTCATCGGCGTGCGCGCGGTGATGCCGGAGCGCTCCAGAAGCGCGCGGCGTTCCTCGACGGGAAGTGCGGCAAGCAGCACGCGGCCCATGGAGGTGCAGTAGGCGGGCAGGCGGGAGCCCGGCATCAGCGCGATCGACATGACGCGGCGCTGGGCGGCGCGGGCGACATAGACGATTTCGGTGTCGTCAAGGATCGATGCGGAGGTGCTCTGGCCGATCTCTTCCGACAGGGTGTCGAGGAAGGGCTGGACGATGCGCGGCAGCGGCATCGTGGCAAGGCAGCCGGTGCCCAGCCGCAGCACCTTCGGGGTGACGGTGAAGAACTTGCCGTCATAGGCGGCGTAGCCGAGTTCGGCGAGCGTCAGCAGGCAGCGCCGCGTGGTTGCCCGGTCGAGACCGGCGATGTCGGCCGCTTCGGAGATCGACAGCCTGGGGCGCTCTGCGCTGAAGGCCTCGATGACGGCCAGCCCCTTGGCGAGACCGCCCATCATGTCGCGTTCCTTGACCACCATTCCCGTCACCCGTGCTGTCGTTTTGTGCGATAATCGAACAAAGATTTTATATCGCACAAATTGCTTGATGTCGAGGCGGCCTTGGATTTACCTGCCTCCCAGAAGACGAGGCTGCGCGGCCATCCGCTTTTCCGGCGGGCGCGCTCCAGAGGAGGACCGAATGGACAAAAGGATCGACAGTCTGGCCGACGCCGTGGCCGGCATCGAGGATGGCGCCACCGTAATGATCGGCGGCTTTGGCGGCTCGGGCGCGCCGATCGAGCTCATTCACGCGCTGATCGACCGCTTCAAGGCCACCGGCAGCCCGGCGAACCTCACCGTCATCAACAACAATGCCGGCAATGGCCGCATCGGTATCGCCGCGATGATCGATGCGGGCATGGTCAAGAAGATGATCTGCTCCTTCCCGCGCTCCTCCGATCCGCGCGCCTTCAGCGACCGCTATCTGGCGGGTGAGATCGAGCTGGAGCTGGTGCCGCAGGGCACGCTCGCCGAGCGCATCCGTGCCGGCGGCGCCGGTATTCCGGCCTTCTACACCCCGACGGGCTTCGGCACGGAACTGGCCAACGGCAAGGTGATCGCCGAGTTCGATGGCCGCTCCTACGTTCAGGAGCGCTGGCTGAAGGCGGATGTCGCCATCGTCAAGGGCCACATCGGCGACACCATGGGCAACCTGACCTTCCGGCTGGCCGGCCGCAACTTCAATCCGCTGATGTGCATGGCCGCCGCCGTGACGATCGCGCAGGTGTCGAAGATCGTCGCTCCCGGCGAGATCGATCCCGAGCAGGTGATCACCCCCGGCATTTTCGTCAACGGCGTCGTCGAAGTCGCCGATCCCAAGCAGGAAGAAGAGCTCATCCGAGCCGGAGTGGCCTACGCATGACCGACGCAGCGACCATCAACACCCGCGAGGACATCAAGCTCACCAACGCCCAGATCGCCTGGCGTGCCGCGCAGGACATTGCCGACGGCGCCTATGTGAACCTCGGCATCGGCTTTCCGGAAATGGTGGCGAAATTCCAGCCGCCCGGCCGCGAGGCGATCTTCCACACCGAAAACGGCGTGCTGAACTTCGGGGAAGCCCCTGCCGCCGGCGAGGAGGACTGGGATCTCATCAATGCCGGCAAGAAGGCGATCACGCTGAAGAAGGGGGCCTCCTTCTTCCACCACGCCGACAGCTTCGCCATGGTGCGCGGCGGCCATCTCGACGTCGCGATCCTCGGTGCCTATCAGGTTGCCGAAAACGGCGACCTCGCCAACTGGCGCGTCGGCTCCAAGGGCGTTCCGGCCGTTGGCGGCGCCATGGACCTGGTGCACGGCGCCAAGCAGGTTGTCGTCATTACCGAGCATGTGACCAAGGACGGCAAGCCGAAGCTGGTCGAGCGCTGCACCTTCCCGCTGACCGGCGTCGGCTGCATCACCCGCGTCTATACGAGCCATGCCGTGATCGACATTGTCGCGGGCAAGTTCGTGGTGCGCGAAAAGCTCGCCGCCATGACCATGGACGAGCTGCAGGCCATGACGGGCGCGACGCTGCACACGGACGGCCCTGTCGCCGACCTCGTCGTGCCGACACTCTAAGGACAAGCATGATGACCGAAGCCTTTATCTGTGCCTATATCCGCACGCCCATCGGCCGTTTCGGCGGGGCTCTTTCTTCCGTGCGCGCCGACGATCTCGGTGCCGTTCCGCTGAAGGCCCTGCTGGCCGCGTATCCGACCGTCGATTTCGAGGCGGTGGACGATGTCATCTACGGCTGCGCCAACCAGGCGGGCGAAGACAACCGCAACGTCGCGCGCATGTCGCTGCTGCTCGCCGGCCTGCCGGTCTCGGTGACGGGCACGACCATCAACCGCCTGTGCGGCTCGGGCATGGATGCCGTCATCACGGCGGCCCGCGCCGTGAAGTCGGGCGAAGCCGAGCTGGTCATTGCCGGCGGCGTGGAATCGATGAGCCGCGCGCCCTTCGTCATGCCGAAGGCCGAGACGGCGTTTTCCCGGCATGCCGAGATCCACGACACCACCATCGGCTGGCGCTTCGTCAACCCGTTGATGAAGAAGCAGTATGGCGTCGATTCCATGCCGGAAACCGGCGATAACGTCGCCATCGACTTCAAGATCTCCCGCGAGGACCAGGACGCCTTTGCCGTGCGCAGCCAGGCCAAGGCAGCCGAAGCGCAGGCCAATGGCCGTCTGGCGAAGGAAATCACGCCGGTCAGCGTTGCCCAGAAGAAGGGTGATCCCCTGCTCGTGGATCGCGACGAGCACCCGCGCGCGACCTCGATCGAGGCGCTGGCCAAGCTGAAGCCGGTCAACAAGATCGAGGGCGGCACGGTCACGGCCGGCAACGCCTCCGGTGTCAACGACGGCGCGGCGGCCCTCATCATCGCGTCCGAAGCCGCGGCAAGGAAGCACGGTCTGACGCCGATTGCCCGCGTCATCGGCGGTGCCACGGCCGGTGTTGCCCCGCGCATCATGGGCTTCGGCCCCGCACCCGCGTCGAAGAAGCTTTTGGCGCGTCTCGGGCTGACGCAGGACCAACTCGACGTCATCGAACTCAACGAAGCCTTCGCCTCCCAAGGCCTGGCGACGCTGCGGGATCTCGGCATTGCCGACGATGACCCGCGCGTCAACATCAACGGTGGCGCCATCGCGCTCGGCCACCCGCTCGGCATGTCCGGCGCGCGCATCACCGGCACGGCAGCGCTGCAGCTTGCGCTGTCGGGCGGCCGCTACTCGCTGTCCACCATGTGCATTGGCGTCGGCCAGGGCATCGCGGTCGCGCTCGAACGGGTCTGATCCGGGCGCGTCTGAGCCGGGCGGCTCAACCGCTTCCGTCCCATCGCCTCGTGTGATGGCGGCACCGGCGACGTGAACGGCACGCCTGTCAGAGACTGTCGCGTTTCCAGACAGGCTCTCAGGCCGCCGTTCCGTGGCGGGCCGCCTCGCGGATGGCGTCGATCATCATCGCGAGCGAGGCCGGAACCAGAGTGTCGGTCCGCATGGTCAGGCCCACGGGACCGCGGGTGTCCGCGGTGTCGAAGGGCAGGACGGAGAGCGTCCCTGTCACGACATCGCCCGCGACCACGCCTTCTGAAATGATCCACACCGCATCGCTCATGCGCACATAGGCGCGGCCGAAGGCATCCGAGACCGTCTCGATCTGGGTGGGCGGCATGGCGATGCCCTGCGCGATGAGAAACTGCTCGACGATCGGCCGGATGACCGAATTGCGGGTCGGGACCAGCATCGGGTAGGCCGAAAGCTCCGCGAAGGCGTCGGCCGCCGGCGAGAGCAGCGCATGGCCCGGCCGGACGACGAACACCACCCGCTCGGAATAGAGATGTTCGAAGGTGAGGCCGGTCATCTTTTCCGGTGCCGCCAGACGCCCGACGACCAGATCGAGATCGCCCTGGCGCAACTGTTCCAGCAGGATGGCATTTTCCCCGGTGACGATCTTCACCGGCGCACCGGCCGCGTCGATGAGAAATCGTGTCATCGCATGCGGCATGATGCGTGCCGATACCGTCGGCAGGGCACCGATGCGGACCGGCGGGCCGGACTGCGCGGCCTCCCGCGAGACGGCGTCGATCGCCTGGCGCAGCGTGGCCATCGTCGCGCCCGCATGGCGCAGGAAAATCTCGCCCAGCCGTGTCGGGCGGATGCCGCGCCCCTCGCGCTCGAAGAGATCGACGCCGAGCACCTCTTCCAGCTCCCTTATGGTCTTTGTCACCGCCGGCTGACTGACATGCAATACCTCGGCCGCGCGGATCACGCTCTTCAGTCGCGCGACCTCGACGAAGGCTTGCAGATGCCGGAGCTTGATGCGGGGGTCGATCAGGAAAGCCATAACCGCCAAGTTATAGAAGAGGAGGAAAATCTCATTTTACTTAACCGGAATGATCTTGCAATGTCCGGACAAGAGGAGTGAGCCATGAACTTTCTGCAAATCGACGATACGGCCATCCACTACCGGGCCGTCGGGCTTGCACCGGGCAAGCCGGTCATTGCCTTCGTCAATTCGCTCGGCACGGATTTTCGCATCTGGGACGCCGTCATGGACGAAATTGGCGATGCCTATGCCTATGTGCTTCATGACAAGCGCGGCCATGGCCTGTCCGGCACGGGCACGCCTCCCTATACGATCGAGACCCACGCGGACGATCTCGTCGCCCTTCTCGACCACCTGAAGATCGGCAAGGTGATTGTCTGGGGCCTGTCGGTCGGCGGCCTCATTGCGCAGGCCATCGCCGTCGCGCATCCCGAGCGCGTCGCGGCCCTGGTTCTTTCGAACACCGCCGACAGGATCGGCACGGCCGAGATGTGGAACGCCCGCATCGACGCCATCGGCGCGCAGGGTCTTGCGAGCCTGGTCGATCCCGTCATGGAGCGCTGGTTCACGCCCGCCTTCCGCCGCGACGACAATGCGCTCTATGCCGGGGCCCGCGCCATGCTGGTCCGCCAGCCGGCGGACGGCTATTGCGGCACCTGCGCGGCGATCCGCGATGCCGACTATACCGAGGCCGTGACCCGTATTGCCGTGCCGACGCTTTGCGTGGCCGGCGATCAGGACGGATCGACGCCCTCTGATCTGGTGAAGGCCCTGTCCAGGCGCATTGCCGGCAGCCGTTTTGCAGAGATTGCCGGGTGCGGCCACATTCCCTGCCTTGAACAGCCGGCGGCCTACGCCGCCGTGGTTGCAGATTTCCTGAAGAGCGTTCTCGTAGCAGGGTCTGCAACGGCGCCCGTGGATCGTTACGGCCAGGGTATGGTGACGCGCCGCGCGGTGCTTGGCGATGCGCATGTGGACCGCGCCAGCGCGCAGGCCACGGTCTTCGACCAGCCGTTCCAGACATTGATCACCGAAGCCGCCTGGGGCACCGTCTGGTCCGGCGACCGCTGGACGAAGCGCGAGCGCTCGAACGTGACCATAGCGCTTCTCGCCGCCCTTGGCCATTACGACGAGGTGGCCATGCATGTCAGGGCGACGGCGAACACGGGCGCGACCGAAGAGGATATCCGCGAGGCCTTGATGCATGTGGCGATCTATGCCGGCGTACCGGCGGCGAACCACGCCTTCAAGATTGCCAAGCAGGCGCTGGCAGACCGGACCGCATCCTCCCAGCAGAAGGAGCAGACGACGTGAGCAATCGACCCCCTGAAACCGGCCCGTTCTTCGCACGCGACCGCGACCTGCAGCCGCCGGCCTATGCGCCCTGGTACAAGACCACTATCCTCAGGTCCCCCCAGCGTGCGCTGATTTCGCTGGAAGGCACCAAAAGCGAAATCACCGGACCGGTTTTCGGCCATTCGCTCCTGAACCCGCTCGATAACGATCTGATCCTCAACTATGCCCGGCCCGGCGAAATGCCGATCGGACCGCGCATCCTCGTGCATGGCCGTGTGCTCGACCAGCGCGGCGTCGGTGTGGCCGGAGCGCTTCTCGAATTCTGGCAGGCCAATGCCGGCGGCCGCTACCGCCACAAGAAGGAAAGCTATCTCGCGGCCGTCGATCCGAATTTCGGCGGTGTCGGCCGCACCATTACCGACGAGAATGGCGCCTACTGGTTCAAGACCATTCTGCCCGGCCCCTATCCCTGGCCGAACGGCGTGAACGACTGGCGCCCGGCTCATATCCACTTCTCGGTCTTCGGCCATGGCTTTCAGCAGCGGCTGATCACGCAGATGTATTTCGAAGGCGATCCGCTCATCTGGCGGTGCCCGATCGTCAAGACCATTCCGGACGAGGATGCCATTCGCCGTCTGATCGCACCGCTGGACATGAATGCCGCGATCCCGATGGACATGCGGGCCTACAAGTTCGACATCGTGCTGCGCGGGCGCCGCTCAACCTTCTTCGAGAACCGCCCGGAGGGCAACTGACATGGTGCAGCCTCTCGACTACCTCAAGGAAAGCGCCTCCCAGACGGCCGGCCCCTATGTCCACATCGGCTGCGCGCCGAATTTCGTCGGCATCCACGGCGTCTTCGAGCGCGATCTCGGTGCGGGCAAGCTTTATGACGACGCGGCGACCGGCACGCGGATCACCATTCGCGGCACGGTGTTCGATGGCGGCGGCTATCCGCTGAAGGATGCGCTGGTGGAGATCTGGCAGGCGGACGCCGCCGGGCTCTACAACAGCCCGAGCGAGACCGGCGGCGCCGCCGACCCCCATTTCATCGGCTGGGGCCGCTCGCCGGGCGACATGGACACCGGCGAATTCGTCTTCGAGACCATCAAGCCGGGTCGGGTCGCCTTCAAGGACGGCCGCTGGATGGCGCCTCATGTCACGTTCTGGATCGTCGCGCGCGGGATCAATATCGGCCTGCACACGCGGATGTATTTCCCCGAGGAAAGCGCCGCCAACGCGCAGGATCCCGTACTGGCCCGCATCGAGCACAAGGACCGGATCGCAACCCTCATCGCAAAGCCCGAGGGCGAGAACGCCTATCGTTTCGACATTCGCCTGCAGGGCGACGGCGAAACCGTGTTCTTCGACATCTGATCCGCCATGAGCCTCTCGCCCTTCGATCATCCCTTCCTGTCCGGTCTCTTCGGCGATGCCGAGGTCGCGGCGCAGTTTTCGGCAGAGGCCGACATTGCCGCCATGGTTCGCTTCGAGCGGGCCTTGGCGCTGGCGGAAGCGGAATGCGGTGTTCTCGATGCCGACATCGCGACGGCGATTGATGCGGGGCTTGCCGGTTTTTCGCCTGATATGGCGGGGCTTGCCGATGGCGTGGCAAACGACGGCGTCGTCGTTCCCGCCCTCGTTCGGCAGATGCGGGCTGCTGTGGGGGGTCCGGCGGGGGAGAAAGTACATTTCGGCGCTACGAGCCAGGATGTGATCGACACCAGCCTGATACTGCGCCTGAAGGCCGCGACCGAGGGGCTCGATGTCAGGCTTGCGGATGTGATCGGCGACCTCGATGGTCTTCTGGAGCGGGACGGAAGCCGCCTGCTGATGGGCCACACGCGCATGCAGGCCGCTATCGACATTCATGCGGGCGACCGTCTGGGTGCCTGGCGCGCACCGCTGGAGCGGACACGCTCGCGTCTTGCGCTGTTTGCCGTCGATGGCTTCGCGGTGCAGTTCGGCGGCGCGGCGGGAACGCTGGAGCGCTTCGGCGACGCCGGGCCGTCCGTGCGCGCCGCGCTCGCTAGCCGCCTCGGTCTGTCTGACCGCGCGCAGTGGCACAGCCAGCGCGACGCGATGGCCGAGTTCGCCGGGCTTTTGTCGCTGGTAACCGGCAGCCTCGGTAAGGTCGGACAGGATATTGCGCTCTTGGCCCAGGCCGGTGGCGAGATCAGCCTTGCCGGCGGCGGCGGGTCATCGGCCATGCCGCACAAGCAGAACCCGGTTGCCGCAGAGCTGCTCGTCACGCTGGCGCGCTTCAACGCGGTACAGATTTCCGCGCTCCACCAGTCGCTGGTCCATGAGCAGGAGCGCTCGGGCGCGGCGTGGATGCTGGAGTGGATGACATTGCCACCCATGGTCATGGCGACCGCGACGGCCTTGCGGACCGCACATCGGCTGTTTGGTGATCTCAGGCGTATCGGGCGGGAGCCCGGAGAGGCAGGGGATCATCTGAACTGACCTGCGAACATCGCATTGATGCGTTTGGCAAGAGGCAGGCCCCGGCCCGGGCTCTCTCCTGCTATGCGTTGATATAATTGAGTATTTGGACTGTCTGTGCTTGGAAAATCGCTGAGAAATGCTGCTTTTCGTTCTCCTCAAGCGTTGACTCTGAAATGAACTAACTGGTACAAACATTCATCGGTCGGGTTCGGGGCGGCTTGGGAGAGCTCATTCGAAACACAACCCGGCAGAACAAGGGAGCGTTCGAAGCCCTCGGGTCGCGAACGGGAGACGGCTGAAACACCGTCTCATGCCTGGCCGAGAGGCCGTGGAGGAACCATGTCTTACAGTCTCGATTTCTCGGTGGTCATCGATCGCCTGCCTGAGTTGCTTGTTGCGTGTCTCGCCACCATCGGTCTGGCGATTGCCGGCATGTCGCTGGCGACCGTCATCGGCGTTCTTGGCGTCGTGGCGCGCCGGTCTCGCTTCAAGCTGCTGCGCGGTCTGGTCATCGGCTTCGTCGAGCTGATCCGCAACACGCCCTTCCTGGTGCAGATCTTCTTCATCTTCTTCGCGCTGCCCCAACTTGGGCTGCGCCTCAATCCGACGACGACCGCCATTATCGCGCTTGCGCTGAATGGTGGCGCCTATGCGATCGAGATCATCCGCGGCGGTGTGGATGCCATTCCCAAGGGGCAGGTCGAGGCCGGTCTCGCGCTGGGCCTCGGCCGCGCGCAGATCTTCCGCCACATCATTCTCAAGCCGGCGCTGCGGGCGGTGTATCCCTCGCTCACCAGCCAGTTCATCATGCTGACGCTGACAACGTCGGTCTGCACCTCGATTGCGGCCTACGAGCTGACCTCCGTCGCCCAGAAGATCGAGGCCGACACCTTCCGGTCCTTCGAGGTCTATTTCTCGATCACGCTGCTCTACCTCGTGATTTCGTCGCTGATGATGGGCGTGTTCGGCCTCATCTCGCGCATCTCCTTCAGCTATCCGGTCAAGTGAGGGCAGGACAATGGCTACCATCGGTCCCAACGAACTGTTCTTCCTGATGCAGGGCCTGAAGTGGACGATCGCGCTGACGCTGATCGGCTTTGCAGGTGGCGGTGTCTTCGGTCTTGTCGTGTCGCTGGCCCGCACCGCCGAAGCCCCGGCCATCCGCCGCGGCGCGGCCGGCTATATCGCTATCTTCCAGGGCACGCCGCTCCTCATGCAGCTTTTCGTGGTCTACTACGGCGTGGCGCTGCTCGGCTTCAACATCGACGCCTGGATCGCGGTCGCCATCGCCTTCACGCTGCATGCCAGCGCCTTCCTTGGCGAAATCTGGCGCGGCGGCATCCAGGCCGTGCCGAAGGGGCAGACGGAAGCGGCACGTGCGCTCGGCCTGCACTACACGTCGATCATCAAGGATGTGATCCTTCCGCAGGCCTTCCGCATCTCGCTTCCGGCCACCATCGGTTTCCTGGTGCAACTCATCAAGGGCACCTCGCTCGCCGCCATCGTCGGCTTTGTCGAACTGTCGCGTGCCGGCCAGATCGTCTCCAACCAGACGTTCCGCCCGCTGACTGTCTTCGCCATCGTCGGCCTCATCTACTTCCTGATCTGCTGGCCGCTGTCCCTTTGGGGCGCCAGCGTCGAGAAGCGCCTTCAGACCGCCTCCCGTTAGGCGATCTGCTTTCGTGACCATGCCATTCATCAGCTTTTACAAGGAGGAGAACATGATGAAATCCAGCATGACTTTTGGTCGCCGCACCGTTCTTGCGCTCATGGCAGCCACTGCCGCCCTTTCCCTGATGGGTCCGGTCGGTGCTTCCGCCGGCACGCTTGAGGAGGCCAAGGCCAAGGGTAAGGTCGTGATCGGCATCCAGGGCGACAATGCGCCATGGGGCTTCGTGAATTCGAGCGGCGTCCAGGACGGCTTCGACGCCGACATCGGCAAGGCCTTTGCCAAGAGCCTGGGCCTGGAAGCCGAGTTCGTTCCGCTCGCCGTTGCCAACCGTATCCCCGCACTCGTCACCGGCAAGGTCGATGTCCTCTTCGCAACCATGGGCATGACCGCCGAGCGCGCTAAGACCATCCAGTATTCGCAGCCCTATGCCGGCAACGTGCTGTCGGTCTACGCCGCCAAGGACAAGAAGATTGCCGGCTTCGACGATCTGAAGGGTGTCTCCGTCGGCGTGCCGAAGTCCAGCGCCATGGATACCGCTCTCACGGCCGGCGCCGGCGACAAGGCCAATATCCTGCGCTTCGACGATGACGCCGCCAACATCCAGGCGATCGTTTCCGGCCAGGTGGAGGCCGTCGGTGGCAACCAGTTCTACGGCGATCGTCTGAACGCCGCCGCTGCCGACAAGTATGAGGCCAAGTTCGACCTGACGACGCTCTACAACGGGGCCGGCACCCGCCCGGGCGAGAAGGACTGGAACGAAGCCATCAACACCTTCCTCGACAAGATCAAGGCCGATGGCGAGCTGCAGGCCATCTACACCAAGTGGATGAAGCGCGAGGTTCCGAAGTTCCCGGAATCGCTGCCCGACATCCCGTTCACCGTGAAGTAAGGGAGGTTTCCATGCCGCAATCCGCCGCCTTGGCTCCGCTTATTGCCCTTGAGGGCGTCGGAAAGTGGTATGGAGCCTACCACGCCCTGAAGAACGTCAATCTAACGGTCCGCAAAGGCGAGAAGATCGTCCTTTGCGGCCCGTCCGGCTCCGGCAAGTCGACGCTGATCCGCTGCATCAACCATCTGGAGGAAATCCAGGAGGGCAAGATCATCGTCGAGGGCACCACGCTGACCGACTCCGCCCGCGCCATCGACGCGGTGCGCCGCGAAGTGGGCATGGTGTTCCAGAGCTTCAACCTCTTCCCGCACAAGACCATCATGGAAAACTGCACGCTCGCACCGATGCGTGTGAAGGGTCTTTCGAAGGCGGCCGCGGAGGAAACCGCACGCAAATATCTCGATCGCGTGCGCATTCTCGACCAGGCCGACAAATATCCTGCCCAGCTTTCGGGCGGGCAGCAGCAGCGCGCCGCGATCGCCCGGGCGCTCTGCATGGAGCCCAAGGCCATGCTCTTCGACGAGCCCACCTCGGCGCTCGATCCGGAAATGGTCAAGGAAGTTCTCGATACCATGATCGGCCTTGCCCGCGACGGCATGACCATGATCTGCGTGACCCACGAAATGGGCTTTGCCCGCCAGGTTGCCGACCGCGTCGTCTTCATGGCGTCCGGCGAGATCATCGAGGAAGGACCGCCGGAAGAGTTCTTCCGCGATCCGAAGCACCAGCGTACGCGCACCTTCCTGGGCGAAATCCTGGCGCATCACTGACGTCGGCGGCGGGCCTGCCCGCCGCGCCTTCGACGCCGCACCCCCAAGCCGCACGAACGGTTCAGATCCATGACAGAACGCACCGCCTATCGCGTCGGCCTGATCGGCGCCGACATCCAGCTTTCGAAATCGCCGGCGCTCCACATGCGCGAGGGCCGGGCCCATGGCCTCGACTATGTCTACGAACTCGTCGACATCAGCGCCCGGAACGTGCCGGAAAGCGCGCTTCCGGACCTCCTCAGCGAACTGGAAGAACGCGGCTTTGCCGGCACCAACATCACGCATCCCTTCAAGCAGGCGGTGATCCCCCATCTGGACGATCTCTCCGAAGATGCGCGTATGCTGGGCGCCGTCAATACGGTTGTCTTTTCCGACGGCAAGCGGATCGGCCACAACACGGACTGGTACGGCTTCCATGAAAGTTTCGAGCGCGGCCTGCCGGGCGCGCGGCGCGAGCGGGCACTGCTGGTCGGTGCCGGCGGCGCAGGCGTGGCCGTCGCCCATGCGGCCCTGAAACTCGGCATCGCCCGGCTCGATATCTACGACCAGGATCCCGCCCGTGCCGGCCGGCTTGCGGCCGATCTCAACGGGCGCTTCGGCGAGGGCCGTGCCGCCGTTGCCGAAGCGCCTGCCGCCGTGCTTCCCGAGGCCGACGGGCTGATCCATGCGACGCCGGTCGGCATGCCCGCCCACCCCGGCATGCCGGTTGCTGCCGATCTGATCGAGCCGCGTCATTGGGTGGCCGACATCGTCTATATGCCGCTGATCACCCAGCTTATCGCGACCGCTGCGGCGAAGGGGTGCCGCACGCTGCCCGGCGGCGGAATGGCGATCTTCCAGGCGGTCGGTGCCTTCCGCCTGTTCTGCGGGCGTGAGCCGGACGCGGAGCGGATGAGCGCGCATTTTGCCGAGATGTTCAATGCCGAGGCTGCCGCATGAGCCTCTTCTTCGTCCTCAACGGGCCGAACCTGAACCTGCTCGGCCAGCGGCAGCCGGAGATCTACGGGCGCGAGACGCTTTCCGATGTCGAGGCTGCATGCCGGGACATTGCGGCAGCGGCCGGCCATGAGATCTTCTTCGCCCAGAGCAATCGCGAGTACGAACTGATCGACTGGATCCACGAGGCCCGCGGCAAGGCTGCCGGCATCGTCATCAATCCCGGCGCATTTACGCACACATCGATCGCCATCCTCGATGCGCTAAACGCCTTCGAGGCGCCGGTGATCGAGGTGCACATCTCCAACATCCACAAGCGCGAGGTCTTCCGCCATCATTCCTACGTCTCGACACGGGCGGAAGGCGTGATTGCGGGTCTCGGAATCGAGGGCTACGGCGTGGCGCTTCGCTACCTTATCGGCCGCGAGCCTCGATAGAGCCCATATGGTCGGGCTGGAGCACATAGCGCAGCACCATTTCAGCCACATGGTGGGAGAGTTTTTCCTGCGCCTGCGGCGTGAACAGCCCATCACCGAAAATATAGGAAAACGTCGCGGCATTCGAAACGTTGAAGAAGGAGAGGGCGCTGATCTGCCAGTGCAGTTCGAGGGCGTCGACACCCTGCCGAAAGACGCCGGTCTCCTGTCCGCGCTTCAGCACCGCTTCCAGCGCCTCGATGGCCGGGCGGTTGAGGCTGCGGATCGTCTTCGACATCTGCATGTGCCGCCCGTGATGGATGTTCTCGATCATCACCATGCGGATAAAGTCCGGGTTGCGGCGGTGGTGTTCGAAGGTGTAGCGGCACAGCGCGTCGAGAGCCGCCGCCGGATCGAGGTGGTCGAGCGCAAGGCCGCTTTCGCCACCACGGACCTTGGCATAGGCCTTCTCGAGTACCTGCTGGTACAGGCCCTCCTTGTCCGAAAAATAATAGTAAATCATGCGCTTGGAGGTCTTTGTCCGTGCCGCGATCTCGTCTATGCGGGCGCCCGACAGGCCGTTCTTGGAAAACTCTTCCATCGCCACCGACAGGATGTCGCGCCTCACGCCTTCAGGATCGCGCTTGACCGTGCGGACAGGCTTCGCGTCAGTGCTGGTCGTGTCGTCGGTCATCTCTCCCCCGGTCATTTTGCAATCGCGCTTCGACGCTGTATTATTAACCAACTCGTACATAAAGCCGAAAGGTAAGGCAATATGGCCCAGTACCAGACAGGTAAGCAAATCGTTACGATGAGAACGTCGATGGCGACGGTATCGATCAGCGGCGAGTTTCCCGAGAAGCTGGCAGCGATCGCCCGCGCCGGCTTCGATGGCGTTGAGATCTTCGAAAATGACTTCCTGACCTACGACGCCTCACCGCGCGAGGTTGCCGATATCGTGCGTGATCATGGTCTCACAATCACGCTTTTCCAGCCATTCCGCGATTTCGAGGGCATGCCCGAGCCGCATCGGCGCCGCGCCTTCGAGCGGGCTGAGCGCAAGTTCGACATCATGGGCGAGCTCGGCACCGACCTGATGCTGATCTGCTCCAACGTCTCGCCGGTCTCGCTCGGCGGCATTGACCGGGCGGCGGCGGATTTCCATGAACTGGGCGAGATGGCCGCCCGGCATGGCGTGCGTGTCGGCTACGAGGCGCTGGCCTGGGGCCGTCATATCAACGACCACCGCGATGCCTGGGAGATCGTGCGGCGCACGGACCATCCGAATGTCGGCATCATTCTCGACAGTTTCCACACGTTGTCGCGCAAGATCGACCCGAATTCGATCCGCTCGATTCCGGGCGACAAGATCTTCATCGTGCAGCTTGCAGATGCCCCTCTGTTCGACATGGACCTGCTCTACTGGAGCCGCCATTTCCGCAACATGCCGGGTGAAGGCGATCTGCCTGTGGTCGAGTTCATGCGAGCCGTGGCAGCGACTGGCTATACGGGACCGCTTTCGCTCGAAATCTTCAACGATCAGTTCCGCGGCGGATCGGCCCGCGCACTGGCGGAGGACGGTCACAGGTCCCTCGTCAACCTCATGGATCGCGTTCGCCGCCACGAGCCCGACATACGCCTTGCCGTGCCCGATATGCCGGATCGTGTTGCGGCGAAGGGTGTGGAGTTCGTGGAGTTCACCTCTGCGCCAGAGGAACAGCAGAGTCTGGCCACGCTGCTCGGCACGCTCGGCTTTCGCCGCACGGCCCGGCACCGCAACCGTGCGGTCGATCTCTATACCCAGGGCGATATCCGTATCGTCATCAACACAGACAGCAGTGGTGACAGTTTCGCCGGCGCTTCCTATGCCGTCCACGGGACCAATGCCTATGCCTTCGGGCTGAAGGTGGACAATGCGGATCATGCACTGGCGCGCGCGCGCGCGCTCGGCGCACCGGTCTTTTCCGAGCCCCGCCAGCCGGGCGAAGTGGCGGTGCCGGCCATCCAGGGCGTGGGCAACGGCGTCATTTACTTCCTCGATGACCAGCCGGCCCTGACGGGCATCTGGGAAAGCGAGTTCGTGCCGCTGGCCGATGATCCTTCAACATCAGACGCGCATCTGACCCGTATCGACCATCTGGCCCAGACAACGCATTACNATCTGGGAAAGCGAGTTCGTGCCGCTGGCCGATGATCCTTCAACATCAGACGCGCATCTGACCCGTATCGACCATCTGGCCCAGACAACGCATTACGACGAGATGCTGACCTGGCTTCTCTTCTACACGTCGATTTTCTCGACGCGCCGCACGCCCATGGTCGATGTGATCGACCCGGGTGGGCTGGTGCGCAGCCAGGCGATCGAAAGCGAGCCGCAGCCGCTCTTTCGCCTGACCATGAACGGTGCCGACAATCGCAAGACCTTTGCGGGCAAGTTCCTCGCAGAAGGTTTCGGCACCAGCATCCAGCATATTGCGCTCGCCACGAATGACATCTTCGCCACGGCGAAGGCGCTGAAGGCCAATGGTTTCCAGGCGTTGCCGATTTCGCGCAACTATTACGAGGATCTGGAGGCTCGCTTTGGCCTGCAGCCCGATTTTTCGGATGCACTGCGCGAGGCGAGCATCCTCTATGATCGCGACGACAGCGGCGAGTATTTTCAGATCTACAGCCGCACCTTCGGCGAAGGCTTTTTCTTCGAGATCGTCGAGCGGCGAGGGGCCTACAACGGGTATGGCGCCATGAACGCACCGTTCCGCATTGCCGCCCAGCGCCGCTTGCTGCGGCCGGCGGGTGTGCCGAAACTTTAAGGACGGTTTCGCCGCCCGATATGCCCGAGGTGCGGGTGCACGGCCCGCTGCCGTGCGCAGGTATTTGTAGTGTTTGGTCGAAATGGACGGTTCGCGCGTTGAGGCGTCGGGCGGGGCATCGTGATGGCCCGTTCGGGCTGCAACGCGATGGAAGGAGACCGCGATGACCAAGAGAGTGAAGGCTGGCGACACGGTGACGTGGTCCACGAGCCAGGGCGAAACACGAGGCAAGGTCGTCAAGAAGCAGACAACCGACACGAAGATCATGGATCACAAGGTCAAGGCTTCCGCGGACGACCCGCAATACATCGTTGAAAGTGACAAGACCGGAAAGCGTGCCGCGCACAAGCCGGAGCAACTGCGCAAGGTCTGACCGGGCATTCAAGGCGGCCGCAGCGAAGGCGCGGCCTCCACCCCGTCGAGTCTGTGCTGTCGCCTCCGAAGATGATTTTGGTAGGACCAAAAATGCCTTTGAGAGGATACAGCGTGCCAATATTGACAACTTTGGCCGATAAGCGATATTAGATCCCGTGTTCCTCCTTCTTTTGGTTGGACCAAATGAAGGAGATGCTGGTGTCTTTCCTCAATCGCTTTTGTCTCAGGCTGTGGCGCTTCCTTCCGCTTGGTCCAGTCGTTGCCTCTGTGGGCGGGCGTCCAAACCTGCGAACGCTGAAAGGGGCATTCGCCAACGCCATAGGGATCCGGCGCGCCGCTACAAAGACAGTTCGCTTTCGCCAGTCGCATCCTGCGGCGCGGCATCGCGATCCGGTCGGTCCGGGCGCCGGCACGGTGCTCTCATCATGATATCCACAGCCGATCCGTCCGAAAGCCGCCGTGTCACCGACAGGGTCGAGCGGGCCGTGGAGGCGCTGATTGCGGAGAGGCGACTTTCGGTTGGTGACCGGCTGCCTGCGGAGCGGACACTTGCCCTGCAGTTGGGCATATCCCGCAACAGCCTGCGCGAGGCGCTGATGCGGCTTGCCGCGCGCGGGCGGATAGCCCTTCGAAGGGGCGGAAACATCATTGCCGAAGCGCCGGAAACGCGCTGGACGCATGTCACGATCGCCGATCCCCTGGCGCCGGTCGTGGCGGGCAATCCCGGCTTCGGGCAGGATGTGCTGGAGGTGCGCCGCGGGCTCGAGGGGCAGGCGGCCTATCATGCCGCGCTGCGGGCGTTGCCGGATGACATCGACGCGATCCGCCGGTGTTTCGATGCGCTCGCCGACTGTCATATCAAGGGTGACGCGGCCGCCGAGGCCCATGCGGACGCAGCCTTTCACCTTGCGATCGCCGATGCCTCGCACAATGCGGTGCTGCGCTCGGTCATGTCGAGCATGTTCGGGCTCCTGCAAAGCAGCATCTCCGAAAGCCTCGACAAGCTCTACAACGTTCCCCGAACCTTCGAGCGGTTGTCAGACCAGCATGCCGCCCTGCTTGACGCGATCGCGCGTGGGGATGCGGATGCGGCCCTGTCTGCTTCCGACGCCCATATCATCTTCGTTGCCGACACCATCCGTACCATCGACGAGGAACGGGCGCGCCGTGCGCGGGCCGACAGTCTTCGCCGCACGACCTCCCCAAGGATATGACGCCATGATCATCTCGTCGCCCACCGATTATCGCGAAGCCGCCCGCCGTCGCCTGCCTCCGTTCCTGTTCCACTACATCGATGGGGGCGCGAATGCGGAGCACACGCTGCGGCGCAACGTTTCCGATCTCTCCGACATCGCGCTTCGCCAGCGTGTTCTCAAGAATGTGGAAAGCCTCAGCCTGACGACGGAGCTTTTCGGGCGCACGCTCTCCATGCCGGTGGCGCTTGCGCCGGTTGGTCTGACGGGCATGTATGCGCGGCGCGGCGAGGTGCAGGCGGCGCGTGCAGCGACCTCGCGCGCCATTCCCTTCACGCTCTCGACCGTCTCCGTCTGCCCGATCGAGGAAGTGCAGAAGGCGACCAGCGCGCCGATCTGGTTTCAGCTCTATGTGCTCAAGGACCGCGGCTTCATGAAGAATGCGCTGGAGCGCGCCATGGCTGCGGGCATCACCACGCTCGTCTTCACCGTGGACATGCCGACGCCGGGTTCGCGCTACCGTGACGCTCATTCCGGCATGTCGGGGCCGAATGCAGCGTTCCGGCGAATGGTGCAGGCGGCGCTGCATCCGCAATGGGCCTTCGACGTCGGCCTCATGGGGCGGCCGCATGATCTCGGCAATATCTCCGCCTACCGGGGTCAGCCGACCAAACTGGAGGACTATATCGGCTGGCTTGCCAACAATTTCGATCCTTCGATTTCGTGGAAGGATCTCGAATGGATCCGGGATTTCTGGAAGGGGCCGATGATCATCAAGGGCATTCTGGATGCTGAGGATGCCCGCGACGCGGTGCGCTTTGGTGCCGATGGCATCGTCGTTTCGAACCATGGCGGACGGCAGCTTGACGGGGTGCGCTCGAGCGCGCGGGCGCTGCCCGACATTGCCGATGCGGTGAAGGGGGAGATGAAGATCCTCGCCGATTCCGGCATCCGCTCAGGCCTCGATGTGGTGCGCATGCTGGCGCTTGGCGCGGATGCGGTCATGCTCGGGCGCGCCTTCATCTACGCTCTGGCTGCAGACGGCGAGGCAGGCGTTGCCAATCTGCTTGATCTCGTCGCCAAGGAAATGCGGGTGGCGATGACGCTGACCGGAGTGCGCTCGATCGCGGAGATCGACCGGTCGTCCCTTGCCCTTTGAGGAGCTGCGAGCGACGGACATCATGAAAAAGGGCCGGTCGCATGCCGGCCCTTTTTCCTTGACGCTCAGGCGAAGGCCGCGGGGGCGATCAGCCGTTTTCCTTCGGATGCAGAGCGACCTGGCGGGCGACCGAAAGCGACAGCAGCGTGCAGACCGCGCCCGACAGGAGATAGGCACCCGATGCCGCCAGGCCGAAGGTGCTCGACAACAGCAATGCGGTGACCGGCGCGAAGCCGGCGCCGAACATCCAGGACAGGGCCGAGACGAAGGCCGAGCCGGTATAGCGGTTCCGCTGGCCGAAGAGCGATGCGACGGCGCCCGAGGACTGGGCGAAGCTGAAGCCCAGGATCGCGAAGCCGACCAGCACATAGGCTGCCTCGCCGGTCTTTCCGCCATTCAACAGGATCGGCGCGACGAGCGCGAAGCCGCCAATGGCCCAGGCGCCCCAGACAAGGATCTTCTGGCGGCCGATACGGTCCGACAGCCAGCCGGAAAACAGCATCGTCACCGTGCCGACGCAGGCGCCAAGCGCTTCGATCAGGAGGAAGGAGGCGGGCTCCTGATCCGTGTAGAGGTTGACCCAGGACAGCGGGAAGACGGTGACCATGTGGAACATGGCGAAGCTTGCCAGCGGCACGAAGATGCCGAGCAGAACCGTCCGGCCGTCTTCCTTCACGGTGCGGCCGATGCCGCTCGGCACCAGTTCCATAGTCTTGAAGAGCGCGCGGAATTCCGGCGTGGCGATAATGCGCAGGCGTGCAAAGAGCGCTACGACGTTGATCGCAAACGCGACGAAGAAGGGATAGCGCCAGCCCCACTCGAGGAAGTCCTGCTTCGGGAGGGTGGAGACAAGATAGGCAAACAGGACGGTCGCAACGGCAAGGCCGATCGGTGCGCCGAGCTGCGGGATCATCGCGTAGAAACCGCGGCGATGCTTGGCCGCAGTGACGGCGAGCAGTGGAGCCAGACCGTCCCAGGCGCCGCCGAGCGCCAGGCCCTGACCGATGCGCAGCAGCGCCAGGATCAGGATCGCCCACCAGCCGACCGTGGCATAGGAGGGAACAAGGCCCATGGCGACGGTGGAGGTGCCGAGCAGGAAAAGCGCGATGGTGAGCTTCGTGGTACGGCCATAGCGGCGGTCGAGCGACATGAAGAGCACGGTGCCGATCGGGCGCGCCACGAAGGCGAGTGCCACGAGCACGAAGGACCAGAGCGTGCCCGTCAGCGGATCGAGGAAGGGAAAGATGCGCGCCGGGAAGACCAGCACCGAGGCGATGGCGAAAACGAAGAAGTCGAAGAACTCCGAGGCGCGGCCGATGACGACGCCGACGGCGATGTCGGACGGCGAGACGTGATGCTCGTGCGCATCATTGGCAGGGCTGGGATTGTTTCCCGGACGGGACATTTCGACGCTGGTGGCCATGAATTTCAAACTCCGCGCGAGACGGTCGATGATCGGCGAGACCCATAAATAGCTGGATTTGCGGGCCTCGTCCTGTGATGATTTCTGCATGCACCAGCAGGGTCCGATTTGACAGGCGACAAATTGTCGTATGTTGCAATTGCTCAGTTCAAATTAGGTGCTCAGACGAAAACAAAGTCCGAACGACCGTCCTCCCGGTCGATGACGAGGTTAGATATGCGCCCAAACGGCCTGTTGAAGTCTTGCATCCTATTGCTTCCATTGATGTTCCTCTCCGCGTGCAAGGCGGAGGTGCTGGCTCCCTCAGGTGATGTTGCGGCGCAACAACGCGATCTCCTGGTGATGTCGACGCTCTTGATGCTGATCATCATCATTCCCGTGATGGTGCTGACGGTCTGGTTTGCGTGGCGCTACCGGGAATCGAACCGCGCCGCGGTCTACCGCCCGAACTGGGACCACTCGGCCAAGCTCGAGCTGATTATCTGGGCCGTGCCGCTGCTGATCGTGGTTTCGCTCGGTGCGCTGACCTGGGCCGGCACGCACCTTCTCGACCCCTACCGTCCGCTGGCGCGGGTCTCTTCCGAGAAGCCGCTGGACGCGCAGGAGCCGCTGCAGGTGCAGGTGGTGGCGCTCGACTGGAAGTGGCTGTTCATCTACCCGCAGTACGGCGTCGCCGCCGTCAACGAACTTGCCGTTCCCGTCGATCGCCCGGTCCAGTTCACGCTGACCTCGTCGTCGGTGATGAACGCTTTCTACATTCCCGCCATGGCCGGCATGATCTATGCCATGCCGGGCATGCAGACCACGCTGCACGGCGTCTTCAACACGGAAGGCACCTATCAGGGGCTTGCCTCGCATTATTCCGGCGCCGGCTTCTCCGGCATGCGTTTCAAGGCCAATGCGACCGACGCGGCTGCCTTCGACAAGTGGGTGGCCGATGCGCGTGCCGCGACGAAGACGCTCGATCGCCCGGCCTATCTGGAGCTTGAAAAGCCGAGCGAGAACGTCAAGCCGGAGCGCTTTGCGACTGTCGATCCCGAACTCTTCCCGCGCGTTGTCAACATGTGCGTGGAGCCCGGCAAGATCTGCATGGCCGAGATGATGGCGATCGACAAGCAGGGTGGGGCCGGACTTGCCGGTACCATCAACGTCTCGCAGCTGACCTATGACAAGCATGCGCGCCGCGGCACGCGCGAGCCGGTGTTTGGATGGGATCCCTTCCAGGTCACGGGCTTCTGCTCGACGGAAGAACTGGAGCGCATGCTCGGCGCCCAGCCGGCCTCCGCGACGATCGCGCCCGTCGACCAGACCCCGCTGCGTGGCCACGGGCTCACCCAGCCCGGCTCCCTCTTCGGTCGCAGTGCCGACCAGGCATTGACCCTCGCCGTGCCGTCCGTCGGCACCGCGTCGAAACTCTGACAGGACACGGCCATGGCCAATATCGATTATTCCACGACCCTGCTTTTCGGTCGCCTGAACTGGAGCGCCATTCCGTCCGAACCGATCGTGCTGGCGACCTTCGTCGTCGTCGCCATCGGGGGCGCGGCGGTGCTCGGCGGCCTCACCTATTTCCGTCTCTGGGGCTATCTCTGGAAGGAATGGTTCACCTCCGTCGATCACAAGAAGATCGGCATCATGTACATTATCCTGGCCCTCGTCATGCTGGTGCGCGGCTTTGCCGACGCGGTGATGATGCGCATCCAGCAGGTCTGGGCCTTCAATGGTTCGGAGGGCTATCTCAACGCCCACCATTACGACCAGATCTTCACGGCGCATGGCGTGATCATGATCTTCTTCGTGGCGATGCCCTTCGTCACGGGTCTCATGAACTATGTGGTGCCGCTGCAGATCGGCGCGCGTGACGTCTCCTTCCCCTTCCTCAACAATTTCTCGTTCTGGATGACGGTCGGCGGCGCAGTGCTGGTCATGGCCTCGCTCTTCGTCGGCGAGTTCGCGCAGACCGGCTGGCTTGCCTTCCCGCCGCTGTCGGGCATCGGCTACAGCCCATGGGTCGGGGTGGACTATTACATCTGGGGCCTGCAGGTGGCGGGTGTCGGCACGACGCTGTCGGGCATCAACCTGCTGGTCACGATCGTGAAGATGCGTGCGCCGGGCATGACGCTGATGCGCATGCCGGTCTTCACCTGGACCTCGCTGTGCACCAACATCCTCATCGTCGCCTCGTTCCCGGTGCTGACGATGACGCTGATCCTGCTGACGCTCGACCGCTACCTCGGCACCAATTTCTTCACCAATGACCTTGGTGGCAATCCGATGATGTACATCAACCTCATCTGGATCTGGGGCCACCCGGAAGTGTACATCCTGATCCTGCCGCTTTTCGGTGTTTTCTCGGAAGTCACCTCCACCTTCTGCGGCAAGCGGCTGTTCGGCTATTCCTCGATGGTCTACGCCACCGTCTGCATCACCGTTCTCAGCTACCTCGTCTGGCTGCACCACTTCTTCACCATGGGCTCGGGCGCCTCGGTCAATGCCTTCTTCGGCATCACGACCATGATCATCTCGGTGCCGACGGGCGCGAAGATCTTCAACTGGCTCTTCACCATGTATCAGGGCCGGGTGCGCTACGACCTGCCCATGATGTGGACGGTCGCCTTCATGCTTACCTTCACGGTCGGCGGGATGACCGGCGTGCTTCTCGCCGTGCCGCCGGCGGACTTCGTGCTGCACAACTCGCTGTTCCTGATCGCCCACTTCCACAATGTGATCATCGGCGGCGTGCTGTTCGGCTGCTTTGCCGCGATCGCCTACTGGTGGCCGAAGGCCTTCGGCTTCAAGCTCAACGTCTTCTGGGGCAAGGTGTCCTTCTGGTGCTGGGTCGTGGGCTTCTGGGCCGCCTTCATGCCGCTCTATGTGCTCGGCCTGATGGGCGTCACCCGCCGCATGCGCGTGTTCGACGATCCGGATCTGCGCATCTGGTTCATCATCGCGGCGCTTGGCGCGGCGCTGATCGCCTGCGGTATCGCGGCCTTCTTCGTGCAGATCGGTGTGTCGATCTGGAAGCGGAAGGAAAACCCGGACCTTTCGGGCGACCCCTGGGATGGCCGTACGCTGGAGTGGGCGACCTCCTCGCCGCCCCCGGCCTACAACTTCGCCTTCACCCCGGTCGTCCATGGTCTGGACGCCTGGGCGGAGATGAAAGAGCAGGGCCAGAAGCGTCCGAAGGCTGCCTATATCCCGATCCACATGCCGCGCTATACCGGCACGGGCGTCATCCTCGCCGGCCTCTCGACGGTCTGCGGCTTCGCGCTGGTCTGGTACATCTGGTGGCTGGCAGCGCTTGCCTTCCTCGGCATCATCGTCGTGGCGATCGCGCACACCTTCAACTATGACCGCGACTACTATGTCCCGGTCGAAGAGGTCTCGGCCGTCGAAGGCGAACGCGACCTGCAACTTGCCAAGCTCGGAGCCTGATCGACATGAGCACAACCGCCCATTCCTCGGCTGCCGCCATTTCCTACTGGGAAACCGAGCCGCATCATCATCCGGAAGGCGCGTCCACGAGCCTCGGCTTCTGGATCTACCTGATGAGCGACTGCCTGATGTTCGCCGTGCTGTTTGCCGTCTTCGGCGTGCTCGGGCAGAGCTATGCGGCCGGCCCGGGTCCGAAGGTTCTCTTC
The DNA here is from genome assembly GCF_042610495.1 of Rhizobium sp. SG2393. Lineage (NCBI taxonomy): Bacteria > Pseudomonadati > Pseudomonadota > Alphaproteobacteria > Hyphomicrobiales > Rhizobiaceae > Rhizobium > Rhizobium sp. SG2393. The sequence continues at coordinate 140,212 of NZ_JBHGAP010000007.1, forward strand.
GACCTGACGCTGGTTGCGATCAACACGGCCTTCCTGCTCGTCTCGTCCATCACCTTCGGCTTTGCGATGCTCGCCATGCATGAGGGGCGCCAGTCGCGCATGCAGGCATGGCTCTTCGTGACGCTGCTGTTCGGCCTCGCCTTCCTCGCGGTCGAGCTCTACGAGTTCCACCACCTGATCGAGGAGGGTGCCGGTCCGCAGCGCTCGGCCTTCCTGTCCTCCTTCTTCGCGCTGGTCGGCACGCACGGGCTGCACGTCACCTTCGGCTCCATCTGGCTGGTAACGCTGATGGTTCAGATCAACCGCAAGGGTCTCATTCCCGCCAACCAGCGGCGGATGAATTGCCTGAGCATGTTCTGGCACTTTCTGGACGTGATCTGGATCGGTGTCTTCACCTTCGTCTATCTCCTGGGGATGATCTGATGTCGACGCATTCCATCGAGCCGCACAGCCACCACGAGGGTGCCTCGCATGACGGTCACGACCATGGCAGCTACAAGTCCTACATCACGGGCTTCGTACTGTCGGTCATCCTGACCGCCATTCCCTTCGCCATCGTCATGACCGGCGGCTTTGAAAGCCGCGCGGTGACGGCGGTCATCGTGATCGCCTTCGCGGTCGCGCAGATCCTCGTGCACATGGTGTACTTCCTGCATATGAACAGCCGCTCTGACGAGGGCTGGACGATGCTGTCGATGATCTTCACCGTCATCGTCGTCGTTATCATGCTCGCGGGTTCGCTGTGGGTCATGTACCACCTCAACACCAACATGATGCCGCAGATGGATCACAGCCAGATGCAGGGCATGGGTTCCTGATGCCACGGGCTGGCGCGCAGATGCGGCGAAAGGGCCTCCTTTTCGGCGTCGGCGCGCTGGTCGTCCTTCTGCTCTTCGGGCTCGGCGTCTGGCAGGTCCAGCGCCTTGCCTGGAAGACCGCGCTCATCGCCCGCGTCGAGCAGGGGCTGTCGGCCGCTCCCGTCGCAGCTCCGGGGCCCGAGAGCTGGTCCGGTCTTGCCTTCGATATGGACGAGTACCGCCGCATCACGGTGACCGGGCGCTACCTGCCATCCGCGGATGTTCTGGTGCAGGCCGTCACGACGCGCGGTCCCGGCTTCTGGGTCATGACGCCGTTCAAGGCGGATGCCGGCTTTACCCTCTTCATCAATCGCGGCTTCATACCTGCCGATCGCCGCGAACCGGCCGACCGCCCCGTGCCGCAGGACACGCAAAGCCTGACCGGTCTCCTCCGCCTGACGCAGCCGAACGGCGCCTTCCTCAGGTCCAACGATCCGGCCGCCGGGCGCTGGTTCTCGCGCGATACGGCGGCGATGGGCGATGCGCTCGGCATCGGTGCGGTTGCGCCATACTTCCTCGATGCCGACAGGGCGCCGGATGGCGACACGTTGCCGATCGGCGGCTTGACGGTGGTGACTTTCCCCAACAATCACCTGAGCTATGCGATCACCTGGTTCGTCATGGCCGGCGGGCTTGCCTTCCTGCTCTGGCGGGTGCGCCGCCACGCGGATTGAGCGTGTCGCGGCGGCATTGGCGGAACCTGCTCGGAAGCCTTACATTGTGCTCCTGATTTGCTCGCCGCGATGGCTGCGGGCCGTGAGAGGAGTGTCATCGTGAGTGTTGCCTTCGTGAAGGAAGAGAGTGCCGAGGCTGCCTCGGAGACCCAGCTTCCGGATCGCCCGATTTCTCCGCATGCCAATCTCGTCACTGCGAACGGCTTGAAGATGCTGGAGGCCGAGCTCGAGACGGCGCGCGCGGCGGCGGAAGCGGCCATGGCGATCGACGACATCAACGAGCGTCGGCGTCAGTCGGCCCATCCCCTGCGGGACCTACGCTATTTCACCGAGCGGGTGCGTACTGCCGAAGTCATCCCGGCGCCGGAGACCACGGACAAGGTCGCCTTTGGCAGCCACGTGACTTTCGAGCGCGAGGACGGCCGCGTGCAGGCCTACCGGATCGTGGGCGAGGATGAGGCGGACCCGAAGGCCGGCACGCTCTCCTATGTCTCGCCGGTCGCGAGACTGCTGATGGGTCGGGCGGTCGGGGATGTCGTGACCCTGAACGGGCAGGAGCTCGAGATCACAGCCATCTCCTGACGGGCTTCCGACACGCACAAAAAGAGGACCGGATGGGAGGGCATCCGGTCCTCAAGGTTGAGCGACGCTTTTTTCAGACATCGTGCTCGCGCAAAGCCGCTGATGCGACGTGGCTCGACAATGCCCGGTTGGCTCTTGCGTCAGCTCTTCACGGACCCCGCCGTCATGCCGGCGAGGAAATAGCGCTGGGCGACGAGGTAGAGCACCAGCAGCGGCAGCGATCCCAGCACGCTCATGGCCATCATCTCGTTCCACTCGAAGGCATGCTGGCCCATCAGCAGCTGGATGCCGATCGGCACGGTGCGAAGATCCATGGACTTCGTCAGGGTCAGTGCGAAGAGGAACTCGTTCCAGGCGAGCAGGAAGGTATAGACCCCCGTCGCGACGATGCCCGGGATGGAAACGGGCACGATCACGCGCCACAGGGCCGTCCAGCTCGATCCGCCATCCACGAGAACGGCCTCGTCCAGCTCCTTTGGCAGCGTATTGAGGTAGCCCGTCATCAGCAGCACGGCATAGGGCAGGGTGAAGACCAGGTAAGTCAGGATCAACGCGAAATAAGTGTCGAAGATCCGGAACGCGACGACCATGCCGAAGTAGGGAATGAGGAGCGTGATCGGCGGCACCGTCTGGGTGGAGATGATGAAGATGTTCAGCACGTTCTTGAAGCGGAACTGGTAGCGGCTGAAGCCGTAGGCCGTCAGGATCGCGATGACGAGTGTCAGCGCCGTTACCACGCCGGCGACGAAGTAGCTGTTGATGAAGAAACGGACCTTGGTCGGATCGTTGAAGATGGTCATGTAGGCGGCGAGCGTGAAATTCTCCGGCAGCAGGCGCGGCGGCAGTGCGAAGATCTCCGTGTTCGACTTCAGCGAGGTGAAGAACATCCAGACGATGGGGAAGGCCGCGAAGACGAGGCCGATCGCCAGCCCGAGCCAGGTGAGCAGGGTCGGCAGGACATGGGATTTGAACGAGCGTTTGCGGGCCATCTCTTACCTCGCCTGCTGATGCTTGATGTAGAAGTAGGTCACGCTCATCGAGATGATGAGAATGATGATGGCGCTCGCCGATGCCAACGAGAATTCGTACTGCGCGAAGGCCAGCTTGTAGGTGAAGGTCGAGAGCATCTCGGTCGAATAGATCGGGCCGCCGCCGGTGGTCATCCACACGAGCGGGAAGACCTGCATGGTCCAGATGAAATCGAGCAGCGCAATCGAGATGATGATCGGCATGAGCTGCGGAATGGTGATGTACCAGAACTTCTGCACCTCGTTGGCGCCGTCGATGCCAGCGGCCTCATAAAGTTCCTTGGAGATGCCCTGCAGGCCGGCGAGCAGGCTGACCATGAAGAGCGGATAGCCAGCCCAGATGTTGGCAAAGGTCAGGGCATGGATGGCTGTCTTTGTCGAGGAGAACCACTCCACCTTGAAGTCGATGATGTGCAGCGCCATCAGCACGCTGTTGACCACGCCGTTGGGGTCGAGCAGCAGGCGCCAGATGATGGCGATGATGACGGCGGTGAAGAGCCAGGGCAGGATGAAGAGCACGCGCAGGATGCTGCGGATCAGCGGATCGATGCGGTTGCTGTTCAAGAGGATCGCGAAGGCAAGCCCGATGACGAGGTGGAAGACCACGCTCATCACGGTGAAATAGAGGGTCTGCCACAGGGACTGCCAGAAGACCGGGTTTTCGAAGATGGTGACGTAGTTGGCAAGCCCCGCGAAGGCGGCGTCCTTCTTCATGATGGCGCCATCCATCAGGGAGTAGCGCACCACCATGATCATGGGGAACAGCATCAGGAGAACGAGCAGCGCTGTCGCCGGGGAGACGTAGAGATAGGGCGTGAGCTTGCGCAGCAGCTTGGTGCCGGCGGTCGCCTTGCGGCGCATCCGCGGGGACGCGGCGGCGATGGCTGGGGCGGAGCGGGTCATGAGCATCAGTCTTTCCGATGGTGCAGGCCGGCGGACCGATGGCGTCGTGCCGTCGGTTGAGGCCGGGCGGAAACGGAAGGGGCCGACGGCGTCTCATTCGCCGCCGGCCGTCTCGATGTTCAGGTGATCAGAACTTTGCGAGCCAGGCCTTGTTGGCATTGGCGGCTGCATCCTTGGCGGACTGGCCGCCGTCGAACATCTTCTGCACTTCGACGTTCAGGTCGCGCATCAGCTCTTCTGCGACCGGCAGGCCGACAAACTCGTTTGCCGGATAGCCGCTCTGGTAGATCTTGAAGGCTTCGGCGAAGATCGGGTCGGCGGCCACAAAGTCGGGCTTGGCGTTGACGTTGCCCGGGAAGGCGTTGGCGATGGAGACCAGCTTGCCGTTGATCTCGGCGCTCATCAGGAATTCGACGAGCTTCCAGGCTTCTTCCTTGTGAGCGCTGCCTTCGCTGACGCCGATGCCCCAGGAGGCATAGGGCATGCCGCGCTTGCCTTCATAGCCATCCTTGGCGGGCAGGGCGGAGAGGCCGAACTTGAGGTTCGGATTGCGCTCGCGGATCAGGTTCACGTGGGCAAGCGAGTCGACCATCATGCCGACGCGGCCGTTGACGAATTCCTCGACCTTGTCCTGTTCCTTCTTGGCGAAGATGCCGGGCGAGATCACGCCGTCCTTGTTGAGCTTCTCGATATACTCGAGCGTGCCAACGACATTCTCGTTCTCGAGATCCGGCTTGCCGTCCTTCAGCATCGTGCCACCGGATGCCCAGACCCAGGACATCACGTCGTTCTGGATGCCGCTCGGCGACTGCAGCGACAGCGGCAGAACCCAGCCATACTGGTTCTTGGAAGCGTCCGTCATCTTCTTGGCGGCCTCCTCGAACTCGGTTCGCGTCGAGGGCATCTTGTCGACGCCGGCGGCCTTGGCGAGATCAAGGTTGACGAAGACCGGGTAGACGAAGGAGGCGACGGGGAACATGTAGCTCTTGCCATCGACCTTCACGATGTCGGCGATCTGGCTCTTGTCGTAGTTCGCCTTGGTCATGAGTTCGTCGAGCGAGGCAATGGCGCCCTGCTTGGCGAGGCCGTTGACCCAGGCTCCGTCGAGGCCGACGACATCGCTCAGCGTGCCCGAGGCAGCGCCAACGACGATCTGGTCGCGGGTCGTCGCATAGGGGCCGCTGACCAGCTTGACCTTGATGCCGGGGTTCTTGGCTTCGAACTCATCGACGAGGCCACGCAGCGCGCCGGCCGGCAGCTCCGGCTCCCACCACTGGATGAACTCGATCGTGGTGTCGGCCATTGCTGCGGTGGCGCAGAGCGCCCATACCGCTGCTGCGGCCTTCATCGTTCTGCTGAATGATTTGAAGTTCATGATCGCCTCCCGTTGAAACTTTTGTTTCGATCCTCCCAGATCGCGGGGCAAAGTAGGGTCCCGCCGGGGGTGGGCTGTCAACGTCGGCAAGCATCCGAAACGGCTCCGCAAAGCCGAAAAAACGGATAATTTTCTCTTAGGCTCATGATTTCAAACGGATAAAATTTTTTACGCGCGGTACATTTTCGGGTTCTGTCGATATTGCTTGCGATGGATTTTTTCTTTACATTCGTAAACAAATGAAAGTTTGCCCAAACAAACGAAATAGGCCGTTGGTGTGCCAGCCTGAGGGGGCGGTGCGCGAGAGGGCAAACGCCAGGGTTTTCATTTCGGTTTTCGTAAACTGGTCACGCAACTCTTGCGTACAGCCGAGGTGGCGGGCACCGAGTGCAGGCACCCTTGCCAAATGCGGCGGCGCATTGGAAGTGTTCAGTGGAAACGGGGACTATCCGGCAATCGGACGCCTGCGGGCGCGGTGTCAGGGCGGGGAATGGCAAAGAAGACTTACCGATCCATGGACGACTTTGCCGCCGCGAGCGGTGTCTCCCGGCCAACGCTTTCAAAGTACTTCGACGATCCCACGCAGGTGAAGGAGATCACCCGCAAGCGCATCGAGGCGGCGCTGAAGAAGTCGAATTTCGAGCCCAATCTGTTTGCGCGCCATCTGAACCGCAAGCGGACCAAGAACATCGGCATTCTCGTGCCGACCATGTCCGATCCCTTCTATGTGCAGGTCGTTTCGCTGATCGAGCTTGAGCTGCGCGCAAGAGGCTACTGGCCGGTGCAGCTTTCTTCCCACCAGCGCCCCGAGCTGGAAGAGGAGGCGGTGCGCACGCTGCTGTCGCTGAAGGTGGCAGGCGCCATCGTCGCGCCGCTGGGCGCGCATTCCCGGCGCTCGGCGCTGGAGCGGCTGCGCGATGCCATCCCGGTGGTCTGCTTCGATGGGCCGGCGATCTACGACCTGCCTTTCGTCGGCAATGACAACCAGCAGAGCGTTGCGGCGATCGTTACCTATCTCTGTCGGTCGGGTGAGCCGCCCGTGTTCCTCGACATTCCGCATCTGGTCGAAAACGCCGGCGAGCGGCCGGACAGCTATCGCGCCACGATGATCGCCGAGGGGCATGCGCCCATCGTCATCGACTGCGATGCGCCACCGTCCTGGGAGTTCGAGCGGCTGGGTTTCGAGCAGATGCAGCGGCTGCTGAAGCGCGACGGGTTGCCCGGAAAGACGCTGCTTTGCGCCAATGACCGCTTTGCTTTCGGTGCGATGGCGGCGGCCTTTGCGGCGGGCCTGAAGATCGGGCGCGCCGAGGGTTGCGATCTCAGGATTGCCGGCCATGACGATCATCCGCTCAGCCGCTATGCCTGTCCGTCGCTGACCACCATGGCGCAGAACGCGCCGGAGATGGCGGCGCGATCCGTCGAGTTGCTGCTCGCCCGGCTGGACGAGGAAAGCGATGCGGCGACGGAAACCCAGAAGGTTATCCTCGAGGCGACGCTGGTGATGCGCGATTCGGCCTGAGGTCGATCCTGCCTATCGCGCCGCGTCTATCGCCCGCCAGGCTGCCACGATAGCGGCGAGCGCCTCCGCCGCTTCCGGAATGCGTCCGCCGTTGGAGACGAAGCCATGGATCTGGCCGGGCCAGATCTTTGTCGTGCACCATGCTTCCGACGCCAGCCGGTCCGCATAGGCCTTGCCCTCCGAGAAGAGGACATCCGCACCGGCGAGAATAACGATCGCGGGCGCAACGCCAGCAAGGCTTTGCGCCTTGAGCGGCGAGGCGCGCCAGTCGTCCCACTCTGCTTGCGAGACGTAGTGATCGCGAAACCAGCGCATGCCCGCGGCGGTGAGGCCATAGCCTTCGGCGCAGTCGGTGTAGCTCTGGCCCGTCTGGCTCTGGTCGGTGACGGGATAGATGAGGACCTGTCCGATGATGGCGGGTACGCTGCCGTCGCGCGCCATCAGGGCGGTCACGGCTGCGAGGTTGCCGCCGGCGCTGTCGCCGCCGACGACGATGCGGGCCGGGTTGATGCCGAGCGTCGCGGCCTCATCTACCATCCATCGAAGCGCCGCCGCACAATCCTCCACGGCGGCCGGGAAGCGGTGGTCGGGCGCCAGCCGATAGTCCGGCGACACCACGACGGCGCCGACCGCATTGGCGAGAATACGGCAGATATCCTCGTGGGTTTCCGGCGCGCCGATCACCCAGCCGCCGCCGTGGAGATAGAGCAGGGCCGGCGCGCCTGTCGCGGGCGCTCCCTTGCCCCGCCAGATCTTCAGGCGCAGGCCTTCGAGGTTCCGTTCCTCGACACTTGCCACCTCTTCCGGCGGATGCTGTGCGGCGGCAAAGCCGTCGAGATATTGCTGGCGGGCGGCTTGCGGCGAGAGACGCTCGACCGGCGTTTCGGGTTCGCCGGGCCAGGCAAGCGCGCGACGGGCGGAATCATCAAGCGTGATCATGCGAGCAGGCTTTCAGCTTCGTCTTCACGCAGTTCCGCCGGCTGGGTGACCGAGCCGCCGATTGCCTGCGCAGTTCCGGTCTCGCCGGCCTTCAGGATGGCTTCCATAACTTCCAGCACATGCAGGGCCAACTGGCCGGAGGCGCGGGGCGTGCGTGCCTCGACAAGTGCGCGCGCGAGATCGGCAAGGCCGAGCATGCGGTAGTTGGCACGATCGGGATTGACGACCGGCCAGTTGACGGCGCCGTAGAGATCGGTGGCGGTGTTCATCTCCTCCCACTCCGCCCCGCGCCGCGACAGGCCGATCACGCCGCCGAACGTGTCGGGATCGGGCAGGCGCAGCGAGCCTTCCGTCCCGTGCAGTTCGATCGGATGGTTGGAGTGGCGGAAGACGTCCCATGACGCGCCGAAGGTGACCGTTGCACCGCAGGCAAATTCCAGCAGCGACAGCACGCTTGTCGGCGTTCCCACCTTGAAGGTCGTGCCCTTCTTCGGGCCGTCGGCCGTGATCAGCCGGTCCTCCTGCCCGCTGGTGGCGACGGCCTGCACGCGCCGGATGGGGCCGAGCAGGTTGACCATCATGGTTAGGTAATAGGGGCCCATGTCAAGGACAGGGCCGGCGCCCGGCTGGTAGTAGAAGCTCGGATCGGGGTGCCAGTGCTCCATGCCACGGCCCATCATGAAGGCGGTGCCGGTGACGGGCTTGCCGATAATGCCGCCCTCCATCAGGCGCCGTGCCCGACGGCCGGCAGCACCGAGGAAAGTATCGGGCGCCGAGCCTATGGCGAGACCCCTGGCGCTGGCCGCCTCGACCAGCGCACGGCCCTCCGCCGCATTCACGCCCAGTGGCTTTTCCGTAAATACATGCTTACCTTCTGCCAGCGCCCGGCTGGAGATGTCGTAATGGGCGGCGGGGATGGTCAGGTTGAGGATCAGGTCGATGTCGGGGTCTGTGATCAGCGCGTCCACATCCGTCACGCGCAGGCCGAATTCGCCGCCGCGCCGCTCGGCGGCTTCCCGGTTGAGGTCGGCGCAGGCGGTGATGACGACATCCCGAAACAGCGGCGCATTGCGCATGTAGGCGAGCGAGATGCTGCCGCAGCCGACGACGCCGATGCGGAGCTTTGAGGACGAGGATTGGTTCATCGCGTGTTTCCAGATGATGGCCGCCGGTGCGCGCCGGCAGGCACGTTGCGTTCTTGTTATAATATAGCGCGTGTCAGGAATTAAGTTGACGCACGGTAACATTCTGCCTTACGACATGGCAAGACGTTCGGAGGCGTCGTTTCGCAACATCCCTTTCCCGCTCATGTCTCAGCCGGCGTCTGCGCAAGCCCGTCGGCGAGACCGGTGCGGAAATGGGCGCGTAAATCCAGGATCGGGAGAGAATGTCATGACGCAGACGGCGCTGAAGATCGGTTGCCAGACCTTTACCTGGGAAATGCTGGGCGACGGCTGGACCGGCGGTCCGGACGATCTCCTGAAGGCGATCGCCCAAGGCGGCTATGCCGGCATCGAGATCACCGATACGATGATCGGGCATTACGCGGACAAGCCGCAGGCGTTTGCGGCCGCCCTCGCCGGTCACGGGCTGGCGCTTGTATCCTTCGCGTTCGGCTCGAAAAGCGGCTTCACGGAGCCGTCGCTTCTGTCTGCCGATCTCGAAACGGCGCGGCGCTGGGCCGACTTCGTGGCGCATTTCCCGGGCGCGCTGATTTCCATGGGTTCGGCAACCGTCATGTCCGAGGGCGCGCGCGACGGAAAATTCGATGTCGCCGCCGAGGTCTATAACAAGGCTGCCGAGATCGGTTGCCGCACCGGCGTTGCCTTTGCCGTGCATCCCTCCTCGCATCACAATACGCTGATCTTCACCCGTGCCGATTACGATGCGCTGTTTGCCCGGCTCGAGGCGAATGTCGGCTGGGTACCGGATACGGGCCACATCCTGCGCGGCGGTCAGGACATCGACGATACGCTGGCCACCTACCGCAGTCGGATCCGCTACGTGCATTTGAAGGACGTCGATGCGGCCGGCGACTGGGCGATGCTGGGTGCCGGTGTCTGCGACGTGCCGGCGGTGATCGCGTCGGTGCGACAGGGTCCGCAGTTCAACGGTTGGATCGTGGTGGAGGAGGAATCGGAAGAAGCCGGTCGTGATCCGGCTTCCGCCGTCGCACGCAATCGCGAGACGATGCGCCGGATGGGTTTCTGACCCGCCGCCTCTTCTCGCGTCAGGCATAGCGCACCTCGACGCCGAGCTTTTCCAGCCGGTTGCGGATGCTTAGCGGCATGTTGCTATCGGTGATGATGAGATCGACGCGCGACAGGGAAAAGGCTTTGGACGAGGCGCCGATGTCGAACTTGCTGGAATCGGCCACCAGCACCACGCGCCGCGCCATGCGCACCAGATTGCGCTTGGTGCGGGCGATATCCTCCGACACATCCACGACATCGAAGGAATGGTCGATGGCGTGGGCGCTGACAAAGGCCTGATGTGCGACGAGGCCGCCGAGCACCTTGTCGCTGTCCGATATCATCGTGCTGACCGTGCTCGGGAAAACGCGGCCGCCGATCATGTGCACGTCGAGGCCGGGGCGATACATCAGATGCTGGGCGATGTTCATCGCCGTCGTCGCCACCACGACATTGTTGACCGGCGGCATCTGCATGGCGACCTGCAGCAGGGTCGAGCCGCTGTCGAAGACGATCGACTGGTTGTCGATGATCTGTTTGGCGGCGATCTGCGCGATGCGACGCTTGGCCTCGAAGTTCTTCTGCATGCGCTCTTCGAAGGCGGCGGCGGGTGAATCCGCGGGGATGGCGATCGCGCCCCCATGGGTTTTGATGAGTTGCTTCTTGGCGTCCATGATGTCGAGGTCGGAGCGGATGGTGACCTCGGATACACCGAACGTTTCCGCCAACTGTTTCGTTCGTGCCTGACCGACCCGTTGCAATTCGAGCAGGATCTGGTGACGGCGCTGTTCGGCGAGCATGAAGAGCCTTTCCAGGTTTTGCGGTCTTTTGAAAATCGAAAGACGAACAGAGATTTCCTTTGATGTTGTCCTCCGAATAGCCGAAAGTTTACGCATTCGCATCTGAAAAATGATCAAGAAAACATAATTCGAAAGAAATCGGAAGATTGAGTGTTGTTTTGTTTTCGAGTTAGGGTCCGCCTCATCAGAACGCGACCAACCTGAAAGGACATGTCGTCATGGGTCTCGGAGCCAAAATCCGCCTTTCCCGAATCTTCTCCAATCCGTCGGGAAACCTGTTCGGCGGTGCCGTCGATCACTTCGTCGGCTACGGCAATGTCCGTGAGGGCGGGCTTGCCGACCTGCCGGGTGCGCTGAAGCGCGTGATGGCGGGCGGGCCAGACTATGTCAGCATCCAGCCGGGGGCAGCGCGCCACCTCTGGTCGGATTATGCGGGCAAGGCGGCGCTGGTCATCCAGGCCGGCTGCTTTACCGCCGACGACCGCATCCGCCAGCTGATCGCGACGCCGGAAGACGCTGTCCGCTACGGCGCCGATGCGCTCGCCGTCGCCATTCCCGTGCGCGGCAATACGGAAGGCGAGTACATCCGCTGGCTGACCGATACGGTGAACGCCGCCGCCCGCTATGAAATGCCCGTGATCGCCCATGTCTATCCGCGCGATTTCACGCAGGGCGGCAAGATCGTCTTCACGCCGGACGAGATCGCCTATGCGGTGCGCATCGGCTACGAGACGGGCGTCGACGTGGTGAAGGTCGGCTATACCGGCGACTTCGCCTCCTTCAAGGATACGGTCGCCACCTGCCCCATCCCGGTCGTCATTGCCGGCGGCCCGAAGACCGACACGCTGCTCGGAGCCCTGCAGCAGACCTCGGATGCGCTGCGGGCCGGTGCGCGCGGCGCGGTCGTCGGCCGCAATCTCTGGGGTCACGGCGACACGACCAAGGCGGCGCTCGCCTTCAAGCATGTCATCCATGGCGGCAAGTCGCCCGAAGAGGCGCTGGCCGCCTCCGGCGCCTGATCCCATGGTGGCCCGCGCCTTCGATGTGCTCGGCTTCGGGGCCCTTGCGATCGACGACATTCTCTATGTCGATGCGCCGCTCGGTGCCGAAAAGGGCAAGGTGATCCGGCGGGCCACCGATCACGGCGGCAATGTCGCCACGGCTCTCGTGGCCGCGCGCCGGCTTGGCGGGCGGTCGGCCTTCATCGGCTGGCTTCCCGATGATCCCGAGGCCGATATCGGCGGGCGGGAGCTGGCGCGCGAGGGCGTCGATGTCTCCTTTGCGCCGCGCCACGCCGATGCCTTGCCGATCCGCTCCGTCATCACGGTCGGCAGCGATGGCGATCGCTTCATCGCCTATGATGACGACATCCGGCATGGCACATCGGATGCCCTGCCGGACGATGTCTTCCGGCAGGCGCCGGTCCTGCTGATCGACGGTTACGCCATTCATTCGCTTGCTGCCGTGCGGCAGGCGCGGGGTCTCGGCCTGTCGATCGTCGCCGACATCGAATGGAGCAAGGGGGACGCGACCGACGCTCTTCTCGGCCTGTCCGACCACCTCGTTCTGCCGATCGCCTTCGGCCGCGCGGCGACGGGGTGCGATCGCCCCAATGACATTCTCGATGCGCTCTGGACGCCTGATCGTTCCGCCGTGGTGCTGACGGACGGCGCACAGGGCTCCTTTCTCCGGCAGGCCGGGGACGCCGCTCTCTGGCATCTTCCGGCCTATCCCGTCACCGCAGTCGACACGACCGGTGCGGGGGACTGCTATCACGGCGCCTATGCTCTGGCGCTGGCCGAGGGCAAGTCGCCACTCGACTGCGTGCGCTTTGCCACTGCGGCTGCGGCTATCTCCGTCACCGCCCGTGGCGGGCGTCGTGGCCTGCCGGGACGGGACGCCTGCCTCGCGGCGATGGCATCGGCCGACGCGCCGGTGGCCGTCACTCTTTTGCGCGGATGATCGCTGACACACCTGCCGTCATGCAGATGTTCCGCACCCCGTCCTTCCGACTAAAATGTTACGCGCGTTAAAAAATAATATGCCATGAAATAATGGCTGATTATCCAGAAAATACTCTTATTTTCAATTTGATAGATGAACTACGCGCGACGTCTGTCGCCTGTCTTCGGAAAATTTCCTGTTGACTTTGCGGTCGCGCGGAGGCGTCATTCGGGCAAAGGATTGAAGGGGCGTGCGGCCGCGAGGAGGCGGTCTGGCGCGCTGACAGGCAATCGGGAGGAAGAAGCGTGGCCGTCGTCGTACTTGACAAGATCTGCAAGACCTACGGAAACAACTATCACGCCATCAAGGATCTCAACCTGACGATCAATGATGGCGAGTTCCTGATCCTCGTCGGCCCGTCCGGCTGTGGCAAGTCCACGGCGCTGCGAATGATCGCGGGGCTCGAAGAGATCACCAGCGGCACGCTGACCATCGGCGGGCAGGACGTGGTTGATCTGCCGCCGAAGGATCGCGACATCGCCATGGTGTTCCAGAGCTACGCGCTCTACCCGCACATGAGCGTATTCGACAACATCGCTTTCTCCATGAAGCTCGCCGGCAAGAGCAAAGCGGAGCGCACCAAGCGCGTCAACGAGATCGCCAAGATCCTGCAGCTCGAAACACTGCTTCAGAACAAGCCGGCCCAGCTTTCGGGCGGCCAGCGGCAGCGCGTGGCCATGGGTCGCGCCATGGTGCGCGAGCCGGCGGCCTTCCTGATGGACGAGCCGCTGTCGAACCTCGACGCGAAGCTGCGCGTGCAGATGCGCGCCGAGATCGCCAGCCTGCAGCGCCAGCTCGGCGTCACCACCATCTACGTCACCCACGACCAGACGGAAGCGCTGACCATGGGCGACCGCGTGGCGGTGCTGAAGGGCGGCGTGCTGCAGCAGGTGGATACGCCGAAGGTGCTCTACCATCACCCGGTCAACGCCTTCGTCGCCGGCTTCATCGGCTCGCCGTCCATGAACCTTTTCGAGGGGCGGCTGGAGGGCGGGGCGCTGAAGGCGCCGGGCTTTTCCATCCCGCTGCCGGAGGGCGTGTTGCAGCGCGTGCCGGGTCTTGCGGCCTATGCCGGCAAGCCTGTGGTCTTCGGCATCCGCCCGGAAGACCTCTATGACAGCCGCCTGCCGTCGGGCGCCGCACTGCCGACCATTCCGGCCCAAATCAAGTCCATCGAGGAGCTGGGCTCCGAACTCATCGTGCATCTGAAGCTCAATGCGAGCAGGGTCGATTCCGGCGATCCCGATGCCGTCGAGGATCTGAGCGGCGCGGCCAATACGGTGGCCCGCTTCGAGGCGACGAGCACGGTGAAAGCGGGAGAGGCCATTCAGCTCGCCATCGACCCCGCCAAGCTGCATTTCTTCGACATCCAGACCCACCGGGCGATCTGATCGCCCCTTTCGTGCCTGCCAGCAGAGGTTTCCTTCCATGCCTGTGAAACAAGACAAGCGGCTTCGCGTCGGCGTTCTCGGCGCCGGGCAGATCGCCCAGGCCGCCCATTTCGAAAGCTGCACCAAGGCGGCCAATGCCGATCTCCATGCGATCTGCGATGTGGCGGACGATCTGCGCGAGCGCATGGTCATCACCCACGGCGCGGCGAAGGGCTATAACGACTACGACCGCATGCTCGCCGACCCCGAGATCGACGCCGTCATCATTGCGACCGCCGATGCCTTCCACGTCCCGGCCTCCATCCGGGCGCTGGAAGCGGGCAAGCACGTGCTGTGCGAGAAGCCGATGGGCCTGACGGTGGAGGAATGCGAGACGCTGAAGGCGGCGGTTGCGGCCTCCGGCAAGGTGTTCCAGGTCGGCCATATGAAGCGGTTCGATGCGGGTCTGCAGGCGGCTAAGACCTTCATCGACCAGGAGATGGGCGAGATCGTCGCGCTGAAGGCCTGGTACTGCGACAGCACGCATCGCTATCCGATGACCGATGCCGTGCAGCCGCTGATCGTCACCAGCGCCAATGCCCGCAAGCCCTCTGCCAATCCGAAGGCGGATCTGCGCCGTTACTACATGCTGGCGCATGGCTGCCATCTCATCGACACGGCCCGTTACTTTGCCGGCGATATCGTCGCCGTCACGGCGCGCCTTTCGGAACGGGCCGGCATCTGGTGCTGGTTCGTGGATGTGGAGTTCGCCTCCGGCACGCTCGGTCACCTCGACCTGACGGTGCAGGTGCGCATGGACTGGCACGAAGGCTTCCAGATCTATGGCCGGAACGGCAGCGTGATCGGCAAGACCTACAACCCCTGGTACTACAAGACCAGCGATGTCGATATCTTCCGCGAGGCCGATGGCGCGACGCACCGGGTGCTCGGCGCCGACGGGCATTTCTATCGCCGCCAGCTCGAAGGCTTTGCCCGCACCGTTCTCGATGGCACGCCGATGGAGGGCGCCGATATCGATGACGGCCTTGCCTCCGTCCGCGCCATGGTGGCGATCGCCCGCTCGGCCGAAAGCGGCAAGCGGGTGGCGCTTGCCGATGTCTCCGGGGGCGTGTGATGAAGCTCGGCATCTTCGCCAAGACCTTCGAGGGCACCGACCCTGCCACCGTGCTTTCCGCGGTGGCCGCGGCCGGCTATCAGGCGGCGCAGTATAACATGGCCTGTTCCGGCCTGCCTTCGATGCCCGATGTGATCTCGGATGCGCAGGCCGATGCTGTGGCCGCGGCGGCCGTTGCGGCCGGGGTGGAGATCGTCGCGGTTTCCGGCACCTACAACATGATCCATCCGGACCGGTCGGTGCGCGAGGCGGGGCATCGCCGGCTGGAGGTTCTGGCGTTGCAGGCGCGGCGCATGGGCACGGATCTCATCACGCTCTGCACCGGCACGCGCGATGCGAAGGACCAGTGGAAGGAACATCCGGACAATGACACGCCGGAGGCCTGGCAGGATCTGCTGGAAGCGATGCGGATTGCCGTCGCTATTGCAGACCGGTACGACGTCTATCTCGGCATCGAGCCGGAACTCGCAAATGTCATCAACTCCGCCGAGAAGGCGGCGCGGCTGATTGCCGAGACGGGAAGCGCGCGCATCCGCATCGTGCTCGACCCGGCCAATCTCTTCGAGGTCGCGACCATCGAGGAGCAGCGCCGGACAGTGTCGGCAGCGGTCGATCTCCTGGCCGACCGTATCAGCATGGCGCATGCCAAGGACCGCACGCCGGATGGCGGCTTTACCACGGCCGGCAAGGGCGTGCTGGATTACGGCCATTATCTCGGCTGCCTGAAAGCCATCGGCTTTACGGGCAGCCTCGTCACGCATGGGCTTTCGGCTGCGGAAGCGCCTGCTGTCGCGACGTTCCTTACCGGTGCGCTCTCCGAGGGCGCGCGATGAGCGGCGACAGCTTCGTCACGGCAGATGGCGTACGGCTGCATGTGGATGCGGCGGGCGAGGGACCGGTGGTGGTCTTTCAGCACGGGCTCTGCGGCGATTGTGGCCAGACGTCAGAGGCGTTTCCGGCTGATGCCGGGTGGCGCCGGGTAACCGTCGAGGCGCGCGGGCACGGGCGGTCGGAAGCGGGCGATGTCGGCCGCTTTTCAATTGCGACATTTGCGGCCGATGTTGCCGCTGTCATCGAAGAGCGGATCGGCGCTCCGGTGGTGGTCGGTGGCATTTCCATGGGCGCGGCGATCGCGCTGCATCTTGCCGTTCACCGTCCCGATCTCGTGCGCGGCCTCGTGCTGGCGCGTCCGGCCTGGGTGACGGCGGCGGGGCCGGAGAACATGGCGCCGAATGCCGAGGTCGGCGACCTCCTGAAGCGCCTGCCACCGGAAGAGGCAAGCGCCGCATTTCTCGAAGGGGAGACGGGTCGCCGGCTGGCCGACGAAGCGCCGGACAATCTCGCCTCGCTGACCGGCTTCTTCTCGCGCCAGCCGATCGCGGTGACGGCGGCGCTTCTCACCGCCATTTCCGCCGATGGCCCCGGTGTCAGCGAGGCCGATCTGGCGCGCATCGTCGTGCCGACGCTTGTCATCGGCCATGGCCGTGACGTCATCCATCCGCTCGGCCATGCCGGGGCTCTGGCCGCGCTCATTCCCGGTGCGCGCCTTGTCGAGATCACGCCGAAGGCGGCCAGCCGCGCGCAGTATGTCTCCGATTTCCATTCCGCTCTTTCCGCTTTCCTCAGGGAGTTCTGACCCATGCCCACCCCTTCGAAAACCTGGCTCGATGACCTGCCGCGCGACCGGCTGATCGCCGAATTCTCGACATGGTCCGCCAATCTCATGGGGCTTGCCGATGATCTCGGCCGTGTCGAGCGCCATGTCGATGTGCTGCATGTCGATGTGGCCGACGGTCACTTCGCGCCGGCCATGCTGTTCTTCCCCGATCTCGTTGCCGGCATCCGCAAGGTGTCGGCCAAGCCGATCCACGTGCATCTGATGGTCGCCGATGCGGTCGTGCTCTCGCAGATCGAGCAGTTTGCCGATGCCGGGGCCGACCTCATCAGCCTGCATGTCGAAAACGAAAGCGTGGCGGATGCCGCCCTTGACCTCATCGAAAAGCGCGGTCTCGTTGCCGGCATGGTGCTGCGGGTCGAGACGCCGGTGGAGCGCATTCGCCCCTATGTGAAGCGGCTCGGCTTCGTAACGCTGCTCGGCACGGCCATCGGCGTGAAGGGCCAGGGACTCGACGAAAAGGCCGGCGACCGGCTGAAGGAAGCGGCTGCCATCATCGCCGGAAGTGGTGCGACGCATCGCATCGTGCTGGCTGCCGATGGCGGCATCCGGGAGCACACCGTTCCCCTGCTGCGCGCCGCCGGAGCCGAGACGGTGGTGCTCGGCTCGCTTGCCTTCAATGCGCCGTCGCTCGATGAGCGCATGGCCTGGCTGCACGCGCTGTAAGCCGGAGCGCCCGGCATGACGCGCCTCGCCATCGGTGTGGATCTCGGCGGAACGCAGGTTCGCGCTGCCCTCGTGGAGGAGGGCGGTGCGATTGTCGCGCGCGCCGAAACGGATACCGATGCCATGGCGGGCCCGCAGGCCGTCCTCGCACAGATCGAGGCGCTGGCCCATGGACTGGCCGGGACGGTCGATCCGGCCCGCATCGTCGGTGTCGGCGTCTCGACGCCGGGGCCAGTGGATACGCTGACCGGTGTCGCGTCGGACATTCCGACGCTGGCCGGTTTTGCGGGATTTCCGCTGCTGGCGGAACTGCGCAAGCGGTTCGGGCAGCCCGTCAGCCTCGAGAATGACGGGATCGCGGCGGCGATCGGCGAATGGCAGTTTGGCGCCGGGCAGTCACTGGATCATATCGTCTACGTGACGGTAAGCACAGGCATTGGCGGCGGCGTGATTTCGGACAAGCGCGTGGTGCGCGGGCGAAAGGGCATGGCGGGGCATGTCGGCCACATGGTGCTGGAGCCCTGCGGTGCGGCCTGTCCCTGCGGCGGACTTGGGTGCTTCGAAGCTTACGCTTCAGGAACCGCACTGGCACGGCGCGGACGGGCGGCAGCGGCGGCCCATCCGGGCAGCTTTTCGGGCATGGCCTGCGAGGCGGTGGATGGCCGCGCGATCTTTGCGGCGGACCGGGCCGGGGATCCGGTGGCGGTGCGGCTGGTCGATGAGCAGGCCGAATGGCTGGGGCGCGGCTTCGTCAACCTGCTGCACGTCTACAGCCCGGACATCATCGTCATGGGTGGAGGGATCGCCCAGGAATTCGATCGGCTGCGGCCGGGCATCGAGGCGTATATTGCGCAGCATGCCATGCCGGCCTTTCGCGATGTGCCGGTTCTGCGCGCCGCGCTCGGCGCCAATTCCGGTCTCGTGGGCTCGGCGGCGCTGGCCTTTCTCGACCGTTCACAAGGTAAGTAATTGCGCACATAGATTGCGCAGGACAGGAGACGACCATGCTCACCATCAAGCGGCTCAGCCTTGCCGATGCCGGCATCATTCTGGCCGGCGCCCGCGCGAAGGCGGACGAGATCGGCGTTCCCATGTGCATCGCGGTGACGGATGAATCCGGCCAGCTGATTGCCTTCGAGCGCATGGATGGCGGCAAGGTGACGAGCACGATCATCGCGCAGGACAAGGCCTATACGGCGGCGGGCGCCAAGCGCACGACGGAAAGCTACGGCGAGGTCAGCCAGCCGGGCAAGCCGGCCTATGGCATCAACAGCGCCATCGGCGGCCGGCTGATGGTGGTGGGCGGAGGCATTCCGGTCTTGGTGGACGGGCAGGTGGTCGGCGCGGTCGGCGTCAGCTCCGGCACGCCGGCCCAGGACAGCGCATGCGCTCAGGCCGGCATCGACGCGCTTCTTGCCACGCTCTGAGTGACGCCTACAAAACCTGGAAGCCGTGGCGCAGCGGGTCGGCATCGTCCACGAAGATGGTGTTGTGGCCGATGATGCGCGCCCAGCCGGCAACGCTCGGGCGGATGCCGTCGTGATCGCCGATGCGGGCTGCCGTTTCCGGCCGGCAGTCGAAGAGCGTGCCGATGATGCTTTCATGCACGAAGTCCTCGCCGATGGCGAGGCGTCCCCGCGCGACGAGTTGCGCCATGCGGGCAGACGAGCCGGTGCCGCAGGGCGAGCGGTCGATGGCCTTGTCGCCGTAGAAGACGGCGTTGCGGGCCGTGGCGCGCGGATCGCGTGGCCGGTCGCACCACATGACGTGGCTGACGCCGGAAATGCGGTTGTCCTGCGGGTGCACCGGTGCCAGCTTCTCCTGCGCGGCCTTGCGCACCAGGGGGCTCAGTCGCTGGATTTCCGAGGCCGGCATGCCGTCCAGACCGTCCCAGTTCTCCTGCGGCTCTACGATCGCATAGTAGTTGCCGCCATAGCTGAGGTCTATGGTGATGCGGCCGAGCGTTGGCACGTCGAGCTCCACGTCGCGGGCATGCAGGTAGCTTGCGACGTTGAAGAGGCGAACCTGATCGACGCGGTCGCCGTCCATGCGATATTCTATGTCGACCTTGCCGGCCGGCGCCTCGATGGAAAGGCGGCCCGGCTCGCGCGGGGTCACCAGACCCTCTTCGATCGCTACCGTCACCGTTCCAATCGTGCCGTGGCCGCACATGGGCAGGCAGCCGCTGACCTCAATGAAGAGAACGCCGATGTCGCAATCTTCGCGTGACGCGGGGTAGAGGATGGAGCCCGACATGACGTCGTGGCCGCGCGGTTCGAACATCAGGGCGCGGCGCACCCAGTCATGGTCGCGAAGAAAGATCTGGCGCTTCTCAGCCATCGAAACCGGCGGCAGCGCCGGCCCGCCGCCGGCCACCACGCGCACGGGATTGCCGCAGGTGTGGGCATCGATGCAGAAGAAGGATTTGCGGGCCATGGCGGGTTCCAGCATTCAGTTCAATTGACGAGGCCTTGCAAAGGTCTGCCGCCTTTGATGGAAAGGCAAGGGCCCCCAAAGGCAAGAGTGGCACGTCACACGGACCAAACACGGGCTTCAGTGACAATGACGACTGCGCAGAGGATAATCGTGGTGATCGAGACGGCGAAGGCGATCGAGACATAGAGAAAAGCCCTGAGCCAACCGAGCCCCGCATCACGGCGAAACCAGCCGATCTGCACCGCGCCATACCAGAGAAGTGACAGTGCACCGAGCGCGAGACCCGCAGGCGTTGCGGTTTGTCCGCCCAATCGCAGCAGGTTGATGCCCGTGCTGATGCCGAGCGCGAATGGGGCCGCGACATAGCCCTGGCTGTAGAACGGGGAGCGAAGGGTTTCCCGGTTCAGCGTGACCCGCCGGGCGAGCATCAGTGTCACCGCCATGGCCAGGGGAAAGATGCTGAAGAGGAGCGCCCGCAGGATCAGCAGATTGGAGTCCGCTTCCAGCAGGCGGGGAAGGTTCGGCTGTGAGAGCCGTTCCAATAGCGCGAGTTCGACACCGTGGGAAATCAACAGCGTGATAAGGAGAAACAGGGGAGGGCTCAGCATGTCCGCAAAGCGGTCTTCAGGCCGGTCGTCCAGCTCGCGATCGGCATAGTTCATCATGCGGAAGGGTTGTGTTGCCGCTCTCCACAAGGTGAGCGGGTAGAAGACCAGCCAGGACGTGACTTCATAGAGCAGTTCCTCGAAGGATTTCAGAAGTCGCATGAAATCCATTGTGTGCCCCGTCTCTGTTCGGCCATCGCTTACCATTCCGCGCCGAGTCTTGCGACAGATGCTGCCGGTCGGCAAGCTGCGCAGCCCTGCCGGGCCGCGCAAGGCAAAGAAAAAGCCGGTCCGCGGGGGCAGACCGGCAAGTTGGCTGAACAAGTGGTAGATGTCTGAAGAAATGAGGGCGGTGGTCAGTGGCCGGCAGTCGATCCGCCGATCGACTGCGTCATGTCACGTGCCTCGGCATTGCGCTGGGCGGCGCGCTCGCCATAGCCCCAGTTGCGCTCGGCAAACCGGTGGGCGAGACGTTCGGCCTCGGCGCTTGTGGCGACATCGCGCAAGACCTTGCTGCGCGGACCGCACTGAAGAAGTGCCGTCCGGCTGGCAGGATCGTACTGCACGTTGAGATGGTGCTGCGGCATGTTCATGATGGTTTCCTCCCACGCGTCTTCATTTCTACGCATGAACGCGCTGACTGCGGTAAGGTTCCACCGCATTTTGCATTTCTTGCCGTTGCGTCTTGCTGCACTGCGGAACCTTCCGGGCCTTTGCACGTTGATGTCGGCAAGGACGCCGGGGTTCCGTCACAAATCGTTTCGTCACAGGGATGTGCGGCGCCATTCCCCGGCTTCTATCCTTTTGATTATCAAAGAAGCGGTGGACCCGAATGACCTTCTCCTTCTCGACCCTTGATTTCGTGAAGCCCGAACTGGGTGCCGAGTTTACCGGCGATGGTGTGCATTTCGCGGTGTTCTCCGCCCATGCGGAGCAGGTCGATCTCTGCCTTTTTTCGGCCGATGGCCAGGAGGAAATCGCCCGTATGCCGCTGCCGCACCGCGAAGGTGACATCTGGTCGGGCTATGTTCCCGGCCTGAAGCCCGGCCAGCTCTATGGCTACCGGGTGCATGGCCCCTACGACCCACAGAACGGCCATCGCTTCAACCCCAACAAGCTGCTGCTCGACCCCTATGCCAAGCAGATCGCGGGCGAGGTCAAATGGGACAACGCGCTTTACGGCTACACGATCGGCCACGAGGCGGAGGACCTTTCCTTCGACGAACGCGACAGCGCGCCCTTCATGGTCAAGGGCGTGGTGCAGGATCCAGCCTTCGACTGGGATGGCGATCAGGCCATTCGTCGCCAGTGGCATGACACGATCATCTATGAGGCGCATGTGCGCGGCATGACGATGACGCATCCGCATGTGCCCGACGAGCTGCGCGGCACCTTTCTCGGCATGTGCAGCGATCCCATCATCGAGCACCTGACGAAGCTTGGTATTACCGCCGTCGAGGTCCTGCCGATCCACTATTTCATCGATGACCGCTACCTGGTGGAGAAGGATCTCCGGAACTACTGGGGTTATCAGTCGCTCGGCTTCTTCGCGCCGCAGCCGCGGTTCCTCTCCGGCAACAAGATCACCGAATTCAAGACGATGGTGAAGCGGTTCCACGCCGCCGGTATCGAGGTGATCCTCGACGTCGTGTACAACCACACGGCCGAAGGCTCCGAGCGCGGACCGACCTTGTCCTTCCGCGGTCTCGACAATCTGAGCTACTACCGCTTGTCTCCGGATGATCCACGCCACGCCTACGACACGACGGGCACCGGCAACACGCTCAACGTCTCCAACCCCTTCGTGCTGCGCATGGTGCTGGACAGCCTGCGCTACTGGGTCGGCGTCATGCATGTCGACGGCTTCCGCTTCGACCTTGCCAGCACGCTCGGCCGCACCCGTCACATCGAATTCGATCGCGACGGCGCCTTCTTCGACGCCATTCGCCAGGATCCGATCCTTGCCGGCGTGAAGCTGATCGCCGAGCCATGGGATGTCGGCGACGGCGGCTACCAAGTCGGTGGCTTCCCGCATCCTTTCCGCGAGTGGAACGACAAGTACCGCGACGACGTACGCCGCTACTGGAAGGCCGATGGCAGCATGGTGCCGAGCCTTGCGGAGCGCCTGACGGGATCGGCTAGGCAGTTCAACCATTCCGATCGCGGGGCCTCCACGTCGGTCAACCTGCTCAGTGCCCATGACGGCTTCACGCTGATGGACACGGTTTCCTTCAACGACAAGCACAAT
This sequence comes from Rhizobium sp. SG2393, assembly GCF_042610495.1. Classification (NCBI taxonomy): domain Bacteria; kingdom Pseudomonadati; phylum Pseudomonadota; class Alphaproteobacteria; order Hyphomicrobiales; family Rhizobiaceae; genus Rhizobium; species Rhizobium sp. SG2393. Next base: position 163,223 of record NZ_JBHGAP010000007.1, read on the forward strand.
GATGCGAACGGGGAAGAGAACCGGGACGGCCATTCCGACAATCATTCCGACAACATGGGTGCGGAAGGCGCGACCGAGGATGCCGGCATCAATGCGGCCCGCGAACGCCGCCGTCGCAACATGATGGCGACGCTGCTGCTGAGCCAGGGCGTGCCGATGATTCTCGGCGGCGACGAACTTGGCAACAGCCAGGGTGGCAACAACAATGCCTATTGCCAGGACAACGAGATCGGCTGGACCGACTGGAGCGGCCTCGGCACGCCGTTCTACGATTTCTGCTGCAAGATGGTGGAGTTCCGCAAGGCGCATGAGGCGCTGCGCCCGGTCCGCTTCCTGAGCGGCGATGCCGAGGGCGGTCCGGTGCAGATCGCCTGGTATCGCGAGGATGGCGAGCCAATGGGCGAAGGCGAATGGAACGATCCGGAGCGCAGGTCCGTTATGGTCTACATCGCGCGGCCGGCCGACGCTGCGCTCGGCGAGGAGGGCATCGTGGACCAGTTGCTCATGGTCTTCAACGCCGGTGATCAACGTGACTATGCCCTGCCGCAGCCGAACGGCGTGACGGGCTGGAAGCGCGTTCTGGATGTCGGCGGCGACGAACCCTTCGAGACCGCCGATGCCACGGCGCCGATCATCGTGCCGGGCGCATCCATCATGGCCTTCGTGCCCAAGGACTAGGAGACTTCGCAGGCATGAAAACGACGGTGGCGGATGGTCTGGTTTACGTCAGTGACACCGAACCCGGCATCCGCCGCCTTCGTCGAGGCAAGAATTTTTCCTACCGCCTGCCCGATGGCAAGACGGTCACCGACCCTGACCTGAAGAAGCGCATCCTCTCGCTCGGGCTGCCGCCGGCCTACGAGAATGTCTGGATCTGCCTCGACGAGCGCGGTCATCTGCAGGCAACAGGCCTCGATGCCCGCGGCCGCAAGCAGTATCGCTATCACCGCGACTGGCAGGCCGCGCGCAGCCTCGACAAGTTCGGTCAGCTGGTCGCGTTTGGCGAGGTATTGCCGGGCCTTCGGCGTCGCGTGCGCACGCTGCTTGAGGGGGAGCCGGGACGGATCGAGACGACGCTCGCCGCGCTTCTCACCCTTCTCGATGAAGAGCACCTGCGGGTGGGCAATGCGGCCTATGCCGCGGAAAACCGGACCTACGGCGCGACGACACTGCTCAAGAAGCACCTGCGGCTTGGCGAAGGCTTTGTGGGCCTGAGCTTCGTCGCAAAGGGCGGCAAACGCGTGCGGCGCATCCTCAAGAATCCGCGGCTTCACCGCCTTCTCGAAGCCACCGCCGATCTTCCCGGACGGCATCTGTTCGTCTGGCGGGACGAAGAAGGCGGCGTGCACCCGGTCGATTCGGGGCGGCTCAACACCTTCCTCAACGAACAGACCGGGCTCGACGTGTCCGCCAAGACATTTCGCACCTGGGGCGGCAGTGTCGCGGCCTTTTCGGAAGCACGGCGGATCATCGCGACGGGCGAGCGGCCGAGCGTGAAGGCGATCAGCGAGGCGGCGGCGGAGGCGCTGCACAACACGCCGGCGATCAGCCGCTCCAGCTACATTCACCCCGGCATCCTGGCGCTTGCCGACCGATCGGCCTTCGATGACAAGGTGGCGGAGACGGTGCTGAAGGCGAGGACACGCGGCGACCTGCGGGCCGACGAGGGTCGGATGCTGCATTTTCTCGCGAGCGCATAAGAGCACAAGCTGCGGGGCTTTATCTGACGAGGCTTTGCCCTCCATCGATCCAGAGCGGTGTTCCCGTGATGTGGCGGGCGGCATCCGAGACGAGGAAGGCGATGGCTTCGGCGACTTCTTCACTGGTGCCGGCGACATTGCCCGTCAGCGGGATCTGCCCTTCTGGCCAGATTGAGGGCACTTCGGTTTTCTCGCGGTGGCGTATCGTCGTGCTCTCTTCTATTTCCGTGTCGATGGCGCCGGGGCAGACGGCATTGATGCGGATGCGGTGCCGGCCAAGCTCCGGGGCCAGTTGCTGGACAAGTGCCAGCTGCCCTGCCTTGGTCACGGCGTAGGCGGAAGCACCTGCTGTCGTGAAGGTGCGCGTGCCGTTGATCGACGAAACGACGACGATGGCGCCGCCCTCCGCCTTCAGATGGGGGATGGTCAGGTTGAGCGTCAGATAGGTGCCGCGCAGGTTGATGCGGATCGTCTGGTCCCATTCTTCCGGCTTGAGATCGTCGATGGGCGCCCAGACACCGTTGATACCCGCATTGGCGACGACCGTGTCGAGACGGCCATAGGTCCCGATGACTGTTTCGACGGCCGCGCGCATTGCCGCTTCGTCGGAGACGTCGACCGGGATGGCGATCGCCTCGCCACCGGCCTGGCGTATATGCTTGGCGACCGTCTCGATGTCATCTGCGCTGCGGGCGAGAACGGCCACGGCGTAACCCGCTCTCGACAGGATGCCGGCCGTGGCGGCGCCGATCCCGGAACCGCCGCCCGTCACCAGGGCGGTCTTCATGGCGGCAGGTGTCATGAAGGCGGTTGTCATGGATGGCTCCGTGGTTGATGTCGTGTTTAGCGCAAACAACGGGAGCCCGGCGAAGTTCCGCGCTGAGTGCTCGTCATGCAGGCCGCGCCCGAAAATCGAAAATATTTCCAGGGGGATGGAACAGTCGTTGGGGGTCACGCGTTGAGCGGGTTGGGTAGGGGCGGACTTTCCGCCATCGGCTCCCGCATCTCCTGTCCAGACCGACCGGACGGTGCCGGAAACATTGGAAACGTGCCAGCCGTCATAGGGACGGCGCCAAATGCGGCCAAGGCACGGGAAAGAAGGGTACTTCCATGGACGATCTGCACGACCTCGTCAGCGCACGTGCCTACCAGCTCTGGGAAAAAGAGGGCAGACCGCACGGGCAGGATCAGCGCCACTGGGACCAGGCCTGGCGCGAAGTTGAGGCGGAACGCCTTGAGGCCGAAACCTCCAAGCCGGTCGAGCGGCCGGCCTTCCGCCGTATCGTGCTGCGCGCGCGCTATTCGCCGGCCAATGGCGAGGCTGCCTCGCAGCGCCGCGTCGCGCGCTGAACCAGGGGCCGGAAAAGAAGTGGCCGCTCATCGCAGGATGGGCGGCTTTTGCATGTCCGGGGGCGCCTTTCTCAGGCAATCTTGCTGGCACGCAGGTGGTGATCGTGCAGGGCCTCGAACAGCTGGCAATATTGCGCAGCGCTTCGCGACCACGAAAAGTCTGCGGTCATCGCCTGGCGCTGCAGGCGCTGCCACGTCTGTTGGTCGCGGAAGAACTCGCTGACCATGAAGATGGCGTGTCGCAGGCTTTCGGCGTTGACCGGATAGAACTGGAAGCCGGTCGCGACGTCGCGCGCCAGAGCGGCATCGTTGGCGTCGATGATCGTTTCCGAAAGTCCGCCGGTGCGGGCCGCCAGCGGAATGGCGCCGTAGCGCATGGCGTAGAGCTGCGTCAGGCCGCAGGGTTCGAAGCGGGACGGTTGCAGCAGCACGTCGGTTCCGCCCATGATGAGGTGGGCCATCGTTTCGTTGTAGCCGACGTGAATGGCCACCTTGTCGGGGTGGCGCCCGGCAAGTGCGATAAGCTTCTTCTCGATCGATGCATCACCCTCGCCGCAGATGATGATCTGCCCACCGGCGGCGAAGATTTCATCGGCAACCGGCTCGATGAGATCAGAGCCCTTCTGCCAGGCAAGGCGGGTCAGCACGGCAAAGAGGGGGCCGCCGAGATCCGGCAAGCCGACGCGATCGAGGAGTGCCGCCCTGTTCTGCGCACGACGGTCCAGGCTGTCGAGGCCGTAGGGAGCGGGCAGGAGCGCATCCTGTTCGGGCGACCAGATGTCGAGATCAATGCCGTTGACGATGCCGTAGAGGTCGTTGCGCCGCTTCTGCAAGACGCCTTCAAGCCCCATGCCGAGCGGACGGGCAAGGATTTCGCGCGCATAGGTCGGGCTGACGGTGGTGATCGCATCGGCAGTCATGATGCCACCCTTGAGGTAGCCGACATCGCCGTAATATTCGAGCCCGTCGATGGTGAAGGCCGAGGCGGGCAGGCCAAGCTCAGACGCGATGGCAAAGGCATATTGGCCCTGGAAGGCGATGTTGTGGAGGGTCAGCACCGTCGGCAGCGCGCTGCCCAGCCGATAGCGCAGATAGACGGGCGCCAGCGCGGTCTGCCAGTCGTGAACGTGGAGGAGTTGCGGTTCGATGCCGGCGATCTCTCCCGTTGCGATGCGGGCGCCGGCCAGTGAGAAGACAGCAAAGCGCAGCCAGTTGTCCTCGAACGGCGCGCCGCTCGCATCCTGGTAGGGGCCGCCTTCACGATCGAACAGGGCGGGCACATCCACGATGAGCAGATCAAGGCCAGACGCCTTGCACAGGAAAATGCGCGCCTCGAAGCCGAGCACATCCGCCAGCACCGCGATTTCCGTGCGGTCCGGCGTGGCGGCCATGACCTTGCGGTAACCGGGGATGACGGTCAGCGAATGAATGCCGTATTCGGCAAGCGCCGCCGGTAGCGCGCCGGCCACATCCGCCAGACCTCCCGTTTTGATCAACGGGTAGACTTCGGACACGACGGACAGAACATTCATAGGGGTGCGCTCGGGTAACCTGAGAAGGCGAGATGCCTGCAAAACCCCCGGCAGACCAAAAGGTTCCCGATTTTCTGGTGCGGTGCAAAATAAATCAGGCGCGGGTCGCAGCCAGCGCCGGATGAATGCTGCCCTGCCGGGCCGACAGCGCCTGCCAGTCCGCAAAGGCGGCCGCGTCAGGCGCGACCTCTTCGGCCAGCCGGCTCATGCCATCCACGGCGTTGCGGAAGCCCGCATACCAGCCGGCGCCAACGGCAGCCGACATGCCGGCACCGAGCGCCGAGGCTTCGTTGGAGAGGCTACGAATGACGGGAAGGCCGCTTGCATCGGCCACCATCTGCAGCCAGAGCGGGCTGCCGGCGCCGCCGCCAATGACGTAGATGCGATCGACGCGCGCGCCACTCGCACGCATTTCGGCAAGGGAGCGGACGAATTCGAGCGTGATCGCCTCCATCGAGGCGCGGTAGAGATGGCCCATGCCGGCTTCCGGGCCGAGGCCAACAAAGGCCGCGCGGGCCTGCTCGTCCCAGTGCGGGTCCATGCAGCCGAGTAGATAGGTTGAGGCCATGACCCCGCCCGAGCCTACAGGAAGGGCGCGCGCCTCGGCTTCCAGCCGCTCGAAGATGCGGGCATCGCTGCGCCCGCCGGCAAAGGTGTCGAGCAGCCAGTTGATGAAATAGGCGCCGGCCCGCTGGCAGCTTTCGAGCAGATAGCCCTCGCCGCTCGGCGAGGTCAGCGTGCGCCAGTAGCGGCTGAGTTCCGGGGTGGGCGACCAGGCGCCGCCGACGACGGCGGTGCCGAGGTTGAGATAGGCAAGGCCAGGACCGATGGCGCCGACGCCCAGGCTGGCGCACTGGCCGTCACCACCACCGGCATAGACGGGGGTGCCGGCCTTCAGGCCCGTGAGGCTCGCGGCTTCTTCGGTGATGGCGCCGACCTCAGTGCCGGGTCTGTGCACCGGCGGCAGCTTGTGGACGGGAATGCCGAGCGGATCGAGGATGTCGCGCGACCAGGCCTTTTTCTCGATGTCGAAGATGCCGAAGGGGTCGGCGCTCGTCCAGCTTGCGGCAGCATTGCCCGTGAGCTTCTGGACGAGGAAGTCGTGGACGCTGAGAATCTGCGCGGCCTTGTCCAGCATATCCGGATCGGTTTCGCGCAAGTGCTTCAGGCGGTAGACACAGGGGATGACGTCGACCGGCTTGCCGGAGATGGCGTGGATGCGCTCCCGGCCAATCTCCTCGGCGAAGGGGTGAACGACCGCGTGGGCGCGGCGGTCGAGCCAGAGGGTCGCCGGCGCCAGCGGCTGGCGCTTTGCGTCGAGAAGCACCATCGTTTCGCGCTGGTTGGAGATGGCGATGCCGTCGACCTTGTCCGGGTCGATTTTTCCGCTAAGCGCTGTCAACGCGGTGGCGGCCGCCGACCACCAGTCTTCGGCATTCTGCTCGGCCTTTAGCGGATGCGGCGTGCTGATGATGTGTGGTGCGCGACCCTCGGCGCGGGGCGTGCCGTCTCTCGTCCAGGCAACGGCCTTCACCGATTGCGTCGATGAATCGATGCCGATGACGTAGCGTTCCTCGGTCTGCATGCGCACTCCTCCCAAATTCATTTCCCGGGTGCCTCGTTCACCCGGTCTTTCCCCGGCTCTGCCGTCGCCTCCTACCGCGACAACAGGGCCTCCGCCGTCTTCATGTCGGTGACGAAATGCGTGGCGTAGCCGGCGTTCAGCGTCGCGGTAATGGCGGCGAGTTTTGTTGCGCCGCCGGCCAGACAGAGACGGCTCGGCACCTGCATCAGCTCGTCGAGCGTGATGCCGACCATGCGTTCGTCATGATCGCCGCCGACCGGCTTGCCATGGGCATCGATGAAGCGGCCGATGATGACCGCCACGGCGCCGCGCGCGACGTAATCGTCCAGTTCCTCGTTGCTGGCGATGCAGGCGACGCGCACCGTGGCGCGCGGGCCGATGTCGCCGACGCCGAAGAGGATGCGGTTGGCGGAATGCACGAGTTCCATCTGCTTCTGCAGGATCGGCTCGGCCAGAAGGGCAGCCTTCAGCGCGCGGGTGGAAAGCACGGCCGGCGCCAGAAGGTTCACGCAGCGCGCATGGATACGGTTCGACAAAAGCGAGGTGCAGAGTTCGGGAGAGAACTCCGGCTCGCCGGTCGAGCTGCCCGACACCTGCACGACGGTGAGATTGCGCAAGGGCCTGGCAAGCGCGATGCGATCGGCGGCCGCCAGGACGGTGCGGCCCCAGGCGACGCCGATCGTGTCGCCATCGGCGATCTGGTCGGCGAGGACGCGCGCGCCGGCATCCCCCAGACGCTCGGCAAGACTTGCATCATCCGTGCTTGGAATGACGAAGGCACCTTCGAGGCCGAAACGTTCCATCAGGGCGCGGGCAATGCTGGTGCGGCTGCCGGCAGCGGGGCTGATGTTGACCGAGACGATGCCGCGTTCGCGGGCTTCCTGCAGATAGTTGACGATGGTGGCGCGCGAGACCTTGAGCGTCTTGGCGATCTCGCTCTGCGTCATCTGGTCGGCATAGTAGAGCCAGGCGGCCCACATGATCGCGTCGTCGAATTCCGTGGGCACCTGCGCCCCGGATTCCTCGCCGTTTTTGCCGCTCATTCTGTCCGCGCTCGGGTCCTTTGCCATGGCGATATCTGGACCAAGCCAATGTCATTTGTCAACGAGGCCTGTCATGTGTCTTGACAATTGACATTGGCTGTTGTCATTTGTGCATAACGAACCAAAAACGGACGTGGGAACATGGAAACGGCAAGGAAAGCGGGCATCGCAACGAACGCGCCCGCAGGCGGCTGGACCGCGCTGATCGACGACGTGCTGGCTGGCCGCTGGGTCAATCCGGAGACCGGCAAGACCGCGACGGTTCCCTATGAAAGCATCGTCATCGAAGAAAGCCTCGATGGGGCCGAGGCCGATCTGGTGGCTGCGCTGAAGCTGGGCGAGCGGTTCACGGTCGTTGCCGATCACGCCACCTGGGATGCCATGGGCTCTCGTGTCGCGAAGGCGCTGAAGGCTCTCGGTCCGGTCGAAACCGTCATTCTCGACCATCCCCATGCCGACATGGCGGCCGTCGCCGATCTCACGGATAAGCTTCAGGGTGCCGAGGCGGTCGTTGCGGTCGGCTCCGGCACGATCAACGATCTCTGCAAGTTCGTGACCGGCAAGACCAATCGCCGCTATGCCGTCTTCGGCACGGCGGCCTCCATGAACGGCTATACCTCCACGACGGCCTCGATCACGCTCGAGAGCGGGCTCAAGGTCTCGCTGCCCTCGCATGCGCCCTCCGGCTTCTTCATCGACCTCGGCGTCACGGCGGCTGCGCCGCGCTATCTTTCGGCGTCCGGCTTTGCGGACTGCCTGGTGCGCTCGGTCGCGCAAGTTGACTGGTGGATGTCGCATCGCCTGCTCGGCAGCCTCTATTCGACCGTGCCCTACGTGCTGCAGCAGAAGGACGAGGACGAACTCAATGCCCGGGCGGCCGGTCTTGCGGACGGGGATATCGCTGCCAACGGCTATCTGCACCGGGTGCTGACGCTCTGCGGCCTCGGCGTTTCCTTCACGGGCATGTCGAACCATGGCTCGATGGGTGAGCACCAGATCTCGCATTACATCGACTGCTTTGCCGGCGACAGGCATCCCGGCACGCTGCATGGCCAGCAGGTCGGCGTGGCGACGCTCACCATGGCGCGGATCCAGCGGCATTACCTGGAAAGCGAAAAGCCGCCGGTGATCCGTCCAACGGTCATCGATCCGGCCGACATGGCGCAGCGCATGGGCGACGAAATCGCGGCGCAGTGCTTTGCCGAGATCCAGCCGAAGATCTTCGACGCGAACGGCGCTGCTGCCATCAACGAGAAGCTTGCCGACATGTGGCCGACGCTGCGCAAGGAGCTGCAGGCCTTTGCCCTTCCTGTTGAGGAGATGGAGCAGATGCTGCGGGATGCCGGCGGGCCGATGACGGCGGCCGATCTCGGCCTGCCCGTCGATTTCTACCGCGAGGCCGTGATCCACAGCCGCGAGATGCGCAACCGCTATTCCTTCGTCGACATTGCCGCCGACGAAGGTCTGCTTGCCGATCTCGCAGCGCGGGAGCAGTGAGCCGATGCGTCCCGTTTCCGACATGCCGCTTGATGTCGCCGCCGGAATTTCGGTGCTGTTCTGCGATATCGACGACACGCTGACCAATGAAGGGCGTCTGCCGGCTGTAGCCTATGATGCGCTGGAGCGGCTGAGCGCAAGCGGCGTTGCGGTCGCACCGATTACCGGACGTCCGGCCGGCTGGTGCGACATGATCGCCCGCATGTGGCCGGTGGCCGGTGTCGTTGGCGAAAACGGGGCCTTCTACTTTTCCTACGACGAAAAGGCGCGCCGCATGCGCCGCGTCTTCGCGGTCGCCGAGGCGCAGCGCGCCGCTGACCGCCAGCGGCTGGTGACGGTTCGCGCGCGCGTTCTGGCGGAAGTACCGGGTGCGGCGATCTCGGCCGACCAGCTCTACCGCGAGGCTGATCTTGCGGTCGACTTCTGCGAGGACGTGCCGGCGCTCCCCGTTGCCTCGGTCGATCGCATCAAGGCGATCTTCGAGGAGGAGGGCGCGGTCGCCAAGGTGTCGTCCATCCACGTCAACGGTTGGTACGGCGACTACGACAAGCTGACGACCTCGCGGCGCTTTGCGGCCGAGGTGCTCGGCTTCGATATCGATGCCGACAAGGAGAAGGTGGTCTTTGTCGGCGACAGCCCGAACGATGCGCCGATGTTCGGCTTCTTTCCACATGCCTGCGGCGTCGCCAACGTGCTGGCCTTTCGGGGACGCATGGATGCGGAACCGGCCTATGTGGCGGCGAAGGAAGGTGGTCACGGCTTCGTGGAGGTTGCCGACCGCATTCTTGCCGCGCGTGCGGCATCCGGCGTTCGCGCCGCTGAATAAGGGGTCGCAGTCCCGCGGGAGACGGGGCTGACGGCCTGGAGGAGATGGGGTTCGTGACGCTTTTGCGTTCGAGCACCTTGAGAAGAGGAGGGAGCGTGGCGACGCCCGCAAAGGGTGCGCGACGCTCGTGGAGGAAAACGCGCCATGTCCGTTGCCCAGGTCAAACGCATTGCGATCTCGGATTCGCCGTGGCCGTGGCTCGCGCCGCTGATCGCGCTTCTGATCGTCTTTACGATCTATCCGCTGATCTACAATGTCTGGCTGAGCTTCCACGAATTCGTGCCGCGCAAGCGCACACTCGCCTTTGTCGGCTTCGACAACTGGGTGCAGCTGTGGAATGACACCCGCTTCTGGGGGGCGCTTGGCGTCACCTTCCTCTATTTCGTGATTGCGCTGACCGTCGAGCTGGTGCTCGGCATGGCGGTGGCGCTGCTGCTTGACGCCGAATTGCCGGGCTTCGGGGCGCTGCGTGCGATCCTGTCCATGACGTTGGTCATCCCTCCCGCGATCGCCGGCATGATGTTCCTGCTGATGCAGGACCCGCAATTCGGCGTCCTTTCTTATTTCCTCAACCAGCTCGGCGTGCTCGACAAATCGACGCCGATCCTCGCGACATCATCGCTGGCCCTCATCGGCGTTCTCCTGGCCGAGATCTGGCAGTGGACACCCTTCATGGTGCTGATCTTCATGGCGGGCCTGCGCTCGCTGCCGACCGAGCCCTATGAAGCAGCGATGATCGACGGCGCCTCGTCCTTCCAGATGTTCCGGCGCCTCACGCTGCCGATGATGTCGAAGGTGATTGCGGTCGCCATCCTTCTGCGCGGCATCGATCTCTTCCGCGTCTTCGACTACGTTTTCGTGATGACCTCCGGCGGGCCGGGAACCTCCACCTACACGCTCAGCCTCTACGCTTGGCAGCAGACCTTCTCCTTCCTGAAATGGGGTTATGGCGCGACGCTCAGCCTGACGAGCCTCGTCATCATCATGGTCCTTGCCAATCTCTTCATCCGCGTCGCCAAGGTACGGTGGTAATCATGCACCAGAGCCGATTCACTCGCACGCTTCGCACCATCGCCGGCTGGCTCGTCGTCGGGGCGTTCTTCTTCCCGATCTATTTCTGGACGTCGGTTGCCTTCCGCGACGCGAAGGAAATCTTCAACTGGCCGCCGATCATCTTCGATTTCCACCCGACGGTGCGCAATTTCGAGCAGGTCTTCGGCATCTCGCTCGGCTTCTCCTTCGGCAACCAGGAAGCCGTGACGCCGGGCGGCGGCAATTTCTACATGGGGCCGCGCCTTTGGGATTCGATCGTCGTCGCATCGCTCTCGACGGTGCTGGCGATCGTGGTGGCGACGCTTGCCTCCTATGCGCTGTCCCGCATGAATTTCCGTGGCCGGCATGATTTCGTGAACTGGGTGCTTTCGACCCGCATGATGCCGCCGGTCGCTGTCGCGATCCCGATGTTCTTCATCTTCAAGCAGTTCAACCTGCTCGACACCTATCTTGGCGTCATCCTGATCCATGGGCTCATGAATCTGCCGCTTGCCGTGCTGCTCCTGAAGAGCTTCTTCGACGACATCCCGGCCGAGATCGACGAGAGCGCGCTGCTCGACGGCGCCTCGCGCTGGACGATCTTCCGCCGCATCGTGCTGCCCATGGCCAAGGGCGGGATCGCGGCGACGGCCGTGCTCTGCTTCATCTTTTCGTGGACGGAATTCCTGTTCGTGCTGACGCTGACGCAGACGGGGCTGAAGACTGTGCCCGTCGTCTCGTCCACCTTCGTGACCTCGATCGGCACGGCTTGGGGCAACATGGCGGCGCTGGGTGCTGCCGCGATCGTGCCTGCCTTCATCACGATCCTTCTGGTGCAGCGCCATCTGGTGCGCGGCCTGACAATGGGATCGCTGAAACAGTAATTCGGCGGGCGGCCAGGGAAGAGGGCCGTCCTTCGGACAATGGAGATCAGGTGCCAAACCCGGCACCGGATAGAGGAGGAGAAAAACATGAAAGAGAAAGACAGAAAATTCTATCTCGCCAACATCACGGACCGCTTCGTGCGCGGCCAGATGGATCGCCGGTCATTCCTCGGCGCCGCCGGCAAGCTTGGCCTTGGCGCCACGGCGCTCGGCATGGGCATGGGCAGCCGTCCCTTCGTGATGAACAAGGCACTGGCCCAGGAACAGCTGCAGCCCTCGGCCGAGGTCATTTCCTGGCTGAAGGAAGTCGGCAAGCCCTTCGCCGGCACGACGCTGAAGCTTGCGACCGAATCCACGCCGCCGTCGAACGCCATCAACTCGCAGCTCAAGAAGTATTTCGAGGAAGCGACCGGCATCAAGGTCGAGATCGAGGTTCTGCCGCTGGAGCAGGTTCTGCAGAAGCTGACGCTCGACGTCGCCTCCTCGCTCGGCACCTACGACCTCTACTACATCGACCAGAGCTGGGCGGCATCCTTCAGCCAGGACGTCTTCGATCCGCGCGAGCAGATCGAGGCCAAGCCCGATCTCGCCATGCCGAACTACAACATCGACGACTTCATGCCGGCACTGGTGGACGGTATCTCGAAGTATGAAGACCGCTGGGTGGGCGTGCCCTACGACATCCCGATCTTCATCATGATCTACCGCAAGGACATCTACGAGAAGCTCGGCCTCAAGGCGCCGACGACCTTCGAGGAAATGTACACCAACTCCGCGACCATCTCGAAGGAGATGGGACCGAACATGTTCGGCTATGCCGGCCAGATGAAGTCCGGTCACTATGCGCTGGAATGCGAGTGGACGTCGATGCTGTGGGGCCATGGCGGCTCCATCTTCAACGCCGACAAGCAGTTCTCGGGCAATGACGAACAGGGTCTTGCCGCGCTCGACTACTATACGAAGCTCAAGGCCATCATGCCGCCGGGTGTCGATCAGTGGACGTGGGACGGCCAGGGCCAGGCGATTGCGCAGGGCGTTGCCGCCTCTATGCTCTCCTGGGGCGAGTTCTTCCCCTATTTCGACGACCCGACCCAGACGAAGGTTTCGGGCCTTTGCGAAGCCGTCATCCCGCCGCAGCCGATTTCACTGCGCAAGCCCGACCAGTGCGGTTACGGCGAAATCCCCGGCGTCGGCCACCAGGGCGGTTCCTCGCTCGCGGTGTCCAAGTATTCCAAGGCGCCGGATGCGGCCTGGATCTTCATGCAGTGGGCAACCTGCGCCGACACGCAGGCCCTCATCACCACGCTCGGCGGCGGCACGGGCCCGACCCGTACGTCGGTCTATGACGACCCGCGCGTCAAGGCCAATGCCCGCGTCGGTGCCGGCACCACCCGCCACCTGCCGGTCGTTCGCGAGACGATCGACAAGTTCATGGGCTCGGAGCCGGACCTGCCGGAATGGGCACAGATCTCCTCCGACACGATCCCCGTTGCGCTTGGCAAGTATTTCGCCGGCAGCGGCGGCTCGGCCAAGGAGACCATGGACGGCATCGCCCAGCAGGTCGGCGAGATCCTGAAGGGCTAATCCGGGCGGACCAGTCGGGGTCGCGGCATCTGCCGCGGCCCTGCCTTCAAGGTGGAAGAAGAGGGAGGAAAGCATGTCCGACAAACCGTTGATCGCCGTCACCGGCGCCAGCTCCGGCATTGGCGAAGCCGTGGCGCGTGCCTTTTCCAAGGCCGGCCATCCCGTGTTGCTGATGGCGCGCCGACTTGATCGTCTGGAGGCGCTCGGCCTGCCGAATGCGGTGCTCAGAGCCGTCGATGTGCGTGACCGCGCGGGGATCGCGGCAGCCGTCGCCGATGCGGAAGCCCAGTTCGGTCCGGTTGACATGATGTTTGCCAATGCCGGCATTGCGCGGCTCGGCGACATCGCCCGGCAGCCGCCGGAAGAATGGGACGAGATGATCGACATCAACACCAAGGGCGTGATGAACAGCGTCCATGCCGTGATGACCGGCATGATCGAGCGCAAGCACGGCACGCTGGTGATGATGAGCTCGATTGCCGGCCGGAAGGTCTATCCGGACCATACCGTCTATTGCGGCACGAAGTTCTTCGTGCATGCCGTTTCCGAAAGCCTGCGCGAATATCTGGCGCCGCACGATGTGCGCGTCATCGTGGTGTCGCCCGGCATCATCGATACCGAAGTGCTCGACCATGTGAAGGACGAGACGACGCTCGCCAACTACCGCGCCAACAAGGCGGCAATCGGCGGCGGCATCTCCGCCGACATCGTCGCGGACCTGATCCTCGACGCCTACCAGCTGCCGCAGCGCGCGATCGTCCAGGAAATCGTCATCACGCCGACCCGGCAGAAATACTGATCCCGTCGCGCCGCCGAAACCGGCCAGCCGACCGAGAAAGAGTGGAGTGAGAGCCCCATGGCCACCGTGGAATATCAGCGCATCGGCAAGTCCTTCGGTGCCCTCAACATCATGCGCGACATTTCCTTCAAGATCGAGGATCACGAGTTCGTCGTGCTGCTCGGTCCCTCCGGCTGCGGCAAGACGACCCTCTTGCGCATGACGGCGGGGTTGGAGACGGTCAGCGAAGGCGACCTTCTGATCGACGGCAAGCGCGTCAACGACGTGCATCCGCGTGATCGCTCCATCGCCATGGTGTTCCAGAACTATGCGCTCTATCCGACGATGAAGGTCTACGACAACATCGCCTTCAGTCTGGAAGTGGCCAAGGTACCGCCGGCCGAGATCAAGAAGCGGGTGGAGTGGGCGGCGGCGACGCTGAACCTGACGCCCTATCTCGACCGCTATCCCAAGGAACTCTCCGGCGGCCAGCGCCAGCGCGTTGCCATGGGCCGCGCCATGGTGCGCGAGGCGGCGGTGTTCCTCTTCGACGAGCCGCTGTCGAACCTCGATGCCAAGCTGCGCGCCCATATGCGCACCGAGATCAGACAGCTCCATAACCGGCTGAAGACGACGACGATCTACGTCACGCATGACCAGATCGAGGCCATGACCATGGCCGACAAGATCGTCGTCATGCGGGCCGGCAAGATCGAGCAGATCGGCACGCCCGACGATGTCTATGACCGCCCTGCCAGCAAGTATGTCGCCGACTTCATCGGCGCATCCGCGATCAACTTCCTGCAGGGCACGGTGGTCGCCGCCGATGGCGCGCCGGCTGTGGATACGGCGACCGGCCGCGTGATGATCGAGGCTGGCAGCCGGGCGAAGGTCGGCCAGAAGGTGGTCGTCGGCGTGCGGCCGAGCGACCTCGTGGTGGACGACGCCGGCACGCTCTCCGCCAAGGCCATCCTTCAGGAACGTCTCGGCCACGATGCGCAGCTCTTCTGCGACGGGCCGGAGGGACGGTTCATCGCCGTCGTCGACAAGGCGGCGCGCTACCCGGAAGGCAGCACGGTGCGTTTTGCCATCGCGCCCTCGAAGGTTCACGTCTTCGATGCGGGTACGGAGGTCCGCATCTGAGGGCGCAGGCCGGAAATGACCAAGCGGGCCACCGTCTTCTCCGTCGTCATGGTCGGGCTTGACCCGACCATCCATGGGCGAGCGCCGAGGTGGCCGCGTGTATCCCCGGGGCGAGCCCGGGGATGACGGAGGGGAGGCGGTGTCAGGAATTCTCTCGGTGCGCATGCGTCATGCGCCTCGGATTACTTTCAGAGTTTGACGATCAGCGCGCCTGAGCGCGCGATGCAGGAAAGGAAATGCCATGAAGTCCCGCTGGTCTGACCAGGAGTTCAAATCCGTCGTCGATGCCTATGTGGCCAAAGGCGTCAACCGCGATCTTGCGATCCGCACCTATACGACGCGCCTGCTCGGCGTCGATCCGGAGCTGGTACTGCATGGGGGCGGCAATACGTCGGTGAAGACGACCTTCGAGGAGATGGACGGGTCGCGCGTCGATGTGCTCTGCGTCAAGGGCAGCGGCTGGGACATGGGCACGATCGAGCCGCCGGGCCTGCCGGCCGTGCGCCTCGATCCGCTGAAAGCGATGGTCAATTTCGAGACGCTGTCGGATGACGACATGGTCATGCTGCAGCGTCGCCTGCTGATCGATCCGGCCGCGCCGAACCCGTCCGTCGAAGCGATCCTGCATGCGCTGCTGCCCTTCAAGCACATCGACCATACGCATGCGAACGCCATTGTCTCGCTAACGAACCAGCCGCATGGGGAAGAGATCGTCCGTGAGCTGT
Source organism: Rhizobium sp. SG2393 (assembly GCF_042610495.1). NCBI lineage: Bacteria > Pseudomonadati > Pseudomonadota > Alphaproteobacteria > Hyphomicrobiales > Rhizobiaceae > Rhizobium > Rhizobium sp. SG2393. Next base: position 178,902 of record NZ_JBHGAP010000007.1, read on the forward strand.
TCCCGGACGCGATCATCGTGCCCTATGTCATGCCCGGCTTCGATCTCGCCAAGGCCTGCGACAAGGCCTTCAAGGCCAATCCCAAGGCCGATGGCATGATCCTCCTGAAGCACGGCATCTTCACCTGGTCGGAGGATGCGCGCACCTCCTACGAGGACATGATCGCGAAAATCGACAAGGCTGAGAAGCGGATCGCGCAGGGCAGGCCGAAGCCCTTCAAGAGCGTTGCCGTTCCGGCCAAGCTTGCCAGCGCCGCCGAGATCGCCCCGATCATCCGTGGCGCCATCGCCATCGACACGGGCGTCGAGGGGCAGCCGAAGCGCTTCGTGCTGGAGCACCGCACCGGCGAAAAGATCCTCGATTTCTGCAATGCCGAGAACGTCAACAGCCTCGTGCGCCGGGGCAATGCGACGCCGGAGCATGTCATCCACATCAAGCGGTTCGGCGTGGCGCTGCCGGCGCCGGTGGCCGGCGAGCTCGACCAGTGGGCGGAAACGGTGCGCAAGGCGGTTGCCGACTACAAGGCCGAATACACCGCCTATTTCGAGCGCAACAATGCCCGCGTCGGCGGCATCAAGAAGATGCTCGACCCGATGCCGCGCGCCTTCTACGTGGCCGGTGTCGGCATCTTCTCGGCCGGCGCGGCGCGCAAGAATGCGCTTGTCGGCGCCGACGTGATCGAGGCGACCATCAACGTCATCACCAATGCGGAAGGCATCGATGCCTTCGAGGCCCTGTCGGAAGAGGATTTGTTCGACCTCGAATACTGGTCGCTGGAGCAGGTGAAGCTGACCAAGGTGCAGGAAAAGCCGCTGACGCGTCAGGTTGCCATCGTCACCGGCGGTGCCAGCGGTCTCGGCCTTGCGGTCGCCGAAGCGCTGAAGGCGGAAGGTGCGGAGATCGCGTTGGTCGACATTTCCGAGGAGGCCCTGACGCGGGAGGCAAAGCGCCTCGGTGCGCTGCCCGTGGTCTGCGACGTGACGAAGCCCGAAGCGGTCGATGCGGCGGTCGCCAAGGTCGCCGGCCATTTCGGCGGCGTCGATATCCTGATCTCGAATGCCGGTGCCGCCTTCCAGGGCAAGCTGGTGTCGGTGGATGAGGAGACGTTCCGCAAGGCCTTCGACCTCAACTTCTGGAGCCATCACTACATGGCGCGCGCCGTCGTGAAGGTGATGGAGACGCAGAAGACCGGCGGCTCCATCGTCTTCAACGTCTCCAAGCAGGCCGTGAACCCGGGTGCCGATTTCGGCCCCTATGGCACGTCGAAGGCGGCGCTGATGGCGCTGATGCGCCAATATGCGATCGAGCATGGCGCCTCCGGCATCACGTCCAATGCGGTCAATGCGGATCGTATCCGCACGGGGCTCATGACCGACCAGATGGTGGCCGACCGTTCGAAGGCGCGCGGCATCTCGGCGGAGGAATACATGCGCGGCAATCTGGTGCGGCGCGAAGTGACGGGCGCGGATGTCGCGGCCGCCTTCGTGCATCTCGCCAAGGCCCGGACCTCGACAGGGGCGGTCTTGACTGTCGATGGCGGCAATGTCGCGGCGATGATGCGTTGACGGAAAGGAACCGTGCCGGAACAGGGGTTTCGGCACGCTTTCATCTCACGATGGCCCTTGCCAGGGTGGGGGCGATATTGTCTGGAACGGCGGATGGCGCGGTGCCATCCGGGAAGGTGCGTGTGATATGGCAGGGATCCTGATCCTCGGTGCGGGTGTGATGGGCACGGCGCTGGCCGTGCCGGCGGCGGACAACGGGCATGCGGTGACCATCGTCGGGACGCCGCTTGACGGCGCGGTCATCGAACGTCTGAAGACGCCGGGCGGCGTGCATCCGAAGCTTGATCATCCGCTGGCGCCAGGCGTCACGATTCTGTCCAATGCCGAGCTGACGCCGGAGCACATGGCAGCGGCCGATCTCGTCATCATCGGCGTCAGCAGCCCCGGCATTCCCTGGGCCATTGAGAGGCTGAACGAAACGCTGCACGTGCCGAAGCCTGTCGCCTTCGTGACGAAGGGGCTCGACCGGCAGGACGGGCGGATCGTTTCCTATGCCGAGACCATTCCGGGGCAGGTGAAGACGATCGCGTCCTTCATCGGCATTGGCGGCCCTTGCATCGCGCGCGAACTGGCCAACCGTTACCCGACAACCAGCGTTTATTCCTGCCGCGACCGGGCGGCGGCCGATTTTGCGCGCTCCCTGATGCGCACGCCCTATTATCGGCTCGATATCACCGACGATGCGACGGGCGTGGAATGCTGCGCAGCGCTGAAGAACTTCTTCGCCATCGGCGTCAGCGCCATGCAGACCCGCTATCCCGATACCGCACGCGCCGACGGGCAGTCGAAGAACCCGACGGCGGCGGCCTTCACGCAGGCGGCAGCCGAGATGGCGACGCTGTGCGAAAAGATCGGCGGGCGGCGCGAGACGGCCTTCGATCTCGCCGGCATCGGCGACCTGCATGTGACGGTCGGCGGCGGGCGCAACAGCCGGCTCGGGCATGGGCTCGGCAAGGATCGTAGTGTTGACGACATCATGGGGGCGGAGCTCTCCGGCGAGACGGTCGAGGGGATCGACACCGCCCGCGTGCTGGTCGATCTGCTGAAGACGTTGCCGCAGACGCGTCGGGATTTCCCGCTCGCCTGGGCCATCGTCGATGCCGTGCTGGGCGGCGGAAAGCTCGACTTCGACTTCCGGACGCTGTTTGCCTGATCCCTTGCGATATCGCGCAATTGTCACCGCGCTCGCCGGATGATAGGTGCAGTGCAGCAAAGGACATTGCGATGCTGCCTGCCATTCGTGATTACGACGCGCTGATCGCCCGCTTCGAATGGGCCATCCCGCCGCGCTTTAACATCGGCGCGGCCGTCTCGGACGCCTGGGCGACGCGCGAGCCCGATCGGATCTGTCTGGAGCATTTCTCCCCCGACGGCCACCACCAGCGGCTGACCTACGGTGCGTTTGCCGACCAGTCCTCGCGCTTTGCCGCAGCGCTTGCGGCAAACGGTGTGCGTGCCGGCGATCGGGTCGCGATCCTTCTGCCGCAGGGTTTCGAGGCTGCGATCGCCCATGCCGGCATCTACAAGCTCGGCGCGATCGCGCTGCCGCTGGCGCTGCTTTTCGGCGCCGAGGCGCTGTCCTACCGGCTGAAGGATGCCGGTGCGGCGGCGATCGTGACCAACGGCTTCGGGGCGGGGCGGCTTGCCGCGATCCGGAAGGAGCTGCCGGATCTGCGCCTTGTGGTTTCGACGGAAGCGGCGGGAGAGACCCTGTCCTTCCGGGCGCTCGTGGCGGCGCATGATCCGATCGCGGCCATTGCCGATACCGGGCCGGACGATCCGGCCATGATGATCTATACTTCCGGCACCACGGGCCCACCGAAGGGCGCGCTGCACGGGCATCGCGTGCTGCTCGGCCATGTCCCCGGGTTCCAGTTCCACCACGATTTCCTGCCGCAGCCGGGCGACCGCATGTGGACACCGGCCGACTGGGCCTGGGCGGGTGGCTTGCTGAATGCGCTTCTCCCGTCGCTGCTGTTCGGCTTGCCCGTTGTCTCCTCGCCGGCGCAGAAATTCGACCCGCACATGGCCTTCCGCATTCTGGAAGAGATGGATGTGCGCAATGCCTTCATCCCGCCGACCGCGCTTCGGCTGATGAAGGCGGTGGAGCGGCCGCGCGAGCGCTACCGGCTCAACCTGCGCACCATCGGCTCGGCCGGCGAGGCGCTGGGACGCGAGACCTTCGAATGGGCGCGGGATGCGCTCGGCATCGAGGTCGCCGAGTTCTACGGCCAGACGGAATGCAACATCGTTCTCTCCTCGTCGGCTGCCTGCGGGGTCATCAAGGGTGGTTCGATGGGCAAGGCCGCGCCCGGCCATCGCGTGGCGATCATCGATGCGCAGGGCCGTGAACTGCCGGCCGGAACGGTGGGACAGGTGGCCGTCCGGCGGCCGGACCCGGTGATGTTCCTCGGCTACTGGAAAAAGGACGAGGCGACGGAGCGCAAGTTCATCGGCGACTGGATGACGACGGGCGATCAAGGCGTCATGGATCGGGATGGCTATTTCACCTTCTTCGGGCGCGATGACGATGTCATCACATCCTCCGGCTACCGGATCGGGCCGGGCGAGATCGAGGATTGCCTGGTCGGCCATCCGGCCGTACAGCTCGCCGCTGTCGTGGGCAAGCCGGATGCGGTGCGCACCGAGATCGTCAAGGCCTATGTCGTGCTAACGCCCGGCCACCAGCCGTCTGCGGCCCTTGGACGCGAGATCGCCGAGTGGGTGAAGACGCGGCTTTCCATGCACGAATATCCGCGCGAGGTCGCTTTCGTCGATGCCCTGCCCTTGACGACCTCCGGCAAGGTGATCCGCCGCCTGCTGCGCGAGCGGGCGGTGGCCGAGGCGGCCCACGCCGCGGAATAGCTCAACGGCGCGATGGCGACAGCGCGCGGATCTTTTCACGCAGCAGTCGGGCGATGTTGCGGGTGTTGCGGTAGAGGTGAAGCTGGGCGGCCACCTGGCGCACGTCGCGGTCACGGTTCTGGTCAAGGCCGATGACGATGCTGCCGATCTCGTCGCGCTCTTCCCACAGACGGCTCATGACCGGGTGGTCGGGAACGGCGCAGCTGTCGGTTCGCAGAATGTTGGCGTCGTCCAGATGCCATGCCGTCAGTTCGGCCACCAGAAGCTTGCCGGGGGAATAGCGCGCATAGGTCTCGTCATAGGCCGTTTTCCAGGTATAGGCGTCACCGGCCATGATGAAGACGACCATGGCGGCGATCGGCTTGTTGTCGAGGTTGAGCGTGTGGATGCGCACGCCGTCGACTTCCGCGAGATTGGTCACGGCCTCACGGGTGAAGGCGGCGCGGTAGCGATCCATGACGAGTGCGGAGCGCTCCTCGCCCTTCCAGCCACTTGCTTCCAGCGACAGGAAGTCTTCCAGTCTGGCACGGACTTCTGCCGGCTGGCGGGCGACCGTGTAGGTCAGCCGGCCCATTTGCTCCAGCTTGTTCCACTGACGGCGCAGCTCGCGGAAATGCTGCGGGCTGATCGCGTTGCGCAGATAGGCTTCGCCGTCCAGCAGACTTTCGAGCATGGGGCGCTGGACGGCGTCCGTCACCGTCAGCGGCAGGTTGCGACCGATCGCGACAGCCCGCACCAGCTGGGCGACCTTGCCTTTCATGCGCATGTCCGGCAGCACCAGGATGCGCGGCAGGCCGATCTTCGGATCGCGCAGGGCTTCCAACAGGTTGTCGATCGTGACGGAGGCCTCCTCGGCATCGACGAGGGGAACACCCAGCGGACCGAAAGGATTGGACCAGGCCCGGATGATCGGCGCGCCCATGGCAAAACCGGGACGCTCCACGGAGAAGGGCATCAGGAACCGCAGGCGGCTGCTTTCTTCCTTGAAATCGCGCAGGATTGCCAGCTTGACGACGCGGTCCTCCAGGCGCGGCATTGCGGGCGCCAGGAAATTGCCGGTGAAGAAGACGTTCGGCTCGATGGCGCGGTTCGACAGGAACTCCAGTTCCTGCTGCAGCTCGTAGCCGGCCGTCGCGGGATAGATGCTCAGCGAACGGCCGGGACGACCGACCTCGATGCGGATCTCGGGTTTCGGTTCGTCCTGCTGGGCACGATTGAAGCCGGCAAGGTAACCGCCGGTCTTTGCCGCGATATCTGCGGTGACTTGAAAGCGTTCCATCAGGATATTCCAGTCTTCAGGGATGTGGACGGCGCGGGGAGGCGCGCGAAAGCAAACAGCGTGATGCCGAAGGTGCGGCGCACGGCGAGATGCAGCATCAACGCCTCGCAGACCATCGCGCCTGCGGTGGCGCCCGCCGTGCCCATGAGGCCGAAGGCGGGGATGAGCGTCACGTTGAGGGTTACGTTGATGATGAGTGCCGTGGCGTAGAGCATGGCGCAGAGCCGCTGCTGGCCGGCCATGGTCAGAAAGGCTTCCGCCGGGCCGACCAGCGCCTTGGCCATCATGCCGGTGAACAGGATGAACATCAGCGGATATCCGGCATGGAAGGCCGGGCCGAAGAGCGACAGCAGGAAGGGGCCCGCCAGAAGCACGAGCGCGCCGATGCCCAGCGAGGGCCAGAAGGCCCAGCGGGCACTTTCCACCGCGATCGATGCTAGATGGCCGCGATCCTTCTCGGCCATGGCGGCGGAGAAGCGGGGCGCCGAGGCCGCCTTGACCGAAAACATCACGAACTGCACCAACGCCATGGTCTTGGCGGCGGCGAAGTAGATGGCGACGCTTTCGGGATCGAGATAAAGCCCGACGACGATGACGTCGGAATTGGTCAGCAGGAAGCCGAAGCCCTCGATGAGGAAGATGGGCGCCGCGACCTTCAGCCATGTGGCGAAATCAATGGCGAGCGGTCCGCGTGGATAGTGACGGCGCAGCTTGCGGGTCAGCAGGATGTACTGTCCGACACTCGTCACGTAGGTCGCAGCCATGGCGGCCGTCATGGCGATCTTTGCCGTATGCGGTTCACCGGAGGCCGCAAAAAGCATCATGAAGACAAGGATCAGCAGGGGCCGCACGATGTAGGTGGGGCTCAGCGCGCGCAGGGCCCAGCTATGGGCGCGTGCGGTTCCTTCCATGACGTCGCCGAGTGCGATCATCGGCAGGAGGAAGATGCCGAGATAGAGCGGCACGAGGTAGTAGTCCTCGATCAGATCGCCTGCCAGCCAGATGCCGGCGAGGCCGACGGTTGCCAGGACGGTGGCAGCGCCCATCGCAAAGATCCGCACCGTGGCCATGATGCCGCGGATCTCGGCCGTTGCGCCGGCCGCGCCGTATCCCGGCAGGAAGCGGATGATGGTGGAGTGAAAGCCGAAGCAGGAAAGATTGCCGAAGAGAACGGCGAGCGACCAGACGAAGACGAAGATGCCGTATTCGAACTCGCCCATCAGGCGCGCGAGAATGATCTGCGAAACGAAGGCGATAGCGGCCGAGAGCACGCGCACCGCAAAGGCGATCAGCGCCATGCGCTGCGCCAGCGCGCGCGCATCATTTCCGCGCAGGGCATCGACAACCTTGGCGATGATGCCGAAGGCTTTGGACGCAAGGCCCCGCTGCAGCCCTTCTGCTGGCTCTACCGCTGACATGAACGCACTACCCGGACGCAGAACACACTGGCGCTACTCTTGCCCGAACAGCGTTAACAAAGCGTTGGGTAAGGACGAGGTTCCCGATGTTGCGGCGGTCTCACAATGCAGAACGGCCACCCCTTGCGGAGCGGCCGATGCATGCTTTCGGTGCCTTCGTGGAAAGGCTGGCGCCTCAGGCTTCCAGTGCGCCATGGCAGTGCTTGTACTTCTTGCCGGAGCCGCAGGGGCAGGGCTCGTTGCGGCCGACCATGCCCCAGCTCGACGGATCCTGCGGATCGCGGTCCGACGCAGCGACAGCCTGGTAGCCGCCGGCAAATTCATCCTCGCCGGTGGAGGCGTCGATGTGGTGGGCTTCCATTTCCGGCGGGGCCGGCTGCGGCGCCTGGGCGGCTTCCTGAACGATCTCGACGCGCATCATCTGTGCGGTGACGGTCTGGCGCAGGTTGCCAAGCAGCGCATTGAAGAGCTCGAAGGCCTCGGACTTGTATTCCTGCAGCGGATCGCGCTGGGCGTAGCCACGAAAGCCGATGACGGAGCGCAGGTGGTCGAGGTTGACGATGTGCTCGCGCCAGAGGTGGTCGAGCGTCTGCAGGATCACCGAGCGTTCGACATAGTTCATGATCTCCGGCCCGAAACGTTCGGCGCGGTCGGCTGCGGCCTTGTCAGCGGCCTCAGTGATGCGCTCGCGGATATCGGCCTCGTCGATGCCTTCCTCGGCAGCCCACTGGGCGACCGGCAGGTCGAGGTTCAGGATACCGCGGACATCGTTGTTGAGGCCTTCGATGTCCCACTGCTCGGCATAGGCCTTTTCCGGAATGCGCTTGGCGACAATGTCCTCGATGACTTCATGGCGCATGTCACCGATGGTTTCGGTCACGCTTTCGGCGTCCATCAGCTCGATGCGCTGCTCGAATATCACCTTGCGCTGGTCGTTCAGCACATCGTCATATTTCAGCAGATTCTTGCGGATGTCGAAGTTGCGGGCTTCGACCTTCTTTTGGGCGCGTTCGAGTGCCTTGTTGATCCAGGGATGGACGATGGCCTCGCCGTCCTTCAGGCCGAGCTTCTGCAGCATGGAATCCATGCGCTCGGAGCCGAAGATGCGCATCAGGTCGTCCTGGAGCGACAGATAGAACTTGGAGCGGCCCGGGTCGCCCTGACGGCCGGAACGGCCGCGCAGCTGGTTGTCGATGCGGCGGCTTTCATGACGTTCGGTGGCGAGAACGTAGAGGCCGCCGGCAGCGAGCGCCTTTTCCTTCAGCGCCTTGATGTTTTCGCGGATCGCCGCTTCCTGCGCGTCGCGTTCGGGGCCCGGCTCGACGCCGGCCAGTTCGCGCTCGATGCGCATGTCGGCATTGCCGCCGAGCTGGATGTCCGTACCACGACCGGCCATGTTGGTGGCGATGGTGACGGCGCCGGGCACGCCGGCCTGGCTGACGATATAGGCTTCCTGCTCGTGGTAACGGGCGTTCAGGACCTGGAAGTCCTTGAAGCCTTCACGGCGCAGCATCTCGGCCAGAAGTTCGGACTTCTCGATCGAGGTGGTGCCGACGAGGATTGGCTGGCCGCGGCCGCTGGCTTCCTTGATCTCGGTGATGATCGCCTTGTACTTCTCTTCCGCGGTCCGGTAGACCTCGTCGTCCTCGTCGCGGCGCTGGATTGGCAGGTTGGTCGGCACTTCCACGACGTCGAGGCCGTAGATGTTGCCAAATTCCTCGGCTTCCGTCGATGCCGTACCGGTCATCCCGGCCAGCTTGTCGTACATGCGGAAATAGTTCTGGAAGGTGATCGAGGCGAGCGTCTGGTTCTCGGGCTGGATCGTGACGTGTTCCTTGGCTTCCAGCGCCTGGTGCTGGCCTTCGGAATAGCGCCGGCCCGGCATCATGCGGCCCGTGAACTCGTCGATGATGACGATCTCGTCGTTGCGGACGATATAGTCCTTGTCGCGCTGGAAGAGCTTGTGGGCCTTCAGCGCGTTGTTGACGTGGTGGACGATCGCCACGTTCTCGATGTCGTAGAGACTCTCGCCCTTCAGAAGGCCGGCCTGACGCAGCAGGCCCTCGAGCTTCTCGGTGCCCTCTTCGGAGAAATTGGCCGAGCGCTGCTTCTCATCGATCTCGTAGTCTTCCGGCGACAGAAGCGGGATGAAGGCGTTGATCGTGTTGTAGAGGTCGGAACGATCATCCAGCGGGCCGGAGATGATGAGCGGCGTGCGCGCTTCGTCGACGAGGATCGAGTCCACTTCGTCGACGATGGCGAAGAAGTGGTCGCGCTGCACCATCTGGCGGCGGTCGTACTTCATATTGTCGCGCAGATAGTCGAAGCCGAGTTCGTTGTTCGTGGCGTAGGTGATGTCGGCGGCGTAGGCGGCGCGGCGCTCGTCATCGGACAGGCCATGGACGATGATGCCGGTGGACAGGCCGAGGAAGCCGTAGAGCTTGCTCATGATCGTCGCGTCGCGGCTGGCGAGGTAGTCGTTGACGGTCACGACATGCACGCCCTTGCCGGCGAGCGCGTTGAGATAGACAGGCAGCGTCGCGACAAGCGTCTTGCCTTCGCCGGTCTTCATTTCGGCGATCGAGCGCTCGTGCAGGATCATGCCGCCCATCAGCTGCACGTCGAAGGGGCGCATGCCGAGCGTGCGGCGCGCAGCTTCACGGGCGACGGCGAAGGCGGGGATGAGAATGTCGTCCAGCGTCTTGCCAGCGGCAAGTTCCGCCTTGAACTGAGCCGTCTTGCCCTGGAGCTCGGCATCGGAGAGCGCCTTCATCTCGGCTTCGAGCTTGCCGATCGCTTCCACGCGCGGACGGTAGTTGCGGATGCGGCGATCGTTGGACGAACCGAAGAGCTTGCGGGCGATGCCGCCGAGGCTGACCATCAAATGGTCCTTTCTTTCTCATCTGCCGGGTGTCGGCCCGCGACGCGTCAAGACCGACGGCGGGCCCGTTCCCGCCCGGAAACTTTTGTGGACGCGAGGTTGCGTGACAGATAAGAGGGGGTCCGAGTTATGTCAACGGCAGTCCGGGGCGCCAGAGGCTATGAAACGGCCACATTCCGGTGCTTTCCGAGCTGCCACGAGCGGTCCATCGCCGCCCCGTCAACCGAGTTGAAAGGTCATTTTCAGATGTTCAGACAGAGGATGCTTGCCACGGCCGCTTTCGTTGCGGTGCTGACGCTTGGCGGCGCGGCCATGGCGCAGGATGCTGCCGATCCGGTGGTCGCAAAGATCGGCGACCAGGAGGTCAAGCAGTCGGAGCTTAACCTTGCCATCGGCAGTCTCGATCCGCAGCTGCAGCAGCTTCCCGACGACCAGAAGCGCATCGCCGCTCTCTCCGGTATCATTGACGTGAAGCTGCTCGCCAAGGACGCCAAGGCGGAAGGTCTGGAAAACGACCCGGACTACAAGCAGCGCCTCGGCTACATCATCGACCGCGAACTGCACAACGCCTACTTCAAGAAGCATGTCGTTGATGCCGTGACGCCGGAAGAGGTCAAGGCACGCTACGAGAAGGAAATTGCCGCCCTTCCGAAGGAAGAAGAGGTCAAGGCGCGCCACATCCTCGTCAAGACCGAGGATGAGGCCAAGGCCGTGATCGCCGAACTCGACGCCGGCAAGAAGTTCGAAGATCTGGCCAAGGAAAAGTCCACCGACCCGAACAAGGCCGATGGCGGTGATCTCGGCTATTTCACCAAGGGCCGCATGGTCAAGGAATTCGAGGACGCGGCCTTCGCGCTCGACAAGGGTGCCTACACCAAGACCCCGGTGAAGACGCAGTTCGGCTATCACGTCATTCTCGTCGAGGACAAGCGCCCCAAGGCCCCGCCGGCTCTCGATCAGGTCGAGCAGCAGGTGCGCCAGCTCGTCATGCGCGACAAGTACATGGCCGTGCTCGAAAAGGCTCGCGCCGAAACCCCCGTCGACATTGCCGATCCGGCGCTGAAGAAGGCCTACGAAGAGGCCAACAAGCCGGTCTCTGCCGAAGACGCCGCCAAGCCGGCCCCGGCCAACTGACACGGTAACGGTGGTACCGTCGCAGGACGGATACAAATCGATGCCAGACTGCCCCGTCCCGGCGCCCCGTTGCGCCGGGACGATTCATTCGCCAAGCTTTCCATCGAAGACTTCACGCTGACGACCGGACCTGTCATGACCCATCCCGTTTCGCCGCTCGCTCCCAAGACCTATGTCGACATGCCGCCCGTCCGCGGCGTACGCATGGCCACTGCCGCCGCCGGCATCAAGTACAAGGGGCGCACCGATGTGCTGATGATGGTGTTTGACGCGCCTGCGGCTGTCGCCGGCGTCTTCACCCGCTCCAAGTGCCCGTCCGCTCCGGTCGATTTCTGCCGGCAGAACCTGTCGGGCGGCGTGGCGCGAGCCGTGGTCGTCAATTCCGGCAATGCCAATGCCTTTACCGGCAGCAAGGGTCGTGCCTCCACGCAGATGACGGCGGAAGCCGCTGCCGAGGCCATCGGCTGCTCGACGCGAGAGGTCTTCCTGGCCTCGACCGGCGTCATCGGCGAGCCGCTGGATGCCACGAAATTCTCCGGCGTGCTTGGCGATCTCGCGACATCGGCGACGGAGGATTTCTGGCTGGAAGCGGCCAAAGCGATCATGACGACCGATACCTATCCGAAGGTCGCGACCGCCACCGCCGACATCGGCGGCGTGCCGGTGCGCATCAATGGCATCGCCAAGGGTGCGGGCATGATCGCACCTGATATGGCCACCATGCTTTCCTTCGTCGTCACCGATGCCGATATTGCGCCGAGCGCGCTGCAGGCTCTGCTTTCTGCCGGTGTCGCGCCGAGCTTCAATTCGGTGACCGTGGACAGCGACACCTCCACGTCCGATACGCTGCTTCTCTTCGCAACGGGTGCTGCGGCCGGCGAAGGCCAGGTCCGCATCGAGGATGGCGGGGATCCGCGTCTCGACAGCTTCCGCAGCGCACTGAATACCGTTCTGAAGAACCTCGCCTTGCAGGTGGTTCGTGATGGCGAAGGTGCGCGCAAGATGGTCGAAGTGACCGTCGAGGGGGCCGAAAATGATGCCGCCGCCAAGCGCATCGCCCTGTCGATCGCCAATTCGCCGCTCGTCAAGACTGCCGTCGCCGGTGAGGATGCCAATTGGGGCCGGGTCGTGATGGCTGTCGGCAAGGCTGGAGAGCATGCCGACCGTGACCGCCTGTCGATCTGGTTCGGAAATGTGCGCGTCGCCTTCGAGGGCGAGCGCGATCCCTCCTATGACGAGGCTGCGACCACGGCCGTGATGGAGCAGGAAGACATTCCAATCCGCGTCGATCTCGGGATCGGTCTCGGCCGCGCGACGGTCTACACCTGCGACCTGACGAAGGCCTATGTCGAGATCAACGGCGACTACCGGAGCTGACGCCATGGTGGCCGGTACGGAGCGTGGCAGGATCGATCTGCCCATGGTGCGGCGGCTGGAGGCTGTCGGTTTCCGGTCCTGGCCTGCGGCCTCCGTGCACTATGACGGTAGCTGGCTGGTCAGGCTGACGGCCGGTCATGGTTCGAAGCGCCTCAACTCCGTCAATCCGCTCGACCCGTCCGATCATGGCAACCTTGCCGCGCGGCTTTCGCGGGCCGGCACGCGCTTTGCCGAATACGGCCGTCCGCTGACGGTGCGGCAGACACCGCTCTGCTCGCCGGTGCTGGCCGCCCATCTCGACGCGGCGGGATGGTCGCTGCTGGAAGAAAGCATCGTGATGGCCGTGGATCTTCCGGTTGCTGTCCATCCGGCAACCGTTGAACACTTGCCCGTCAAGGATCTCGCCCGTTTCGTGGATGCACGCCTCGCGATCTGCGGAGAGGATGCGCGCGGCAAGGCGGGTCTCAGCGAAGTGATCAATGCAATCCGCGCCGAGACCGGGCTTTTTCTCTTCGAGGAGCCGGACGGCGAGCCGTCTGCGGTGGCGCTCGCGGTGCAGGACAATGACCTTTGCGGCCTGCATCAGATCGCCGTCGCGCCAGCTTTCCGGCGTCAGGGACTTGGCCGTAACATTCTGGCGGCGGCGCTGCGTTGGGCGGCGCTGAAGGGCGCCCGAAAGGCATGGCTTGCTGTCGGCGCCGAGAATGCACCGGCCCTTGCGCTTTACGAAAGTTTCGGCTTTTCCGAAGTCTACCGATACGTCTATCGCCGCCCGGGAGGCGCCTGAATGAGTGATCCGACATCCGCCACGCCGACTGCCGGCCGCAAGATCGTTCTCGTGGCGGCCTGTGCGCTGGTCGATGCGGACGGGCGTATTCTTCTGGCACAGCGGCCGGAGGGCAAGTCGCTGGCCGGGCTCTGGGAATTTCCCGGCGGCAAGGTGGAACCAGGCGAGACGCCCGAGGAAACCCTGATCCGCGAGCTTGAGGAAGAGCTTGGGATTGCCACCAAGGTGGAGTGCCTGGCGCCACTGACCTTTGCCAGCCACACCTACGAGACTTTCCATCTGCTCATGCCGCTGTACGTCTGCCGCCGTTTCGAGGGCGTGCCGCACGGGCGCGAGGGCCAGTCGATCAAGTGGGTGCGCCCGAAGGCCCTGCGCGACTATCCGATGCCGCCGGCTGACGAACCGCTCATTCCATTCCTTATCGATCTGTTGTGAACAACGGCCTTTTGCGGCCGGCATTAATCAATCGTTTATCCTGTTCGGTGACAATTCAAGCCTCGCGGCAGGTTTGCCTGCTCAATGACATGAATGCGAAGGCACGGGCGCTCAGGCGCCCTTCGCCGTTTCGTTGCGTGAGGCGTAAATGGTGGAAGACGATTTCTGGAGAACCGTGCGCGACAAGGATCGCATGATGCGGCACGGACGGCGCATGGGCGCCCTCAATCTCGCCCTCCTGTTCGGTACGGCTGTGATTGCGCTAACGCTGATCCTGACGCCCATGATTGCTGACGACAAGGATACAAGCGTGCTCGCCAGCGCTCCGCTGGACCATGACACGATGACCACCGGGTCAATCCCCGATAGCGGCGAGGCCAAGCGCTACACGGTCCGGCGCAGCGTGCTGCAGCCGACGCCGGGTGCGGTCTGCATCGTCGATGCCAATGGCAGCCAGAGCGGCTGCTGAAAGCGCAGGTTGCAGCCTTTCGGTAACCATTCGTGAACCAAAGAACACGAAACAGCCGATCGAAGCCATTTTCATAAACCAGTCTTCACGGCCTGTGTTTTAGGTTCGGCTCACCGATCGCGGAGGAGATGAACCGCTCCTTCTTGCCTGATCGGCATGGTGGATCCGACCGGGGGTCGCCATGCTCACTCGCCGGTAAGAGATTGGTGTGCTGATGTTCATGCGTTTCATGCGGGAAACGGGCGGTGCAACGGCAGTCGAATATGGCCTGCTCGCCGGGCTCATCGGCGGTGCGATCATTGTAAGTCTCGGCGCGACCGGAACCAGTCTTCAGGGTGTGTTCGAGCTAATCGCCGCCAAGATCGAAGGTCCGGCGTCTCCCTGACGTCGATGCGGTGCCGGCTGGATCTCCTGCGATGCCTCATCGTCGTGTGCGGCCGCGAGCCGCCGCTGTGCTCCAAGGCGAGCTGATACCGGTCGTTGGTGCTTTTCTCATTTTCTGGTTTCGGGTCGCGGATGCGACGGGTTGAGAGCGTCGGCGAGGCTCATCCTGGCGGAGCCCGGTTTCAGCGGCTTCTGCTGGCTCTCATGCGGCGCCCAGCCCGAGGCGTAGATGACCGAGAAGGATGCCCGAATCCGACCGTCGGGATCCGAAAAGCGCTCGGCATACAGCTCGGCAGCACGCAGGAAGAAGCGCTTCGACACCGGGATGCGGCTGCGCGTGGCAAGCGGGTTTGTCATTCCCATCGCCCTGATGTCCTTCATCAGGGAAAAGAGCGAGGCGTAGCGCACCGTATAGGTTTCCACATCGGTGACCGGCAGGGCGAACCCTGCGCGCTGCAGCAGCCCGCCAATATCGCGAACATCGGCAAAGGGAATGACGCGAGGACTTGCCCCGCCGGTGATCTCGCTCTCGGCCTGCAGCAGCACCTCGCGCAGTTCCTGCAACGTTCCTGCGCCGGGAATGGCTGCCAGGAACAGGCCGTCCGGAGCAAGCGCGCGACGGATCTGGATGAAGGCGCCGGGCGTGTCATTGGTCAGATGCAGGGCGAGCGGCGAGACGACGAGGTTCATCGTCGCGGGGGCGAAGGGGACCGTTTCCAGCGATGCGATCTGATCGGCGCCCGCGCCCGGACCGGTCGCCGTGCCCGGAAGCTCGACGCGTTCGATCGCGCCCACCTTGCCGGTTGCGGCAAGTGCCTGGGCGACGGCGGGCGTTGCCCCGTGCAGCACGGCGGCACGCTCGAAGCGGCGTTCGACAACGGCCAGACGCCCTGCCAGTTCCTCGGCTGCGAGCGTCATCAGGAAGTCTGCACCTTCGACAGAGGCCCGGATCGCGCGCGTTCGGCGGCTTTCGATCAACGGCTGGTCAAAGATGGTTTCCACGATATGCTTCCCTTGCGACCGGAATGACGCCAGAGGCGTGCGCCCTGACATGGCGAGACGGGAAAGGGAAGTCAACCATGGTGCTCAGCCTGAGGGCACGACCTCGGAATGCAGGCGACAGCGACGCGGGAGGCACGGCCCGGCCGGTCTTAACCCGGACGCGTGCCGCGGCTCAGCGTTTGCGACCGGTCGGTCGCGGTCTGCTGGATCTTCTTTTCCCGCCCGTCTGCGTCGGATGCAGCCGGTTAATTGCCAAGCCGCATGCATTATGCCCCGTCTGCTGGAGCGGTTTGCGGTTTCTCGAAAGGCCCTATTGTGCCGTGCTCGGCCTGCCTTTCGTGCATGATCTCGGCGACGCCATCCTCTCGCCGGAAGCGATTGCGGATCCTCCGGTCTTTCAGCGGCTGCGCAGTGCGGTCGTCCATGAGGGCGTGGCCCGCCACCTCGTTCATGCGCTGAAATATGCCGACAGGGGCGATCTTGCGCCGATGATGGCCGGGTGGATGGTGCGGGCTTCCGATGGGTTGCTTGCCGAGTGCGACGGCGTCGTGGCGGTGCCGTTGCACCGTTTCCGGCTCTGGCGCCGGCGCTTCAACCAGTCTGCCGATCTCGCGCGGCATGTCGCAGCGCTTTCCGGCCGGCCTTATCTTGCGGATGCCCTTGTCCGGCAACGGCGCACGCAGCGGCAGGTGGGGCTGGGCGCCAGGGCACGCGTCGAGAATGTGCGGGGCGCCTTCCAGGTGCCCGACGGGCAGAGGATGGTGGTTGCGGGAAAGCGGCTCGTCCTCATCGACGACGTCTATACGACTGGCGCCACCGTGGCGGCGGCAACGCGGGCGCTTCTCAAGGCGGGTGCGGTTTCCGTCTCGGTTTTGACCTTTGCAAGAGCGTTACCCGATCATATATGAAGGAGGTGTGAGGGAATGGCTGCAAGGCGCTTGATGCGCGCATGGCCGGACCCTTCCCCGAACTTTTCGCAGGCCGGTCGCGAAGCGGTGCTTCGCCTCAACCGCGCCTGCCTCAACGAGCAGGAAAGTCGAGCAGAAACATCATGGCTTCGGTCGTCATCTATACCCGTCAGTTCTGCGGATATTGCTCCGCTGCAAAGAAGCTTCTCGAGACGAAAGGCATCGACTTTGTCGAGCACGATGCCACCAATGCGCCGGAGATCCGCCAGGAAATGATCAAGCGCGCCAATGGCGGTTCGACATTCCCGCAGATCTTCATCAATGACATTCATGTGGGCGGCTGCGACGACCTGCATGCGCTGGAACGCGCCGGCAAGCTCGACGGCATGCTGGCGGCCTGAGGAAACAGCCCCATGACCATCAAGGTAGCGGCCGTGCAGATGTGCTCCGGCGTCGATCCGGAAAAGAACGCGGCCGCGATGGAACGTCTGGTGCGCGAGGCGGCCGGCCACGGCGCGCTTTACATCCAGACCCCCGAGATGACCGGCGCGGTGCAGTCAAACCGGGCGGAACTGCGTGCGGTGCTGAAGGCGGAAGAGGACGACGTGATCGTCCGGACGGCCGCAAGGCTTGCCGCCGACCTCCGGGTGCATCTCCATGTCGGCTCCACCGCGATTGCGCTTGCCGACGGCAAGATCGCCAATCGCGGCTTCCTCTTCGGCCCTGATGGCGCCAAGCTTCTCCACTACGACAAGATCCACA
Source organism: Rhizobium sp. SG2393 (assembly GCF_042610495.1). Classification (NCBI taxonomy): domain Bacteria; kingdom Pseudomonadati; phylum Pseudomonadota; class Alphaproteobacteria; order Hyphomicrobiales; family Rhizobiaceae; genus Rhizobium; species Rhizobium sp. SG2393. The sequence continues at coordinate 196,168 of NZ_JBHGAP010000007.1, forward strand.
TGTTCGATGTCGATCTCGACAATGGCGAGAGCTGGCGCGAAAGTGCCGCCTACACGCCGGGCGCCTGTGCGCGGGTGGCGGGCCTCCCCTTTGGCACGATGGGCTTTGCGATCTGCTATGATGTGCGCTTCCCCGAGCTTTTCCGGTCGCAGGCCGTTGCAGGTGCCGAGATCATGACGGTTCCGGCCGCCTTCACGAAGCAGACCGGCGAAGCGCACTGGGAAATCCTGCTGCGCGCCCGCGCCATCGAGAACGGCCTTTTCGTGATCGCCGCCGCGCAAGCCGGCAAGCACGAGGACGGTCGCGAGACCTTCGGCCATTCCATCATCATCGATCCCTGGGGTCGCGTGCTCGGCATGGCCGATGGCGCCGGCGAGGCGATCGTGATGGCCGAGATCGACCCGGCCCAGTCGGCGGCCGCGCGCCGCAAGATCCCCAATCTCAGGAATGCCCGCGACTTCACCGTGGAAACCATTGCCGCGGACCGGGCGGGAGGCGAGGCCGCTTGATCCGCTACCAGCTCTCCTGCGATCAGGCCCATGCCTTCGAAGGATGGTTTTCGAGTTCGGACGACTTCGACCGGCAGGTGGAGCGTGGGCTTGTCACCTGCCCGGTCTGCGGTTCTGCCCATGTCTCCAAGGCGCTGATGGCGCCGTCCGTTTCCACGGCACGCGGCAAGGAACAGCGCCAGCAGATGGTGATGGATGCCGCGCGCGGCGAGGTGATCGCCAAGATGCGCGAGATGGTCAAAACCATCCGCGCCAATGCCGAGGATGTCGGCGACCGTTTTCCGGAAGAGGCCCGCCGCATCCACTACGGAGAGGCGGAACAGCGGGGCCTGATCGGCCAGGCCACCATCGAGGAAGCGGCTGCGTTGCTCGATGAAGGCATCGAGATCGCGCCGCTGCCGGTTCTGCCGGAAGATACGAACTGAAGGCTCAGGCTTCTCCGGCGGCTTCCTCGGCGCGGCGTGCGACCATCATGTAGTTCACGTCCATGTCGGAAGACAGGTTCCACTGGTTCGAGAAGGGGTTGAAGAAGACCCCGGTGCGATCGGTGACCGAAAGGCCGGCGCCGGTCAGCGGCCCCTCGATCTCCTCCGGCTTCACCAGCTTTTCATATTGATGCGTGCCCTTCGGCAGCCAGCGCAGCACGGTCTCGGCCGCGAAAATGGCCAGCGCGCCGGCCTTCATGGTCCGGTTGATGGTCGCAACGAACATCATGCCGCCGGGGCGCACCATGGAGGCGCAGGTGGAGAGGAAGAAGGGCACGTCGGAGACATGCTCGACCACTTCCATGTTGAGGATGATGTCGAAGGTCTCGCCGGCCTCGGCCAGCGCCTCGGCCGTCACGGCGCGGTAATCGACGGAGACGCCGCTCATCGCGGCATGGGTTTCGGCGATGCGGATGTTCTTCTCCGACGCATCCGCGCCCACCACCTCGGCGCCGAGGCGCGCCATGGGCTCGGAGAGGAGGCCGCCGCCGCAGCCGATGTCGAGCAGACGCAGGCCGGTCAGCGGCTTTGCAGCACGCGCGTCGCGGCCAAAGTTTTCCGAGGCCTTGTCCCTGATATAGCCGAGCCGCACCGGATTGAACTTGTGCAGCGGCCGGAACTTGCCCTTGGGGTTCCACCATTCGGCGGCAAGCGCGGAGAAGCGGTCGACTTCGCTCTGGTCGATGGTGGTGCGGGCGGTTTCGGTCATGGCGGTTTCCGTTCGTCGGTCGTGCATCTGTCCCAAGCACAGGTCGGGCAGGCGGGCCCGCAAGTCAAGTGCGACGGATTTTCCTACGGATTGTGCTGCCGGGCGGATCGACGGCAACCCTTCTGCCCGCGCGCCATTGCACGCCTGTCACACATCCGCTAAGAGACCGCCGACTTTCCCGGCCGTTGCGGCTCTTGCCAGCGGCCTTCACGCATACCGGTAGAAGCCATGGCACGCATCGTGATGAAATTCGGCGGGACCTCCGTCGCTGATCTCAACCGCATCCACAATGTCGCCCGCCATGTGAAACGCGAGGTCGATGCCGGCCACGAGGTGGCTGTCGTCGTGTCCGCCATGTCCGGCAAGACCAACGAGCTGGTCGCCTGGGTGCAGGGCATGCCGAAGGCGACGGGGGCGGAATCGCCCTTCTACGATGCGCGCGAATATGACGCCGTCGTCGCCTCGGGCGAACAGGTCACCTCTGGACTTCTCGCCATCGCGCTGCAGTCGATGGGCATCAATGCCCGCTCCTGGCAGGGCTGGCAGATCCCGATCCGGACCGACAGCGCGCATGGTTCGGCCCGCATCCAGGAGATCGACGGCGCCGATATCATCCGCCGCATGGGCGAGGGCCAGGTGGCCGTCGTTGCCGGCTTCCAGGGCATCGGCCCGGACAACCGCATCGCGACGCTCGGACGCGGCGGCTCCGACACATCGGCCGTGGCGATTGCGGCTGCGGTCAAGGCCGACCGCTGCGACATCTACACCGACGTCGATGGCGTCTACACGACCGACCCGCGCATCGAGCCCAAGGCGCGGCGCCTGAAGAAGGTGGCCTTCGAGGAAATGCTCGAGATGGCCTCGCTCGGCGCCAAGGTTCTGCAGGTGCGCTCGGTGGAGCTCGCCATGGTGCACAAGGTGCGCACCTTCGTGCGCTCGTCTTTCGTTGATCCCGATGCGCCGGGCATGGGCGATCTTCTGAACCCGCCCGGTACGCTGATTTGTGATGAGGATGAAATCGTGGAACAGGAAGTCGTTACCGGCATCGCCTATGCCAAGGATGAAGCGCAGATCTCGCTCAGGCGCGTTGCCGACCGTCCCGGCGTGTCGGCCGCGATCTTCGGTCCGCTCGCCGAGGCGCACATCAATGTCGACATGATCGTCCAGAACATTTCGGAAGACGGGTCGAAGACCGACATGACCTTCACCGTGCCCTCCGGCGACGTGGACAAGGCGCTGAAGGTGCTCGAAGACGCCAAGGGCCAGGTCGGCTTCGACGTCATCCAGAGCGAATCGGGCCTCGTGAAGGTTTCCGTGATCGGCATCGGCATGCGCAGCCATGCCGGCGTTGCTGCGACCGCTTTCAAGGCACTTGCCGAAAAAGGCATCAACATCAAGGCGATCACCACCTCCGAGATCAAGATTTCCATCCTGATCGACGGCGCCTATGCAGAACTTGCGGTTCGCACTTTGCATTCCGTCTACGGTCTGGATAAGACTTGAACGAAGCAGTTCGCAATCGCCGGTGACGGGCAGGGTCCGGCATCGGCGTCAGAGGCTGCTGACGTTACAGTTCTTCCGGTGGAGCCAACGCGATGAGAGATCTCTCCGCGGGTCCGCGCGTTCTTCTCAGGCGGCTGCGCGAACTCATGGCGGAGCCGCTGGAGCCGCAGGAGCGCCTTGACCAGATCGTACGCCAGATCGCCAGCAACATGGTGGCGGAGGTATGCTCCGTCTATGTGCTGCGTTCGGACGGCGTGCTGGAACTTTACGCCACGGAAGGTCTGAACCGCGAAGCCGTGCACCTGTCGCAGCTGAAGATGGGCCAGGGTCTCGTCGGCACGATCGCCGCTTCCGCCCAGCCGCTCAATCTCTCCGATGCGCAGGCCCATCCGGCCTTCGCCTATCTGCCCGAGACGGGCGAAGAGATCTACCACTCCTTCCTCGGCGTGCCGATCCTGCGCACCGGCCGCGCGCTCGGCGTTCTCGTCGTGCAGAACAAGGCAAGCCGCACCTACCGCGACGACGAGGTGGAAGCGCTCGAAACCACCGCCATGGTGCTGGCCGAAATGGTCGCTTCCGGCGATCTGAAGAAGATCACGCGTCCCGGCCTCGAACTCGATCTGTCGCGCCCTGTTTCCATCGACGGCGCGAGCTTCGGCGAGGGTATCGGGCTCGGCTATGTCGTGCTGCACGAACCGCGCATCGTCGTGACCAACCTCCTCAACGAGGATAGCGAGCACGAATTGCAGCGGCTTGCCGAGGCGCTCGGGTCACTGCGCATCTCCATCGACGACATGCTGTCGCGCCGCGACGTGTCGATGGAGGGCGAGCACCGCGCGGTGCTCGAAACCTATCGCATGTTCGCCCATGACCGGGGCTGGGTGCGCAAGCTCGAAGAAGCGATCCGCAACGGCCTGACGGCGGAAGCGGCGGTGGAGCGGGTGCAGAGCGAGACGAAGGCGCGCATGATGCGGCTGACGGATCCCTATCTGCGCGAGCGCATGCACGATTTCGACGATCTCGCCAACCGCCTGCTGCGCCAGCTGACCGGCTATGGCGCCAAGATGTCGGCCAAGGATTTCCCCGACGACGCGATCATCGTTGCCCGCGCGATGGGTGCGGCAGAACTGCTCGACTATCCCCGCCAGAACGTGCGCGGCCTCGTGCTCGAAGACGGCGCGGTGACAAGCCATGTGGTGATCGTGGCGCGCGCCATGGGCGTGCCGATCGTGGGGCAGGCCGCCGGCGTCGTCGCGCTTGCCGAAAACCGCGATGCGATCATCATCGACGGCGACGATGGCAAGGTGCATCTGCGGCCGGTTCAGGATCTGCAAAATGCCTATGGCGACAAGGTCCGGTTCCGGGCCCGGCGCCAGGCGCAGTTCCGGGCGCTGCGAGACCTCGAATCCAAGACGCAGGACGGCCAGCGCATCACGCTGCAGATGAATGCCGGCCTTCTGGTCGATCTGCCGCATCTTGCAGAGTCCGGCGCCGAGGGTATCGGCCTGTTCCGCACCGAGCTGCAGTTCATGATCGCCTCCACCATGCCGAAGATGGAGGATCAGGAAGCTTTCTACCGGCAGGTGCTGAAACAGGCCGGCGGCAAGCCGGTGACCTTCCGCACGCTCGATATCGGCGGCGACAAGGTCGTTCCCTATTTCCGCTCGACGGAAGAGGAAAACCCGGCGCTCGGCTGGCGTGCCATCCGCCTGTCGCTCGATCGGCCCGGCCTGTTGCGCACGCAGTTGCGCGCCATGCTGCGGGCAGCGGCCGGCAACGAGCTGAAGCTGATGCTGCCGATGGTGACCGAGGTTTCCGAGCTGCGCGACGTGCGCGCCCTGTTGCAGAAGGAAGTCGAGCGGCAGTCGAAGCTCGGCGAACAGTTGCCGCGCAAGCTCCAGTTCGGCGCGATGCTGGAAGTGCCGGCGCTGCTCTGGCAGCTTGATGAACTCATGGCCGAAGTCGATTTCGTTTCCGTCGGCTCGAACGATCTGTTCCAGTTCTCCATGGCGGTCGATCGCGGCAATGCGCGCGTGTCCGATCGTTTCGACGTGCTCGGCAAGCCGTTCCTGCGCATCCTGCGCGACATTGCGCGCGCCGGTCTGCGCAACGAAACGCCCGTGACGCTGTGCGGCGAGATGGCGGGCAAGCCGCTGTGTGCCATGGCGCTGATCGGCGTCGGGTTCCGCGCGGTCTCCATGTCGCCGATTTCCATCGGCCCGGTAAAGGCCATGCTGCTGCAGCTGGATGCCGGCAAGCTTTCCGAGCAGTTGAACGCCGCGCTCGACGATCACGGCGAGGTCACGACATCGCTCCGGCCGATGCTTGCGGCGTTCGCCGCACAGCACGGCATTCCGGTCTAGCGATCCACCCAACGCACATGTTTGCGCGCTATGGCGCGCGCGGGTCACGCGTCTTGCGTGATCCCCGATACCGATGATCTGGAGTATCCATGCCCACATTGCCCGTGGAGAAAATGCGCGAACTGGAGCGCCGCTTCGGCGAAATCGAGGCGCGCATGTCGGAAGGCCCGGCGGCCGATGTCTATGTGAAGCTGGCGTCGGAATATTCGGAACTGCAGCCTGTCGTGACGAAGATCCGCGCCTACGAGAAGGCGCAGGCCGACCTCGCCGAGATCGAGACGCTGCTTGCCGACCGTGCCACCGACCGGGACATGCGCGAGCTTGCCGAAGCCGAACGCCCCGAGATGATCGAGACGATCGAGGCGCTTGAAAAGGACATGCAGGTGCTGCTGCTGCCGAAGGACGCGGCGGACGAAAAGAGCGCGATCCTCGAAATCCGTGCCGGCACGGGCGGGTCGGAGGCGGCTCTCTTTGCCGGCGATCTCTTCCGCATGTACGACCGCTATGCCGCCGCCAATGGATGGCGGGTGGAGGTTCTCTCCGCGAGCGAAGGGGAGGCCGGCGGTTACAAGGAAATCATCGCGACCGTCACGGGCCGCGGCGTCTTCGCCAAGCTGAAATTCGAATCCGGCGTGCACCGCGTGCAGCGCGTGCCGGAAACGGAAGCCGGCGGGCGCATCCACACCTCGGCGGCCACCGTGGCGGTCCTGCCGGAGGCCGAAGAGATCGACATCGAGATCCGGCCCGAAGACATCCGCATCGATACGATGCGCTCGTCGGGTGCCGGCGGCCAGCACGTCAATACCACCGACTCCGCGGTGCGCATCACGCACCTGCCGACCGGGCTCGTCGTGACGAGTTCGGAGAAATCGCAGCACCAGAACCGCGCCAAGGCCATGCAGGTGCTGCGCTCCCGGCTCTACGACATGGAGCGCCAGCGCGCCGACAGCGAGCGCTCCGCCGACCGCCGCAGCCAGGTCGGCTCGGGTGATCGCTCGGAACGCATCCGCACCTACAATTTCCCGCAGGGACGCGTCACCGATCACCGCATCAACCTGACGCTCTACAAGCTCGACCGGATGATCGAGGGCGAGATCGACGAGATCGTCGATGCGCTGATCGCCGACCACCAGGCCGGGCTTCTCGCCCAGCTTTCCGAGCAGGGAATGTGATCGGCATGGCGGCCACGCTCGATGCTGTGCTGGCGGCGGTGCGGCGGTCGCTTGCGGAGGCCGGCGTCGAGGATGCCGGACGTGAGGCGCGCCTGCTGGTCGCCGGCCTGCTCGGCCTGACGCCGACCGAGCTTCTGACGCGAGGAGCCAGCCCCGTTGCCGATGCTGAAAGGGCGAAGGTCGAGGCGGCGGTGACGCGTCGGCTTGCCGGCGAGCCGGTCTTTCGTATCCTTGGACGACGGGATTTTCGCGGATTGACGCTCAAGCTGTCGCCGGGAACGCTGGAGCCGCGGCCGGACACCGAATGCCTGGTGGATGCGATGGGGCCGCAGGTGGATGCGATCATTGCGCGCCAGGGGCACTGCCGCATTCTCGATCTTGGAACGGGGACGGGCGCCATCATCCTCTCCTTGCTTGATGAGCATCCGCTGGCCAGCGGCGTCGGGGTCGACAAGAGCGCCGATGCGCTGGCGACGGCGCGTGACAATGCAGCGGGGCATGGTCTTGCCGCGCGTTTCGACGCTCGGGAAAGCGACTGGTTCTCGTCCGTGGACGGGATCTTCGACGTCATCGTCTCAAATCCGCCTTACATCGTAAGTAGCGTCGTTGACGAACTCGAACGGGATGTTCGGGATCATGATCCCCGCCTTGCACTGGACGGGGGTGCCGATGGCCTCGATGCCTATCGGGCGATCGCTTCCGAAAGCAGGCGCTATCTCTCGCAAGACGGAATTGTCGGACTGGAGATCGGTTACGATCAGGACGGTCCAGTGACGGCGCTTTTCGAAGCGTCCGGGTTTCGCCTGACACAGCGTGCCAGGGATCTCGGTGGCCGGGATCGGGTGCTGGTGTTTCAGCCGCGCGGCTGAGCGAAAAGCAGTTGATATCATGCTGCACCTGCTCGCATAGTTTTAGCAGCGCAAAAGAAAAGGCTTGGAATCCTTGAACAAGCGCGCTAGTTTCCCCTCGCGCACTGGGCAGAAAGTCATCAGCAGAAGATTCGCTTCGCGGTGATCAGGCCAAGGGGATTGCTCTCTCACCAGAGTGGCTAGGGTTCGAAAGTGCCCGGTGCGGGTATCTGGTAATCTGGGAAAACCATCAGCGACAGCCGCACGAGCGGCATGTCAGCGGCGCGAATGTACCCGTCCACAGACCCTGGCGGGACGCGAAACGTGCCATCACTCCATTATCAAAAGAGACTTCAGGTGAACGGAACGATGAGGCCAGGACAGCAAAACAAGCGCGGCCGCGGGCGTAATAACAATAATAACAACAACAATAATAACAATAACAACAATCATAACCGGAAGGGCGCAAACCCGCTGACCCGGACCTATGACAGTTCCGGTCCGGATGTTAAGATCCGTGGAACGGCGCAGCATATTGCCGAGAAATACGCAACGCTTGCTCGCGACGCACAGAGCGCCGGCGACCGCGTCATGGCGGAGAACTATCTCCAGCACGCCGAACACTATAACCGCATCATTGCAGCCGCCCAGGCGCAGATGCAGGAACGCTTCCAGCATCACGATCGCTCCGATTATAATGATCGCGACCAGGATGATGTGGACGGCGTCGACATGGACGACGTTGCTGACGTTGCCGTTCAACCGCAGCCGCAGCACCAGCCGCGCCAGAATCGCGACCAGCAGAACCGGGACCAGCAGCCGCGCGAGAACCAGAACCGGGATGGCCAGTCCCGTGATGGTCAGGCGCGCGAAGGTCAGGGTCGTGACGGGCAGCCGCGGGAAAACCAGCCGCGCGAACCGCGTGCGCAGCGCGAGCCCCGCGAGCCGCGTGAACCCCGCCAGCAGCAGCCGGCCCAGCCGGTAGAGGTGGCGGCGGCTCCCGTAGTGATCGACGGAACCGGCCCGCAGCCGGAGATCGAAGGTATTCCGGCCGAAGTCGCCATTGGCGAGGACGCTGCCGAGGGTAGCGCAACGGCCCGCCAGCCGCGCCGTCGCAGCCCCGTCCGCCCGCGCCGTCCGCGCCGCACCAGCGGTGAGGCGAGCGAAGGTGGCGACGGCAACGAAGGCGGCCAGCCGGTCCTGGAGCCGGCTTCGGAGTAAGCGGTCCTTCAACCGTAAAATTGAAAAGGGTGCCTGGCGGTTTCGCCGGCACCCTTTTTCGTTTTGGCGTCGCGCCTGACGGCTCACGCGCGCCAGAACGGCTTTGCGATCTCGCGTACGAGGTCGGTGCGGGTCCAGCCGGCATCGGCAAGAACGCTGTCCGGCTGCGGCAGCAATTCGTCCCGCAGCATTTTTCGCAGGCTCCAACGGGCAGCCATGTGTTGCAAGCAGTTGGTCTGCCTGAAGGAATGGGCTTCGCGAGCGGGGTGTGCGTTGAACGATGCGCGCATGGGCGTGGGGCGTTTCCGCCTGGCCAGTTGCATCTCGGGGAAGGGGAGTACGTTGCTCATTGCCGGACCTCGCGTTCCAATGGCGCAACTCTACCGTCATAAAACCCTTGAAAAAATCGAGTTATTCTCGCAGGCCTGTGAGAAAAGGGAACAGATATGCGGCGCTTGCCCCCGCTTTCGGCACTGCCGGCCTTCGAGGCGACGGCGCGGCTCGGGTCGCTGACGGCGGCGGCGGAAGAGCTTGGCCGCACCCATGGCGCCATCAGCAAGCAGATTGCCCATCTTGCCGAGGATCTCGGCGGCGACCTTTTCGAAAAGCAGGGTGCGCGCCTGAAGCTGACGTCGCGCGGCGAGCGGCTCAACCGCGCCGCCCGCGTCATGCTCGACGAATTGCATGCGTTGTCCCAGTCGCTGCGCGCCGAACGGGACACGCATGCGCTCGACATTGTCAGCAGCGGCACGCTAGCGGCGCGCTGGCTGATCCCCATCCTGCCGAATTTCTACGCCCGTCACCCGGATATCGAGATCAAGCTGCGCGTGACAGGACCCCATGTGTTGCAGCCGCACGAGTTCGATGTCGTCATCAGCTATGACCGGCTGCGTGGACCGCTGGAGGAGGGGGAGCCGACGCCCGTTGGCGACACCACCTATGGCCCGGTCTGCGCACCCGGATATCTCCTGCAGGAAAGGGATGGTGGCTGGCATGCGCCGGTGCGGCTCACGCAGTCCGGCGCCTTTCAGATCTGGGGTGCCTGGGCCGCACTGACGGGCGTGTCGATCTCGGCGGACCGCGAGGTTGAACTGATGCATCAAACTTTGGCGCTGGAATCGGCCGCTGCCGGTCTCGGCATCGCCATGGCCGAGCGGCGGCTGGTTGCCTCCGACCTTGCGACGGGACGGCTCGTCGCACCGGCGGGGTTCGTCACGGTCAAGGACGGGTTGCACGCCCATGTGACGGCCCGTGCCAAGGCCCGGAAGGTCACCCGCCTCTTCCTGGACTGGCTGAAAGACGAGGCTGCGAAGGTCTGACGCATAACCGCGCCGCTTCGCAACGCAAAAAAGTCGCGGTGCGATCGCTGCCGTCTTTAATTTCCAAACACCTCCTCCCATATGAATTTCAACGGATTGATCGGCCGCAAGGTCGGCTCAGTTCCAGAATGCGAAGCTCGCCGTCAGGGAGCTTTCCTCAACCGTCGTCCGATGCCTTGAAGGGTCGGGCGAGACATGGAGGTGTCATATGAACATCGAGAAATATTCCGAACGCGTGCGCGGTTTCCTGCAGTCTGCCCAGACCTATGCGCTGGCGCAGGGCCATCAGCAGTTTACCGCCGAGCACGTGCTGAAAGTGCTTCTGGACGACGACCAGGGCATGGCCGCCTCGCTGATCGAGCGGGCCGGCGGGAGCGCCAAGGATGCCAAGGTTGCAACCGAGGTTGCCCTCGGCAAGCTGCCCAAAGTCACCGGCGGCAATGGCTCCGTCTATCTGTCGCAGCCGCTCGCCCGCGTCTTCTCGACGGCCGAAGAGGCTGCGAAGAAGGCCGGCGACAGTTTCGTGACCGTCGAGCGGCTGCTTCTGGCCCTCGCCATCGAGACCTCTGCCGCCACCTCCGGCATCCTGTCCAAGGCCGGCGTCACGCCCGCCAAGCTCAACCAGGTCATTAACGAGATCCGCAAGGGTCGCACCGCCGACAGCGCAAATGCCGAACAGGGCTTTGATTCGCTGAAGAAATACGCGCGTGACCTCACTGCCGATGCGCGGGACGGCAAACTCGATCCGGTGATCGGCCGCGACGATGAAATCCGCCGCACGATCCAGGTTCTGTCACGCCGCACCAAGAACAATCCGGTTCTGATCGGGGAGCCCGGCGTGGGCAAGACCGCGATCGCGGAAGGTCTTGCGCTGCGCATCATCAATGGTGACGTGCCGGAGAGCCTGAAGGACAAGCGCCTGATGGCGCTGGACATGGGTGCGCTGATTGCCGGTGCGAAGTTCCGCGGCGAGTTCGAGGAGCGGCTGAAGGCCGTGCTGAACGAGGTTCAGTCGGAAAACGGCGAGATCATCCTGTTCATCGACGAGATGCACACGCTGGTCGGTGCCGGCAAGGCGGATGGCGCCATGGATGCATCGAACCTCTTGAAGCCGGCGCTGGCCCGTGGCGAGCTGCATTGCGTTGGCGCGACCACGCTTGATGAATATCGCAAGCATGTCGAGAAGGACGCCGCCCTTGCCCGCCGGTTCCAGCCGGTGATGGTGGACGAGCCGACGGTGGAGGATACGATCTCCATCCTGCGCGGCCTGAAGGAAAAATACGAGCAGCATCACAAGGTGCGGATCTCCGATTCCGCGCTGGTGGCGGCTGCGACCCTTTCCAACCGCTATATCACCGACCGCTTCCTGCCGGACAAGGCGATCGACCTCATGGACGAAGCCGCCTCGCGGCTGCGCATGCAGGTGGATTCCAAGCCGGAGGAACTGGACGAACTCGACCGGCGCATCATCCAGCTCAAGATCGAGCGGGAAGCGCTGAAGAAGGAGTCCGATCGTGCCTCGCAGGACCGGCTCGCCAAGCTGGAGCTCGACCTGACCTCGCTTGAGGAGCAGGCCGATGCCCTGACGGCGCGCTGGCAATCGGAAAAGCAGAAGCTCGGCCTTGCCGCCGATCTGAAGCGCCAGCTGGATGAAGCGCGCAACGAACTGGCGACCGCCCAGCGCAAGGGCGAATTCCAGCGGGCCGGCGAGCTTGCCTATGGCGTCATTCCGCGGCTCGAAAAGGAGCTTGCCACGGCGGAGGCCCAGGACGGCAGCACGAATGCGATGGTGCAGGAGGTCGTGATCCCAGACAACATCGCCCATGTCGTGTCGCGCTGGACGGGCATTCCTGTCGACAAGATGCTGGAAGGCGAGCGCGACAAGCTGCTCAGGATGGAAGACGAGATCGGCAAATGGGTCGTGGGGCAGGGCGATGCCGTCCAGGCGGTGTCGCGTGCGGTTCGCCGCTCGCGCGCCGGGCTTCAGGATCCCAACCGGCCGATCGGCTCTTTCATCTTTCTTGGGCCGACCGGGGTGGGCAAGACGGAGCTGACCAAGGCGCTCGCCCGATTCCTCTTCGACGACGAGACCGCGCTGGTCCGTCTCGACATGTCGGAATACATGGAGAAGCACTCCGTATCCCGGCTGATCGGGGCTCCTCCCGGTTATGTCGGCTATGAGGAGGGTGGCGCGCTGACGGAGGCCGTGCGGCGCAAGCCCTATCAGGTCGTGTTGTTCGACGAGATCGAGAAGGCGCATCCTGACGTCTTCAACGTCCTTCTGCAGGTTCTCGATGACGGGCGCCTGACGGACGGGCAGGGGCGCACGGTCGATTTCAAGAACACAATGATCATCATGACCTCGAACCTCGGGGCCGAGTATCTGACGGGTCTTGGGGAGAACGAGGACAGCGAAGCGGTTCGCGAGCAGGTGATGGGCGTGGTGCGGGCCTCGTTCCGGCCGGAGTTCCTCAACCGCGTCGACGAGATCATCCTGTTCCACAAGCTGCGCCGCAGCGAGATGGGCGCGATCGTCGATATCCAGCTGGAGCGTCTGCGCCGGCTGCTCGCCGACCGCAAGATCGCCGTGGAACTGGATGCGGATGCCCGCGTCTGGCTGGCCGACAAGGGTTACGACCCTGTCTATGGCGCCCGGCCGCTGAAGCGGACGATCCAGAAGTTCGTCCAGGATCCTCTCGCCGAGAAGATCCTCGGCGGCGAGATCCCGGATGGTTCGGTCGTCACGGTGACGGCCGGTTCCGACCGGTTGCTCTTCACCCCGCGCGCCGACGAAAGCCGCGAGGCGGCCTGAGACTGGCGAAATGTCTGCACGAAAAGCGAAAGGGCGGTCCGATGGGCCGCCCTTTTACGTCATGGTCATCTCGGCTGTTGCTGCCGCCAGTCGCAGGTCTATTGCTGGCTCGCCAGTTCGTCGCTCGGCTTGTCCTTGCTCAGCAGCTGGTCGATGCGATCGCGCTCCTTTTCGAAGCGTGCCAGCACCTCGCCATCCAGCGATTTGCCGCCCGGCAGGCGGATGCGCAGCGGATCCACCTTATTCCCGTTGACGATGAGTTCGTAATGGAGGTGGGGGCCGGTCGAAAGGCCGGTGGTCCCGACCCAGCCGATCACCTGGCCCTGCCGCACCTTGGCACCCACCTTCACGTCCTTCGCAATCGCGCTCTGGTGATTGTAGGAGGAAACATAGCCATTGGCGTGGCGGATCAGGGTCTGGTTGCCATAGCCGCCGGAATCCCAGCCGGCCTTTTCAACGACGCCGTTGCCGGCTGCAATGATCGGCGTGCCGCGCGGGGCACGCCAATCGACGCCGGTGTGCATGCGCGAGAAGCCGAGAATCGGATGGCGACGCATGCCGAAGCCTGAGGAGAAAACGCCGTTCGGTACGGGATTGCGCAGAAGGAACTGCCGGATGCTCTTGCCGCTCTCGTCGTAATAGTCGATCGAATTGTCGGTCGGATCCTGGAAGCGGTAGAAGCGCGTGTCCTGGTCGCCGAAATGGGCGTGAACATAGAGAAGTTCAGAATCGCTGGTGGCGCGCCCGCTTTCATCCTGCACGGAGAAGAAGGCTTCGAGGCTGTCGCTGGGGCGAAGCTGCGCCTGGAAATCCACGTTGCTTGCGAGAAGACGGATGACCTGGCCAACCATGCCGTCATTCATGCCGTAGGACAGCGCGGCCTGCCAGATGCCGTCATAGACGCGCGGCAGATCGCGGCCGGCGATCTGCACCGGGCCGGACATGCTGTCGAATGCGGTGGCGACCGCGTCGAGATGCGGCGGCTCCTCGCCCTTGATGAAGCGGCCCTTGTCATCGAGTGCGATGGTGGCGACGTGCTCGCCGCGATCGTAAAGGCTGGCCCTCACCACATGGGCGCGCTCGCCGGACTGGATCACGCCGATGCGCAGCACATTGCCTTCGGAGAGTTCATCGTCGTCCAGTTCGTCTGCGAGATACTTTCCGACATCGTCAGCCTCGGCACGCGCATAGCCGGCAGCAACCATTGCATCCGAGACGGTCATGGCGCGCCGGATGGGGATGACGTCGTCGGCATATTCGGGACCGGCTGCCGTCACGGTGTCGAAGGACGAGACCGTCATGTTCTCTTCGACGACGCGCGCCGACAGTCCGCGCAGAATGTCGATCTGGTCGTCCTGCGAGGCAAAGCGCTGCGGATCGACATAGGAGAGGGATGCGACCTGTGTACTGCCTTCGGTCAGCACCGAACCGTTGGTCCGAACGTTTTCCTCGACCTCGTCGATGGTCATGGCCGGGGCATAGACAAGGCCCTTGCCATCAAGCGGGAAATCGACCGTCTTCAGTGCCACCTCGGATTCCACGTCCGAGCCGTAGATGGTGCCGGTTCGGGCAATCTGCGGGGCCGTGGTGTCCGTATCGCTGGAAAAGATCGCGAGCGGATCAAAGCGTGGATAGGAGGTGGTTGTCTGATGGTTTGCGGCCAGTTGCATCTTCACATGCATGAAGGGCTGGCGACGCACGACTTCCTTTTCTCCGTCATGGATCATGGTGGAGACTTCCATGACCGTCTTGTCGGAGGGCTTGGCGACAACGGAGGGTGCGAGAACGCGTCCGCCACGCTTGGCCGCTACGGTCTGGCTCCCGGTTCCAAGCGAAGCATAGGCTTCCGCCGGAATGGCCAGTTGCTGGCGGCCATCGAGGGCTGCGAAAAGCGCGACGCCCATCAGCACGCTGGAGGTGATGCCTGTGAGAAAAGTCCCGGAAAGCCAACGCAGCGAGATCTCGCGACGATCCGGCGCTCTCCGGCCGTCGGCCAGAATGGGCGGCTCTTCGCCAAGCGATCGGATCACGCTCTTGTCGCTGTGCATGGTTGAAGCCATCGCCCGTGTTTTGGTTTCCCATCCTCGCACGGGTTGGGTTGCGCGAAGATGTGCCCCTTTCAGCGCGTGGAGTCAAATTGACCGCCCTGCGCATGCGGCTGCCTCTCCGGTAGAGTCCGGGAATGTGAAAAATCGAAGGCAGTTTTATGCCACCTGCCATCTCTATGGGGGACAAGGTTGGAAAAACGCCGGCCCGGCAGGCTTTGTCGTTCAACTGTCATTTTTTTTGAAAAAGGCTGTTGACTTCGCTTCGAGCCGGGCATAGAAACCGCCTCACAGAACGAGGGCGGCGCTGCCGCAGGCGACGGAAGCCTTCGCTCTAGCAAATTCTGATGCATCGACACCTTGTTGATCATCGCCGAAGCCAGGCTTCGGAGATAGGAATTTTGACGGTTTTCCGTCTGTTTTTTGACAAGTTGGGATAGAGAGAAAGAGAGACGTGGCCGGCGTGGTCTGCGGAACCTTAGGGGTTCTGGATTGATTACGGTTAGGTTACGTCTTTTGAAATGAGAATGCCTTTTCGCTGGATAGCGAGAGGGAAGTTCTCGTCGATTCAGAATGACGTGATTTGGCCTTGATTGAATTCTCA
>NZ_JBHGAP010000008.1:0-195568 GCF_042610495.1 Rhizobium sp. SG2393
GCAGGAGGCACGGCGTCGGAACACGGCGGCGAAGCGACCTGACCGGGACGACGTCGCGCGAACTGTTCTCTTCTGGACGATCCGCGTGGCCGCGAGCAACGAGAAGCCGGGCATGCTCGACAAATACAGGGACCGCACCGTGGGAATGCTGGTCGAGCAGGGTTTTGATGAGCGGCTGTGCGAGGAGGTCCTGGATGACCTCATCTCAAAGTACCGGACTGGCGAGCCCCCGTTCCGGCGCAAGCTGCATCTGCTCTTTCCGGACGGGCCGCCGGACGGGGCCGAGGCCGACGAGTGAGCCTGGTCAGGTCAGGGGCCCAGGCGCTTCTGTGCCCGAGAGGTCGCGCCGCCGTCCTGTGCGCCGTTACGGCCTGCATGCTTGCAAACGCCGTTTGCTTTTCCTGCCACGTGCAGTGTTCTCCCCCCATTACTTCGTAAAACGCCGTTTGCCGAGGAATCGGATTTGTTGAAGATTCGGTGGGGCAGCAGGACGCCTCGACCGACCAGCTACTTCAGCGTTGTCCGGAAATTGTTTCCTGTTTACGCGTCCTTCTTTCCGCGTCTCGCCCAGGGCGCTGGCTGCTTGTTCTCGACCCAGGGCAGAAGCTGGATAGGCTTTCTTTCGACGCCCGCCGTGATGATGGGATATTTGGAAAGCGCCTCCCGCATCAGGGGCAGACCTGCCATGTCGGTGTAACGCGTTGCCGTCTCGCTCTCATCGCCAAGACGTCCGGAGATGTCATCGATGACAGTCGGCGGAACACCGGCCTGAAACAGCGTGTTTGCCATTCCGTGTCGAAGCGCGTGCAACGCCCTGTTCCACATCTTGTCCTGAAGCGCCTTCCTCATGATCGGCGTGAAGGCGTCATAGAATCGATCGCCTGGGTCGTTGTCCGTTTTGTCTGAGAACAGGTCCGGGAACAGCTGAACATAGCCGAGCTTCCGGATCGCCTTCTGATAGTCGAGAATGCCAAGGCGGATCAGTTCGTCAGGGAGCGGCAGGATGCGTTGCGATTGCTCGTTCTTGAGGCGGCGCAGCGAGTTCGGCTTGAGATTGATGATGTAGCTACCAGCCTCACGGTAGATGTCATCGACTTCGAGCGCCGCAAACTCCCTCCGCCGCGCGCCGAGATAGGTGAGCATGATCGGCAGGAAGTAGAGCGAGTCGTGGTAAACTTGATTGCCAGGCTTGCTCCGGCCGCGCCCGCTGTTGAGCGAGCCCGTATAGATCGGAGACGAAAAGATCGGGGCAATGTCTTCAGGCGTCGGCTTGAACTGCTGCGACCGGATCGATCCCTTGGCTGGCTTGCGTGGGCGAAGGCCCTCGAAGGTCCAGTTGGTGATCTCGAAGCCGTGCCCCCGGATGTGCTTCAGGAAGTGCTGCAGGTTGCCGAAGTGCTTCCTGACGGTGCCCGCTGTCAGTCCAACCTTGGCCTTTTCGCCCGTGACGGCTGCGGCGGCTCTCAGCTTCTCGCCCTCGGCCCGAAGCTCCGGTGCGGACATGGCACGCATGCGGTGGCTCTGGCCCCAGCGCGCCGGAATGTCGTTAAAGTGCTGGCGAAGCTTGCCGATGTGATACTGAGTGATCTGCCCAGAATGTTCGACGCGGTGTTCTTCGAGCACAGTCTTGAACAGGCGGACGAGCGCCAGGACGTCGCGCGCCGTGGCCGGCTCCCATTCCGCTCCCATATTCGCGATCAATTTGTTGCATTCGCTCTCGAACGCAGCGAGGGCTACGACGGGTTGCGGATCGGTGGCGGGCTTCACTTCATTCGGCGGAGAGCTTGTATCGTCCGCCGCGATGACGGGTTCTGGCGAGGACGCCGCTTGCTTGGTTTTTGGCTCCTCGGCTGCGTTGGGGACAAGCGTCAGTGCTGGACGGCCACCGCCGGTGAACTCGCTGAGAGTGCGGTCGGCAAGGGGATGGCGATCGTCGACGTCGAGAAGGGCTTCCGCTTTGCCTTCGAAGAAGCGGGAAGCCGCTTTCTCACGATTGATCGGATTGTCGTCGATATCGAAGGCTTGCATCAGCTTGCGGATGCTGTTCTCGAAGCTCGGCTGGATGGAGCGCTTGAGCTCGCTCCGATAGTTTGCCCGGATTGCCGGGATGTGGGAGGCCGGTACGCCGTTTTTCAGGAGATAGGTCGTACCGCTGCAATCGTCTTCCAGCGTCAGTTCGCGACGAAGCCCGAACTGGGCGAGCAGCTTGTAGGCCCAGCCCATTTCCAGATCGTGCTCGAGCTCCTCGATATCGTCGGCGCGGCCGTTGCGCTTGGCTGCGACGCTGACGTCCTCCAGGTGATCGAGCATCTCGTCTCGAACCTGGATGAAGAGCTTCTGTAGCTGTTCCCGTGTCGACATGCGTTCCCGTTCGACAAACCGCATCTCCGCGAGCCGGGTGTTCAGCCGGCGCGCAACCATCTGCGCCTTTCTATGATCGGAAACCTGAAGGCTGAGTGAAAGCCGGCTGCCGCTCGGACAGGCGGTGAAGTGCGCCGGGATGCGCGGCCGCCAGTAGAAGATGTTTCCGCGGCGGATGAGATTCTCGACCTCGTGGCGAACGGCCATGACGAAATGCCCTGTCGTTCCAGAGCTGGCGCCGTCGCCCGCTTCGGGGCCTGGGCATCACCTCTGGGCATCAGTTCTGGGCATCAGGTCGCCAATGATGCCAAAACGGGATCCGGCGCGGCTGGAAAACTGAAGGATAACAGGAATTTGGGAGAATTGGCTGGGGAACCTGGATTCGAACCAAGATTAACGGAGTCAGAGTCCGTCGTTCTACCGTTGAACTATTCCCCAACAAGGCAGCGTTTTGTCCGCCGCGGTAGTGAGCGGGCTTATAAACAGAAAGCGTCGGGTTTGCAAAGACCCTTTTTGCAAAAAATCACCGGGATGATGGTCCAGCCGTGCGGGTGGGTGGGGAGTGGCCGGCTAAAAAAGCGTTTGGCGAACGCGGGCTGCGCTGGTAAACTTTGACCAACAACACTCAGGAAAGCGCTTTGAGCGGCCCGAAGCGGCCATGCGCGGCGCAATGGACAATATGTGATGGACCCCGAACACGGCGACAAGCCGTCTGTTTCCGGGGCGTCGGCAGCAGATCGTGTCGAGGGGCCGTCCGGTTCCCGCGCGGTGAAGGGTAAGCGCAGGCGGCGGCGTGCCACTGCAAAGGCCCATCCGCATGCCAGCCAGGTGCCCGATGGCGGCCTGGTACGGCGTCCCCAGAACGAGGGACCGGCAGAGGCGCCGGTCCGCAAGCGCAAGCGCCGTCGGCGTGGCAAGGGCGCAGGTGCGCCCGGACAAATCGTGCATAGCCATGGCGTGCCGGGCAAAGGTGTCGCCGGCAAAGGTGTCGCGGACCAGGGTCTCGTGGTCGAGGGCATTCCGAACGGGGGGCTTCCGGCTCCGGGCCTTGCTGCGCATGGCAGAGCCTTTCAGGCAGCCCCTTCCCAGAGTGGCGCGTTCCAAGGCGCATCGTCTTCGAAAGGTGGGCCGGCTGCGGCCGCTGGTCAGCGTGGCGCGGACGGGCGTGCATCCGGCGGAAGCGTTGGGGGAGCGTCAGGGGCCGGCTCGTCGGCAGGCCATTCCGCGTCGGCGCTGGCAGGGCGCGCGAAAGGCGGCGGCGATCGCGGCCGCGAAGCAAATGATGGCGCCCGGACGGACGGCACGCCGGCGGGCGCGGAGATGCGTCGCGCGGGTGATCGTGGCGCCGCGCTTTCCGGAGGCGATCGGGCCGGTGCCGAGCGGCAGGCAGCGCCATCGGGACACAAGCAATCCAAGGCGAATCGTGGAGAGCGGCAGGGCAACCGCCATGGCGGCAAATCGGGGCGTGGACAGCGTGCGCTTCAGGGTCGGCCGCTGACGCCGGAGCGGGCGCAGGAGCGTGCGCCCCTGCGGGACGGCGTGCAGGCGGCCAGGGCGGCGGAACGCCCGCAGGACGGACAGGCGGTCCGCGCTGGCGAGCGGATGGCCGATCGGCCCACCCCACCGACAGGACCGGACCGGACCGGCCATCACCGGCCACCCCGCGATCCCAACGGCGCGCGCGGCCGGGAGGACGCCGAGGCGGCAGCACGCACGGCGCATGGTGGCCGCGGCCAGGGCCCGGCACGACGGGACGGCCAGGAGCAGCGGCACAGCGGCACATCCGGTCCGCGCATGGAACAGGGCCGCGGCCCCGGTGACGCGGGACTTGTGGAAGGTGTCGATGGCGGCTGGCGGCCGCTGCTGCGCAGCGATGCAGGGCGTCGTTTCCCACCGGGCCAAGGCCGTCACGGCGGACAGGACGGCGGACGCGGCAGCGACAGTCGCGATGCGTCGGGCAGCCACCGCCAGCGCGGTGGCGAGGCGGCCTTGCAGGAGGCGCCGCTTTATGCCGCGCTCGATCTCGGCACCAACAATTGCCGCCTGCTGATTGCCCAGCCCACCCGGCCCGGCCAGTTCCGCGTCGTGGATGCCTTCTCGCGCATCGTGCGCCTCGGCGAAGGGCTTGCGGCCACTGGCCGGCTCTCGGACGAGGCGATGGAGCGCTCGGTGGAGGCGCTGCGCATCTGCGCCGCGAAGCTTCGCAACCGACAGATCCGCATGAGCCGGCTGATCGCGACCGAAGCGGCGCGCGCGGCCGAAAACGGCGAGGCCTTTCTGGAGCGCGTGGCCAACGAGACGGGGCTGACGCTGGAGATCATCAACCGCGAGACGGAAGCGCGTCTTGCCGTTTCCGGATGCTCGTCACTCGTCGGGCGGGAGACGAAATCGGTCGTGCTCTTCGATATCGGCGGCGGCTCCTCCGAGATTGCGGTGATCCGGATCGGCGAGAACCGTTCGAGCCGGCTGGCCAATCACATCACCCACTGGACATCGCTGCCGGTCGGCGTCGTCACGCTGTCGGAGCGCCATGGCGGGCGGGATGTCACGCCGGAGCGCTTCGAGGCCATGGTGGTGGAAGTGGCCGGCATGCTGTCGCATTTCGAAAGCCCGCCGGTGGAGGCGCTGACGGGCGACGATCCGCAATCGGGCTTCCATCTCATCGGCACCTCCGGCACGGTGACGACGCTGGCCGGCGTGCATCTCGATCTGCCGCGTTATGACCGGCGCCGAGTGGATGGCGTATGGCTGACCGATGACGAGGTCTCGGCCATGCAGGCGCGGCTTCTCTCCTGGGATTTCGCCGCCCGGGCCGCAAACCCCTGCATCGGGCCGGATCGCGCCGATCTCGTGCTCGCCGGCTGCGCCATTCTGGAAGCGATCCGCCGCCGCTGGCCCTCAACACGCATGCGGGTCGCCGACCGGGGGCTTCGCGAAGGGCTTCTGACCGATATGATGGCCGATGACGGCGCCTGGCGCCGCGGCCGCCGGCAAGGGCGCAACGGCCGCGACGACAGCGCCACCACAGGGGGAGCCAAGCCATGACCAAGCCACCGATCGGCGGCAACCGCACCGGCCGCAAGCTTGGCCAGAAGGTCAAGAAGGGCAAGCTGAAGGCCTCCTCCCGCCGCTGGCTGGAGCGACACATCAACGATCCCTACGTGCAGCGCGCCAATCTGGAGGGCTATCGCGCCCGCGCGGCCTTCAAGCTGCTCGAAATCGACGAGAAGCATGCGATCCTCAAGGGCGCGCGCCGCATCATCGACTTGGGGGCGGCACCCGGCAGCTGGTCGCAGATCGCCGCCAAGGTGACGGGATCGACGGATGCGGACCCGCGGGTGGCGGCCATCGACTTTCTGGAGATGGACCCGCTGCCGGGCGTCAACATCCTCATGCTCGACTTCCTCGATCCGACCGCACCGGAGCTTCTGAAGCAGGCGATTGGCGGTGCGCCGGACGTGGTGCTGTCCGACATGGCGGCACCGACGACCGGCCACCGCCAGACCGACCATCTGCGCACCATGCATCTGTGCGAGGTCGCGGCCTATTTCGCGGTGGATGTGCTGGCTCCGGGCGGGCATTTCCTCGCCAAGACCTTCCAGGGCGGAGCCGAGCGCGAACTGCTCACCATGCTCAAGCAGAATTTCCGCCAGGTCGTGCACGTCAAGCCGCCGTCCTCGCGGGCCGAGTCCGTCGAGATGTTCCTGCTCGCCAAGGGCTTCAAGGGCCGCCGTGCCCGCAGCGCCGACGACGCAGACGGTGCCGAGGATGCCGAACACGCGGATACGGTTGTCGACGAGGACGTGGACGCGTTCACGGGCCCGGATGCGGACGCATGATGCTGCTCTACACCACCGTCGGCAGCAATGACCTTTCCCGCGCCGGCCGCTTCTATGACCGTGTGATGGCCACACTCGGCTTCCGCCGCGAGCGGGAGGATGAAACCGAGATCGGCTATATGGCGCCGGGCGATGTGCGCTGCCGCTTCTGGGTAGTGACCCCGTTCGATGGCAGGCCCGCGCATTTCGGCAATGGTGTCACCATCGCCTTCGAGGCACCAAGCCGCGCGGCCGTCGATGCGTTCCATGCCGCTGCGCTTGCCGAGGGCGGCACGGATGAAGGCGCGCCGGGCCTGCGGCCGTTCCATGCGCATTTCTACGCGGCCTTCGTTCGGGATCACGACGGGAACAAGCTGGCTGCGGTCTGCGAGCGGCCG
Source organism: Rhizobium sp. SG2393 (assembly GCF_042610495.1). Lineage (NCBI taxonomy): Bacteria > Pseudomonadati > Pseudomonadota > Alphaproteobacteria > Hyphomicrobiales > Rhizobiaceae > Rhizobium > Rhizobium sp. SG2393. The sequence continues at coordinate 6,578 of NZ_JBHGAP010000008.1, forward strand.
GAATAGGACGGCGACCCCTCGCCTATCCCCGAAGCCGCTGCCAGCCAAGCCAGCCGGCCAGCATCACCGCCAGAAGCAGCGCATTCGCGACAACCCCGAAGCCCATGGCCGTCAGGCGGGCAGCATTGTCGGGTGCAGCGGCAGCGCCCGTCGTCAGCGGAATCAGCACGGCGACGAAGAGGATGCCGACGGCAAGCGGGGTCCACAGCCCGGTGGCCGCGCGGGTGCGGATGGCGGTGACGAGCAGGAACAGGACGAGGCCGATGCGGAACGGGTCCGTGAGCTGGGAGATCAACAGTTCCAACATTTTAGCGCTCCTCCTGCGGTGGTGGCATCGTTCCACAAAGGCCGGGAGGGGGCAAGCGATGCGCGCTTCCAGCCTCTAAGCCCTTCGTCCTACATGAGGGATCCCGATACGGTCGCGAGAGGTGGAGCGGACACGCTTCGCCCGCCCCTGCCCCGCGCCTCAATCAGAACGGCCCGACAATCCCTTCGGATTGCCGGGCCGTTCGGGTCTTGCCGGAGGATATCCCCTGCCCTCAGCCCTTTGCCGCCGCATTCAGATAGGGCGCGATCAGGCTGAGATCGGCATCGCCGAGGCGATCGCTGGCGGTGTTGCGCTGGTGCCAATAGGGATATTGCAGCCAGGGCTGGCTGACCTGATCGAGGCGGCGGCGCTCCTCCTCCGACAGCTTGAGATCGGCAGCGGCGAGGTTGTCGCGGAACTGGGCTTCGGTGCGGCCGCCGACGATGACGGAGGTGACGCCCTTGCGACCGAGAAGCCAGGCGAGCGCCACCTGGGCTGCGGAGACGCCCCGCGCCTCGGCCACGGCAACCAGCGTATCGACGATGTCCCACAAGCGGTTTTCGTCGCGGATCGGCGGCTCCGTCCAGCCGGCGAACTGGCGGGTGCCTTCGGGCGCGGCCTGATTGCGGCGGTGCTTGCCGGACAGAAGGCCACCGGCGAGCGGGCTCCAGACGAGGATGCCGAGGCCCTGGTCGAGGCTGATCGGCACGAGTTCGTTTTCGGCGTCGCGGCTTTCCAGCGTGTAGTGGATCTGCTGGCTGACGAAGCGCTGCGTGCGATTGCGTTCTGAAACGCCGAGCGCCTTCATGATGTGCCAGCCGGAGAAGTTGGAGCAGCCGATATAGCGCACCTTGCCGTGGCGCACGAGCGTATCCAGCGCCTCCATGGTCTCCTCGACCGGGGTCTGGCCGTCCCATTCATGGACCTGATAGAGGTCGATGACATCGGTTTTCATGCGCTTCAGGCTGGCCTCGCAGGCGGCGATGAGATGATGGCGCGACAGGCCGCAGTCGTTCGGCCCCTCGCCCATGGGAAACCGCGCCTTGGTGGCGATCAGCACGCCGTTCTTTCTGGTGCCGCCGAGGATTTCGCCGATGATCTCCTCGCACACACCGGCGGAATAGGCATCCGCCGTGTCGATCAGGTTGACGCCGTGGTCGAGGCAGAGATCGACCATGCGGCGGGCATCGGCCACGCCGAGATCACCCACGGTCCTGGCCCAGCCCACGCCGCCGAAGGTCATGGTGCCCATGGTGATGGTGGAAACCTTGAGGCCGGAACGGCCGAGCAGTCTGTATTCCATGTTGTCCTCCTCCCGTTTGATGAAAGGCCCGCCGTCCGGATGGGAAGGCGGGCCGATCGACCTTAGTTGTCCTGCATCACGTTGCGCCACAGGTCGATGCCGCCGTCGCTGGCGTGGCGGTCGATCTCCTTCAGCTCCTCATCCGTGAAGGCGAGATTGTTCAGCGCATCCAGCGAATCGTCGAGCTGCTGGACATTGCGCGCGCCGATGAGGGCGGAGGTGATGCGCGGATCGCGCAGCACCCAGGCAATGGCCATCTGCGCCAGCGACTGGCCGCGCCGGGCGGCGATGTCGTTCAGCGCACGCACGCGGGCGATGTTGTCCTCCGTCAGCAGGCTTTCGTCGAAGGAGCCGGCGCGGGCCGCACGGCTGTCGGCGGAAACGCCGTTCAGGTACTTGTTCGTCAGCAGGCCCTGCGCCAGCGGCGAAAAGGCGATGCAGCCGGTGCCGAGCGCGTCGAGCGTGCCGAGAAGCTCCTGCTCCACCCAGCGGTTCAGCATGGAATAAGACGGCTGGTGGATGAGGAGCGGCACGCCTTCGGCGCGCAGGATGGCTTCGGCCTGGCGGGTGCGTTCGGCACCGTAGGAGGAAATGCCGACATAGAGAGCCTTGCCCTGACGTACCATCTGCACCAGCGCGCCCATGGTTTCTTCCAGCGGCACATCCGAGGTCGGGCGGTGCGAATAGAAGATATCGACATAGTCGAGGCCCATGCGCTTCAGGCTCTGGTCTAGCGAGGCCATGAGATACTTGCGCGAACCGCCGATGCCATAGGGGCCGGGCCACATGTCCCAGCCGGCCTTGGAGGAGATGACGAGCTCGTCGCGCAGGCTTGCGAAATCCTTGCTGAGGATCTGGCCGAAATTCTCTTCCGCCGAGCCGTAGGGCGGGCCGTAATTGTTGGCGAGGTCGAAGTGTGTCACGCCCCGGTCGAACGCACGGCGCACCACGGCGCGTCCGGTCTCGAACACGTCGGTGCCGCCGAAATTATGCCACAGGCCGAGCGAGATCGGCGGCAGGCGCAGGCCCCACTTGCCGACGCGGCGGTAGTCCCTGTTCTCGTAACGATCGGCTGCCGGAACGTATTGTGTCTGCATTGGGTGTCTCCCTTGTGTGCGCCATGGGGGCGCCGGCCGACCCTTGGCGGCCCGCCTTTGCCCTATGACTAAGCGAGGCGGATGGTTTCGGCAATCGCAGGCAATTCAATGGATCGTTTCGCCAGAATCAACGATTACTCACGCGGTGGGGCGCAATTCGCGGATCGTCTTGATGAGCACCTGCAGGCCGTGCGGCACCTGCCGGCGGCTGGAATAGTAGAAGGCGAGCGGCGGGCCGGGCGAGGCCCATTCCGGCAGAAGGATCTCCAGCCGGCCGGCCTCCACATGCGGGCGGGCCAGCCGCTCCAGGCAGTAGACGACAGCCGTGCCGGAGAGTGCCGCCGAGATCGCGATATCGGTGGAGCCGGAGATGAGGGAGCCCGGCGCATCGATTTCCAGATGCTCCTCACCGCGGTCGAAATCCCACCGGACGATCTGGCCGCGCCCGGTGCGCAGCCGCACGCAATTGTGCCGCAGCAGATCGCTCGGGTGTTGCGGGCGGCCCATGCGCTCCAGATAGGCGGGGGCTGCGACGGCGACCCACATCAGGGGTTCGGTGACGGTGACGGCGATCATGTCTTCGGGGATGGAGCCGGCATAGCGAAGGCCCGCATCGAAGCCTTCCGCGGTGACATCGAGGAAGTGATCGTCGGCGGCAATCTCAAGCTCGATGGTCGGATAGCGTTCGCGGAAGACCGGCAGCACCGGCGCGAGCAGCAGCGGCACCGCATCGCGCAGGACATTGATACGCACGCTCCCGGAAATGCCGCCGAAGCGGCCCTGCAATTCCTCGATGCCCTCATGGATGATGTCGAGGCCGGCTGCCACCTTTTCCGCCAGCGCGGCACCGGCGGCGGTCGGCGAGACGCTGCGGCTGGTGCGGTTGAGAAGGCGCACGCCGAGACGGGCTTCCAGCGCCTTCATCCGGTGGCTGAGGGCCGAAACGGAAAGCCCCAGCTGATCGGCGGCCTTGCGAAACGAGCGATGGCGCACGATCAGCAGGAAGACGGAAAGGTCTGACAGCTCATTCCGCATGGAGATCATCGCAAAGCCATTCTCTTTCGGCGCAAAACGTGGGAAACCCTTCCCCGCGCCGGAAACGGAGCGGGAGGAGCTGATGTCGTGCGCAACCGGAACCGATCCGGTGGCGCTCAATGGTCGCAGCCGCCGCTTCGGGTGGCGACCTGCCGGAGCCCCTGCGCGAGGCCCGGCAAGACCGACCGATTCGACCGCACCCTTGCGACACGGAGATACATGCAATGAGCTTCACCCCCAATGGCAAACACCTCGTGGCCGGCGAATGGCTTGAGGGCAACGGCACCTTTGCCTCGACGCCCGCCCACGGCCCCTCGCACGATTTTGCCGTCGGCACCGTCGAGATCGTCAACAAGGCGGCGGAAGCGGCCGAAGAGGCTTTCCTCTCCTACGGCTATTCCTCGCGGGCGGAACGCGCCGCCTTCATCCGCGCCATCGCCGACGAGATCGAGGCGCGTGCGGATGCCATCACGGAAATCGGCACGCAGGAAACCGGCCTGCCCGTCGCCCGCCTGCAGGGCGAGCGTGGCCGCACGACCGGCCAGCTCCGGCTCTTCGCCGACCACATCGAGAAGGGTGACTATCTCGACCGCCGCGTCGATGCGGCGCTCCCCGACCGCCAGCCGCTGCCGCGCCCGGAAATCCGCCTGATCCAGCGGCCGATCGGCCCGGTCGCCGTCTTCGGTGCCTCCAACTTTCCGCTCGCCTTCTCGACCGCCGGCGGTGATACGGCCGCAGCACTTGCGGCCGGCTGCCCCGTCGTCGTCAAGGGTCACTCGGCCCATCCGGGCACGGGCGAAATCATCGCCGATGCCATCCTCGCCGCCATCAAGAAGACCGGCGTGCATCCGGGCGTCTTCTCGCTGATCCAGGGCGGCAATCGTCAGGTGGGCGAGGCTGTGGTGCAGCATCCGCTGATCAAGGCGGTCGGCTTTACCGGATCGCTCGCCGGTGGCCGCGCGCTCTTCAATCTGTGCGCCGCCCGCCCGGAGCCGATCCCCTTCTTCGGCGAACTCGGCTCGGTCAACCCGATGTTCCTGCTGCCGGAAGCCATGAAGGCGCGCGCCGAAACGCTCGGCCAGGGCTGGGCGGGATCGCTCACCATGGGTGCGGGACAGTTCTGCACCAATCCGGGCATTGCCATCGTCACCGACGGCCCGGACGCCGACCGCTTCACCAAGGCGACCGTCGAGGCGCTGGAGAAGGTGGCTGCCCAGACCATGCTGACGGACGGCATCGCCAAGGCCTATCGTGACGGGCAGGAGCGTTTCCAGAGCCGCAATTCTGTCAAGCCGCTGCTGACGACGGAATCGAACGAGCGTCAGGCCTCGCCGAACCTCTTTGAAATCTCCGGCGACCAGTTCATGGCCGACCATGCGCTGTCAGAAGAGGTGTTCGGCCCGCTCGGCCTCGTCGTGCGCGTCGGCTCCATCGCCGAGATGGAAAAGCTTGCCCGCAACTTCGAGGGTCAGCTGACGGCGACGATCCACATGGATGAGGGCGACCTGGACGAGGCCAAGCGCCTGCGCCCGATCCTCGAGCGCAAGGCAGGCCGCGTGCTGGTCAACGGCTTCCCGACGGGCGTTGAAGTGGTCGATTCCATGGTGCATGGCGGCCCCTACCCGGCCTCCACCAACTTCGGCGCCACCAGCGTCGGCACCATGTCCATCCGCCGCTTCCTGCGCCCGGTCTCCTACCAGAACATGCCGGCCGGCCTGCTGCCGGAAGACTTCCAGTAAGAACTGACTGACTGACTGATGAAGCCGCAGTTACCGAAGGGTTGCTGCGGCTTTTTTGCGGGCGCTCAGCCTGCCACGGGCGCGACGCGGCGTTCCGCCACGAGCGGAATGGCCGCGAAGGCGAGCGTGCCGACAAGGCCGGTGGCGGCGATGATGACGAGGGACGGCGTGGTGCCGAGCCGTTCCAGCGAGAGCGACATGCCGAGCGGGGCGAGTGCCGCCGCCACCTGCTTGGCGGCGGTCGACCAGCCCATCAGGCGGCCGTAGCCCTTCGCCCCGAACAGTTCGAGCGGCAGCGTGCCGCCGACGATGCTGGTGAGGCCGGAGCCGAGGCCCATGCAGATGGCGAAGAGCACGGCGCCCGGCAGCCAGGGGCCGGACGGTGCGCCGGTTGCCGCCAGCAGCACGGCGATGCCGATCGGCATAAGCGCAGCGGCGATGACGGCGAGCCAGACCTGCCGCAGATCCCGACCGAAGACGAGGTTGATCAGACGGCTTGCCACCTGCGCGGGGCCGAAGAGCGCGGCGATCACCAGCCCCGCGCCGCCAAGGCCGAGCGCCTGCGTGAGCGGCACCATATGGACCAGCATGGCCGAGAGCGCATAGCCCTCAATGGCAAAGCCCGCGAGCATGAGGGTGAAGACCAGCGGCCCCGGCGAAAGACCGGTCTCGGCAACACCACCCGCATGCGTTTTCGCCTCCGGCTGCGCGACGCGGCGCGTCAGCTTCATCAGCGCGAGATGGATCGGCAGGCAGATGACGAGGTTGAGGAGCGCGAAGACGAGATAGACCTCCCGCCAGCCGAGAAAGCCATGCAGCCAGGCGGTGAGCGGCCAGAAGAGGGAGGAGGCGAAGCCGGCAATCAGCGTGAGATGGGTGATGGAGCGCCGGGCGGTGGCGCCGCCGGCCTGCACGATGGCGGTGAAGGCGGTGGCATAGAGCACGGTGGTCGAGACGACCTCGATGGTCACCAGCGCCGCCGCAAAGGCAAAGGCACCGGGAACCACCGCGGCAAGGACGAGGCTGAGCGCCGCGGCCAGCGAGCCGACCGACAGGACACGGCCTGCCCCGTGGCGATCCGCGAGCCGGCCGGCGACGGGCGCGGCGAGCCCCCCGATGAGCAGCGCCACAGAGAAGGCGCCGAAGACCCAGCTTTCGGACCGGCCGATGTCGCGGGCGATATCCGGCACGAGAATGCTGAAGGCATAATAGAGCGTGCCATAGCCGATGATCTGGGTGGTGCCGAGGCCGAGAACGGCGGCGACCGGCATGCTGGGTTCGCTCATCAGCCGGCCTCCTCGCCGTCAGATCGATTTCAGGCTGGTTCGCGCTTCGAGCTTTGCCGCATCCTCGCGGCGCTCGCTGTAGCGATCCGTCAGATGGGCCGAGCAATCGCGCGTGAGAAGCGTGAATTTCATCAGTTCCTCACAGACGTCAACGACGCGCTCGTAATAGGAGGACGGTTTCATGCGGCCGCTGGCGTCGAATTCCTGGAAGGCCTTGGCGACGGAGGACTGGTTGGGGATGGTGATCATCCGCATCCAGCGGCCGAGCAGGCGCATCGTATTGACCGCATTGAAGGATTGCGAACCGCCCGAGACCTGCATGACGGCCAGCGTCTTGCCCTGGGTCGGCCGGATGGAGCCGATGGACAGCGGAATCCAGTCGATTTGCGCCTTCATGATGCCGGTGATGGTGCCGTGGCGCTCGGGGCTCACCCAGACCTGACCCTCGGACCATTCCGAAAGCGCGCGCAGCTCGCGCACCTTCGGATGGCTGACCGGGGCATCATCGGGAAGCGGCAGGCCGGAAGGATTGAAGAAGCGGACCTCGGCGCCGAAATGCGTCAGCAGACGGCCCGCCTCCTCGGCCAGCAGGCGGCTGTAGGAAACCTGCCGCAGCGATCCGTAGAGGATGAGGATGCGCGGCGGATGGGTGGAGAAGGCCGGACGGAGCGCATCGCGATCCGGCATCCGCAGATGGCCGAGGTCGGCTGCCGGCAGATCGGCTGCGGTGATGGCGGGGCCGAGCGTGGCGGGGTCGACGGGGTCGGTCATGGCGGTATCCGTTCAATCAGGCGATGCGCTTGCCGGTCTCGTCCAGAACCGCCTCGCCGTCTTCCTTCACGAAGGCGGAGGTAAAGGCGTCGGGCGGCAGGATATCCAGCACGGCTTCCGAGGGGCGGCACAGGCGCGTGCCGAGCGGTGTCACCACGAAGGGCCGGTTGATGAGGATGGGGGTCGCGATCATCGCGTCCAGCAACTGGTCATCGGTCAGTGCGGGATCGGCAAGGCCGAGTTCTTCATAGGGCGTGCCCTTTTCGCGGATCGCCTGGCGCACGGTGAGGCCGCCGTCGCGGATCATGCCGGCCAGCACGTCCTTTGCCGGCGGGTGGGCGAGGTAGTCGATCACGGTGGGCTCGATGCCGGCATGGCGGATGAGGGCCAGCGTGTTGCGCGAGGTGCCGCATTTCGGATTGTGGTAGATGGTGACGTCCATGGCAGCCATTCTCTCGATCAGGATTGGGGAACAGTGAGCGGGGCGGCGGCCGCGCGCTCACGCGCAAACAGCCAGCCGCCGATGAGGGCGCCGAGGAGCGCTCCGGCGATTTCGGCGATGATGAAGCCCGGCAGATCGACCGGGCGGATGCCGGCGAAGGTATCGGTCAGGCTGCGGGCAATCGCCACGGCGGGGTTGGCGAAGGATGTCGAGGCCGTGAACCAGTAGGCGGCGGTGATATAGAGGCCGACCAGCATGGGAACGGCCTCGGCGCGGAAGCGCAGGCCGCCAAGGATCGTCAGCAGCAGGCCGGCGGTTGCCACCACCTCCGCCGTCCACTGGCCGGTGCCGCTGCGCACGGTCTGCGACACCTGCAGAATCGGCAGATCGAACATGGCGTGGGCGAGAAGCGTGCCGGCGATGCCGCCCGCGATCTGCGCGAGGATATAGGGCAGAAGCATTCCCGCCTCGATCTCTCGGCGCAGCGCGAACACCAGCGTGACGACCGGGTTGAAATGCGCGCCCGATAGCGGCCCGAGAATGGTGATGAGCACCATCAGGATGGCGCCGGTCGGGATCGTGTTGCCCAGAAGCGAGACGGCGACGTCATCGCTCAGCCGATCGGCCATGATGCCGGAGCCGACGACGGTGGCGACGAGGATGGCGGTTCCGAGCGCTTCGGCGGTCAGGCGGCGGGTGGCGTCAGGCATGGGCTCGCTCAATTCTTCGCAGCGGGCGCGCAGGCGCTTGCGCATCCGGTCAGGTCGTCGATCAACGGCTGGCAGAGATCGGCACGACCACCGCAGCAGTCCTTCAAAAGATAGAGTGTCAGGGCGCGCAGCGTGTCGAAGTCGGCGCGGTAGAGAATGGAGCGGCCCTGTCGCTCGTCGGTAACAAGCCCCGCTTGCAACAGGATCGCCAGATGGTTCGACATGGTGTTCTGGGGAACGCCGATCATGCGCGCGAGCTCGCCGGCGGGGATGCCCTCCGGCTCGCATCGCACCAGCAGGCGGAAGGTCTGCAGCCGGGTCTGCTGGGCCAGGGCGGCGAGCGCCGCGATTGTTTCTTTTTCATCCATATATCCAGAATAATGGATTTATTTTTCACGTCAATAGACGCTGTGCGGCCCGTCGTTTCGCCGCGCTGGATAGGCAAAATGCACGCAGGACTGCAAGATTTACGGCATATCTCACTCTTTTCTTTTCCATTTGGTCAGAATAAGCTCAAGCTTCTGGGATAAAAAAAGGAGAAATTTCCATGACTTACCGAGTTTCGTCCCGCACCGTTGGCAAAATTTTCGCTTCCGTCGCGCTTGCCGCCCTTCTGTCGTCCACGGCTTTTGCCGAGACCGTCATCCGCCGCGGCAATGGCGGCGAGCCGCAGACGCTCGACCAGGCCAAGATCTCCATCGACATCGAAGGCTTCATCGTTCGCGACCTCTTCGAGGGCCTGACGGTGTATGACGCCAACGGCAAGGTTCAGCCGGGCGTGGCCGAGAGCTGGAAGATCTCCGATGACGGCACGGTCTACACCTTCAAGCTCCGGGACAACGCCAAGTGGTCCGACGGCAGCCCGGTCGTTGCCGGCGATTTCGTCTACTCCATGACCCGCGTGCTGGATCCCACGACCGCTGCCGGCTATGCCAATATCCTCTATCCGATCAAGGGCGCCGAAGCCTTCAACACCTCGAAGGGCAAGGCCGATGCGCTTGGCCTGAAGGCCATCGACGACAAGACGCTGGAAATCACGCTGGAGCGGGCGACGCCCTATTTCCTGCAGCTGATGACCCACTACACCGCCATTCCCGTCAACAAGGCGAACATCGAGAAATTCGGCGCTGATTTCACCAAGCCCGGCAACCTCGTCTCGAACGGTGCCTACAAGCTGACCGAATATGTCGCCAACGACCACATCACCGCCGTGAAGAACCCGGACTACTGGGACGCCGCGAATGTGAAGATCGACAAGGTGATCTATAACCCCTCGGAAGACCAGGCCGCCGTTGCCCGCGCCTTCGAGGCCGGCGAAATCGACATCGCCTACAACTTCCAGGCCGACCAGCGCGACTTCCTGACGAAGAAGCTCGGCGAAGACCAGGTGCAGGCCTCGCCTGCGCTCGCCACCTACTACTATGCCTTCGACAGCCGCCACGCACCTTTCGATGACGTGCGCGTGCGCAAGGCGCTGTCCATCGCGGTCGATCGCGACTTCCTGTCGGAGAAGGTCTATGGCGGCACCCAGCTGCCCTCCTACACCTTCGTGCCGCCGGGCATGGAAGGCTACACTTCGCCCAAGCCGGCCGATGCCGACAAGGACCAGCTGGATCGCGAAGACGAAGCCAAGGCACTGCTGAAGGAAGCCGGCTACGGTGAAGGCGGCAAGCCCCTGAAGATCGACATCCGCTACAACACCAACGAGAACCACAAGAAGGTGGCCGTTGCCGTCGCCGACATGTGGAAGGCGATCGGCGCGGAGGTCACCATCCAGAACCTCGACGTGAAGTCGCACTATGCCTATCTGCAGGAAGGCGGCACGTTCGACGTGGCGCGCGCCGGCTGGTCGGCCGACTATGCCGACCCGGAAAACTTCCTGAACCTGCTCGTCTCCACCAACAAGGCCTTCAACTACGGGCACTACAGCAACCCGAAGTATGACGAGCTGATGAAGGCCTCCTATGCCGAGACGGACCCGGCCAAGCGCATGGCGATCCTCGCCGAAGCGGAAGCCATCGTTCTGAACGAATATCCGGTCACGCCCTTCATGAACAATGCCAACCTGTGGCTGGTCAGCCGCAAGGTGAAGGGCTTCAGCCAGAATGCCGTCAACGAGCATCTGACCAAATATCTCTCCATCGAGTAATCGTCAGCGGCTGCTGCGCCCGCGTGTCTCCTGAAAGGGATGCGCGGGCGGCGTCCGTTCATGCGGCCGGCCGTGATGCCGCGCCGTCCGTCTTGAAGCGATTTCCGAACTGGAAGGCTGATGCGCCACAATGCGCCGGCCGGCCGGAGCGAGGGAGTGGCCCATGCTACGTTTCATTCTATCGCGCCTTCTGTCCTCGGCGCCGACGATCTTCATCGTCATGACGCTGTCCTTCTTCATGATCCGGCTGGCGCCGGGCGGCCCGTTCAATCTCGAGCGTCCGCTGGCGCCGGAGGTGCTGGCCAACCTCAACGCCGTCTACCATCTCGACCAGCCGGTCTGGAAACAATACGTCTTCTACCTCTGGAACGTGCTGCACGGCGATTTCGGGCCGAGCTTCGTCTACAAGGACTACACGGTTTCCGAACTCATCATGCAGGCCCTGCCCTACTCGCTGGTGCTGGGCGCCTGGGCGCTGGTCATCGCCGTTTTCGGCGGCATCGCGCTCGGCGTCTATGCGGCGCTGCGCCAGAACAGCTGGGCCGATTACCTGCTGATGGGCATTTCGGCGCTCGGCAATACCGTGCCGAACTTCGTGATCGGGCCGGTGCTGACGCTGATCTTCGCCGTCTCTCTCGCCTGGTTGCCGACGGGCAGTTGGGGCAGCGGCGACTTCCGGCATCTGGTGCTGCCGATCGTCGTCCTCTCTCTTCCGCAGCTCGCCGTCTTCGCGCGCCTGACCCGCGGCTCGATGATCGAGGCGCTCCGTGCCGACCATGTGCGCACGGCGCGCGCCTACGGCCTGCCGGCCCGCAGCGTGGTGGGCGTGCATGCGCTGCGCGCCGGGCTGATGCCGGTCATCTCCTATCTCGGACCGGTCGCCGCCTCGGTGCTGACGGGCTCGATCATCGTCGAGCAGATGTTCTCGCTGCCGGGTGTGGGGCGCTACTTCGTGCTCGGCGCGCTCAACCGCGACTATACGCTGGTGATGGGAACGGTGGTGCTGATCTCCGTCTTCATCGTCGTCCTCAACCTCATCGTCGACATCATCTATGCCTTCGTCGATCCGAGGATCCGCCATGACTGATCTCGTTTCCACCTCCGCACCCGAACCGGCGCAGGGACCCGTGAAGGGCCGCAGCCTCGCAGCCATGGCGCTCGCCCGCCTCTACCGCAACCGCGCCGCCACAGCCTCGATCGTCGTGCTCGCCATCGTCGCGCTGATCTGCTTCGTCGGCCCGTTCTTCAACCCACACAGCTATTCGACCGTCTACCAGTCCTATGTGGCGGTGCCGCCCAGCCTTTCGGCCTATCCGGCGGAGGACACGCTGCATGAGGTCATGGCGGGCGCCGTGGAGCGCGGCCGCGCCAAGCTCGACAGTTTCACCGTCTCGGGCAAGACCTACGAGGCGACGATTTCCTCCGAAAAGGAGATCGACCCGCGCATCGTGCGCTATCTCGACCGCCCCGACGAATTCGACGGCGCCGTCATCAAGGAGACGGGCGCCGACAAGACGACGGCGACGATCGAAGGCCATGTGAACCGCGAATATTTCCTGCTCGGCACCGACCGCAACGGCCGTGACATGCTGGCCCGCATCATGGTGGGCGGGCAGATTTCGCTCATGGTCGGCATTCTCGCCACGATCGTGGCCCTCGTCATCGGCGTGACCTATGGCGCGATCTCCGGCTATCTCGGCGGGCGGGTCGACAACATCATGATGCGCTTCGTCGAGATCATGTATTCGCTGCCCTTCATCTTCTTCGTCATCATGCTCGTCGTGTTCTTCGGCCGACACATCGCGCTGATCTTCATCGGCATCGGCGCCATCAACTGGCTGGACATGGCGCGCATCGTGCGCGGACAGACGCTGTCGCTCAAGCGCCGCGAATTCGTCGGCGCGGCGACCGCCATGGGGCTCTCGGACTGGGCGATCATCCGCCGGCACATCATCCCCAACACGATCGGCCCCGTGGTGGTGTTCGTCACCCTTCTGGTGCCGCAGGTCATCCTGCTCGAAAGCTTCCTGTCGTTCCTGGGGCTCGGCGTGCAGGAGCCGTTGACCTCCTGGGGCTTCCTGATCTCCGAGGGCGCCGGCGCCATCGAGGCAAGCCCCTGGCTGCTGCTCTATCCGTCGCTGTTCTTCGTCGTGACGCTGATGGCGCTCAACTATATCGGCGACGGCCTGCGTGACGCCTTCGACCCGAGGGATCGCTGAGATGGGGACCGTTGATATGACAGATAGCCTGCTCGACGTGAAAAACCTCTCCGTGACCTTTGCTTCGCCCGACGGCGAGGTGAAGGCGGTCAAGGATCTCTCGCTGACGCTGAAGAAAGGCGAGACGCTGGCGATCGTGGGCGAATCCGGCTCCGGCAAGAGCCAGACCATGATGGCGATCATGGGCCTTTTGGCTTCCAACGGCCGCGTGACGGGCTCGGCCCGCTTCCGCGGACAGGAACTGGTGGGGCTGAAGGAGGCGGAACTGAACAAGATCCGCGGCAGCCGCATCGCCATGATCTTTCAGGAGCCGATGACCTCGCTCGATCCGCTCTACACGATCGGCTTCCAGCTCGCCGAGCCGATGCGGGCGCATCGCGGGCTCAGCAAGGCCGAGGCACGGGCGCGCGCCATCGAGCTTCTGAAGCTCGTGCGCATCCCAGAGCCGGAGCGGCGCATCGATGCCTATCCGCACGAAATGTCGGGCGGGCAGCGCCAGCGCGTGATGATCGCCATGGCGCTTGCCAACGATCCGGATCTGCTGATCGCGGACGAACCGACGACCGCGCTCGACGTGACGATCCAGGCGCAGATCCTCGATCTGCTCGCCGAGCTGAAACGCAAGATCGGGCTGTCGATCATCTTCATCAGCCACGACCTCGGCGTTGTCAGGCGCTTCTCCGACCGCGTCGCCGTCATGTGCCGGGGCGACAAGGTGGAGGAAGGCGACATCGAGGCGATCTTCACCAGCCCGCAGCACGACTACACCAAGATGCTGCTCGCCGCCGAACCCACGGGTCGCAAGCCGCCCGTGCCGGCCGACGCGCCGATCCTGCTCTCGGCGCAGGCGGTCGATGTCTACTACCGCATCGATTCCGGGTCGATCTTCAAGCCGGACGGCCAGTTTCATGCGGTGAAGAGTGTGTCGCTTGCCATCCGGCGGGGCGAGACGGTGGGCGTGGTAGGCGAATCCGGCTCGGGCAAGTCGACGCTCGGGCGCGCGCTCCTGAAGCTCACGCCGTCCGAAGGGCGCGTCGTGCTGCTCGGCAAGGATGTGAGCGGCTTCGACCGCGACGGCATGCGGCCGCTCCGGCGCGAGGCGCAGATCGTCTTCCAGGACCCCTACGGCTCGCTCTCGCCGCGCATGACCGCCGGGCAGATCGTGGCAGAGGGACTTTCCGTCCACGAGCCCCAGCTTGGCAAGCGTGAGGTGGACGCCCGCACCATCGAGGCTTTCCGCGAAGTCGGCCTCGATCCGCAGAGCCGCAACCGCTATCCGCACGAGTTTTCCGGCGGCCAGCGGCAGCGCCTCGCGATTGCCCGGGCGCTGATCCTCAAGCCCAAGCTCATCGTACTCGACGAGCCGACCTCGGCGCTCGATCGCTCCGTGCAGCGCCAGATCGTCGATCTGCTGCGCGACCTGCAGGCCCGCCACGGCATGTCCTACCTCTTCATCAGCCACGATCTGGCCGTCGTCCAGGCGTTGTCGGACCGCATCATCGTGATGAAGGACGGCACCGTGGTGGAGGAAGGTCCGGCCGACGAGGTGATCAACCAGCCGGCCGCGCAATATACGCGCGACCTGATGAAGGCGGCGTTCGGGGGGTGATGGCGGCAGCCGGGGCGTCTGCCTGCGTGGCCCCCCCCTCTGCCCTGCCGGGCATCTCCCCCGCAAGGGGGGAGATCGGCTGTTTGCTTCCGCTCAGCCCTACTGCCATGTCTTTGCGATGCGGCAGCACGACCTTTGTGTCCGCAGGTTACAAGATAGAGCCGGCACGTTCCCTATTGCTGATCTCCCCCCTTGCGGGGGAGATGCCCGGCAGGGCAGAGGGGGGTGCCGCCAGCACGACGAAAATCGTCATAACCATCAGAAATCATTACATTAAATCCATCACCCCTTGACATGACCACATCATGACACCAACTCTGTAATGAGGCCGGGGCTTACAGAGCCCGGCCGTGTCGCACGTCTGACAGGAGTGAGTGACGAAGATGGAACAGATCACCGATCATATCGCCATGATGAGCATCGAAGAGCGCGAAGAAGTCTTCGTCAATCTGGCCCGTACGCTTGAATGGAACGCCCGCGAAGCCTTTGTCGAAGGTGACGAGCAGTTTGCGGTTCTGTCGAAGAACATGGCGGATGCGATCCGCGTCCATGCCGACGAGCTTGCGCGCCAGGATCCCGAGCATTCCGGCCGCGCCATGGCCGAGGCGACGGCGATCATCTCGCAGTTCAACGCCACGCATCCCTACCGCATGGTCAGCGCCGCGATTCACTGATCCACGCAACCGCCTGCGCTTTACCGTCCGCAACGAGACCCATGACGCCGTCATGGGTCTTTTGCTTTTTTGCGAGCCGGCGCACCGCAGGCCGGACGAAGGGGCCTTCGCCTTGACATTCGGGCAAATTCGGTGGACCGATACCCTCAATTTGGGGTTGAGATGATGCCGGAACGCCTTTTCGACAAGATCCTCCTGCGGGAAGCTGCGCAGCATGTGTCCGGTCGCATTCGCGTGGCTGCGAGCTGATCGAACGCGCATGAGTGCTGGCACCCATCCCCTTCCGCCCGCCGGGCCCATGACGGCTCGCCGCGGGCTGGCGATCACGCTTCTGGCGGAAGCGCTGCTGGTGATATCCTGGAGCGGCGGCTTCGTGGGCGTCCGATTTGCGATCGATCACGCGCCGCTCTTCCTCATACTTCTCTGGCGCAGCCTTGTGTCGGGGCTCATCTTGCTGCCATTCGCGCTGACGATCGGCCCGCCGATCCCATGGCGGGCCGCCCTCACCCAGGCGGTTTTCGGCGTCTTCGCCATGGCCTTCTATCTCGCGGGGTTTGCGCTTGCGATCGAGCACGGTGTTCCCACCGGCTTGACGGCGCTGATCACCGATATGCTGCCGCTGGCCGTCGCGCTGCTGTCATGGCCGGTGCTGGGCGAGACCCTGAGCGGTCGCCAATGGCTGGGCACGGCGCTCGGCTTTATCGGCGTCCTGGCGGCCTCCAGCAGTTCCCTTCATGCCGGCGACGTGCCCTTGTGGGCCTACGGCCTGCCGCTGCTTGGTACCCTATCGCTTGCTTTCGTGACGCTGCTGCTGAGGCGGAGCGCAGCGACCAGCCTTCCCGTGCACCAAAGCCTTTGCATCCAATGCCTCGCGGCGGCGGCGGTTTTCGCGCTCTTTGCCTGGCATGAAGGCCGCGTCGCGCCGCTGCTCGAAGCTGGCTTCATCGGCGGCGTTCTGTGGCTCGCCTTCATCGCGACCTTCGCGGCCTGGGGCCTTTATTACTTCGCACTGAAGACGACATCGCCGGCGCGCGTCACGGCCGTGCTCTATCTGTCGCCGCCGGTGACGATGATCTGGGCGTTCCTTCTGTTCGGCGAGCCGCTGTCGCTGATGATGGTGGTGGGCCTGGGCGTTTCGCTTGCCGGCATCATCATGGTCGTGCGCGGCTGAGCCTCTATCGCATCCGCATCTGCCGCTTCAGCATTGCCACTTCCGCATCCGTCAGCGCCCGCACCGCACCCTTTTCAAGATCGCCAAGGGGCAGCGTGCCGATCGCGACGCGCACGAGGCGGAGACACTCGGCCCCGAGGGTTTCCAGCATCCGGCGGATCTGGCGGTTGCGGCCTTCGTCGAGGACGATTTCGAGCCATGCCGTCTTCTCGCCGGCGCGCAGGGCCGTGACGCTGACCGCCGTCAGGCGCTCGCCCGCATGGGTCACGCCGGCCCTGAGGGCGGCGAGGAAGGCCTCGTCGGCCTGGCGGTCGATCTGCACGTGGTAGGTCTTCGGCAGGTGCGTTTCGGGATCGAGCAGCGCCTGGGCAAAGACGGTGTCGTTGGTGAAGAGGAGCAGGCCCTCGCTTGCCTTGTCGAGGCGGCCGACCGGCGAGAGATGCGTTGCGGAAACGCCGGTCAGGCAGTCGAAGACCGTCGGCCGTCCCTCGGGATCATGGCGGGTGGTGACGAGGCCGCGCGGCTTGTTCAGCATCAGATAGACAGGGGCCTCGGCGGCGATCGCCTGACCATCGACCGCTATCGTTGCCGTATCGAGATCGACCCAGGCCTCGATGTCGGTCTCCACGCGTCCGTCGATGCTGACGCGGCCGGCGCGGATGAGCGTTTCGGCCTGGGTGCGGGAGCAGAAGCCGCGTTTGGACAGGGCGCGCGGCAGGGTGACGCGCCTGCTGGGCGGGGCTGCCACGGGGCGCCCGGAGGCTGCGGCGGGTGGCCGCTTCGCGGTGCCGGCCTTCGTCGCTGCGGACGTTCCGGGACTGGCTTTGGCCGCACCGGACTTTCCGGCGTCGTTGCTGCCACTCGCGTTCTTGCCCGACGGCCCACGGGACGCCTTGCCGACATCCCGGCGCGTCTCTCTCCCGGATGGCTGTCTGCGACTGTCCTTCATCGACGGCTTTCGCCCTTTCGTTTCCACATCCAAAGGCGCGGCGCACCGCTTGCCTCGCTTTCCTCCCTCGGCAATAAGGGACGCGGCCGAAATTTGGAAGCGAGACGAGACCCGTGACCCATTCCTCCCCGACGCTGGACGCCATCACCACCGAGCTTCTGACGCTGCGCGACTACTGGCGCTACGCGATTTCGCGCTTCAATGCCGCCGATCTCAGCTATGGCCATGGCACGACAACGGCGAGCGACGACGCGGCCTTCCTGCTGCTCGATTCGCTCGACCTGCCGATCGACGTGCTCGATCCCTTCCTCGACGCCCGGCTGCTGCCCGACGAGCGGCGTCTTATGGCGGAGCGCATCGAGGCGCGGGTGACGACGCGCAAGCCGAGCGCCTATCTCACTGGCCGTTCCTATATCCAGGGCGTGCGTTTCCACGTGGATGAGCGGGTGATCGTGCCACGCTCGCACATCGGCGAGATCCTCTTCACCGAATATCTGGGCGAAGACGGTTCCGGCTTCCTGCCGGACCCGCTGGCCGTGGAAAGCGCGGTCGATCTCTGCACCGGGTCCGGCTGTCTTGCCGTGCTCGCCGCGAAGTTCTTTCCCGCGGCGGAGGTGGATGCCGTCGATCTCTCGGCCGATGCGCTGGACGTGGCAAAGCTCAACGTCGCCGAGCACGAGGTAGGCGAGCAGGTGCGTCTGCTGCAGGGCGATCTCTTCGCGCCGCTCAAGGGCCGGCGCTACGACATCATCATCACCAATCCGCCCTATGTGGACCACGAGGCGCTGGCCGGCTATCCGCCGGAGTTCCGCGCCGAGCCGGTGATGGCCCATGATGGCGGCGAGGACGGGCTGGACCTGGTGCGGCGGATTCTGGAAGAGGCCGCCGACCACCTGAACCCCGGCGGCGGACTTCTGTGTGAAATCGGCTCCGGCCGGGAAATCCTCGAAGAGGAGTTCCCCGAGCTCGAATTCCACTGGATCGAGACGGCCGAATCCCAGGACGCGGTGTTCTGGATCTCGGCTGAAGACCTCGGCGTGGAGGATTAAAGAAGTCCCCGCGCCGCGAGATTGCGCATGAGGTCGGCGATGCTGAAGGTCCAGGGCGGGCATTCGGTGGAGAGGCGCACGATGTTGACGAGGCTGCCGAGCTCGGGATTGCTGATCGTGACGCGGTCGCCGCGCTTGTGGGTGAAACCCTGGCCCTTGACGTCGCGATCCTGAATGGGCGCAAACAGCGTACCCATGTAGAGCATGAAGCCATCCGGATACTGGTGGTGGTCGCCGATGGTCTGGGCGACGAGATCGAGCGGATCGCGGCTGATCTCGCGCATCGTGCTCGTGCCGTCCATCACGAACCCATCCTCCCCTTCCACGCTCAGCGACAGATCGGCCCGGCGCACGTCATCGATACCGTAGGTGGCGTCGAAGAGACGGATGAAGGGGCCGATGGCGGCCGAGGCATTGTTATCCTTGGCCTTGCCGAGCAAGAGCGCCGAGCGACCCTCGACATCGCGCAGGTTCACGTCATTGCCGAGCGTGGCACCCTTAACGCGACCGCGGCTGTCGACGGCGAGCACGATTTCCGGCTCTGGATTGTTCCAGGTGGACACCGGATGCAGGCCGACGCTGGCGCCATGGCCGACGGCGGAGAGAACCGGCGCCTTGGTGAAGACCTCCGCATCCGGGCCGATGCCGACCTCCAGATATTGCGACCAGACGCCCTCCTCGATCAGCGTCGCCTTGACGCGGGCGGCCTCCTCGGAACCGGCCTTGAGGTCGCGAAGGCTGTCGCCGACGATGGCGGTGACGCGGGTGCGGATCGATGCGGCGAGCGTGGCATTGCCCGCCGCCTTTTCCTCGATGACACGCTCGATCATGGAGCGGGCGAAGGTGACGCCGCAGGCCTTGACGGCCTGGAGATCACACGGGGCAAGGAGGTGCAGGCGCTTTGGGTCGCCTGCGGTCTCGAAGGCGCTGGCCAGCAGATCGTCGATAGCGCCCAGATCCTCGCCATCGGCGGCATCGACAACCGCCACGGGATCGTCGGTTTCGAGCAGGTCGCGCATGGTGGGGTGGGCGCGCGTGGTGATGTCGATAACGCGGCCGGCGCGGAGCGCTACCAGTGCCGGCCCGGCGCGATCCGGACGGTGCACACGGCCGACGAAATGGCCGCTGTTGAAGAGGTCGCTCGTATATCCTGCCATGGTCTTTCCTCCCGATGCCGGCGTCCGGCGGCGCCATGTTGCAGGGTGATGGGAGCCTGTAAAGACGCCGGGCTGCACCTTTTTGCATCACAAGATCGGGAACAATGGCCGGAATTGCACGTTGGCTGTCACAGGAGAACGGCATGACGCCGTTCAAGGGAACGGCATGAGGCCGTCCACGAACAGAGGAGACATCCGATGAACGAGCATGTCAGGCCCGACAAGGACCGTCGTGACCGCCTCGCCGCCGAGGAAGTCCGCACCACGATCGACCCCGTTACGGGCGCGCCGATTGATCGCCGCATTCCGGGCGACACGGCGCAGCGCCCCGTTGAAAACAACGTCTACAACGCCGTGGAGACGCGCCCGGGGCGCAGTGGCTGGCCGATCCTCGTGGTGCTGGCCGCCGGTCTCATCCTGGCGCTGATCGCCTGGTATCCGGCGGAAGTCGCGACCCAAAGCGACACGGCAACCCAGCCGGCCGCGACCGACACGCAGTCGACGACGACGACACCGCCCGCCGCCTCAACCGACAACGGCACGGTCCCGTCCACGGGCGCACAGCCCACGACGACCCCGCCGGCCACCAATGACGCTGCGCAGCCGACCACCGGCACGACGCCGCAGGACACGGCTCCGACGACCACCACGCCCCCGGCTTCCACCACGGAACCGACCACGGGCACCACGCCGACGGACACCGCTCCGGCCACCAGTGGCCAGGGACAGCCGCTTAGCAACGGCCAGTAACCTCAGGCCGATGGAACGACAAAGCCGCGCCCGATCAGGCGCGGCTTTTTGTCGTGGATTTTATTTATGCCAGAAAGCGTTCCGGCCGGTAGGGCGCGAGGTCGATCACCGTCTTTTCTCCCGTCATGACTTCAGCAAGCGCGCGTCCCGTGACGGGGCCGAGCGTCATGCCGTGATGGGCATGGCCGAAGGCGAACCAGAGGCCCTGGTGGCGGGGGGCCTTGCCGATAATTGGCATCATATCAGGCGTGCAGGGGCGCGCGCCCATCCAAGGCTCCGGATCCCGGCGTTCGCCGAGCGGGAAGAATTCGCGGGCAACGCGTTCGGCGCGGGTGAGCTGCACGGGCGTCTTCGGCGCATCGCGATGGGCGAATTCGGCGCCGGTCGTCAGGCGGATGCCGCGCAGCATGGGCGCGAGGAAATAGCCCTTTTCGGCATCCAGCACCCAGTTGTTCAGGGTCGCATTGTCGGCGGTGCCGTAATGCATGTGGTAGCCGCGCTTGACGGCGAGCGGGAAACGATAGCCGAGCTTGCGGGTCACTGTATCTGCCCAGGGGCCGAGGGCAACGACAACCTCCAGCGCCTCGACCGGCCCCTCCGGCGTGGCGACGCGCCAGCCGGCCCCTTCCAGAACGTGTTCCAGCGTCGCGGCATCGCCGGATACGAGGCGACCGCCCAGAGATTCGAAATAGGCGAGATAGGCCTTGTTGAGGCTGTGAGGATCGCGAATGGACCAGGGATCGCTCCAGCGCAGCCCGCCGACCAGCTCGGCCCGGATGCCCGGCTCGATGGTCTTGAGTTCGGAGGTGGACAGCTTCTGGTGGCTGACGCCGAAACCGGCGGACAGGCGCTCGGCTTCCCGATAGGCGGCGTCGCGGGCCTTTTCGGTACGAAACACCTTCATCCAGCCATCATGGCGAATGAGATGGCCGGCGCCGGCAGCGTTGATGAGATCGGCATGTTCGGTGACGGAGTTTTCGATCAGCGGCGCATAGAGCCGCGCGATGGCCTGATGCTGGGTGAAGCCGGAGTGCCACCAGTAGCGCGCGAGAAAGGGAATGAGGCCGGGCAGCGCGCGCACATGATAATGCGCGTCGATCGTGTTGTTCAGCGCGTAACGGAACAGCGCACCGAAATCATGCGGGAAGCCATAGGGAAACACGCCCTCGCGCTGGATGAGACCAGCATTGCCGAAGGAGGTCTCCTCGCCGGCGCCGCGGCGATCGACGAGCACGACATTCTTTCCGCGCCGGGCCAGGTGGATCGCGGTGGAAATGCCGACAATGCCGGCGCCAAGGACGATGACGTCTGTCTTCATGATGGTTTCCCTTCCAACGCGCCTGCCCAGCACGGGCCGGCGCGGCCACGGCGGTCGTCTATTTCTTCAGCTTCGCCATGATCTGCTCGAGATAGCCGAGCAACACGGCAGAGGCGACGAAGGCCAGATGCATGATCGTTGCCCACATCAGCCGGTCGGCCGTGTACTGCTGGGTGTTGAGGAAGATCTGCAGGAGATGGATCGAGGAGATGGCGACAATCGAAGAGGCGACCTTGATCTTCAGGCTGCCGGCGTCGAGCTTGCCGAGGAAGGAGACTTCCCCCTCCTTCTCGCCCTCGTCGAAGCGGCTGACGAAGTTCTCGTAGCCGGAGATCATCACCATGACGATGAGGCTCGCGACCAGCGCGGCATCGATCAGGCCCAGCATGGCAAGGATCATGTCGGCTTCGTCGTAGACGAAGATCTGCGCCGCCACCTTCCACAGCTTGAAGAGGAAGGACACGGCGTAGATGCCGAGCGCGGCGACAAGACCGAGGTAGAAGATGACGAGCAGCCAGCGGCTGGACAGGATAATGCGTTCAACAAGGAGTTCGAGCGATTTCATGGGTCCCGGCCATCATTGTGCAGGTGCGAAACATGCGGCCATGATTAGCCAAGGCTTCAGAACGCCGCAAGCGGGTGTCCCGCAATGACGCCATGCAAAAGGGGCGGTGCTTGTCGCACCGCCCCTTGCCAGACATCCGTCTGTTGCTATCAGGCCCTTACGCCCGGCGGAAAAGACCGACGACGAGCGAGATGACCAGGAAGGCCAGGAACAGGAAGAAGAGGATCTGCGCAATGCCGGCCGAAGCGCCCGCAATGCCGCCAAAGCCGAGTACACCGGCAATAATGGCCACGACGAGGAAGACGAGAGCGTAGTAAAGCATGTGTTTCTCCTTGGGGTCCGTAATTGATGACAGCAAAACGCCGGCTGCGGCATTTTGTTCCGGCTTCCCGTCGCTCTATTCTTTTTGAACGGCTGCCCCATATCCCTCTTCCATCTTAAATTAACGCATACTTAACCATGATCGACGGCATTTGACCCTGTTCGGCACATGCAGAGCAGGCATGCGGGAACCATCGTCCCCGGGGATACGTTGAGCGGCTACCAAGATGAAAGAAGAAGCAGTCAATCACGTATCGGTAACAGTGTTGAAGGCGAATGATCATGGCCCTGCCCGTCAAACAGATATGGAAATCGGCTGTCGAAGCCGGACGCCCCGTGTCGCGCACGGAGAGCGGCAATGCACCCATCGCGCACACGCTGCGCCATCTGATGTCCGAGAGCACGGACGGCCAGGCCGTGGTGGACTTCGAAGGCCTGCTGGGACGTCTTGCCGACGCGGAAATCAAGAACCGCAAGCCGCGGGATCATTGAAGGGCTTCAGAAGCCCCTCAACGATCTCGCCGGATCGCGCGGCACATGGATAGAAAAAGAGCCGGGGCATCATCGACGCGGCGCCCCGGCTCTTCTTTTGCGGGCTTCTGCGCCGGCCGGCCGTCTATTTCGACAGCGCGGTTGCCCGCGGCACGGCGTGGTCCGCATGCGCTACGATGGCGGGGTGATCGACCTTGACGGAGACATCGAGCTTTCCGGCCGGCGTCACGTCCCAGACGATCTCGAGATTGTCGTAGATCATGGCGGGATCGATGCTGACGCAGGCGCCGTGGATGCGCGGCGCAAGACGTGACGCCTCGCGGCTTGCCGCCGGCAGGTCGGCACGGCAATCGGCGACAGTCTCGTAGGCTTCGAGCGGGGCAGGTATTTCGCGGCAATCGAGGTTGGACTCACCGCAGGCGACAAGAAGGAGAATGGCTGCAACGTGTTCCATGGCGGCTCTCCACATCAGGGATTTGCCGTTCAAACGTTGCAGGCGAGACAGAGGTTCCGCGCGCGGACGGCGCGCGATTCAACAGCGCGCGAGGGCTGCAGACCGAAAGTTGACGTGATTGTGGCCGTGCGGGAACAAATTCCTTGATGGATCGTTATTGCGGCAAGAAACGATGCCGGCACAAGAGTTTCAAAGCCGGAGCATAGGGAGCGTACCGCATGTCAACCATCCTTCTCGTCATTCTCGTTCTCTTGCTGATCGGCGCCCTGCCCACCTGGGGCCACAGCCGCTCCTGGGGCTATGGTCCCTCGGGTGGTCTCGGCCTTGTCGTCGTGATTTTGCTTATCCTCATTCTGATGGGCCGCATCTAAGCCCACAGTGAAACTACCCGGAAGTGCCTGCTCAACCCTCGTCGCGTCCTGAAAGGAACCCGAACATGAAGAAAATCCTCCTCGTCTCCGCCCTTATCCTGCCGCTGGCAGCCTGCAGCCAGACCGAACGGGGCGCCGGCATCGGTGCCGTCTCGGGCGGCATCATCGGTGGCGCCGTGACGGGTAACGTGCGCGGTGCTGCCGTCGGTGCCGCTGTCGGCGGTGTCGCCGGCGCGCTGATCGGCAATGCCAACGAGCCGGGCCGCTGCTACTACCGCGATCGCTACGGCCGCCGCTACGTCGACGCCTGCTGATCGGTCCGAAGGGACTAAGCAAAAACCCCGGAAGCAGTCGCTTCCGGGGTTTTTTATGGGCCGATAATCGGATCGGCATGGCGGATAGCGCCGCCTCGTCAGGATTTGCGCCCGGCAGCCTCGGCTGCGTCCAGCTTTTCCAGGAGGTCGAGAAACATGTCCGGAATCGGCTGGTTTTCGACGTCGTCATAGAGGGCCTTGAGGCGCAGCGCGATGTCGCGATTGGCGTCGCCTGGCGGGAAGATCGTGTCCGCGCCCGTCTTGCCCGCCGGGATCGAACCTGCGCGAGGCCTGCCGTTGCTGTCCGTCATGCTGCTGGCTCCTTTCGTCCCCTTCGCTTTTGCATCACGCCTGCCAACATCTCAAGGGCGGCATTGTTCCCGGTCCTTTTGCGACCTGGCCCGCACGCTCCAGCCCTTCCACGCCGGCTTCGGCGCAGGGTGGAAAACGGCGTTCAAACCAACTTTCCTTCGCCACCAAAACATGGTCAAAACGATTTGAAGTGATCCGCGGCGGATCATGACATCGATTGTTTTGAAGATCATAAAGATGTCTAGGCGAGGACAGACAAAATGTCACTTTCTATGCGTATTGCCGCCCACCTCCCCTATCTGCGCCGCTTTTCCCGCGCCCTGACAGGGTCGCAGACGGTGGGAGACGCCTATGTGGCCGGGGTGCTGGAAGCGCTGATTGCCGATATCGGCCTGTTTCCCACGCATTCCGACGACCGCATCAACACGTTCCAGCTCTTCTGCCGGGTGTTTCCGACGCTGTCGATCGAGGAGCCGGCCGTCTCCTCGCCCTTCGGCTGGGAGCAGAAGGCTTCCGTCAATCTCGCCCGCATGTCTCCGGAAACACGCAAGGCCTTCCTGCTGGTGTCTGTCGAAGGTTTCAGCGCAGCCGAGGCGGCGCTCATTCTGGACGAGAGCTTGGAGGCCGTGGAGGCTCAGCTTGACGGTGCCGCCCGCGCCATCAAGGAACAGGTGGCGACCACGGTCATGATCATCGAGGACGAACCGCTGATCGCGCTCGACATCGAAGACCTCGTGCGCGGGCTCGGCCACAATGTGGTGGGCATTGCGCGCACGCATACCGAGGCGGTCGATCTTTTCACCCGGACGCAGCCGAAGCTGGTGCTGGCCGATATCCAGCTCGCCGACGGCAGCTCCGGCATCGACGCGGTCAATGACATCCTGACATCGGCGACGATCCCCGTCATCTTCATCACGGCGTTTCCGGAACGGCTGCTGACAGGCGAGAAGCCGGAGCCTGCGTTCCTGGTGACCAAGCCCTTCAACCCGGACATGGTGCGGGCGCTGATCAGCCAGGCTCTGTTCTTCGATGAGAATGCGAAGACGGCGCAAGCCTGAAGGCGCCGGTTTGCGCTTCGGCCAAGGTGGCCTGAAGTGCAGATCGGGTTTGATCGGCGTGACGCTTCAAGCCGCGTTCAAGACACGAAAACCGGCCTCTCGCGGGGCCGGTTTTTTCGTGAACGAATTCGCCTGCCTCAGCCCGGCAGCTGGCGCTCCGGTGGCTTCGGGCGCACCTCTTCAAAGATGGTCATCGCGATCAGACAGAGCGGCATGGCGAGCATGGCGCCGACCGCACCCCACATCCAGGTCCAGAAGATGATGGCCGTGAAGATGATGAAGGGGTTAACCTCCAGCCGGCTGCCGAGGATCGACGGCATCAGAAGGTTTTCCATGACGAGATGCAGAAGAAAGAAGCCGATGGCCGGCAAAAGCGCGATCAGCAGCGCATCATGGGTCATCAGGCCGCCGGCGGCCAGCGCCAGCGTCATCACGGTGACGCCGAGATAGGGCACGAAGCTGGAGAGAAAGGCGAAAAAGCCCCAGATCGGCGCGAGCGCCAGCCCGCCGACGAAAGCGATGCCCATGGTGACGACGCCAAGCGCTGCATACATCAGGCTGGCCGTGGAGAAGTAGAAGCCAAGCGCCGCCTCGATGGCGTTCATGATGCGGATGGCCGCAAGGCGCCGCTCGCGATGGGCGCTTGCCATGATCAGGGTCTTGCGCAGCTCGACCCGGCCGATGAGGAAGAGGCCGAGCGCGGCGATGAAAACCAGAATCTGGATGATGGCGGGCGTCACGCCGCTCGCGGCAAAACTGACCACCGTGCCCGCATGCTGCATGACCATGTCGGTCATGACCTTGTCATCGCCGCCGCTTCCCGCCGTCAATTCCCAAAGGCGGACCCGCCCGAGCAGTGGCTGAAGCCGCTGCAACGTGCCTTCGAGGATTTGCGGCGCCTGGGTGAAGAGGTTGGCGACGGGGTCGGCGAGGCGGTTGACGAGAAACAGTGTGACGGATGCCAGGAGCAGAGCGAGGGTCAGGCCACCCAGTACCGGGGGAATGCCGAAGCGACCCAGCCTGTCGGCCGCCGCGCCCAGCACCGTTCCGACGACGACGGCCATGGTGACCGGCATCAACACAGGCTTCATGGTGTAGACAGCTGCCGAAGCCGCGAGCACGAAAAGGCCGATAATCGACCAGATGACGGCGTAGTCGAAGCCGTCGCGCCGGATGGTTACCTGCCGTCTGGAAGGCGTCTCCGGTGCCGTTTCCGGCTCCAGACCACTTGCCGGAACGGGCCGCCCGCCGCGCAACCGCTTCATCAAATTCATCTTGATCCCCTCGCCTCCACCGGCCTGATGCCCGTCGGAGGACTACCCCTCATTGATCATTGCGCCTGAGCGTTATCCCGCCGCTTTGAAACGCGGACCGGCAGGATTGGGCTGCGGCACAAAAGCCGGAGCGCCAATCGGCTTTCGTCTCGCCGATCAGCGCCCGGGTACCCGCACCGCAGCGACGGTCAGCGCTGTTCTTCCGGCGGAAAGACCGCCAGCGTCAGCGACAGCGCGCCAGCGCCGGCGAGCATGACAAGAAGGATGTTGGCAATGCCAGAGACGCTGTCGGGCACAAGGCCGAAAACGAGGATCGCAGCGGCAACAATGGCGAGCATGATCCGGGGAATCCAGTAGAGCATGGGGCATCCTCCTGAGTGCTGTAATGTATGAAGATGCCCTTAAACGCACGGCAGAACGGATGGTTCCCGTTCCTCCCTGCCACTGGCGGCCTTTGTCGGGAAAATATCAACTGTCACGAAACTTTCAGTGATCCGCAATCGTTTCTGCGCGTATCCCGGATCAAATGACAGCATTGCGGGCTGCCGAAACCCCGGATGACCCGACACGCACGTGAACACGGAGAACACCGATGAAGAAGACCCTGCTTCATGCCCTGCTTTCCGCAGGTGCCCTCGCCTCCATGCTGGCCGCAAGCGCCCATGCCGACACCGGGCGGCTGAGCGCCGAAGACATCCGCCGCGACATTGTGGGTCGGACCATCTATCTCGCCGCGCCGGTCGGCGGAGAGTTTCCGCTGAACTATCGCACCAATGGCGTCGTCGACGGCGACGGACAGGCGCTCGGCCTCGGCAAGTTCATCGCCCCGAAGGACAAGGGCAAATGGTGGATCGACGGCGACCGCCTCTGCCAGCAGTTCAACGTCTGGTATGACGGCGCGCCGATGTGCTTCGAACTCAGCCGCACCGAACCCGGCAAGGTCAAATGGGTGCGCGATAACGGCCAGACCGGCGTGGCGCGCATCGGAAACTGAAGCCGGGAGGCGCTCTTCCAACGGAGCAATGACCGGTGAATCGAAAGGGCCCACCAGTCGGCGGGCCCTTTCTCATTTCCGTCGCTGTCAGCCTCAGATGGCGGCGACGACGATGACTTCCACCAGATATTCCGGGGCTGCGAGCTTCGATTCGCCGGTGGCGCGGGCAGGCGTGTGGCCGGCGGGCACCCACTTGTCCCAGACGGCGTTCATCTTGGCGAAATCGGCGATGTCGGCGAGCCAGATCTGGGCGGTGAGGATCTTGGTCTTGTCGGTGCCGGCGAGCGCGAGCAGGCGATCGACCTCTGCCAGAGCCTGCGCGGTCTGGGTTGCGACGTCATGGCCGGCTTCTCCGACCTGGCCGGCGAGGTAGGCAATGCCGTTGTGGACAACGGCCTGGCTCATGCGGGGGCCGACTTCATAGCGCGTGATGGACATGGTTTTTTCCTGCTCGGCGCGGGACCGGCTGGCTCCGGGACCACGCGAATGGTGCGGTTTTCGGCGGCCGGCGGCTGGTGCGCGCGTCCGTCCGGGTGGCGGCGCCGGGCGCTTTTGCCCGGCTGCCGCTCCTCTAGCGGATTCCGCCGTCAATGCAAACTGCCGCGACTGGTCGAGGCGCGCCGCGCCGGCCTTGCCCACAGGCAAACAGCCGATGACGGACAGCGACGCCGAGACGCAGCCAGTCGCGCGCGCCGGTCAGGCGGCGGACTTGCGGGCAAGCCGCGCCCTAATGCTCTCGACATCGGCGCGCGGGGTCGCGGCAAACAGCGTCCTGGTATAGGCGTGCTGCGGATCGGAGAAGACGGCATCGCGGCTGCCATATTCGACCGCCTCGCCGTAATACATGACCATGACATCGTCGGCGATATAGCGCACGACGGACAGATCATGGCTGATGAAGACATAGGTGAGGCTGAACTCGTCCTGGAGGTCGGCAAGCAGGTTCAGGACCTGCGCCTGCACCGACAGATCGAGGGCCGAGACCGGCTCGTCCAGAACCAGCAGGCGCGGATTGAGCATGAGCGCCCGGGCAATGGCGATGCGCTGGCGCTGGCCGCCGGAGAACATGTGCGGGTAGCGCGCGTAATGCTTCTCCTCCAGACCCACCTTCTTCAGCATCGCCATCGCCTTGTCCTTGCGGTCGGCGGCGGATAGGGCGGTGTTGATGACCAGCGGCTCGCCGAGGATGTCGCCGATCTTCTTGCGGGGGTTCAGCGTGCCATAGGGGTTCTGGAAAACGATCTGCACCTTGCGACGCAACTCCGGCGTCATGGCCTGCGTGGCGATATCCACCTTCTGGCCATCGACGAACATCTCGCCGGCCGTCGGCGCATCGATCATCGTGACCATGCGGGCCAGCGTCGATTTTCCGCAGCCGCTTTCGCCGACGATGGCGAGCGTCTTGCCCTGCTCCACCGTGAAGCTGACGCCCTTGACGGCGTGAACCGTGCGCGCGGGCTTAAAGAGGCTGCCGGCCACGTGATAGTCGCGCACGAGGTTTCTGGCTTCGAGCACCGGGGTCATCGCACCGCTCCTTCGAAAATGTCCTTGTCGGTCAGGAATTCGCCGATCGTGGGCAGGCGATCGCCGGTGGCATTGTCGGGAAGTGCCGAGAGAAGGGCGCGGGTATAGGCGCTCTTCGGGTTTTCGAAGAGGGTCAGCACGTCCGCCTCCTCGATCTTGCGGCCCTTGTACTGCACGATCACGCGATCGGCGGTTTCGGCCACCACGCCCATATTGTGGGTGATCATGATGAGGCCCATGCCATGCTCGGCCTGCAGTTTCATCAGGAGATCGAGGATCTGCTTCTGGATCGTCACGTCCAGCGCGGTCGTCGGCTCGTCGGCAATCAGGAGCTTCGGATTGCAGGCAAGCGCGGTGGCGATCATCACGCGCTGGCACTGGCCGCCCGACATCTGGTGCGGGAAGCTCGCGAGACGATCTTCCGGATTGGGAATGCCCACCAGCCTGAAGAGCTCGATTGCCCGGTCATGGCGCGCCTTCTTGCCGAGATCGGTGTGCTGCTTCAAGACCTCCTCGATCTGGAAGCCGACGGTGAAGCAGGGATTGAGGCTCGCGACCGGCTCCTGGAAGATCATGGCGATCTCCTTGCCGATGATCTTGCGGCGCTCGGAGGCCGACATGGTCAGCATGTCGCGGCCGTTGAAGGTCAGCACATCGGCCGAGACCTTCGCGGTCCAGGGCAGAAGGCCCATGGCCGCCAGCATGGAGACCGATTTTCCGGAGCCGGATTCGCCGACGATCGCCAGCACTTCACCCGCATTGACCGACAGCGACACGCCATCGACGGCCCGGAAGGGCCCGGTGGCGGTATCGAACTCGACGACGAGATTCTTGATTTCGAGAAGGGACATCAGGCGTGTCTCCCCTTTTGAGGCGTCATGGCCGGCAACAGGCGGGGCAATGCCCCCACGCGGTTGATTGCGGCATGCGCGATTACGATATAGAATGCAGGACGTTCGGGGCTAACAGGAGATCCTTCCATGAGACCGCCCATTCTGCCACCGCTGATCTGACCCGGCGCCAGCGCGCCCGGCTCGCCTGGCACCTCAGCCGGGCACCGCGTGAGAGCCGGAAGGCCTTGCGCCAGCGACAGACCGAAACTGCCAGCCAGAACCGCAAGCCCGATCGAGCAGGCGACGAGCAGCCCGCGATAGAAGCGGCGCCGATCGATGCTGGCATTCAATGCGTTCAGCGTGACGTTTCCTTCCGAGACCACGATCTTGGCTGAGGCAACGGCCTGGGCAAAAATCTCGACCTTGCGATCGGTGCCCAGCGCCTCGTAGCGTTCGCTTTCGAAGGCGGCGAGCAGCGTGTCGAACTGGGCGCTGGCCTTGTAATAGTCGATCACGGCCTGAAGCGGCTGCTCAGGCAGACGGGTGATGTCCTTGCGGATCTGATCGAAGGCGGCGTTTTCGCGAACCAGCGGAATGAAGTGACGGTAATCCGGCTCCGTCTCGTAGCGATGGCGCAGCCGCGCCACGAGCCGGTCGTCCGCATAGGCCGTCTGGGCCTTTACGTTTCCCGACACTTCGGCCCGCAGCGCAATCAGCCGCTCGAGTTCAGCACCCCAGACGGCGAGATAGTGGAGCATGCCGCCGATCAGGCTCTTTCCGAGCCAGCCGGCAGCCGCCACCGTCGTCGCGATCAGCGCGGCGACGACGGCCCCTCCCCCGCTCTGAAGAAGCAGCGTGCAGAGCATCACGACCTCTTCAGCTTGGGATCGAGCGCATCGCGCAGGCCGTCGCCCATCAGGTTGATGGCGAGAACGGTGATGAGGATGGCAAGGCCCGGGAAGGTGACGACCCACCAGGCGCGCTGGATGAACTCGCGGGCTTCGGCGAGCATGGTGCCCCATTCCGGCGTCGGCGGCTGGGCGCCCATGCCGAGGAAGCCCAGCGCCGCCGCATCGAGGATGGCGGCGGAGAAGGCGAGCGTCGCCTGCACGATGAGGGGTGCGAGACAGTTCGGCAGGATCGTCAGGAACATGAGCCGCAGCGTGCCGGCACCGGCCACCTGCGAGGCGATGACGTAGTCCTTGGTCTTTTCCGTCATCACGGCCGCCCTCGTCAGGCGCACGAAATGCGGCTGGTTGACGAGCGCGATGGCGATCATGGCATTGACGAGACCGGGACCGAGCACCGCGACCAGCACGAGGGCGAGCAGCAGCGACGGGAAGGCCAAAATGATATCCATGACGCGCATGATGGTCGTATCGACCCAGCCGCGGAAATAGCCGGCGACGAGGCCGATCAGCACGCCCGAGAGCACCGACAGCGTGACGACCACGACGCCGATGAAGAGCGAGAAGCGGGCGCCGTAGATGAGGCGCGAGAGGATGTCGCGCCCGACCGCATCGGTGCCGAGCGGGAAGGCCCACTGGCCGCCTTCCATGAAGACCGGCGGGAGCAACAGGATGTCGCGGTTCTGCCCGCTCGGATCATGCGGCGCGACAAAGGGCGCGAAGACGGCGACGAAGAGCACGACGAGGAAGATCCCCAGCCCGATGACGGCGCCCTTGTTGCGCGAGAAATAGTACCAGAACTCCGAAAGGCCGGAGGGGGGCACGGTGCCGGTGTCGACGGTGGCCATGGCGAACCTCCTACTTGCGGATGCGCGGATTGATCAGCCCATAGAGCAGATCGACCGCGAGATTGACGAACATGATGACGGCGGCAATCAGCATCAGCCCGCCCTGCACGACGGCGTAGTCGCGCTTGAAGACGCTGTCGACCATCCACTTGCCGATGCCCGGCCAGGAGAAGATCGTCTCCGTCAGGATCGCGCCGGCGAGCAGTACGCCGACCTGAAGGCCGATCGTGGTGATGACGG
Organism: Rhizobium sp. SG2393; assembly: GCF_042610495.1. Taxonomy (NCBI): domain Bacteria; kingdom Pseudomonadati; phylum Pseudomonadota; class Alphaproteobacteria; order Hyphomicrobiales; family Rhizobiaceae; genus Rhizobium; species Rhizobium sp. SG2393. The sequence continues at coordinate 38,821 of NZ_JBHGAP010000008.1, forward strand.
GGATCATGGCATTGCGCAACGCATGGACGCCGATGACGCGGAAGGGCGACATGCCCTTGGCACGCGCCGTGCGCACATAGTCTTCGCCGAGCACCTCCAGCATGGCCGAGCGCGTCTGGCGCGCGATGACGGCGAGCGGGATGGTGGCCAGCACGATGGTCGGCAGGATGAGATAGGTGACCGCCGACTTGAAGGCGCCGGCCTGGCCGGACAGCAGGCTGTCGATCAGCATGAAGCCGGTGACGGGCGGGAAGAAGTACATCAGCGAAATGCGGCCCGAGACGGGCGTCCAGCCGAGATAGCCGGAGAAGAAGATGATGAGCAGCAGGCCCCACCAGAAGATCGGCATGGAATAGCCGACAAGCGCGGTGCCCATGATGGTCTGGTCGAGCCATGTCCCGCGTTTGACGGCGGCGAGCACGCCGGCGGGAACGCCGAGCAGCACGGCAAGGATGATGGCACAGAGCGACAGCTCCACCGTTGCCGGGAAGAGCTGCATGAAATCGTCGAAGACGGGCCGCTTCGTGACGATGGAGCTGCCAAAATCGCCGGTGACGAGATTGCCGAGGTAATCCAGATACTGGACGTAAAGCGGCCGGTCGAGGCCGAGTTCGTGCATGATCTCCGCATGGCGCTCCGGCGCCATCACGCGCTCGCCCGACATCAGCATCACGGGATCGCCGGGCAGGAGGCGAATGAAGGAGAAGGCAATGATGGAGACCCCGATGAAGGTCGGGATCAGGACGGCAAGCCGTCCGAGAAGAAAGCGAAACATGGAGCCAACATCCCTGTTTTTATGGGAAAAGCCGGCGGCCCGTGTTTGTCGGGCCGCCGGCTCAACACGCTCTTTGCGGCGTGTATGGTGTAAGACCGTCGGTTACTCGGCGATATCGACGCCGTCGAAGCGGTGAACGCCGACCGGGTCCATCTGGTAGCCGGAGACCTTCTTGCTCATCGGAACGGATTCGATGGAATGGTCGATCGTGTTCCACGGCGCCTCGCGCTTGAAGACGACCTGGGCCTCTTCATAGAGCTTGGTGCGTTCGGCAATGTCGGAGGTTTCCTTCGCCTTGGTGACGAGGTCCTCGAATTCCTTGTTGCACCACTGGGCGCGGTTGTTGCCGCCGACCGCATCGCAGCCGAGCAGCGTATCGAGGAAGTTGTCCGGATCGCCGTTGTCGCCCGTCCAGCCGAGAATGACGGCGCCGTCGCGGTCTTTCTCCTTGGAGAGCTTCAGATATTCGGCCCACTCATGGGTGACGATCTCGACCTTGACGCCGATGGCGGCGAGGTCGGCCTGCATGAGTTCGGCCGCGCGGCGGGCGTTCAGCATGTAGGGACGCGATACGGGCATGGCCCAGATCTTCATCGACAGATCCTTGACGCCGGCAGCCTCGAGCGCCTTCTTGGCGGCTTCGGGGTCGTACTTGTCGTCTTCGATCTTGTCGTTATAGGACCACATGGTCGGCGGGATCGGGTTCTTGGCAACCTTGGCGGCGCCCTGGAACACGGCGTCCACGATCGCCTGCTTATTGATCGCCTGGTTCAGCGCCTTGCGCACCTCCGGCTTGTCGAAGGGAGCCTGGGTCGTGTTGTAGGCGAGATAGGCGACGTTCAGGCCTTCCTTCTCGAGAACCGTCAGGTTCGGATCCTTCTTGAGATCCGGCACGTCGGCGGCATTCGGATAGGGCATGATGTGGCATTCGCCGGCCTTCAGCTTCTGGGCGCGAACTGCGGCATCCGGGGTGATGGCGAAGACGAGGTCGTCGATCGGCTGCTTGCCGGCCCAGTAGTCCGGGTTGGCCTTGTAGCGGATCACGGCATCGGCCTGGTAGGCGACGAAGGTGAAGGGACCGGTGCCCAGCGGCTGCTGGTTCATCAGTTCCATCTTGCCGTCGGCCTGCAGCTTGTCGGCATATTCCTTGGAAACGATGGAGGCGAAGTCCATGCCGAGGTTGGCGAGGAAAGGCGCCTCCGGCTTGTTGAGAACGAACTTGACGGTGAGGTCATCCACCTTCTCGATCGACTTCAGAAGCTCCGGCAGGCCCATGCCGGCGAAATACTCCCAGGAGGCGCCGGCGACGTACTTGTTCCAGGCGTTGTCGGCCTTGTACTGGCGCTCGAAGGAGAAGATCACGTCGTCGGCGTTGAGCTCGCGGGTCGGCGTGAAATAGTCGGTCGTCTGGAACTTCACGCCCGGACGCAGCTTGAAGGTGTATTCAAGACCGTCCGGCGAAATGGTCCAGCTTTCGGCCAGGCCCGGCTCGACCTCGGTCGAACCCTTCTTGAATTCGACGAGGCGGTTGTAGACGGTGCGCGAGGAGGCGTCGAAGGTCGTGCCGGCGGTGTAGAGCGCGGAGTCGAAGCCTTCCGGCGATCCTTCCGAGCAGTAGACCAGCGTCTTCGACCAGGCGGTGCCAGCCATCAGTCCCGCGAGAGCCGTCGCGGCAAGGAGAGTGGTGAGCTTCTTCATGAATTGCTTCCCAGTTTGTTCTTGCTTCTTTTGGTTCAGAGCCGGCACAGGTCCCCCTGCTCGGTCAGGCCGGGATGGAACGACATTTGCTGTCGCTTTGCAAGAAGCCGCCCGGCGAAATTTATCCAAGCGGAAAAAATTCACGACAAAGTTAGGGTAGTCTAATTTTCTTTTTTGCCGGACAATTGCCTCCCGGTTTTCTCAGCAATAAGTTCAGGTTCCAAGAAGTAGCCGTTGCCTTACAAATATTGCGCGGTACATTCGATGAAAGGGATGGGAGCGGGAATGACGTGGCAGGTATTCTGAAGAACCACCGCCGGTACGACCTTGAGCGGGATTTGGACAAGGCCCTGAACCGGGTCGATTTCTTCCGCATCTTTCGTGCCATGGCGCTGCGGTACGGCTTCGATCATTTCGGTATCGTTCATTTGACCAATGACAGCGATGCAAGCCTGCTTTCGGGCCGCCTCATCCTGCACGACCTGCCGTCGGGGATGGCGGAGGAATATGACAAGCGGCATCGCTTCAGCGAATCCCTCGTCTACGAGAGCCTGGTGACATCGGCCATTCCATCCATCTGGACGCCATCGGATGCCGGCATGGATGCCGGGCGCAACCTGCTTCGCCAGCTTGGCTTCGACCTGATGATGTGCGTGCCGGTCGCCGCCCCGACATCGGGCAGCCGCTACGGTGTCGTCTATCTCGGCGATCAGGAAGAGCTTGCGCAGGCGCAGGTTGCAGCCCTCTGTTACGAGACGGTCTGCGCCTTCGACTTCTTCTACCGCGTGGCGCTGGCCAGCAAGGCCGGCATGGGGCTGACGCCGCGCGAAACGGAAATTCTCCGCTGGATCTCCTATGGCAAGACCGCCAGCGAGATCGCGCTCATCGTCTCGGTTTCCGAGCATACCGTCAACTCGCACACGGCGACGATCCTGAAGAAGCTCAACGTCGTGAACCGCACGCAGATGGTCGCCAAGGCCATCCGGGAAAGAATCATCCAATGAACCGGCTTCACGGCGCCGCCGGTGTGCGGCATGATCCGGCATCCCGTCCGCGGGCCGCAGGGGATCTGACAAATATCAACTTTAGCTATATCTTTTTCAGAAAAATGAGCAACGATCGGGATTGGACGATACAGATTCCGGACCGGAAACCGCGATGACTGCACACACCCCGAGCACCGACACCCTGATGTCCGATACGATCAAGATCCTGCTCGTCGATGACGATCGCAATGAAGAAGTGATCCTGCGCCGGATCGCGTCGAAGGTGACCACCCATACGATCGAGCTGCATTACAGCGAGACGATCGCCGAGGCTTTGGCCTTCATTCGCGAGAGCAACGACATTCGCCTCGTGCTGATGGACAACAGGCTGATGCCGACGGTCGACTTTCGTGAAAGCGTGCCGGCCCTGCGTCAGGCAGGCTTCATCGGGCCGGTCGGGGTCATCTCGTCATCGCTCGACGATCCCTATTTCCAGGCCTTCGAGGATTATGGCGTCGATTTCCGGATCGACAAATCAGAGCTCGATCCGGCTGCGGTGGAATTTCTCGTGCGGGAATATGTGATCCGGGATTAGGATCGCGACGCGATAAAGAGGCGCGTTCCCGGATTTTGGCCCTAGGCGGCCGTCGTCTGCTTGGCGACGGGCTCATCCAGGCCGAGCAGGAAGTTGATCTGCGGGCGGGCCTTGACGAGATCGTCGATCGAATATTGCTGCAGCACCTCGAAGAAGGCGTTGAGCGCCTTGCGCAGCGCCGAGTTCAGCCCGCAGCTGTCGACCAGCGGGCAATCGATCTCGCCCGATTCGAAGCATTCCGCCATGGCGAAGCTGTCTTCGGTGACCTTGACGACCTGGAACAGGCTGATCTCGGAGGCCGGGCGCGGCAGACGTACGCCGCCATTGCGGCCGCGCACGGTTTCGATGAGGCCGGCCTTGTTGAGCGGCTGCAGGATCTTGAACAGGAAGAGTTCGGAAACGCCGTAGGCCTTGGCGATTTCGGGAACGCGGCTCAGTTTGTCGCCGTTGGCGGCGCAATACATCAGCATCCGCACCGCGTAATTGGTCTGTTTGGTGAGGCGCATCGCTCGCTCCTTGGCCGTCTCGTTCCCTGATATAGGCGCTTCTGCAGTTTGGAACAATTCCAAAAGCGAAATCACTTCTCCTTCAACTCAAGTTTTCCTGTTGACGCCCGGATTGGCCTCCGCTTAAAGATGAGCGCGAAAGTTAGGTTTTATACAAACGGAGAGAGACATGCGGGACACACTGCGCGGATTGAAAGTTTTCGGTCTGGCGGCGCTCTTGGCCAGCGCTGCGGCGCCGGCCTTTGCCGATGGGGAGATCAATATCTATTCCTATCGCCAGCCTGACCTGATCAAGCCGCTGCTCGACGCCTTTACCAAGGACACCGGCATCAAGACGAATGTGCTGTTCCTCGACAAGGGCCTTGTGGAACGCCTGCAGGCCGAGGGTGCCAACTCTCCGGCCGACGTGATCCTGACGGTCGATATCAGCCGTCTGACGGAAGCCAAGGAAGCCGGCGTGACCCAGCCAGTCGTCGGCGATGCCGTGATCGAAAAGGACATTCCGGCCGCCTATCGCGATCCGGAGGGCAACTGGTTCGGCCTGACCACCCGCGGTCGCGTGGTCTACGCTTCCAAGGACCGCGTCGCCCAGAACGACATCACCTATGAGGAACTGGCCGATCCCAAGTGGAAGGGCAAGATCTGCACGCGTGACGGCCAGCACTCCTACAATATCGGTCTCATCTCATCGATGATCGCCCATCACGGCGAAGCGGAGACGGAAAAGTGGCTGACGGGGCTGAAGGAAAACCTCGCCCGCAAGCCCGATGGCGGCGACCGCGACCAGGCCAAGGCGATCTTTGCCGGCGAATGCGACATCGCGCTCGGCAACAGCTACTATGTCGGCCTGATGATGACCAACGACAAGGAACCGGAACAGAAGGACTGGGCCGGCGCCATCAAGGTTCTCTTCCCGAACACCAAGGACCGCGGCACGCACGTGAACGTGTCGGGCATGGCGCTCGCCAAGAACGCGCCGAACAAGGAAAACGCGCTGAAGTTCATGGAATTCCTCGCCTCCGGCGAAGCGCAGAAGATCTACGCCGAGCAGGTGTTCGAATATCCGGTCATGCCGGGCGCCGAACCGTCGGCGATTGTGAAGTCCTTCGGCGAGATCAAGCCGGACAGCCTGCCGCTGGCCGAAATCGCGGCCAACCGCAAGAAGGCCTCCGAACTGGTCGACAAGGTCGGCTACAATGACGGCCCGACGCAGTAAGCGGCGGCATTGCCAGGATCTTCAAGGGCTCCGGAGCGATCCGGGGCCCTTTTCGTTTGTCGAGGCGCGCGAGAGTCTGTCGTGACTGCCGCGGCGCCAGTGCCGAGGCGTGCCTGACGCGCGCATGGCACGTTTGCGCCGACCTGCCAGAAGGCGGGGCTCAATTTGCTCCGCCCGCCCCTTTCGCCAGATCCTCGATGGCCTTCTGGCGCTCCGGTGTGCCAGGGTGGGTGGAGAGGATGCTGGTCTTGCCGGTATCGCCGAGCTTTCGCGAGAGAATGACGAAGAACCGGGCAAGGGCTGCGGGGTCTTTGCCGGCCGCGCGCATCAGGGTCACCGAATAGCGGTCGGCCTCGCTTTCGGCCTCGCGCGAGTAGGACAGCGCAACGAGACCAGCACCCTGCGTCAGCAGATCCTCGACACCCGAGCCGATGTCGCCGGCAATGAGCAGGATGAGCCCGGCCACGCCGGCGGCGCGGTAGAGCTGGCGCAGGCTGTGCTTGAGATCGACATGGCCGATCTCGTGGGCGAGAACGCCGAGCAGCATGTCCTCGTCGCCATCGGCGAGCTTCACCAGCTCATCGGTCATGACGACTGTGCCGTCCGGAAGCGCAAAGGCATTGGGACCGATGGCGCCGCCGTCCCGGAAGTTCAGCGTGTAGCCATCGACACCACGCGCGCCCGCGGCGGCCAGTTGCCGGAAACCGGCCGTCAGGCGCTCGCGCGTGGCGGCGTCGAGCGTCGTCTGGTCGAAGACCGTGCGGTCGAGGGTTTCGAGCGTGCTGGTGGCCATGATTTCCGGCACCACCGGCGGCGTGACGAGGACGGCGAGCTCGACGAGAAGCGGAAGGGCGTAGCGATAGACGGCACCGCCGAGCAGAAAGGTGCCGGCGGCCAGCAGCAGGAGGCGCGGATGGAAGCGCTCCAGCCGGTGGACGAGGCTGACGCCACGCCGGCCGCGGCGTTTCATCAGCGCATCGATGGCATCGTTGTCGGGCGTTTCGAAGATCGAGCCATCCGGGAAGGCGATGCGGCGCGGCAGGCGGCCGATGCGCTCCCAGATTTCCAGACGCGTGAAGGGTGCGGCAGCCAGCGGGGCGACATCGCCCTCGCCGTCCGTCGCACCGACCGCCACGCAGGCAACGCTGTCATCGCCGCCCGCCACAAGGCGCGCCGGCACGGCATGGCTTGAGCCTGCGGCGTGCCAGCTTCCCTGCGCGACCATGCCCGCCTCAGAAGCCAAAATCGAAGCCTTCGAAGGAGACGAACTCGGCACCGACGGCATTGCCGTCCTTTTCGAGCGGCGCCATTACGTCGCCCACCGGTCCGTTGAAGCGCACCGCGGTATGTTCGTAGGTGTAGCGCGCCAACCGCACGGCCGCCCAGGGCCGGAAGAAGCCAAGCGTCAGGATCGTCAGGATGACGTTGCTGATTGCCACCCAGGCATAGCCGAAGCGGGGCATGTCGCTGTGGATCTGGTGGCCACCTTCCATGGTGGTCGCCGACCAGACGACGTTGCGCACGCCGGCGCGGTAGACGAGGCTCGCAACGCCGAAGGTCACGAAGATCGCGATGTAGGCGAAGATGACCGTGCCGATCAGCGACATCTGCATGTCCGCCGGAAGCGTCCCGTCACCGTCGATCGCCGCAATCACCAGGGCGGAATTCAGGAAGGCGCCGGCGGCCAGGATGGCGAGGCCGAGCAGCACGATCAGCGCCGAGACGAGCCACGTGCCGTAGATCGGCCCCAGCGGCGGCTCCGTCGTGAAGCTCTTGTTGCCCCAGCGCAGGTTGTTGCCGACGTAGCGGCCCACCCAGCGGCTGGCGACGGGCGCCAGAATACCAAGTGTCAGCACCGCAATGACCGGGCCGACCAGGAAGGCAAGGAACGCGCCGCCGACGCCGCCGACGAAATTGAAGCGCACGTTGCGATAGCTGGTGACGCGGGCGGAGAAACGCAGGCCGCGCATGACGAGCCAGGGCAGCGCCACCAGGATCAGCAGGCCGAGCACGAGGCCGGCGATCGGAAAGACCGACAGGGCAAGGTTGTAGATGATGAAGTAGCCGAAGACGATGAGCCGGCCGATGAGGATCTGTCCGCCGCGGGCGTGGTATTCGAAGCCGCGGCCGAGCAGCATGGTGTTGCCGTAGAAGTAGCGGTTTCGGCGCACCTTGGCCCAAGCCGAGTAGATGCCGATCGTGACGATGGTCAGCAAGATGTTGACGATCCAGATGCCGAAATATTCCTTGCCGCTTCCCGTGAAGGATAGCCGGTGAAACGCTTCTGTCGGACTGGTTGCGGCCACGGGCTGCTCAGCGCTGTCTACGACGGTCATGGGGTACTCCTGTCTTTCCGGTCTCGACGGCATCGGCGAAGACGGTCGGGATACCGGCTTTGCCCATGCATTCAGCCGCGAACCTTCAATGATCCTTAAACAGGGGTCAAGCCATGCCATCCATCGGATTGACAACGAAAAAGGGGCGCGCCGGCAGCGCACCCCTTCCGATTGCAACCAAATCCGGCCGGATCGCCGGACCGATTTCACTTCATGGTCGGCATGACGAATTCAGCACCGGACTTGATGCCCGAGGGCCAGCGCGAGGTGACCGTCTTGGTGCGGGTCCAGAACTTGATCGAATCCGTGCCGTGCTGGTTGAGGTCGCCAAAGGAGGAGGACTTCCAGCCGCCGAAGGAATGGTAGGCGAGCGGAACCGGGATCGGCACGTTGACGCCGACCATGCCGATGTTGATGCGGCTGGCGAAATCGCGGGCGGCATCGCCGTCGCGGGTGTAGATGGCAACGCCATTGCCGTATTCGTGCTTCATCGGCAGGTCGAGCGCTTCTTCATAGTTCTTGGCACGGACGACGGAGAGGACCGGGCCGAAGATTTCGGTCTTGTAGATGTCCATCTCGGGCGTCACGTGATCGAACAGGCAGCCGCCGACGAAGAAGCCGTCCTCATAGCCCTGCAGCGAGAAATTGCGGCCATCGACCAGGAGCTTTGCGCCTTCCTCGACGCCGCGGTCGATGAGGCTCTTGATGCGGGTCTGGGCTTCCTTCGTAACGACCGGGCCCATGTCGGCCTTTTCGTCGGTGTAGGGTCCGACGCGCAGGCTCTCCACCATCGGGATCAGCTTTTCGACGAGGCGGTTTGCGGTTTCCTCACCGACGGGAACAGCGACCGAGATCGCCATGCAGCGCTCGCCGGCCGAGCCGTAGCCCGCACCCATGAGCGCGTTGGCGGCCTGGTCGAGATCGGCATCGGGCATGATGATCATGTGGTTCTTGGCGCCGCCGAAGCACTGCGCGCGCTTGCCGTTCATGGCCGCCGTTCCGTAGACGTAGCGGGCAATCGGCGTGGAACCGACGAAGGAGATCGCCCCGATATCCGGGTGGGTCAGCAGGCCGTCCACGGCGCTTTTGTCGCCGTTGATGACGTTGAGCACGCCTTCCGGCAGGCCAGCCTCGATCATCAGTTCAGCCAGACGCAGCGGCACGGACGGATCACGCTCGGAGGGCTTGAGGATGAAGGCGTTGCCGCAGGCAATGGCGGGCGCGAACATCCACATCGGGATCATGGCCGGGAAGTTGAAGGGCGTGATGCCCGCGCCGATGCCGACCGGCTGGCGGATCGAATACATGTCGATGTTCGGGCCGGCGCCTTCGGTGAACTCGCTCTTGGCGAGATGCGGAATGCCGATGACGAATTCGCAGACTTCCAGGCCGCGCACGATGTCGCCCTTGGCGTCCTCGATGGTCTTGCCGTGCTCGCGCGACAGCATTTCGGCCAGCGGCTCCATGTTTTCGTTCAGCAGCTGGACGAACTTCATGAAGACACGCGCACGGCGCTGCGGGTTCATGGCTGCCCACTTCGGCTGCGCGGCCTTTGCGCTGGCGACGGCGGCCGCAATCTCGGCATCCGAGGCGAGCGCGACGGTTGCCTGGACCTCGCCGGTGGCGGGATTGAAGACATTGGCCGTGCGGCCGCTGGTGCCGGCGACGCGCTTGCCGTCGATGAAATGACCGAGTTCGTACATGGGGTGCCTCCCTTTTGTGATGGCGGCAGTATGCGCTTTTATTTGCACAGGACAATGCGATGATTTACGCATCCGTTGTGCATGAATTGATGTTCAGGAGGTGCAGGATGTCGGGAAACTTCGGGTGCGGCTTTACCCCCCTCTGCCCTGCCGGGCATCTCCCCCGCACGGGGGGAGATCGGCTGGAGGAACCGTTGTGCGCAACCTGGCTTGCCTCGGTTGAGAAGACCGTCAATTGGTCGGGCATCCGCTGATGGACTGGGACAATGTGCGCATCTTTCTTGCGGTGGCCCGCAGCGGGCAACTTCTGTCCGCCTCGCGCCGGCTGGGGCTGAACCACGCCACCCTGTCGCGCCGCATGTCGGCGCTGGAGGAGCAGCTCGGCACCCGCCTCATCATTCGCCGCACCAATGGCTGTGACCTGACGCCGGAGGGGGAGGTTTTTCTTGCGGCGGCCGAGCGAATGGAGGCGGAGATGCTGGCCGCGCAGGCGAGCATCGGGCGGGTTGATGCGGCGGTGGCCGGCACGGTGCGCATCGGCGCGCCGGACGGCTTCGGCGTGTCCTTCCTGGCACCGCGGCTCGGACGGCTGACGGCGCGTTATCCGGAGCTGAAGATCCAGCTCGTGCCGGTGCCCCGCTCCTTCTCGCTGTCGCAACGCGAGGCCGACATCGCCATTACGCTGGAGCGGCCCGAACAGGGTCGGCTCGTTTCCTCCAAGCTCGTGGACTACACGCTCGGCCTCTATGCGTCTGCCGACTATCTTGCCGAAGCCGGGCGGCCAGAGACGATAGAGGCGCTGAAGAGCCACCGGCGGATCGGCTATGTGGAAGACCTGATCTTCACGCCCTCCCTCGACTTTTCATCCGAGGTGCTGCGCAGCTGGAATGCCGGTTTCGAGATTTCGAGCGCGACGGGCCAGACGGAGGCTGTGCGCTCCGGCGCCGGCATCGGCATCCTGCACAACTACATCGCAAAGGGCGTGCCCGAACTGGTACGGCTTCTGCCGGACATCACCATTCGCCGCGCCTACTGGACGACCTACCACGAAAGCGCCCGCGATCTGGTGCGTGTGCGCGCCGTCGCCAGCTTCCTGCACGAGCTCATCGCCGAGGCCGGCAGCATGTTCGACTGAAGCCCGCACCGCGCGCGGTCAATGCTCCGGCAGACAACAGGCTCGGGCAAGGCATCCGCCTTAGGGTTGTCACGCCAGAAGCCCGGAGTCCGTCTCGCGCGGGGATGATCTTCGTGCCCTGGCGGCGTTCGAAGGCCAGCGATGCGCATCGCGCCGGATCGGACGCCAGGGCCCGGCGGCAGGACGCTGCAAGCGGGCATCGCACAGTCGAGGATGTCGCGCATGAGCTCAACCATCTCTTCCCTGAGCACGGCCCAGATCCGGTCGCTCTCCACGGCGGCCGTTCAGGCTTGGACCACAGAAGATGTGTCGCAGCTCTCCACGGGACAGGTCAATGTGCTCTCGTCGGCGCAGATCGCGGCTCTCGATGTCGAGGACGTCAACGTCCTTTCCAGCCAGCAGCTTCGCGCCATCGCGCAGGGTTCGATCGTCGGCCTCACCCTCGACCAGATCGCGGTCCTCGACGGTCTCGACATCCAGAGCTTCAGCTCCGAACAGGTCGCGGCGCTGACGGCCGGGCAGCTGCAAGGCTTTTCCACCGTGCAGGCAGAGGCGCTGCAGCCGGGCCAGATCCGCACCATGTCGGCAAGCCAGCTGAGTGCCCTGGGGCCGCAGGACGTTGCGACCTTTTCGACCGATGACATCGCCGCGCTCGGAAGCCGCAACATTTCCGGTCTTTCGGCCAGCAGCCTGGCGACGCTGACCAGCGACAAGATTGCGGCGCTGAGCACGGGCGCGATTGCCGGGCTGACGCCGACGCAGCTTGCATCGCTGACCACGGCGCAGGTTCAGGCCCTTACCGCAAACCAGATCCGCGCGCTGCGCGCGCAGCAGCTTGCCGTGATGCCCGACGGGCTGGTGACGGCCTTTACGGAGACGCAGGTCGCAGCCATCTCGACGGAAGCCATCACGGCCCTGTCGGCGAGCGCGATTGCCGGCATGTCGACGGCGCAAACGGCAGCGCTCAATGCCTCCCAGGTTCGTCTGCTGAACACGCCGCAGATCGCAGCCCTCGGACCGGAAGACCTCGCGGTCTTCCTGCCGGAAGAGATCGGCGCATTCCGAAGCAACCTGCTGGGAGCACTGACCACCGCCGCTCTCAGCGCGCTCACCAGCGCGCAGGTGGCCGCTCTCCCCACGGCCGGCATTCCCAGCATGACGGCGACGCAGTTTGCCGCCTTCTCCACCGCGCAGGCGGAGGCGTTGAGCAGTGCCCAGGTGCGCAACCTGAACTCGCAGCATCTTGCAGCCCTCGGCGCGGCGCGGATCTCCACCTTCTCCACGGACGACATTTCGGCCATCAACCGCTTCGCTGTGGTCGGCGTGAGTGCCGAAACCTTCGCCTCGCTGTCGCCGCAGCAGATCGCCTCGTTCAACACGTCGGTGATCCCCTCTCTCAGCAGCGGCCAGATTGCGGCTCTGTCCTCGACGCAGGTCGCGGCCCTTACGCCCGCCCAGCTGCGGCTGTTCGATGCCGAGCATGTCACCGCGCTCGGAACGGCGAATATACTGGCCCTCTCCACGTCGCAGGTCGCATCGCTTTCGTCCATCGGCATGAGCGGGCTTACGACCGACCAGATCGGGGCGCTTACGACCGCCCAGATCGAGGCCCTTACGCCCGTGCAGGTTCGCGCGCTGAGCGCGGGACAGATCGCGGCATTCGGAACGGACGATCTGGCGGTTCTCTCGGCAGCCGATGCGGCCGCGATCAGTTCGGTGGCCATTCCGGGCCTGACGACGACCGCGATCGCCTCTCTCTCGCTCGAACAGATCTCGTCGCTGTCGAGTGCAGCGATCTTCACCTTGAACTCGACGCAGCTGCAGGCCCTGACGACGGCGCAGGCAGAGGCGCTGACGGCCTCGCAGGTGCGCGTGCTGACATCGAAGCAGCTTAGCGCACTCGGCCCGGAGCGGGTCGCCGCCTTCTCGACGGCCGACATGGCCGCGCTCGCGTCCAGCGCCACGGACGGCCTGACGACGGACATACTCGGCGCGCTCTCTCCGGGCCAGGTGGCCGCGCTCAACCTCAGCGTCGTCCCGCTTCTGAAGTCGGCGCAGCTTGCCAGCCTCTCGACATCGCAGATCGCCGCCCTGACCGCCTCCCAGGTTCGTGCCCTCGTCGAAAGCCAGACGGCGGCGCTGAGCCTGGAGCAGGTCGCGGCGCTGACCACCACGCAGATCGCATCGATGAGCACCCGCGGCCTTGCCGGCCTGACGGCCGACCAGATCGAAGAGCTTTCGACGACGCAGGTCGCGTCTTTCACCTCGACACAGATCGCCGCGCTGACCGCCACGCAGATGGGCGCACTCAACGGGGATGACCTCGCGACCTTTTCGCTGGCCCATATCATGGCGATCTCGGCAAGTGCGGTGAAGGGCCTTTCGCCCGAGGTGCTCGCCACGCTTTCGACGGACAAGATCGCCGTCCTCAATACGCGCGCCGTCAATGCACTGACGAACGAGCAGATCGAGGCACTGACCCTTGATCAGGTAACGGCACTGACGGCGGCACAGGTCGGCGCCATGGGCTCGACCCAGCTTTCGGTCTTTACGCCGGATGACATTGCGACCTTTGCGACCGAAGACATGGCAGCGCTTGCGCGCGGTTCCATCGGTGGCCTGTCGACCGCCGTGATCGCAGCCCTGACGACGGCGCAGGTTGCCGCGCTGTCCACGGCGGGTGCGGCCGGGCTGACAAGCGAACAGATCAACCGCTTGAGCACGACTCAGTTCGCCGCCTTCAACAGCAAACAGATCGCAGCCCTCGGCGTCGGTCAGGTCGGCGGGATCAGCACGGACAATGTGGCCGGGCTCGACAGCGACAAGCTCACGGCCATCACGACCGTGGCCATACCCGGACTGACGACGGAGCAGATCGCAACGCTGTCCACGGCGCAGGTCGGACAGTTGACCGCCAAGCAGGTCGCCGCGCTGACCTCCAGCCAGATCAGCGCGCTGACCAGCGCCAGCATCGCCGCCCTCTCCACAGCCCAGATCGCAGCGCTGACTTCTGCCGGCATCTCCGGGCTGACGACGAGCCAGATCAGGCTTCTGTCGTCCACGCAGGTCGAGGCGCTGGCAAGCGGGCAGATCGCGGCGCTCAGCGCCGACCAGATCAGTGCGCTCGATACGGACGATATCCGCGTCTTCACCACACGGGAAATCGCAGCCATCGGCTCGAGCGCGATCTCCGGCCTGTCGACCAGCGTTCTTGCCGCGATGACGGCGGCGGAGCTTCAGGCGCTGAATGCCGCAAGCCTGCCGCAGCTCACGAATGCCCAGATCGAGGCGCTGTCCACCACCCAGGTTTCGACGCTGACGACCAAACAGGTGGCAGCACTGACCGCGACGCAAATCGCCGCGCTCGGCACGGATGACGTTGCATCGCTGACCGCCGCGCAGACCGCCGCCCTTTCCACGGGAGCCGTGACGGCACTCTCCACCCGGCAGATCGACGTGCTCGGCAGCCAGCAGCTGCAGGCGCTGACCACGGGCCAGATCGCCGCCCTGACAGCCTCTCAGGTCTCTGCACTCGATACCGCGGACCTTGCGGCGCTTTCGACGCGCGCGATCGCCGCGCTCACGCCGGATGCGATCGGCGGGCTTTCGACGGGCGTTATTGCGAGCCTTTCGAGCGAGCAGATCGCCGCGATTTCGACCAACGCGCTCGCCGCGCTCGGCACCCGGCAGATGGATGCGATGACGACCGATCAGGTCAGGGCGCTGACAACCCGGCAGATGGCGGCGCTGACGGGCGCGCAGGTCGGGGCATTTGGCACCAACGACCTTGCCGCGCTTTCGACCGCTCAGGTCGCCTCCCTCGGCACGGCAGGCATTTCCGGACTGACCACGCGCCAGCTCACGGCGCTGTCGAGCGACCAGATGCGGGCGCTGACCCCGACGCAGGTGGCAGCGCTGAGCGCCACGCAGATCGGCGTTCTTGATGCATCCGCCCTGGCGACGTTCTCGACCGCCGATCTGGCGGCGCTCAATGCGGATGCGATTTCCAGCATGCCGACGGCGACGATCGCAACGCTGACCACAGCGCAGATCAACGCGCTCGGCACGGCATCCATCGCCAAGCTCAGCACGGCACAGGTCGCCGCCCTGACGACCGGACAGGTCGAAGCGCTGACGACGACGCAGATCCGCGCCCTGAGTTCGGCACAGCTGTCGGCGCTCGGCGCCGACGACATCGCCACATTCCAGATGGCCGAGATCGCGGCCATCAGCGCGGATGCGATCGTCGGGCTTTCCACCGAGGTCATCGCCTCGCTGTCCAGTGCCCATATCGGTGCCCTCTCCACGCAGGGGATTGCAGGGCTGACATCCCGCCAGGTGGGTGCGCTGACAACCGGACAGGTTGCGGCGCTGACACGCGATCAGATCGGCGCCTTCGGCTCGCGCCATGTCGCCGCGCTCGGAACCGACGACATCGCAGCACTCTCCGCCATCAAGATCGCGGCGCTCTCAACGGACGGCATTGCCGGGCTGAGCACGACGCAGGTCAACGCGCTGTCGGCCGAGCAGGTCGAGGCGCTGACGGCCGCGCAGATCGGGGCGCTCAGCTCGCGCCAGATCGGCGTTCTGACCAGCGACGACATCGCGACCTTCACCACGGCAGAGATCGCGGCCATCAGCTCTGCGGCCATACCGGGCCTTTCGGCGAGCGTGCTGGCCGTTCTCAGCTCCGAGCAGATGAGCGCGCTCAGCAGTGCGGCTCTGGCCGGCCTTTCCACCGCGCAGGTCAGCGCACTCGGATCGGCCTCGATCTCCGCGCTGTCGACGGCACAGATCGCCGCGCTCAGCTCGCGCCAGGTGCTGGCGCTTGGCAGCGACGGCATTGCAGCGCTCTCCACCGCCCAGGTGGCAGCCCTGACACCGGCCGGGATCGCGGGGCTTTCGACGGCCCAGATCAACACCATGTCGTCCCTGCAGATGGGTGCACTGACGCCTGCGCAGGTGGCAGCCCTTTCGTCGTCGCAGATGGCCGCCCTCGAAATCAACGACATCGCGGTCTTCGCGATGGACGATCTTGCGGCGATCAGCTCGTCGGCCGTTTCGGGACTGGCGACCGGCGTGATCGCAGCGCTGTCGGCCGATCAGGTCAATGCGCTCGGGACGCTCGCCATCTCGGGCCTGACGAGCGACCAGATCGCTGCGCTCTCCACCCTGCAGATTGCCGCCCTTTCCACCCGGCAGGTGGCTGCGCTTACATCGCGGCAGGTCGCCGCCCTCGGCATGGACGACATTGCCACGCTGTCCACGGCACAGGTGGCGGCGCTTGATTCCGGCGCCGTTCGCGGGCTGGGCACACAGGCCCTGCAGACGCTGACGACCGCACAGGCAGAGGCGCTGACGGCCGGGCAGATCGCCTCGCTGACATCGACCCAGATGGCAGCGCTCGGAGCGGATGACCTCGATACGTTCTCCACGGCCGACATCGCCGCCATCACGGCCTCCGCCATTGCCGGTATCTCCACGGACGCGCTTGCCGCACTCACCGCCGACCAGATCGCTGCCTTCAGCGCGTCCGGGATCGGCGGCCTCTCCACGACCCAGATTGCCGCACTTTCCGCCGACCAGATCGGCCACCTGACGAGCAGCCAGGTGGCGGCGCTGACTGCGCGACAGGTGGCCGCGTTGTCGAGCGGCGACCTTGCCGCGCTGCGCACCAGCCAGATCGCCTCGCTGAGCACCGCTGCCATAGCGGGCCTGTCTTCCGACCAGATGGCGCTCCTGTCCTTCGACCAGGTGGAAGCCCTGACGAGCACGCAGGTGGCAAACCTCACCTCCAGCCAGATCGCGGCGCTGGCATCGAACAAGCTTGACCTGTTTTCGACGGCCGATCTTGCCGCCATCAGCTCCTCCGCGATCCTTGGGCTTTCCAGCGCAACGCTCGCCAGCCTGACGACACGGCAGATCGCCGCGCTCAGCGGCGCGGCGGTGGGCGGGATGACGACGGCACAGATCGCAGCGCTCAGCCCCGATCAGGTCGACGCCTTCTCGACGGCGCAGATTTCGGCGCTGTCCTCCCGTCAGATCGCCGCCCTTGGGACGGCCCAGCTCGAAACCTTCTCGACGGCGGATATCGCAGCGATCAGTTCGCTGGCGATTACCGGCCTTTCCACGGACAAGATCGCAGCGTTTACGCCGGACCAGATCGGCGCGCTGTCGGCGAACGGCATTTCGGGCCTGTCGACGGCACAGATTGCGGCTCTTTCCAGCGATCAGATCCGGGCGCTGTCGACGGCGCAGGTCGCAGGGCTTACGGCGCAGCAACTGGCGGCCCTCGGTACGGACGACATCGCTGCGCTGACGACGTCGCAGGTGGCCGCGCTCAGCACCAAGGCGGTCGGCGCGCTTACGAGCGCCCAGATCACCGCCATGCGTGCCGACCAGATCGACGCCTTCACGACCACGCAGATCGCAGCCCTCACCTCCTCTGCGCTCTCCGGTCTCGAAGCGGATGATCTGCGAACCTTCTCCACCGCAGACCTCGCGGCCCTCGGCTCTGCGGGAGTCTCCGGACTGCCGACGAATTTCCTCGCAGGCCTTTCGGCAACGGAAATCCAGTCGCTCGGTTCGGCCGCGATCAGCGGGCTGACCAGTCAGCAGGTGGCCGCGCTGCGGCTCGACCAGATCGCGGCCTTCACGACCAGCCAGATCGCGGCGCTCAGTGCCGACGGCGTCGCGGGCCTGCAGGCCGAGGACATGACGACGATCTCCCTCGCCGAGCTGGCGCTGATCAAGCCTGCGGCGCTGCGCGGACTTTCCACCGGCATCGTGGCGTCGCTGACCACCGAGCAGATCGGCGGTCTCTCGGCGGAGCAGATCGCGGCGCTCGGCTACAATCAGGTGCTCGCGATGACGACGGCGCAGATCGGCGCGCTCTCGGTCACGCAGATCGGCGCGATGACGGCCATCCAGTCGGCCGCGCTCGGCACCGACGACATCGCCCTGCTCTCGACGGAAAAGATCGCGGCGCTTTCGACCAGCGCCGTCTCGGGCCTCACCACGCTTGCCGTCGCGGGGCTGAGCACCGACCAGGCCAAGGCGCTGACCCCGGCGCAGGTGAATGCCATGACCTCGGCGCAGGTCGCGGCGCTGGAGGACGAGGATCTTGCCACCTTCTCCGCCGAGGACGTGGCCTCCTTCAGCCGATCGGGGCTCGAGGGCATATCGACCGCCGACATTTCCCGCCTGTCGCGGGATCAGCTGGGCGCGCTGATGGACCACCAGATGGGCAATCTCAACCCCGACCAGATCGCCGCCGTCATCAACGCCTTCCTCAATGCGTAAGAGAAAGCAAACGCATTGAGGATCAAAGGGGCGGCGTGACGAAGGCCGGCATGGGCTGGCCGCTGGCCGTGCCGGCGAGATAGCGCCGGGCACAATCCAGCGCCTCGCGGATCGTGACGTCCATGTCGAGATAGCGGTAGGTGCCAAGGCGACCGACAAAGGTGGTCCGCGTCTCGCTTGCGGCCAGCGCGACGTAGCGGGCAAGCTGTTCCTTCTCCCGCACCAGCCGGATCGGATAGTAGGGAATGTCGAGCGGACCGCAGGCGCGCGCGGTTTCGCGGTAGCAGACCGAGCCGGCATGGCTTTCCCAGGGGGCAAAATGCTTGTGCTCGGTCACGCGGGTGTAGGGCACTGCCGCATCCGCATAGTTCATCACCGCACAGCCCTGATAATCCCCCTCATAGGTGAAGCGCTCGAAATCCAGCGTGCGATAGCCGAGCGAACCGTAAGTAATATCGAACCATTTATCGAGCGGCGCGGACGAGAAGACATGGGCGAAGCTGGAAGCATCGGCGCGGGAAAACGGCGTATTCAGATGCACGGCGATGCCGGGGTGGTCTAGGATCGCGGCGACCATGGCGGTGTAGCCCTCTTCCGGCATGCCCTGGAACCGATGGAAGAAATAGTCGTCGTCATAATTGAAGCGCAGCGGCAGGCGCTTGAGGATCGAGGCCGGCAGGTCGGAGGGCGGGCAGCCCCACTGCTTTTCAGTATAGCCCTTGAAGAAGGCCTCGTAGAGTTCGCGGCCGACGAAGGCGAGCGCCTGCTCCTCAAAGGTGACGGGGTCGGTAGTGCCGCGCTCGGCCCTTTGCGCAATGAAGGCGCGGGCCTCGTCGGGACGGAAGGTGCGGCCGAAGAACTGGTTGATCGTGTGCAGATTGACCGGCAGCGAATAGACTTGGCCGCCGCTCGTCGTTTTCACCCGGTTGCGATAGGGCCGGAAGCGGGCGAAGCGGTTGACGTAGTCCCAGACCTCGGCGTCGTCGGTGTGGAAGATGTGGGGCCCGTAGACATGCACCAGCACCCCGGTCTCGGCATCCCGCGCCGTGTGGCAGTTGCCGGCGATGTGGTCGCGGCTTTCGAAGACCTCCACCCTGTGCCCGGCATCGGCCAGCGTGCGGGCAATGACGGCACCGGATAGGCCGGCGCCGACGATGGCAATGGGGGCGGCCCCGGTCATTCGGCCGTGTCCCCGACACGCCACAGCCGACGGTCGGGCGCGATCGGCGAGAAGGCGTGCCAGGCGGCAAGCTTTTCCCGGTAGCGGGCGCGATAGGTGTCGTCATCGACGGGCACGATGTGGTCGGTGAGAAGCTCGGCGCCGATGTCGTAATAGATGTCGAGATTGGCGAGATCCGGCACGGGCGTTTCGCCACGCTCGGCCTCGCCCTGCATCTGCCAGAAGAGCTCTTCCAGACGGCGGGCGACGCCATCGGTGTCGCGCAGTTCGCAGGTCTCGCGGCGGGCGGCGAGCGTGGCGCGCAGCGCCTTCAGCATCTCCGGGCGGCGGGCAAAGCCGATGGCCTTGGCGGTGTAGTCGGCGGGATCGGACGCCACGAGCTCCGGCACGCCTGAGGCTGCGACGATACTCGCACAAAAGCGCGCGGCAAAGCCCTTGCCGGGAAAGGTCAGCACCGGCAGCCCCATGGTCAGCGCATCCGCGGCGGTGGAATGGGCGCCGTAAGGGAAGGTATCGAGGAAGAGATCGGCGAGCGCGATGCGGGCGAGATGGTTCGCATTGGCGGCCTTCGGCGCAAAGATCAGGCGGGCAGGATCAATGCCTGCGGCGGTGGCGAGATGGCGCAGCCTCTCGTCCACGGCCTCTCCGCCGGTCAGAAGCCAGAGCACGCTGCCGGGCGTTTCCCTCAGGATCTCCATCCACTGGGCGAAGGTGGAGGGCGTGATCTTCTGCATGCCGTTGAAGCAGGCGAAGACGAAGGCATCCTCCGGCAGTCCGGCCGCGGCGCGCGACGGCGTTTCGGCAATGACGCGCTTACGGTCCACGGGCTGGCTGCAGGCCAGCGTCAGCACCTTCTCCGAATAGTAGATCTCGTTGCCCGGCGGAACGATCCGGCCGTCGGAGATCATGTACTGGTGAAAGGGACTGCCCATGGAGCCCGGATAGCCGCAGAAATTGACGATGACCGGCGCGGGCCGGTAGGCGAAGATGCGGGTGCGGGCGTGCTTGGTGTAGCCGTTGACGTCGATGAGGATGTCGATCTCGTCGGCGGCGATCTGTCGGGCCGCCTCTGCATCGCTCAAGGCGCCGATATCGCGCCAGACATCCACGGCCGCCTTCATGCGCGCCTGCGTCGGATCGTTGGCAACCGGATCGCCGCAGTAATAGGCGTGGACCTCGACGCTCTGCTTGTCATGCAGTTCCAGCACCTCGCGCAGCGCGAAGCCGACGGCATGATCGCGCAGGTCGGAGGAGACGTAGCCCACCTTCAGCCGCGCGCCCGTGCCGGTCTTCTGCCGCACCGGACGTCGCGGGAAGCCGCTGATGTCGGGCCGGCCGACGAAGGACTTGTTATATCGGTAAGCGCGCGCCAACTGAAAGAGCGGGTCGTCGGCGTAGCAGGCGAGCGCCAGCGGCGACATGGAATCGATCAGTGCCCTGAGCGGCGCATGCTCGGAGGGGATCAGCACCGGCCACTTGCACTGGCGTTGGCGCAGCGCGCTCCAGTGCTGCCCGGCTTCCGTCTTGTCCGGACGCAGCTCGATCGCCTGCCAGAGAGCCGTTTCGGCTTCCTCCATCAGGCCGGCATTTTCCATGACGCGGCCGATGTGCTGCAGCGCCATCAGCCGGTGCGCCACCTTGTCGGCGGAGCTTTCGGCCGTCATCTCGGTGAAGGCTCGCCATTGCTGGATCGCGAGCGTGGCAAGCCCGCTATCCTCGTAGGCGCGGCCGAGATTGATATGGGCCTGGCCGAAGCGCGGCTCGATCTTCAGGCAGGCCCTGAGCGCATGGATGGCGCCGGCGACATCGTTCAGTTGCCGCAGCACGACTGCGTAGTTGAAAAGGACGAGATGGGCGTGGGGATGCGCTTCGTTGTAGGCGATCCAGACCTTGTAGATTTCCGCCGCCTCGCCTCGCCGTCCGACGGCGGCAAGGCCTTCGGCAAACTGGAGAAGTTCGGGAACGGCGAGCCGCTGGGTGCGGGCGAGCTCGCGCATGGACTGGAAGGCGACGTCGGTCTCGGCGGTCTGCTTCGTCGCGATGGTCATGTGGTCGCTCCCCTCGTGCCGGCTGGCGTGGCGGAATCCCGTGCTTGCGGGCTTCGCTGCCCCGAGCCTTACCACGGCTGAGGGCGCAGCGACCGTCCCGCCACCCCTTAGCAGCGTGCTTTCCGCACATATCCACAAAGGAGCGCAGGGATTGACAGCAGAAAGCCCGGCACGGCGCTGGCGCCGTGCCGGGCGGTCGAGCGGGGGTCGCCTGTCGGATCAGGCGGCTCGACTGGTTCTGTAATCGCGCGTGGTCGCATGGGCGGGAGCGCGCGTCTCCCGTTCCAGCTGGAACTGGCCCATCATGGTCCGCAGTTTCTGGCCTTCGGCGGCCAGGGAGCCCGCGGCGGCGCTGGAGCGTTCGACCATGCCGGCATTCTGCTGGGTCGTCTGGTCCATGCTGTTCACGGAGGTATTGACCTCGGCGAGGCCGATCGACTGCTCCTTCGAGGCGGTGGAGATCGCCTCCATGTGGGCATGGATCTGGTAGATGAAATCGCTGATCGTCTTCAGCGCCTGCCCAGTTTCGCTGACGAGTTTCACGCCGCTCGAGACTTCATCGGTGGAGTTGCGGATGAGATCCTTGATCTCCTTGGCAGCCTTTGCGGAGCGCTGGGCGAGTTCGCGCACCTCCTGCGCCACGACCGCAAAGCCGCGACCGGCCTCGCCGGCGCGTGCCGCCTCGACGCCGGCATTCAGCGCCAGAAGATTGGTCTGGAAGGCGATTTCGTCGATGACCGAGATGATCGAGGAGATCTTCGACGAGGAATCCTCGATGCGGCTCATGGCCTCCACGGCGCGCGCCACGACCTCGCCGGACTTGTGGGCGCTGGCATTGGCCTCGGCCGCGACATGGCGGGCGTCGGCGGCGCGCTGCGTCGAGGCGGTGACGTTTGCGGTGATTTCGTCAAGGGCAGCAGCGGTCTCTTCCAGCGTTGCCGCCTGCGCCTCGGTGCGACGGGACAGATCCTGCACGCCTTCGCGGATCTCTTCGCTGCCGACACCGATCGTATGAACGCTGCCGGTGATTTCCAGGAAGGTCTCGCAGAGCTGGTTGACGGACCGGTTGAGATCGTGGCGCAACGCCTCGAATTCCGGGGAGAAAGGCGTTTCCAGCTGGAAGCCGAAATTGCCCGAGCAGAGCTTCTTCAGCGCATCGCCGAGCGCAGCGACCGTGCGCACGCGCTGCGTCACGTCCGTGGCGAACTTCACAACCTTCACCACACGGCCCTGATGATCGAGGATCGGATTGTAGGAGGCGGAGATGATCACCTCGTCTCCGGCCTTGGTGCGGCGCCGGAATTCGGAGGCAACATGGCGGCCGGAGCGCAGCGTCTCCCAGAAGGCCGTATAGTCGGCACTGGCTGCAAAAGCGGGCTCGACAAAGATGGCGTGTTTCTTGCCACGCAGTTCGCTGAGGGAATATCCCATCAGCGCCTGGAAGTTGTCGTTGGCGGTGATGATCGTCCCGTCCATCTCGAATTCGATGATGGCCTGTGAACGGCTGATCGCAGCGATCTGCGCCGCATAGTCCATGTTGAGCAGCCGCGCCTTCGCATCGGCCCATTCCACCACGAAGCCCGTCACCTTGCTACCCTTCTTCAGGGGCGTCACGATCAGGTCGAACACACGGGTGCCGACACGGATCGTGGCACTGTGGGTTTCCTTCAGCGCGGCCAGCATGTTGCGCTGGTGGGACGGGTTCTTGTGAAAAATGTCGATGTTGCTGCCGATCAGCGAGGCGACGCTGAAGCGCGGCAGCTCCTTCTTCAGATCAGCCTCGGCCTCTTCGAGCAGCGAGACCACCGCAGGATTCATATAAGTAATATTCAGCGACGCATCCGCCACCATGACGTTCGCGCGGATTGCATTCAGCGCCTGAAGCTGCGCCTCGACCTTACGACCAGAAAACATGCATACCCCCTCTGAACAATCGCATAAACGATCATCACCAGAACGTTATCGGGGTAAATTATTAAAAGTATATTTCCGTTTAACCCGCTGTATTATTGATACTATGAGCGTATATTTTGCGACGCGGAAAAATCCCAATACGAATGATTTTTATATTCAGATCACATCGAAACAAAAAATAATTTTTGTCGCAATATTCCAATTATCAATTGTTATTTTATCGAAGAATGCAACTTGAAATAAACCTCCGACGCTACACGCGTTCTATATACAAAATGGCATTCATATAAAAATACATAATTCTACGAATATCTCTATTTACAACAGGAAACCGCAGGGAACCGGTGGACGTATCGTCCGCGCTCGTTGAAGCGTTGCTCGATCCGACACCGTATCAGCTCTGGCCTCAGGCCCGACGGACGATGTTGCACGGAGATCCCGGAACGGATGGCCTGCCTGCCGTTACACCACAGGCGGCTGCGCCCGGGCAGTGCAAGAGTCTGCGCGCAGAAGCGTCACGACGGATTTTGAACCCGTCACAGCGATGATGATTTTTCGAGGAGCCTTCCGGCAATGAATGGTACGGTTGAGTGGGGTCGAACCACTGACCTCAGGTGCCACAAACCTGCGCTCTAACCAACTGAGCTACAACCGCACGATCATGCGCACGCCAACGGCGTCGCACGGGGGGTCACATACGGCGGGAGGGGGATTTTTGCAAGTCTTAAGTTCGGAATGGCAGGAGAAAAATGCGGTGGCGCGTGGGGCGCAATCCGGGGCAAATCGCACCTGGGAGGCGGTCACGCAAAAGGCCCGCCGCGGCCTGGACGGCGCGGGCGGGCCTTTCCAATCCATCTGTCCTCCCTCTGTGCCCGGCTTGGGGAACCGGCGGCACACAAGGACAGGGAAGGCTTACTTCTGGAAGCTTGCGAAGGTCTTTTCGGCGGCAGACTTGGCCGGCTTGGAGACGTCTTCGGCAACCTTGCGGGTGGCTTCCTGCATGGTCTTGGCCTGTTCAACGGCCAGTTCGGCCTGCTTGCGCAGGAAAGAGGTCTGGAGCTCGATCAGCTCGGAGACGGACTTGACGCCGAGCAGGGCTTCCATGTGCGAGAGCGAGCTTTCGGCGTTGACGCGCAGCGCCTCGATTGCCTTCAGGCCGAGGGTGACGGTACCGGCCTGGGCGCTTTCCATCGTGGCTTCGACGGTCTTGGCAGCGTCTTCGGCGGCGACCTTCATCTTGGCGTAGGCTTCCTTCGACTGGGTAGCGCCCTTTTCGGCGAAGTCGCGGAAATTTTCAGTGAGCTTTGCCGGGTCGAAAGCGGCAAAGGCAAATACGTCGTCGTTCTTCTTCGTAGCCATTCTGATCTCCTTGCGGGCCGATGGTGACGGCCCCGTTTCCTCTGATGACGATCATATAGCACGCCTTATGGTGCATTGCAATATCATTGTGCAGTGCAACATAATCAGAAATCGGCCCTGCTGTTAACCCTGGGGCGCGAAAGCGGCCGTGAAGCCACCGGGGATGATGGACCCTTTTGCCGCATGAAGGTATTAATAGAGTGTTAATGAGAGCCCGCCTTCCGGGTGGAGCATCGACCAATGAGACCGTCCATGGCCGCCAAACAGTATCCTTTCATCGATATCGCCGTTCATCCGGCCGTTCGGGCGCATTTTGCCAGCGGATCGGCGGTGGCGCTCCTGTCGACGGACCTTTCGCGCGTGCTGTGGGCCAACGGGGCCGCGGCCGGCCTGTTCAGCACGGGCAACATCTACGATTTCATCGATGCGGGCCTGCCGGCAGCCGACGTGATGACGCGGCAGTTGCAGGCGGCGGCCCGGCAGCTGTCGGTGACCGGCGATACGCGCAGCGTGTCCCTGCGCATCGCCAGCGGATTTCGCAGCACGGTGGTGGTGGCGACGCTGTCGCTTGTGGAAATTCATGCCGGCGAACGCGCCGTGCTCTTCGCCGCCCCCGTTTCGGCCACGGCGCCGGCGGCGCGCGACTGCGCTGTCCGCATGATCTCCGGCTTCGACGACCCCGACACGCACATGGCCGTGCTGGATGGAGACGGCATGGTGCTCGCCGCATCCGAGGGGTTTGCGGCGCTCGGCCTGCGGGCGGATACGGCGCAGGCACTCATCGCGGCAGCCGGGCGGCATACCGACCGGCTCGTGAAGCGCCCGATCACCACGGTTCGCGGCACGCTGCCGGCGGCCATTGGCCGCGTCTCTGACGACATGAACCTGCTGTTTGCGGTGGAGACCATTCTCGGCCGCATGGATCCGATCGAGGATGAGCCGGCACCGGCCTTGGAAGCAACGTCGACCATGGCCCCTGTTGAAAGCGTGAGCGCGGAGCCGGAGCCCGTTACGCCGGCGGCCGATCCGGCGATCGCCTTCCTGCCAGAGGACCATCTGGACGCCGACATCGACGCGCTGCCCGGCAGCGATGAGGACCCTGTCCTGCTGACTGCACCGCCCGAAGCCTTTGAAGAGCCGGTGGCGATGCTGTCGCCGGCCGCCGACATTCTCGAGCCGATCGCAGAGCCGTCGGTCCATACGCCGGACGAAGAGGCTGAGGCGGCAACGGAAGCAATGGCACCGCTGGCGGAAGGCGATGAACTGCCGGCCGAGCTGTCGTCGCCCTCCGGGAACCATATCGGCTTTGCGCCCGGCGACCGTCTCGATGTCGATATCGATGCGCTGCCCGGCAGCGATGAGGATCCGGTGCTGCTGACCTGCCCGCCCGAGGCAGAAGAGGAGCCGGTGGCGACGCTGGTGCCTGCCGGTGAGGCGCACGACCCGACGACCATCCTGCCGACGGCTGCGGTTGAAAACAGCGCCGACGAGAGCGCGGCCGCCGCTTTCTCCGGGCCCGATGCGGACGGCCCGGTTTTCCCCGAGGCCGGGACGAGCGAAACCTCGGCAGAGCAGGAAACCGAAGCGGCGGGCGACATCGCCATGCAACCGGAACAGGCGGACACACCCGAACAGGCCGCCATCACCGAAGCACCGGCCCTCGAGGCCGAACCGCTTCCGACACCGGCTTTCCATTTCGAGCCCGGCGGTCGGGCCGTGCGCTTCGTCTGGAAGATCGATGCAGACGGGCATTTCAGCGAAGTGTCGAACGAATTCGCCGCAACCGTCGGTCCGCATGCGGGCGACGTGATCGGGAAATCCTTTGCGTCGCTGGCCGAGGCTTTCCAGCTTGACCCCGAGGGCATCATCACGGGCCTCCTGCAACGGCGCGACACCTGGTCGGGCAAGACCGTGCTCTGGCCGATCGAAGGCACGCGCCTGAAGGTGCCGGTGGACCTCGCCGCCCTGCCGACCTATTCGCGCGCCCGCAGCTTCGACGGTTTCCGCGGCTTCGGAATCGTGCGCGTCTCGGATGTGGTGGACGATCCCCAAGCGATCGGGCTCGGACTCGTGCCGGCAACTGCTCCCGAGCCGGAGGCGGGCACGCCGGACGTGATCGAAACCCCTGTTGATCCGGATGCGACCGAAACCATTGTCGATATGGAGCAGGACGCCGGACATGTCGCGGCGGCCGAAGATCTGCCCGCACCTGTCAGCGTGCCTGAAAGCGTTGATGATGCTGTCGAGGCACCGGCGACGGCCGACCCGTTCCAGGGCGAGCGCCCTGCCCTTCAGCCCGCGGCGGATCCCGAGCCGGCTGTGGGAGAAAACGTCATCCCCCTGTCGTCCATTCGCCAGCCGGTCCGCACACCGCTGACGCGTGGCGAGGAGGCCGCCTTCCGCGAAATCGCCCGGCGGCTTGGCGAACGGCTGGAGGCGGCGCCGGTCGCGAAGGATACGACGTCCGAAAGCGCGGTGGAGCCCGGCCCTGCCGATGAGAAGGCGCCGGCCGAGCAGCTGCCGGACGCACCGGTGGCGGACGCCGCCTGGACGCATGCGGAGACGGAAGCCGAACCGGACAAGACGACGAACGCAGAGGATGGGGCAGACACCGATCACGCCGTTCTGGAGACGGCGGAGGTCGCCGATTTCGCCCGTGACGGGGATCAGGAGCCTGCAGGTGTCGATGCGGTTGCGTCCGGGACGGACACTCCATTGGCCGATGCAGATATTGCGGACACGCCGCCCCCGACGGAAGCGACCCGGCTTTTCGAGACGGACGAGGCCACCCCTGCCGATCTCTTCGAAGCGGGCCATGAACCGTTGCCGGACGATCATGCGGCCCTGCATGCAGATGCTGAACACGAGGACGGCACAGTTTCTCCCGACGGCCCGTCGCGTGGCAGCGGGCTGGACGAGTCGCTCATCGATGCGCTGCCGGTGGCACTGCTGGTGCACAATGGCGACAGCCTGTTCCACGCCAACCGCGAATTCCTGAGCCTGACCGGTTACGCCTCCCTTGCCGAACTGGAAGAGGAAGGCGGGCTGGACGCGCTGTTTGCAGCTCCAGAAGATGACGAGGACGGCCTGCTGGATGGCACGATGCAGCTCATCCGCCCGGAGGGCCGGCTGCTGGCCGTGACGGCGCGCCTTCGCTCCATCCGCTGGCACGACGGGCATGCGCTGCTTCTGGCACTGGCGCCGGCCGTCGATCTCGACGACGCGGACACCGACGAAATCATCGAGGACGAGGCGCCCCTGCCGACTGTTGCTTCGGCACCGGTGGCGAGCTTCGACAGCGCGCAGGTGATGGCGCTGCGCACGGAGGTGGAAGAGCTGCGCTCCATTCTGGAGACGGCGACGGATGGCGTGGTCATTCTGGGGCCGGAGGGCGAGATCCGCTCGATGAATCGCTCGGCGTCCGCCCTGTTCAATTACGATGAGAGCGAAACGCGCGGCAAACCCTTTGCCATCCTCTTTGCCCATGAAAGCCAGCGGGCGGTGATGGATTACATCGCCGGCCTTTCCGGCCATGGCGTGGCGAGCGTTCTGAATGACGGGCGCGAGGTGATCGGCCGCGAGGCATCCGGCGGCTTCCTGCCGCTCTTCATGACGATGGGCCGGCTCACCGCATCGAACGGCTTCTGCGCCGTCATCCGCGACATCACCCAGTGGAAGCGGACAGAAGACGAATTGCGCACCGCCAAGCGCGCCGCCGAGACGGCGAACGCCCACAAGACGGAATTCCTGGCCCGCGTCAGCCACGAGATCCGTACCCCCCTTAATGCCATCATCGGCTTTTCCGACATGATGGCGAGCGAGCATTTCGGCGCAATCGGCAATCCGCGCTATGTGGAATATGCCAGCGACATCGGCCGTTCCGGCCGTCACGTGCTCGACATCGTCAACGACCTCCTCGATATCTCGAAGATCGAGGCGGGCGAGATGGAGCTGGAGTTTTCCGCCGTCGAGCTGAACGAGGCGATCGCGGAAGCGGTGTCGCTGGTGCAGCCGCAGGCGAATGCGCAGCGCGTCATCATCCGCACCTCGCTTTCCGGCGCCGTGCCGCGGGTGGTGGCCGACCAGCGCTCGGTCAAGCAGATCGCGCTCAACATTCTGTCCAACGCCATCCGCTTCACGCCGTCGGGCGGGCAGATCGTGGTGTCCTGCGCCTACGAAACCAGCGGCAGCGTCATCCTGCGCATCCGCGATACCGGCGTCGGCATGACACGTGGCGAACTGGAGCAGGCGATGAAGCCCTTCCGGCAGGTGACGACCGGTGCGCGCAAGCGCGGCGACGGCACCGGCCTTGGCCTGCCGCTGACGAAGGCGATGGTGGAGGCCAACCGGGCGCAGTTTTCCATCACCTCGGCCCCCAACGAGGGCACGCTGGTGGAAATCACCTTCCCCTCGCAGCGCGTGCTGGCCGATTGAGGACAGGGACGGCGCAGGATGGTGTCGTCGCACCGTTCTGCGCAGGTCGTCCCCTGCTGCGTTTCAGCGCGACCCGCTACAGAAAATCCGTTTTGATTCCCGTCACGATGCGCTAGAGCAAACATGAGACGCGCGCTCCTGTTTCGAGCGCCGATGCGCCGGTACTGACGAGGAAAGACTGCGATCGTGACCACACTTGCCACGCGCCCTGAAGGCCGCAGCGCGGCGGCTGCCGAGCCGCGCCGGGCGCCGACCCATCCGCTGTTGACGACGGCAGCGATGCTGGTGGCCGGGCTGGTGGTGCTGCCTATCGTGGCGATCGTCTGGCTGGCGGTCAGCGGTGGCGTTGCGGACTGGCCGCATCTCTTCGAGAATGTCATTCCCCGCGCCACGGGCCGCACGCTGCAACTGATCGCGCTGACGGGGCTTGTAACGGCGATCACGGGTGTCTCGACCGCCTGGCTGGTCGCTTCTTGCGAGTTTCCGCTGCGGCGCGCGCTGGCGGCGGCACTGGTGCTGCCGCTTGCCATCCCCGCCTATCTCGCGGCCTACGCCTTCGGCGAGGTCTTCACCTTCACGGGACCCCTCCAGACGGCGGTGCGCGCGCTCTTCGGCTTCAAGACCAGCCGCGACTACTGGTTTCCCGATATCCGCTCCATGGGCGGGGCCGTGCTGGTGCTGAGCTCGGTTCTCTATCCCTACATCTATCTCGCCTGCCGCTCGATGTTCCTGATGCAGGGGCGCGCGGCAGCGGATGTGGCGCGCACGTTGGGCGCCTCGCCGCTGCGGGTCTTCCTGACGGTGCAGATCCCCATGGCGCGGCCGGCGATCATGGTGGGCCTGACGCTGGTGGCCATGGAGACGTTGAACGACATCGGCGCGGTGGAATTCCTCGGCGTGCAGACGCTGACCTTCTCGATCTTCGACACCTGGCTGAACCGCGGCAGCCTGGCGGGCGCCGCGCAGATCGCCTGCATCATGCTCGTCTTCGTGGTGGCGCTGATGGCCATCGAGCGGGCGGCGCGGCGGCGCCAGCGCTTCACTAGCAACAAGACCACCACCGCCGTCAATGACAGCATCCGCCTGAAGCTCTCCGGTTGGCGCAAGTGGGGTGCGACGCTTGCCTGCCTGCTGCCGGTGCTTTTCGGCTTTGCGGTGCCGCTTCTGGTGCTGGGTTCCTCGGCGCTGCGCCGGCTCGACGATTTTGCCTCCGAGCGGCTGCTGAGTGCGCTCGGCAACAGCCTGTTCGTGGCGGGCATGGCGGCCCTGATCACCGTGCTGATCGGCTTCCTGCTGGCTTATGCGACGCGTACCACCCATTCGCGGCCGATTGCCATGGCGGCGCGGGTCTCGGCGATGGGCTACGGCGTGCCGGGCACGGTGCTCGCCATCGGCGTGCTCTTCCCGCTGGCCGCCATCGACAACGGGCTCGACGGACTGATGCGGCAGTATGCGGGGTTTTCGACGGGGCTGCTGCTGACCGGCACCGGATTTGCCATCGTCTACGCCGCCTCGGTACGCTTCCTCACCATGGCGGAAGGCACGGTCGAGGCTGGTTTTCAGAAGCTTTCGCCGCATCTCGACATGGCGGCGCGCACGCTGGGGCGGACGGGCACGCAGGCGCTTTTCAGCGTGCTGGTGCCGCTGATGCGGCCCGCGACCCTTTCGGCCGCCCTGCTCGTCTTCATCGAGACGCTGAAGGAACTGTCGGCAACGATCATGCTCCGGCCCTTCAACTTCAACACGCTGGCCACGCTGGTCTACGAGGACGCGTCGCGCGCCAAGATCGAGGATGCCTCCGTGCCGGCGGTCATCATCGTTCTGGCCGGCCTCATCCCGGTGATCCTCGTCTCGCGCTCGCTGGACAAGAGGCGCACCGGAAAGTCGGTATAAAAAAAGAGGCAGCCGAAGCTGCCTCGTCATAATTGAGCTGAAAACCAACTGGAGGAGATGCCGGCTTCATGCCTTGATGCAGCGACGCTGCGGCCCTTTCCGTCATGGATCGGTCTCAAGTTGGGGCCAGAATGCCGCCTGACCCGTAAACAAAACCTTAATTTCCTATCCCGCATTTTACCGGTTTCCCCGCGAGATCAGGAGGTTGGTTAATTCAGACACAGGCGTCCGGTTAACGCGTGCGTGGCATCACGATTGCAACTCAGGCAGGTTCTCGAACAATCCCAGCGCCTCTGGATTGGCGAGCGCCTCCTTGTTCTTCACCGGTCGGCCATGCACCACCTCGCGCACGGCAAGCTCGACGATCTTCCCGGATTTGGTGCGTGGAATGTCGGTTACGGCGATGATCTTGGCCGGCACATGACGCGGCGAGGCGCCGGTGCGGATGCGGGTGCGGATGGCCTTGTCGAGGTCGGGCGTCAGCGACACGCCCGGCGCAAGCCGCACGAAGAGCACGACACGGACATCGTCGTCCCAGTCCTGGCCGATGCAGAGCGCTTCGGCTACTTCGGGCATCTGCTCCACCTGGTTGTAGATCTCGGCGGTGCCGATGCGAACGCCGCCGGGGTTCAGCGTCGCATCCGAGCGGCCGTGGATGATGAGGCCGCCATGGGCGGTCCACTCGGCGAAATCGCCATGGCACCAGATATTGTCGAAGCGCTCGAAATAGGCGGCGCGGTACTTGGCCTTGTCCGGGTCGTTCCAGAACATCAGCGGCATGGACGGGAACGGCCGGGTGCAGACGAGCTCGCCCTTTTCGCCACGCACCGGCTGGCCCTCGTCGTTCCAGACATCGACGGCAAGGCCGAGGCCCGGACCCTGGATCTCGCCGCGCCAGACGGGCTTCAGCGGATTGCCGAGCACGAAGCAGGAGACGATGTCGGTGCCGCCCGAGATGGAGGCGAGGTGCACATCCGGCTTGATGCCCTCGTAGACGAAGGAAAAGCCTTCCGGCGACAGCGGCGAACCGGTGGACGTCATCAGCCGCAGGGCGGAAAGGTCGTGGGTGTCCTTCGGGACGATGCCAGCCTTGCGCACCGCGTCGATATATTTGGCCGAGGTGCCGAAGACGGCAAAGCGCTCTTCCGCGGCATAATCGAACAGGACCTCGCCGCCGGGATAGAAGGGCGAGCCATCGAAGAGGCAGAGCGTGGCGCCGACGGCGAGACCGGACACCAGCCAGTTCCACATCATCCAGCCGCAGGTGGTGAAGTAGAACAGCCGCTCACCGGGCTCTATGCCGCAGTGGTAGCGATGCTCCTTCAGGTGCTGCAGCAGCGTGCCGCCGGCCGAATGGACGATGCATTTCGGAACGCCGGTCGTGCCGGAGGAAAAGAGGATGTAGAGCGGGTGGCCGAAGGCGAGCGCCGCATAGGTGACCGGCGCTGCGATAAACGGTGCGATGAAATCCGGCAAGGTGCGGCCATCGGGCAGGACTGCCGCCAGCGTGGCGGCGTCGCCCGCATAGGGCACCACGAGCACGGGAACCCCGAGCTTGCCGGCAACGGCCGCGACCTTTGCCGAGACATCCTGCAGCTTGCCATTGTACCAGTAGCCGTCACAGGTGATGAAGAGCTTGGGACCGATCTGGCCGAAGCGGTCAAGCACGCCCTGCTCGCCGAAATCGGGAGAGCAGGATGACCAAATAATGCCGCGCGAGGCAGCGGCCAGCATCAGCGCCACCGTTTCCGGCATGTTCGGCATCATGGCGGCGATCCGGTCGCCCTCGCCGATGCCCATCGCCGCGAAGGCCTGCTGGAGCCTCGAAACGAGCGCGGTGAGGTCGTCCCAGCTCAGCGCGGAGCGGACCTTGTCTTCGCCGCGGAAGAGGATCGCCGGCCGGTCGCCCGGACCTTTGCCGGCATGGGCCAGAAGGTTTTCGGCAAAGTTCAGCCGCGCCTCCGGGAAGAAACGGGCATCGAGCATGCGGTCGCCATCGACCAGCGCCGGACCCGTGCGGTCGCCGATCACGCCGCAATCGTCCCAGGCCGCCGTCCAGAAGAGATCCGGATGGGCGATCGTCCAGGCATGGAAGGCATCCGGGCCGTCGAAGACCAGACCGTGACGCCCGGCCACGGCGGCCATGAAGCGGGCCATGGGGCTCGTTGCAAGAATGGTCTGGCTCGGTGTCCAGAGCGGCGCATCCTGCTGCATGATCACTTCCTCCACTCGCACAGGCGATTTGTATAGCATGCTGCAACGCGAAAGGAATGGCATGGATCGCGCCGCGTGTCTTGGTCCATCGTCTAGGGTCACAACCCGATCAGAACACCTTTCTGATTGGGTTTCGACGCTCGGAAGCGGCTGGCCTGAAGAGCTGGGCAGCGCCGGCGGTCGCCCGTCCACAGGCGTCCGGTTCGCGGGGTTTGGACAATTGCTTTTGCCAGCGCCCGCGCCTATCCAGAGCACCATGAGGGGCGCAGACGGGCGCAGGTCATCGGAAGCGAGAGGAGACTGCATGCAGCGGACGACGCCTGCCGTTTTTCTCGCACGCCTGCGGATGGCGGCCCGCAAGCTCAGTGCCTTGCTGCTGTCGGCGCGTCTCTGGCTCGTGCGGCGCGTCACGATTGGCGTGATCGGGCTCGTGCTTCTCCTTGCCCTTTCCACCCGGCTCGTCTTTCCGCTGCTGGTCGGGCCTGAAGATCTGGCGTCCGCCTTCACGGCAGCGATTGTAGGGGCGAGCGGCGCAACACTCACCGTGAAGGGCGAGACAGATCTCAGCCTGTGGCCGAGCCCGGTGCTTCGCCTTTCCGACGTCACGCTGACCAGCCATGGCGAAGGCGATTCGGCAGGGCCGGTGACGATAGCCGCGAGCGCGGTGCAGGTGGGCTTCGATGTGGCCGGTGTCCTGTTCGGACATCCCGACTACGAAAACCTGCGGCTCACCAATGCGACGATCACGCTCAGCACCGAGCGGGCCAGCCGCGCCGGCGAAGGCCTCCTGCGGGTGATCCGTGCCGAGAGCGGATCGCCGGTGCTATCGGGCACAGCGGTCTTCGAAGGCGCGCGGCTTCGCGTCCTCGGGGCGGACGCGAAACCCGGTCTTGCGATCGACGATGTCTGGGGTACTGTGGTGCTGCCCGGCACTGGCTCGACGATGTCCGGCGACCTCACCGGCATGCTGCACGGGGTAGCGACGACGCTTTCCTTCCGCAGCAATGATGCGGCCGGTCTTCTGACAGGGCACAGTGCGCCCCTCTCCTTCGGCCTGACGAGCACGCCTGCGAGCCTTGCCTTCGACGGCGTGGGCATGCTGTCGGCGCAGCCCTTCGTCTCCGGCGCGCTGTCCGTCACCGCACCTTCGGTCGGCGGGCTGGCGCGGCTCGTCGGCGCGCAGGAACTGGCACGCAACCCGCTCGGCCCGGTCGCGATCGAGGCGCGCCTGTCGACGGCCGGCGATGACCTGAAGTTCGACAATGTGGATCTGACGCTTGGCGACACCAGCGGGCGCGGCGTGCTGGACCTCGGGCTGCCGACAGGGCAGATGCCGAAACTGTCGGGCACGCTCGCCTTTGATCGCATCGATCTTTCCACCGTGCTGCCGGTGATTGGCGGCCTGCAGGTGGAACGCGCCTTTCTGGGCGCCGCGATCGCCGATCAGGTGTCGGCCCGCATCCGCACGGACCTCAGGCTTTCGGCCGACGACGTTCACTTCGCCAGCCTGACGGCAAGCCGGGTCGCGGCGGGCCTGCGCGGCAGTCCGGGGCGGCTGTCCCTCGATATCGGCGATGCGACGGTGGCAGGCGGGCGCCTGTCAGGCTCCATTCTCGTTGCGGCTCCGCCCGGCGAGGCGACGCGCGGCAGCGTGGACATCCATCTGCGCGATGCCGAGATGGAAACGCTCGCCACAGCCCTCGCCATCGGTGGCCCCGTCTCGCGAGGGCGCGCCGCAATTTCCCTGTCGTTGCAGTCGCCGGAACCAATCCTGATCGCACCGCCGGCCTCCGTGACCGGAACGCTGACGGTGACAACCGGGGCAGGCTCGATCCGCGGGCTCGATCCGCAACGCCTTTCGGAAATGATGGAGGCGGGCACCGTCTTTTCGCTCGCCAGCGCCACCAGCGGCACCTTTCCCTTCGAAACCATCGATATCGACGCCCGGATTGCAGGCGGGCGGCTTCGGGTGGAGCATGGCGGCCTGACCGGTTCGGCCGGTACGCTCAACCTGCGCGGAGTGATCGACCTGCCGACCAGCGGGCTCGCGCTTGCCGGACGCTACGATCCGCTGGCGGTTCCGGCTTCAGCGTCCGGAGCATCCGCAGCACCGGCCGAGACCGTGCCGCTGACCTCCGGAGCCCGTTTCTTCGTCGGCGGAAACTGGCCGCAGGCGGTGGTCACTCCGCTTTCGGTTCTCTCGCCGGAGCGCTGAGGACGAGCGCCTTTCCTCTTTAGGGGGATCCGGTCGCCCGAAAATGGCTGCGCGCAGTTTTCCGCGCGCTGGTCTATGCTCGTCTCAACTGCGCCGAATCATCGACCTGGGGACGTCTGTGCTTCGCTTTCTGGCCGCCACCTTCAAGATCCTGCTTGCCTCGCTCATCACCGGGGCCGGACTTTCCTTCTTCGACCTCTCCTCGGCCGAGCTTCTCGCCCGGATCGGCATGACGCCGGAAGAGGTCTGGGCCTATCTTGTCAGGGCGGTGAACTGGGCGGTGCCGAACATCCTGCTGGGCTCGCTGATCGTCGTGCCCGTCTGGCTGTTGACCTACATCTTCCTGCCGCCGCGCGGCGACGCCTGAGGCGAAAAGACAAAGGGCCGGAACCTTTCGGTCCGGCCCCTCGCCTTCCGTGACATCCGTCCAGACTACATCGCGGCCGCCGCCCGCTCGTCGCGCTCGCGCTGATTTTCGCGCGCGCGGGTGACGATGGAGGCGACCAGAACCCCGAAGGCGACGATGCCGATCAGGATGGTGCAGGCCGCGTTGATCTCCGGCGTGACGCCGAGGCGCACCTGGCTGTAGATCTTCATGGGCAGCGTGGTGGCGCCCGGACCCGTGGTGAAGCTCGCGATCACGAGATCGTCGAGCGACAGCGTGAAGGCCAGAACCCAACCGGAGAAGACCGCCGGCGCGATGACCGGCAGGGTCACCTGGAAGAAGGTGGCGACCGGTGTCGCGCCGAGATCCTGCGCCGCCTCCTCTATCGAGCGGTCGAAGGTGACGAGGCGGGACTGCACCACCACGGCGACGAAGCACATGGTGAAGGTGATGTGCGCGAGCGTGATCGTCCAGAAGCCGCGATCAAGCCCGAGCGCCACGAACAGCAGCAGCAGCGAGAGGCCGGTGATGACCTCGGGCATGACGAGCGGCGCATAGACCATGCCGGAGAACAGCACGCGGCCGTGGAAGCGGCGGTAGCGTGTCAGCGCCAGGGCCGCCAGCGTGCCGAGGATGGTGGCAAGCGTTGCCGACAGCAGCGCAACCCGGATCGTCACCCAGGCGGCGTCCATCAGCGCCTGGTTCTGGAAGAGCGAGGCGTACCACTTGGTGGAGAAGCCTGCCCAGACGGTGACGAGCTTCGATTCGTTGAAGGAGAAGATCACCAGAAGCACGATCGGCAGGTAGAGGAAACCAAAGCCGAGGACGATCGAGGCGATGTTGAAACGGGACCAGCGGGTCATGTCTATCTCCCCTCGTTTCTGGACTGGGCGTTCTGGAAGAACATGATCGGCACGACGAGGATCATCAGAAGGATGATCGCCACCGCCGAGGACACCGGCCAGTCGCGGTTGGCGTTGAACTCGTTCCAGAGCGTCTTGCCGATCATCAGCGTTTCGGATCCGCCGAGCAGGTCGGGAATGACGAATTCGCCGACGGCGGGAATGAAGACCAGCATGCAGCCGGCGATGACACCCGGCAGCGACAGCGGGAAGGTCACCTTCCAGAAGGCCGTGGTCGGCGTGCAGCCGAGATCCTGCGCGGCCTCCACCAGCGAGCCATCCATCTTTTCCAGCGCCGAATAGATCGGCAGCACCATGAAGGGCAGGTAGGAATAGACGATGCCGATATAGATCGCCGTGTTGGTGTTGAGGATGACGAGCGGCGTATCGATGACGCCGAGGAAGAGCAGCAGCTGATTGAGCAGCCCCTCGGGCTTGAGGATCGCGATCCAGGCGTAGACGCGGATCAGGAAGCTCGTCCAGAACGGCAGGATGACCAGCATCAACAGCGTCGGGCGGATCGAGCGCGGCGCCTGCGCCATGCCGTAGGCGACGGGATAGGCGATCAGCAGCGTCAGGAAGGTCGAGATCGCCGCGATCGTCAGGCTGGAGATGTAGGCGTTGAAATAGAGCGCATCCTCCGTCAGCCAGACATAGTTGTCGAAGGAGAATTCGCGGATGCCGTCCAGAATGCCGGCGAAGCCGCCGGCGAGGTCGAAGACCGGGGTGTAGGGCGGCATGGCGATCGCCGTCGTCGACAGCGAGATGCGGAAGACGATGAAGAAGGGCGCCAGGAAGAAGATCAGCAGCCAGACGAAGGGGATGATGATGACGAGCCGGCTGGTAACGGCGGAAAGGGCCTTGGACATGCTGCTACCCCTTCAGGACAACGCCGGCATTGGCGGCAAAGGAGACCCAGACCTTCTGCTCGTAGGCGAGCGGATCGTCCATTTCGCGTGCGGCGTTCAGCATGGAGGCCTTGACCACCTTGCCGTCTGACAGGCGCACGTGGAAGACGGTCATGTCGCCGAGATAGGCGATATCCCAGATCTCGCCCTCGACCGCATTGACGGTCGTGTTGGCGGGAGCCTGCGAGGAGACGCGCAGCTTTTCCGGCCGCACGGCAATAGCGGCATCGGCGCCGACCGGCTGGGTTTCCGGCGTCGCCACGTCGACGGTGAAGCCGCTTTTGGCGGCGACTTCCAGCGTGGTGCCTGTCGCGGCCTTGACCTTGCCTTCGAAGATGTTCACGTCGCCGATGAAGTCGGCCACGAAGCGGGAGTTCGGCGCCTCGTAGATCTCGGCAGGCGTTGCGAC
Organism: Rhizobium sp. SG2393; assembly: GCF_042610495.1. Lineage (NCBI taxonomy): Bacteria > Pseudomonadati > Pseudomonadota > Alphaproteobacteria > Hyphomicrobiales > Rhizobiaceae > Rhizobium > Rhizobium sp. SG2393. Next base: position 76,934 of record NZ_JBHGAP010000008.1, read on the forward strand.
CTGGATGACCTTGCCGGCGCTCATGACGGCGATGCGGTCGGCCATGGTCATGGCCTCTTCCTGGTCGTGGGTGACGACGACGAAGGTCAGGCCGAGATCCTGCTGGAGGTCCATCAGTTCGAACTGGGTTTCCTCGCGCAGCTTCTTGTCGAGCGCGCCGAGCGGCTCGTCGAGCAGCAGCACCTTCGGGCGCTTGGCGATGGAGCGGGCGAGCGCCACGCGCTGGCGCTGGCCGCCGGAGAGCTGGTGCGGCTTGCGGGCGGCGAATTTCTCGAGCTTCACGAGCTTCAGCATCTGCGCGACGCGCTCGGCAATCTCGGTCTTCGGCATGCCGTCCTGCTTGAGGCCGAAGGCGATGTTCTTCTCCACCGACATGTGCGGGAAGAGCGCGTAGGACTGGAACATCATGTTGACCGGGCGGCGATAGGGCGGAATGCCCTTGATGCTCTGGCCATCGAGGATGATGTCGCCCGATGTCGGGTCCTCGAAGCCGGCGAGCATGCGCAGCAGCGTGGACTTGCCGCAGCCGGAGGCGCCGAGCAGCGCGAAGAATTCGCGCTGGTAGATGTTGAGGCTCAGATTGTCGACGGCGGTGAAATCGCCGAAGCGCTTGGTGACGTTCTGGAAGGAAATGTAAGGCTTTGCCGTCGGATCGGCCCAGGGGGCAAAGGAGCGACGGATGCTGCCGAGAGATTTCATGCGAGGTTCCCCATTCCTGCGGGCGTGCCGGCCGGTCGGGTTCCCCGCCGTGCACGTCCCTGCTTGTCAAACCGGATACCGCCGGAAGGCCCAGGCCGCGCCCAGAATGGTCAGCCGCGCCTTTCCATCGGCAGGAAAGAAAAATGCCCGGAGACGATCCGGGCATTTCCTGCGTCGTTACTGGCCGGAGACCACCTTGGTCCACAGCCGCGTGATGATGCGCTGGACCTTGGGGTTGTAAGGCGACACGGTGAAGAGCTTCTTCAGCATGGCATCGTCCGGATAGATGGCGGGGTCGTCGAGGACCGCCTTGTCGATGAACTGCTGCGACGCCTTGTTGCCGTTAGCGTAGAAGACGTAGTTGCTGGCCTTGGCGATGACTTCCGGCTTCATCATGTAGTTGAGGAAGGCGTGCGCCTCCTCCACATGCGGCGCATCGGCCGGGATCGCCATCTGGTCGAACCACATTTCCGCGCCTTCCTTCGGCACGACATAGTCGATCTTCACGCCCTGCTTGGCTTCCTCGGCGCGCGCACGGGCCTGGAAGATGTCGCCGGAGAAGCCGACCGCAACACAGATGTCGCCGTTGGCGAGCGCGTTGATGTATTCGGAGGAGTGGAATTTGCGGATGGACGGCCGCACCTTCATCATCACCTCTTCGGCCTTGGCGAGATCGTCCTGCGACGTGGTTTCCGGGCTGATGCCGAGATAATTCAGGACCGAGGGCAGGATGTCGGACGAGGAGTCCAGCATGTAGATGCCGCAACCGGCCAGCTTTTCGGCATTGGCGGGATCGAGCACGGCACTCCAGCTGTCGAGCTTGTCGACGCCGAGCGCGGCCTTCACCTTGTCGACATTGTAGCCGATGCCGACCGTGCCCCACATGTAGTTGATGGAGTATTCGTTGCCGGGATCGTATTTGGCGGTGCGCTCGTTGACGAGGTCCCACATGTTGGACATGTTCGGGAGCTTCGACTTGTCGAGCTTCTGGAACACGCCGGCCTGGATCTGGCGGGCGAGGAAGTGCGCCGTCGGCACCACGACGTCATAGCCGGTGCCGCCGGAAAGAAGCTTGGTCTCGAGGATTTCGTTGGAGTCGAAGACGTCGTAGACGACCTTGATGCCGGTTTCCTTGGTAAAGTCCTCAAGGATGCTCTGGTCGATGTAGTCGGACCAGTTGTAGACGTTGACGACGCGTTCCTGCGCCTGCGCCACACCGGCGATACCCGCCAGCAGGACGGTGGCCAGGGCAGTTGCAATCTTCTTCATCCCATTCCCCTTTTTTCGTCTTGTATCGATCGGCGCGGCCACGGTTGCCGGGGCCTTCAACGTGCCCTCATGCGGCCGGGTTCTTGACCACGCGGTAAAAGGTTAGGCAGGTTTTCGGGCAAGCTCAAGCGATTTCGCAGGCGCGAAATCCATCGCGTGAGATGGAACGAAGTTATTGAAAGTCAAACACGCTGAGGCCGGCGACCATCTCGTCGAGGCCAAGCGGACGGGTGACCGGCGGCTCGGCGCGCGCCAGGCAGCCCTGCCGTTCGCAGAGCCGGCACGCGGTGCCGGCGAGAACCGGCGGACCCTGCGGATCGGCATAGATCGTGTCGGCCCCGGCATCGCAGCCGACGAGGATGGCGGTGCGCCGGACACGTTCGCGAAAGCCGGCGCGCGGGCCTTCCACGGTGCGGGCGACGGTCAGGAAGCGCGTGCCGTCTTCCATCTCCACGGTTTCCGCCAGCACTTGTCCGGGCTGCGAAAAGGCGGCGGTGACGGCAAGTTTCGGACAGTCGCCACCGAAGCGGGCGAGCGGAAAGCCTTGAGCACCCGCGCGCCTGAGCCTGTTGCCGGCACTGTCGATTTCCAGCGTGAAGAAGGCGATGCCGGCGCTGCCCGGTCGCTGCAGGGCGACGAGGCGGCTTGCTGCCTGCTCGAAGGAGACATGGAAACGCGCCGCCAGAACCTCGACGTCATAGCGGGCGCGCTGGGCTGCCTGAAGGAAGGCGCCGTAGGGCATCATCAGCGCGTGGGCGGCCAGCCGCGCCAGCTCGAAACGGGCGATGCGCCGCGCCTCGCCGGTGGTGAGCGACAGCGCATCGAGTTCGGCGAGGATCGGCTGGTGCAGCGCGATCTGAGCGGCCTCCATGGCGACTTCGCGGGCCTGATCGGCCGCAGACAGGCGTTCGGAGAGGAAAAGCCGCATGGAATGCCGGTCGAAGCGACGGCGCAGGGTCGGCATGGCATGGATTGGCAGGGTGCGAACGGCCAGCCCGTGCTCGCGCCTCAGCCAGGCCTTCAAGGCCGCCGCGACATCTTCGGCCTGCTCCAGCGTGGCATGAAAGGCTTCGGCCGCTTCCTCGATACGGGCGAAATAGGCCGGCCGCGTTTCGAAGGCTTCCCGGACCTCGTCGATCGGCAGGCGCGCCTCGGCCAGCGCGGTCTGGTGGCCCTGCCGGGCGAGAAGGTCGGTGAGGTCGCGCAGGCGGGCGGATTGTTCGCGATAGGCGCGGTAGAGCTTCAGCATGCCCTTGGCGGCATTGGGTGCTGCCTCGGCGATCTCCACCAGTTCCTGGTCTCCCGGCAGTTCGCCGGCCAGCAGCGGATCGGCAAAGACCGCCTTCAGCTCACTGATGCTGCCGGAAGCCTCGCCCTGGAGATCGTCGAGATCGACCTTGTAGACCGAGGCGAGCTTCAGGAGCAGCTGCACCGTCAGCGGGCGCTGGTTGCGCTCGATGAGGTTGAGGTAGGAGGGCGAAATGCCCAGCGCCTCGGCCATGGCCGTCTGGGTCAGGCCAAGCCCGTTGCGAACCCGGCGCACGCGGGCGCCGGCAAAGATCTTGTTTTCTGCCATTTGTAACAGTCTTTACACTCAGGCGCCGTCTTGCCGCATTTACAATTTTTACTTTTTTACAGCGCATCATTGTCAATGGCAAGACATCCTAACCCCTTTCAAAGTCTGATTTTCGCTTTGCTTCTGGCCGAATTGTGCAGCGCGATGTAAATACCCATACATCAGATCGACGCAACACACGGCGCCTCGACGAAAGTCTAACGCCGGTGAAAAGGACAGGAGAGCCCGACTATGACTGATTTTGACACGCTGATCCCGAACGCACCGCAGGGCCGTTTCGCCGGCATCGAGCGCCCCTACACGGCCGAAGACGTCAAGCGCCTGCGCGGCTCCGTCGAGATCAAGCATACGCTGGCCGAAAAGGGTGCTGCCCGCCTGTGGAAGCTGATCCACGAGGAAGACTTCGTCAACGCGCTCGGCGCGCTCTCCGGCAACCAGGCCATGCAGATGGTTCGCGCCGGGCTGAAGGCCATCTACCTCTCGGGCTGGCAGGTTGCCGCCGACGCCAACACGGCGTCCGCCATGTATCCCGACCAGTCGCTCTACCCGGCAAACGCCGCGCCGGAGCTTGCCAAGCGCATCAACCGCACGCTGCAGCGTGCCGACCAGATCGAGACGCAGGAAGGCAAGGGCCTTTCGGTCGAGACCTGGTTCGCCCCGATCGTCGCCGATGCCGAAGCCGGTTTCGGCGGTCCGCTGAACGCCTTCGAGATCATGAAGGCTTTCATTGAAGCAGGCGTTGCCGGTGTTCACTTCGAGGACCAGCTGGCTTCGGAAAAGAAGTGCGGCCATCTCGGCGGCAAGGTTCTGATCCCGACCGCCGCGCACATCCGCAACCTCAACGCCGCGCGCCTTGCCGCCGACGTCATGGGTGTCTCGACGCTGATCGTTGCCCGCACGGATGCGGAAGCCGCCAAGCTTCTGACCTCCGACATTGACGAGCGCGACCGTCCCTTCGTCGATTACGATGCCGGCCGCACGGTAGAGGGCTTCTACCAGGTCAAGAACGGCATCGAGCCGTGCATTGCCCGCGCCATCGCCTATGCCCCGCATTGCGACCTGATCTGGATGGAAACCGGCAAGCCGGATCTGGAACAGGCCCGCAAGTTTGCCGAAGCCGTGCACAAGGTCCATCCGGGCAAGAAGCTCGCCTATAACTGCTCGCCGTCGTTTAACTGGAAGAAGAACCTCGACGATGCGACGATCGCCAAGTTCCAGCGCGAGCTGGGCGCGATGGGCTACAAGTTCCAGTTCATCACGCTCGCCGGCTTCCACCAGCTGAACTACGGCATGTTCGAGCTGGCCCGTGGCTACAAGGAGCGCCAGATGGCGGCCTATTCGGAGCTGCAGGAGGCGGAATTCGCCGCCGAGGTCAACGGCTACACCGCGACCAAGCACCAGCGCGAAGTCGGCACCGGCTATTTCGACGCTGTCTCCATGGCGATCACCGGCGGCAAGTCGTCCACGACCGCCATGCATGAATCGACCGAGCACGAGCAGTTCCGCCCGGCTGCGGAATGATCCCTGCCCTCGCCTGCCGATCGTCCCACGCGGCGGCAGGCGGCCCGATGCAATCCCCTCCGCGCCCGGCGCGGAGGCTCCCCGAAAGCCATCAAGAACCCCCTGATATCAACGAGAGGAGAAATACCATGTCCATCCAGGCCGCAGCCCTCAACACCAATCCCGCCCCGATCAAGACCCACGTCAAGGAACGCGCCGAAGAGCAGGCCAGCGCCATGACGAGCGACCAGCAGGCCACCATCCGCATGGTCGCCAACGACCTGCACCGCCTCAACCAGTCGATCATGAAGGCGGTCGATGCCGGGGTTTCCGTCGAACTCATCCGCTCCGCGCGCCACCATGGCGGCGCCGGCAACTGGGGCGACCTGATGGTCCCGGTCATCGTCACACAGGGCCAGGGCTGACGCCCGGTTCCTCTTGCTTGGCCGAAAGAGGCTGTGAGCAGAGGTGACAAACGAAGCCCGAACGGCCGGAAGACCTCACGGTTTTCCGGCCTTTTCTCCGTCAGGGCCCTGCGCACGACAGGAGCCCCTCGCGTGGACCTGACGTTCCGCATCTCGTCAGGACTGGCGGTGCCGCCCGACCGAGGCGCCAGCTCGACAGCATGTCTTTTCGTGAAACAGCTCTACGCTTTCAGGAGACATGCTTTGACCGTACTGCCGATCAGACGAAACCGCCGCTGCGACGGATGTGGCAGCGGCGGTTTTGTTTGCGGTGCCGGGCATGACCCCGGGCTTTACTCCGACGTCACGCGGCGCGGCGATGGCGGGTGGTTTCGGGGGCGACGCGGAAGCGGTCGACGATGTCCATCAGGCGATCGGCCTCGGCCGACAGTTGCTGGCTGGCATTGGCCGTGTCGGACACGAGGGCCGCATTTTCCTGGGTCATCTGGTCCATGCGCGCCACGGAGCTATTGACGCCCTGCAGGGCCGAGGACTGATCGGCCGATGCCGTTGCAATGACACCGACATGCTGGCTGATCGTGACGATCTGGTTGCTGATCGACTGCAGGACCTGGCCTGCCTCCTCGACAAGCTGCGAACCCGCCTCGACCTCGCGTGCCGACTTGCCGATGAGATCCTTGATCTGCCGGGCCGCCTCGCCGGTCCGCTGCGCCAGTTCACGCACCTCCTGCGCAACGACGGCGAAGCCCTTGCCGGCTTCCCCGGCGCGTGCCGCCTCGATGCCGGCATTCAGCGCCAGAAGGTTGGTCTGGAAGGCGATGTCGTCGATGACCTCGATGATCTGCTCGATCTGGCTGGACGCGTCCTGGATACGGCCCATGGCGGCAACCGCATTCGAGACAACGCCGGAGGAACTGTCGGCGCTCTTCTTGCTGTCGAGGACGATCGCATTGGTCTGGCCGGCGCGCTCGGCGGCGGACCTGACGGTGACCGTGATCTCCTCGACGGCGGCGGCGGTCTCTTCCAGCGAGGCCGCCTGGGTTTCGGTGCGTCGGGCCAGGCTGTCGGCGGCATCACGCATGCGCCCGCCGCGCGCCTGGATCGTCTCGGCACCCGCGCGGATTTCGGCGAGTGTTTCGCGCAGGCCGCCGATGGCGGTGTTGAAATCGATGCGCAGCTTTTCGATCTGGCCGGAGAAGGGTGTGTCGATCGAGAGCGACAGGTCTCCGCGCGCCAGACGCTCCATGCCTTCCGCCAGGGCGTGAACGGCGCGGTCGATCTCGGTATCGATGCTGCGCTTTTCGGCGTCGCGCGCCCGCCGCTCGGCTTCCGCTTCGGCGCGGGCCTCTTCCGTCTCGCGTTCGATGCGGGCCTTCGCCATCGCGTTGTCGCGGAACACAGAAAGTGCGCGGGCGATATCACCGAATTCGGATGTCATCTCCAGGCACGGCACCGGCGTATCCAGACGCCCCTCGGAGATCGCCTGGACCGAGGCAGTCAGGCTGCGCAGCGGATTGATCTGGCGGCGGACGAAGATGAGGGCGACAAGGCCGAGACCGCAGGCGACCGCGAGACCGGTCACGAGCGTCAGGCTCTTCAGTTCCGCAATACGCTCGAGATATCCTCCCGACGGCATGCCAATGAACAGAACGCCCGTCATCGCGCCCGCCGTATTCTTGATCGGGTAGTAGCCGGTGACATAATCGCGGCCGAAGAGCACTGCCGGCCCGAAATAGGGCTCGCCGCGTGCCAGGAAGGCCTGGGCGGGATGGTCCGGTGCAAGCTTGGTGCCGATGGCGCGTTCGCCGTTTTCCTTTTTCACGTTCGTCGAGAGACGTACATAGGCGTCTCCCTGCTTGGCAAAGACCGTCGAGACGCCGCTGATCATCTGCGCGGTCTGATCGACCAGCGTGTGTTGCGGATCAGCCTTCACCTGGTCCTGAACGAAGCCCGTCACCTCACCATCCTTCAGGGAGACGGTCGCGTCGGACGCTTCGCTGGCATAGAGGACGGCCATGGTGCGCATCGCACTGCGCGCATCGCGGACCGATTCTGCCATCACCGAGGTTTTCAGGCTCTGGAACAGGACAGCCAGTACGATGACGGTGCTGAGCACAATCAAGGAGATGGTCACAGTGACGTTTCGCGTGACGATCGATTTCGGCAGGAATTGATTCATCGGGTTACTCCCACAGTCGAAGTATCGCCAGATGGTCCGTCAAAATTGATTAAAATCCACTAATGTGCCACCCCTGTTTTTGGTAGGCAGCACGACTGTGCCATAAGGTTGTGCATGCCGCGGCCAAGGCGGCACGCCTGTCAGGCGGCGTAGCGCCTGGAATCCCGGACGCCTGCGCGCTCAAGGCGGAACTGTTCGACGAGCACCATCAACTGGTCGGCCTCATCGGCAAGCTGGCGGCTGGCGGCGCTGGTCTCTTCCACCATGGCGGCGTTCTGCTGGGTCAGCTGGTCCATCTGGCTGACGGCGCCATTGACCTCCTGCAAGGCGGAGGACTGCTCGCGGGAGGCGGCGGCAATGCTTTCCACCTGCGTGGAGATGCGCTGCACCTGGTCGCCGATCGTTGCCAGCGCATCGCCGGTCTTCTGCACGAGAAGCGAACCACCGGCCACCTCTGCCGTCGAGGCGCTGATGAGCTGCTTGATCTCGCGGGCGGCACCGGCCGAACGCTGGGCGAGTTCGCGCACTTCCTGGGCGACGACGGCGAAGCCCTTGCCGGCTTCGCCTGCGCGGGCAGCCTCCACCCCGGCATTCAGGGCCAGAAGATTGGTCTGGAAGGCGATGGCGTCGATCACTTCGGTGATCTGGCCGATCTTTTCAGACGCGGCTTCGATACGCCCCATCGCGGATACGGCGTCGCGCACGATGACGATGGAGCCATCCGTCTGCTGGCGGGTCTCAGCCACGATGCCATTGGCCTCGCGGGCCCGCTCCGCAGCGGAGCGGACATTGGTGGTGACTTCATTGATCGCTGCGGCGGTTTCTTCGAGCGAGGCGGCCTGGGTTTCGGTCCGGCGCGAGAGATCGTCGGTGGAGGACGACATCTGCCGGACATTGCCCTGGATGGCCGCCACATTGGTCTGGATCTGCCCGATCGTGTCGCGCAGGCGATTGAGCGAGCCGTTGAAGTCCATGCGCAGCGGCTCCAGGCGCGTCATGAAGGGCGTTTCGATCTTCTCGGAAAGGTCGCCCTGCGCCAGGCGGCCAAGGCCTGCGGCAAGCTGGCTGACGGCGAAGTCGATCTGGGCGTCCAGATCCCGCTTTTCGGCGTCGTTGCGGGCCCGCTCGGCGTCGGCGCGGTCACGCTGCTCGGCGCTTTCGGCCTCGATGCGCACCTTGGAGAGGGCATTTTCCTTGAAGATGCCGAGGGCGCGGGCCATGTCGCCGATCTCGTCGCTGCGGGCGCCATCGTCGATGGCCGTGTCGAGGCGGCCTTCCGCCAGGCGGCGCATGGCGTCGGTGATCCGGCCGATCGGCCCCTTGAGCGTGAGAACAAGCGCGCCGCCGGCGAGCATGGCGATGAGAACGCCGGCAATGGTTGCCGCCAGCGAGACCTGGTTGGCCTTGTCGGATTCAACCGATGCCGTCTGCTTCTGGTTTTCCGCAAAGGTGGTCAGCAGGCCCCAGATCGTGTTGATCTCGTCGGCAGCGGCGGAAAATTCCTTCTGGCGGGCTGCGCTGATGGCGACCAGGGCTTCGGCATTCTTGTCGAGGGTCAGCACCAGTTCCTTGATCGGGCGCACCTGCTCGTTGAAGAAGGGCAGATCACCGGCGGCCTGGGCCAGCGTGTCGATTTCCATGTTCAGCGGGTTGAACTCGGTGACGAGGCGAGCCCGGTTTTCTGCCGTCACGCTGTCGAGGAAGCTCGCAGCGGCAATGCGGATGTTGAAGGTTGCGTCGACCACGCTGCGCGTTCCGGAAAGCACGGCCGCAGCCTTTTCCAGCGGCTGATCGAGCTCGCGGAAGGTCTTCGTCGCGTCGCGCATCTTGACGACGGCGGCCGACTGGAGCTGGATCGTGGTCTGGCGGAAGCGGGCGATCAGCTTGCCGATGGCCTGGGCGTTTTCCTCGCTGAGGTCACCCGAGGCAGCAAGCGTCTTCATCTCGTCCAGTGTCTTGCGCAGCGTGTCGGCGACGGCCTTCTGGTTGTCGGGCATCAGCGGCGCCACACGGCGATGCAGCTTCTCGAGGGCGGGAAGCTGGTCGACAACAAGCTTGATCTTGGCGTCCGGCGCCTTTTGCTTGGCGAAATCGGAGGCGAGCGTGGACAGCGTCTCGGCACCGGCATTCAGCCGCTCCGCTTCGCGCAGCCTGTCCTTGGCGGCGCTTTCGTCGAGGCGAACCTGCGTCTCCAGGCTGGTGGCGGAGGCAAGAATGCTCTGCTGGGCGGCGATGAGCTTCTGGAGCGTCGCGGTCACGGTTTCGCGCAGGGCGCGCTCGTCCTCGTAGAGCTTCCAGAGACCATCGACACTGCCGCCAATCTTGTCGCTTCCGGCAATCGCCTGCTGCAGCTCGGCGCGGCTCTTTTCGTCGGTGACCTGCGCCAGCGTCTCCTCGAGCACGCCGCGCTGGGTCGCGATCGTGTCGGCAACGGCCTTGCGGTTGTCTTCGGTGGTGTTGCGCAGGAAGTCGCTCATGCCCGTATAGACGGCCTTGAAGCCGCTCAGCGACTGCAGCACGCTGTTGGAAATCTCCATGCGTCCCTGCAGCATGCCGGACGCATAAAGCCCGGTGATGCCGACAGCGCTGATGCTGATGACAAAGGGCAGAATGAAGAAGATGACCTTGGTGTGGATCCGGAAACGCGCCAGAACCTTGTCGATCAGCATGTGTCGCTCCTACCGAAAGCGCAGCAGCCGCGCTTCCTTTCTCGCGCGTGGCTTGCGCCACGCCAATCTCTGCGAACTCCAGCCCGGCAACCGATGCGTGCAGCGCTCGCGCGGCCTGTCACCGGCCGGTCAGGAGTCCCAGTCAAAGGTAGGATCGACTGGTGCGCTTAATAATTGTCTAAGTTCGTACTTAATTTTTAGTGGTCAGCCGGTCACCAGCATGGCGACAGCAGCCAGCGTGACGCCGGCAAGAACCGTCAGGAGATAGAGGCGCTGCACCCGGTCGCGGCGGTCGTCGGTGCGGGCAATGGCAATGGCACGGGGCTTGCGGCGGGTGGTCATGCGTCTCTCCTGGCTCTGGCGAACAGGTTTACACCGAACCGGTTCATCCGGCGTATCCGGCAGCACATCATGCTCGGCCCGAAGCCGCAAGGGGAACCTTCGTCGCAGCGGCCTCGCACCGCCACAGGTTTCCGCTTTCGTCAGCCGGCCGCACCGGCAGACATCCAGACTGTGCCTTGAACCTTAAAATAGTTTGAACGCGCGCCTACCCGGACACCGCCAGTGTTGACGATCAGGCCGCCTGCCCTGCCGCATGGCCCGATGCCCAGGCCCACTGGAAATTATAGCCGCCAAGCCAGCCCGTCACATCCACGCATTCGCCGATGAAAAACAGGCCGGGCACTGCCTTTGCCTGCAGCGTTCTGGAATCGAGGCCTGCGGTATCGACACCGCCCAGCGTGACCTCTGCCGTGCGATAGCCTTCCGAACCTGCCGGACGGACCGCCAGCGGACGGAGGCGCGCGGCGAGCGCTTCAAGCGCGCGGTCGGGCATATCGGCCAGCGGCTTCTGCGGCAGGCCGGCGTCGGCGGCGACCCATTCGGCGAAACGGCGCGGCAGGAGATCGGAGAGCGCGGTCAGCGGCGTCTGGCGGCCGTTTGCCTTCTTGGCCTGGCGCAGACCCTCGGCAAGGTCGATATCGGGGGCAATGTCGAGGAAGACATCCTCTCCCTCGCGCCAGTAGGAGGAAGCCTGGAGGATGGCCGGGCCGCTGAGGCCGCGGTGGGTGAAGAGCATGGCCTCGCGGAATGAAGCTTTCGCCGCGCGGGCCGTGACCGGCAGGGCGAGACCGGCGAGCGGGGCCCAGTCGGCCAGCCGAGCCGGATCGAGCGTCAGCGGCACCAGGCCCGGCCGGGTCTCGGTGACCGCGAGGCCGAATTGCTCTGCCAGCCGGTAGGCATAGCCGGTCGCCCCCATCTTGGGGATGGACTTGCCGCCGGTGGCCACGACAAGGCTTTCGGCCGTCACCACGCCATCCGCAAGACGCAGATGAAAGCGGCCGTCGCGGGCCTCCACCTGCTCCACGGCGGTGGCGAGGCGAAGCTCGGCGCCTGCTTCCCGCATCTCGGCCACGAACATATCGACGATCTGGCGGGCGCTGTCGTCGCAGAAGAGCTGACCGAGCGTCTTTTCGTGCCAGGCGATGCCGTGGCCGGCGAGACGGGCGATGAAATCCTGCGGGGTGTAACGGGCGAGCGCCGACTTCGCAAAATGCGGATTGGCGGAAAGGAAGTTCTTCGGCGAACAGTGGATATTGGTAAAGTTGCAGCGTCCGCCGCCGGAGATGCGGATCTTCTCGCCCGGCGCTTTCGCATGGTCGATGACGAGTACGGAACGACCGCGGCGGGCGGCCTCGACGGCGCACATCATGCCCGCCGCACCGGCCCCGATAATCACGATATCGTGCTGTTTTACCATGTCCCGTCGTCTCGCCTGCCGCGCGCGTTTTTGCGCCGATTTCGCCGTCAAGCGCCTCCTTACGCGGCGGAATGACCCTAGCCAAGGCCGGAACTCTGGCTATGATGAGCTCATCCGCAACAACAAACGGTGATTTATGCCCTCGAAGAAAACTGCCCAGAACCCGGCGGCAAAGACTTCGAAAACCCCTGCTGCGACGCTTCTTGCACCCCGCGGCGTCAAGACCTGGAAGGATGCGGCCGACTGGCTGCGCTACCGCGGCATCGAAGACATCGAATGCATCACGCCCGACCTTGCCGGCGTTGCCCGCGGCAAGATGATGCCGTCCTCCAAGTTCACCTCGAACACCTCGCTGGCGCTGCCCTCCGCGCTCTATCGCCACACGATCTCGGGCGAATATCCGGAAGAGACCGGCAACTTCCGCTACGAGCCGCGCGACAGCGATCTGAAGCTGATGCCGGACCTTTCGACGCTCTCCGTCGTGCCATGGGAGACCGACCCCACCGCACAGGTGATCTGCGACGTCGTCGACACCGAGGGGCACCATGTGGCCTATACGCCGCGCAACGTGCTGAAGAACGTGATGCGCCTTTATGCCGAGCGCGGCTGGAAGGCCGTCGTGGCGCCGGAAATCGAATTCTACCTCGTCGCGAAGAACGAGGATCCGGACTACCCGCTGCATCCGCCGAAGGGCCGCTCGGGCCGCTCCATCCTGGGCGGACAGGGCTATTCGATCGCCGGCATCAACGAGTTCGACGAACTCATCGACGACATCTACCACTTCTCGGAAAAGCAGGGTCTGGAGATCGACACGCTGATTCACGAGGAAGGCCCGGCCCAGCTCGAGATCAACCTGCGCCACGGCGATCCGATCGAGCTTGCCGACCAGGTGTTCATGTTCAAGCGCACGATCCGCGAGGCGGCGCTGAAGCACGGCATCTATGCCACCTTCATGGCCAAGCCCATGCAGGGACAGGCAGGCTCTGCCATGCACATCCACCAGTCGGTGGTGGACATCAAGACGGGCAAGAACATCTTCTCGAACCCCGACGGCACGGCATCCAACGCCTTCTTCCACTTCATCGGCGGCATGCAGGCCTTCGTGCCGAAGACGCTGTCGATGATGGCGCCCTATGTGAACTCCTATCGCCGCCTGATGCCGGAAATGTCGGCGCCGGTGAACAACGCCTGGGGCTACGACAACCGCACCACCGCCTTCCGCGTCCCGATCTCGGATGCGGCGGCGCGGCGCATCGAAAACCGGCTGCCCGGCTCGGATGCCAACCCCTACCTCGCGCTGGCTGCGTCCCTTGCCTGCGGCCTTCTCGGCATCATCCACGAAGTGGAGCCAAGCCCGCCGACGGAAGACACGGCCAATGCCGGCACGATCGAGCTGCCGCGCGGCCTGCTGGAAGCCGTCTCCCTTCTCGAATCCGACGACCGGCTGGGCGAGGTTCTGAGCCCTGAATTCATCGGCCTCTATGCCGGCGTGAAGCGCGGCGAATTCGAGACCTTCATGCAGGTGATCAGCCCCTGGGAGCGCGAATTCCTGCTGCTGAACGTGTAAATGTGGAGCGTTCCCGGCCGCCGGTTGCGGCCGGGACATCCAGCCTCTACATCGGCGGAAAGACCACATCCCGGCGACGCACGGCCATCGCCGCGCGCCGCATCGGTGAAGGATATCAGACCCATGGCATGGCAAAGCCCGATTTCACCCGGCATTTCCTGGTACGAGGCGACGGTTCCCGATCGCCCGGCCTATCCGGCCATGGACGGTTCGCGCCAGACCTCGGTCGCCGTCATCGGCGGCGGCTTCACCGGCCTCCAGGCAGCGCTGAACCTTGCCCGCCACGGTATCGACGTGACGCTGATCGAGGCGCACCGGATTGCCGACGGCGCTTCCGGTCGCAATGGCGGGCAGCTCGGAACCGGCCAGCGCTGGTGGCCGGAAGAGGCGGAAGCGGAGCTGGGGCTGGAGCGCTCCCGCGCGCTCTTTGCCATGGCAGAGAACGCCAAGCGCCACCTGCTCGACTTTGCCCGCAACCATGCGATCGACATCGACTTCATGCCCGGCCATCTCTCCGTCAGCCACAAGCCGGCCTATGAGAAGGACTATCGCGAAAACGCCCGCATCCTCGCCGAGCGCTACGACTATCCTCATCTGAGGTTCATGGAGCGCGCCGAAACCGTGGAGCGCACCGGATCGAGCTTCTACCATTTCGGCAACCGCGATGCCGGTACGGGCCATATCCACCCGATGAAGCTGGCCGTGGGACTGGCGCGCGTGGCGGCGGCGTCCGGCGTTGCGCTCTTCGAACAGACGCCGGCCACCGATATTCGCACCGTCGAAGGCAAGGTCGTCATCACCACGCCAAACGGCACCATCACGGCCGAGAAGGCGCTGATCGCCTGCAACGGCCATATCGGCCGGCTGGAGCCGGTGACGGCACGCCATGTCATGCCGATCCGCTCCTTCATCGGCGCCACACGCGTGCTCGGCGACCATCCCGATGTCATTCCGGGCAATGAATCGATCTCCGACTCCCGCTTCGTCGTGCGCTATTTCCGCAAGTCGCGGGATGGCCGCCTGCTGTTCGGCGGGCGCGAGGCCTACACCGCCGACAATCCCGCCGACATGGACGGACCGATCCGCCGGCAGATCGCGGAGATCTATCCGGCGCTGAAGGATGTCGAGATCGACTATGCCTGGGGCGGGTCCGTCGGCATCACCATGTCGCGGCGGCCCTCCGTCAAGGAGGTCATGCCGAACGTGATGTCGGTCGGCGGCTATTCCGGCCACGGCGTCATGCTGTCAAATTATTGCGGCAAGCTCTATGCCGATATGGTGGCCGGCAAGACGACCGAACTCGACATGCTGGCCGAGATGAAAATTCCCGCCTTTCCGGGCGGTCCAGGTTTCCGGCCGCTTCTTCTGTTTGTCGCGCTCAGCTGGTACGCCCTGCGCGACCGATTCTGAGCGCCGGCGAAAATTTTGCGTCGCAGCACTAGCGTCTTTAAATCGATTAGATTATATATCGTTCCGAACAGCAGGGGACAGAAACGCCCATGAGCAGCCAGATCATTCCCGTTGAACCTTTCGATTACGTCGTCTTCGGCGGCAACGGGGACCTTGCCGAGCGCAAGCTCCTTCCCGCGCTCTACCAGCGCCAGCTGGCCGGCCAGCTGAGTGATCCGACGCGCATCATCGGCGCCTCGCGCACCCCCATGACGCATGAGGAATACCGCAAGTTTGCGACCGACGCGCTGAAGGAGCACCTGAAGGCGGACGAGTACCAGGAAGCCCAGGTCAAAGCCTTCGTTTCCAAGCTCTTCTACGTTTCCGTCGACGCCAAGTCGGACAGCGGCTGGGACAAGCTGAAGGCGCTGCTCGATGATGGCGGCAAGGAGAAGGTTCGCGCCTTCTATCTCGCCGTCGCCCCGGCCATCTTTGGCGATATTTCCGAACGCATCCGCGACAACAAGCTGATCACCAAGCAGACCCGCATCGTGGTGGAAAAGCCGATCGGCCGCGACCTCGCCTCGGCGCTCGAACTCAACGAGACGATCGGCAAGGTGTTCAAGGAAGAGCAGATCTTCCGCATCGACCACTATCTCGGCAAGGAGACGGTGCAGAACCTGATGGCGCTGCGCTTTGCGAACGCGCTCTACGAGCCGCTGTGGAACGCACAGTATATCGACCACGTGCAGATCACCGTTGCCGAATCCGTCGGCCTCGAAAGCCGGGCCGGCTATTACGACAAGGCCGGGGCGCTGCGCGACATGGTGCAGAACCACATTCTGCAGCTCGTCTGCCTTGTCGCCATGGAAACCCCCTCCTCCATGGCTGCCGACGCCGTGCGCGACGAGAAGCTGAAAGTGCTGCGGGCGCTGAAGCCGATCACGGCCGAAAATGTCGAGCGCCTGACGGTGCGCGGCCAGTATCGCGCCGGCGCGTCTTCGGGCGGCGCGGTCAAGGGCTATCTGGACGAGCTGGAGGGCGGTGTTTCCAACACGGAGACGTTCGTCGCCATCAAGGCCGAGATCGGCAACTGGCGCTGGGCGGGCGTGCCCTTTTACATCCGCACCGGCAAGCGCATGACGGGCCGCATGTCGGAAATCGTCATCACCTTCAAGCAGATCCCGCATTCGATCTTCGATGCGGCGGCCGGCCGCATCGAGAGCAACCAGCTGATCATCCGCCTGCAGCCGGACGAAGGCGTCAAACAGTCGCTGATGATCAAGGATCCGGGCCCGGGTGGCATGCGCCTGCGCAACGTCTCGCTCGACATGAGCTTTGCGGAGGCCTTCGCGGCCCGCAATGCGGACGCCTATGAGCGGCTGCTGCTCGATGTCATCCGAAACAACCAGACGCTCTTCATGCGCCGCGACGAAGTGGAAGCCGCGTGGAAGTGGATCGATCCGATCCTGAAGGCCTGGGACGAAACCGGGCAGAAGGTGCAGGGCTATACGGCCGGCACCTGGGGCCCCAGCCAGTCGATCGCGCTCATCGAGCGCGACGGCCGCACATGGCATGAAGTGATCTGAGGCAGGGACAATGACGGCGAAGCTGAATTCTTTCGATACGGGAGCGGCGCTCGCGGATGCTCTGGCCACCCGCGTGGCGGAAGCGCTGTCGGCCGGCATCGCCGCCCGCGGCCGCGCTTCGCTCGCCGTTTCCGGCGGCTCCACGCCCAAAGCCTTCTTCAAGGCGCTCTCTTCGGCCGGCATCGACTGGCCGAAGGTGACGGTGACGTTGGTGGACGAACGCTTCGTGCCGCCGGACAGCGACCGCTCCAACCACAAGCTGGTGGCCGAAAACCTGCTGCAGAATGCCGCCGGCGCCGCCGTGTTCGTGCCGCTCTACCATGCCGGCGAGACGGCAGAGGAAGCCGCAGCCGACGCCAGCGGGGCGACGGCCGATATCTCCCATCCCTTCGATGTGGCGATCCTTGGCATGGGGACGGACGGGCACACCGCGTCCTTCTTCCCCGGCGGATCGCGCCTTGCCGAAGCGCTCGACCCGACGACGGCACGCGGCGTGATCACCATGGAAGCCGAAGGCGCCGGTGAGCCGCGCCTGACCTTTACCTTCAGCGCCCTTGCCGATGCCCGCCTTCTGGTGCTGCACATCGAAGGCAACGGCAAGAAGGACGTGCTGGAAAAGGCCGAGACTGATGGGCCGGAAGCCGAGATGCCGATCCGGGCCGTGCTCAGGCGCGCCGCCTCGCCGGTCGAAATTTACTGGGCTCCCTGAGCGCCTTCGGCGCCTGAGCCCGCATTTGCCTGTTTCTGATGTCTGAGGAAGCGCCGATCGCTTCCGGAAAGGTTGGATCATGTCCGTCGATAGCCGTATTGCCGCGATCACCGCCCGCATCGTCGAGCGTTCGAAGCCCTATCGCGAGCCCTATCTGGAGCGCCTGCGCAATGCGGCCTCGAAATCGGTGCATCGCTCGGTGCTCGGCTGTGGCAATCTCGCCCACGGCTTTGCGGTCTGTTCCCCCGCCGAAAAGGAAGCGCTGGCCGGCGACCAGGTGCCGAACCTTGGCATCATCACCTCCTATAACGACATGCTCTCGGCCCACCAGCCCTTCGAAACCTATCCGGCCCTGATCCGCGAGGCGGCCAAGGAAGCCGGCGGCGTGGCGCAGGTGGCCGGCGGCGTGCCGGCCATGTGCGACGGCGTGACCCAGGGACAGCCGGGCATGGAACTCTCGCTCTTTTCCCGCGACCTGATCGCCATGGCGGCCGGCGTCGGCCTGTCGCACAACATGTTCGACGCGGCCGTCTACCTCGGCGTCTGCGACAAGATCGTGCCCGGCCTGATGATCGCCGCCATGACCTTCGGCCACCTGCCGGCGATCTTTATCCCGGCAGGACCGATGACATCGGGCCTGCCGAACGACGAGAAGGCGCGGGTGCGCCAGCTCTTTGCCGAAGGCAAGGTCGGCCGCGACGAACTGCTGGTGGCGGAATCGAAGTCCTATCACGGGCCGGGCACCTGCACCTTCTACGGCACGGCCAATTCCAACCAGATGCTGATGGAGATCATGGGCCTGCACATGCCGGGCGCCTCCTTCATCAACCCCAACACGCCGCTGCGCGACGCTTTGACCAGGGAAGCGACCAAGCGTGCACTCGCGATCACCGCGCTCGGCAACGAGTTCACGCCGGCCGGGGAGATGATCGACGAGCGCTCGATCGTCAATGGCGTCGTCGGCCTGCACGCCACCGGCGGCTCGACCAACCACACGATGCACCTCGTCGCCATGGCGCGTTCGGCCGGCATCGCGCTGACGTGGCAGGATATTTCCGAGCTTTCCGACGTGGTGCCGCTGCTCGCCCGCGTCTATCCGAACGGGCTTGCGGATGTGAACCACTTCCACGCCGCCGGCGGCATGGGCTTCCTGATCGCTCAGCTCCTGAAGGCCGGCTATCTGCACCAGGATGTGCGCACCGTCTTCGGCCAGGGGCTCGACGCCTACGCCATCGACGTGAAGCTCGGCGAGAACGGCACCGTGCGGCGCGAGCCAATCCCGGCCGAAAGCGCTGACCCGAAGGTGCTGACCACAGTCGACAAGCCCTTCCAACCCACCGGCGGCCTGAAGATGCTGACCGGCAATCTCGGCAAGGCCGTCATCAAGATCTCCGCCGTCAAGGCCGACCGCCATGTCATCGAAGCCCCAGCCAAGATCTTCCACGATCAGGGCGAGTTGCAGGCCGCCTTCAAGGCCGGCACGCTCGAAGGGGATTTCATCGCCGTCGTGCGTTTCCAGGGGCCGAAGGCGAACGGCATGCCGGAACTGCACAAGCTGACCACCGTGCTCGGCATTCTCCAGGACCGCGGCCAGCGGGTGGCGCTCGTCACCGACGGGCGCATGTCGGGCGCTTCGGGCAAGGTGCCGTCCGCGATCCACCTGACGCCGGAAGCCGTCGATGGCGGACCGATCGCCCGCATCCGGGAAGGCGACATCGTCCGGCTCGATGCCACCGCCGGCACGATCGAGGTGCTGGTGCCGGCGGAAGAGCTTGCCGCACGCCCGGCCGCGACGGCGGACCTTTCCGGCAATGAATTCGGCATGGGCCGCGAACTCTTTCAGCCCTTCCGCGCCGCGACCGGCACGGCCGACAACGGCGCCAGCGTCTTCTTCCACTGACGCGCGCCCGTGACGGATTTCACGCTCCGTCCAGCCGGCCGGGAGGACATCCCGGCCATCATGGCCATCGAGCGCAGGCCCGGTTACGCAGATCTCGTCGGCCGCTCCAGCGCCGAGCAGCACGCGGCCAATATCGACAGCGGCGAGAACCGCTATTTTCTCCTTGAGGACGCGGCAGGCACGCTGCTCGCCTTTGCGATCCTGCAAGGCATCGGCCATGCGAACGGCCTCGTCTATCTGAAACGCATCGCGGTGGCTTCGCCGGGACAGGGCTCCGGCAAGCGCTTCCTGCTGTCGCTGATCCGGATGGCCTTCGAAGAGTTCGGCGCTGCCAAATTCTGGCTCGACGCCTTCGTGACGAACAGCCGCGCCCGCCACGTCTATGCCGCCTGCGGGATGAGCGAGGACGGCATCCTGCGCGAGCACTACCCGCTCCCCGACGGCCACCGCGCGGATCTCGTCGTCATGTCGATCCTGCGGCGCGAATGGTTGGCAGGCAAAGACGCCTGAGAATTCAGACGCACACCCCATGGACAACCGAAAGCTGCAAATCTATCGTCGTGCCGTCCGCAGGCGGAAGCAGCAGGCGCCCGGACCACGGGGCGCACCGGCGGGGATGGGCCGCGCCGGCTTGGGCGAAAGCCTCGCTCTGCGAACCGGAGGTGCCGACGATGTGGTTCATCCCCATCAGCGTCACGTTTAGGATACAGAAAACCCGCACGACGTGGTCAATCACCGTGCGGGTCCAACTGATAGCCTAAGCAACCGATGTCGGGCTGCTGGAACAGCCCGACATCACTCCAGTAGAGTAACAGAAAGGCCTACAATTTCAAGACGGCGGTCAGAAGGGCCGCCGCAGAGTTCGCAAGCGGAAGCAGCATGCGCCCGGGCCACGGGGCGCACCGGCGGGGATGGGCTGCGCCGGCTTGGGCGAAAGCCTCGCTTTGCGAACCGGAGGTGTCGACGATGTGGTTCATCCCCATCAGCGTCACGTTTAGGATACAGAAAACCCGCACGACGTGGTCAATCACCGTGCGGGTCCAACTGATAGCCTAAGCAACCGATGTCGGGCTGCTGGAACAGCCCGACATCACTCCAGTAGAGTAACAGAAAGGCCTACAATTTCAAGACGGCGGTCAGAAGGGCCGCCGCAGAGTTCGCAAGCGGAAGCAGCATGCGCCCGGGCCACGGGGCGCACCGGCGGGGATGGGCTGCGCCGGCTTGGGCGAAAGCCTCGCTTTGCGAACCGGAGGTGTCGACGATGTGGTTCATCCCCATCAGCGTCACGTTTAGGATACAGAAAACCCGCACGACGTGGTCAATCACCGTGCGGGTCAATCTGATGAGCTAAACGTAGATGCCGGGCTGTGACAGCAGCCCGGCATCACTCCGGCAGAATAGCAAAGCTACCCACAAATTCAAGCACAGCGATCAGACGCGGTAGGTCTTGCCGTCCGCGTTGAAGAGATGGAGCTTGGCGCGCGGCGCGGTGAAGCGCACCTTTTCGCCGCGGGCGACCTTCAGGATGCCGGGGATCTTGGCGATGATCGGCTGGTCCTTCACGAGACCTTCGATGTAGAGCAGCGTCACTTCGCCGAGCGCCTCGACGATGGCAACGGTGCCTTCGAAAAGGAAGTCTTCGCCGGTGCTGACTTCGAGGTCTTCAGGGCGCACGCCGAAGCTTGCCGCCTTGCCCATGTCGCCGACGGCGGTCGGGATGTCGAGGGTGACTGACTTGCCGCCGGACAGTTCGACCGTTGTCTGGGCGCCGGTGGCGCGGATGGTGGACGGGATGATATTCATGGCGGGAGAGCCGATGAACTGGGCGACGAAGAGATTGGCGGGACGCTCGTAGAGGTCGAGCGGCGCACCCACCTGCTCGATATGGCCGCCGGAGAGCACCACGATGCGGTCGGCGAGCGTCATGGCCTCGACCTGATCGTGGGTGACGTAGATCATCGTCGTATCCGACATCTGCTCGTGGAGCTTGGCGATCTCGATGCGGGTCGCGACGCGCAGGGCCGCATCGAGGTTCGACAAGGGCTCGTCGAAGAGGAAGACCTTGGGATTGCGGCAGATGGCGCGGCCGATGGCCACGCGTTGGCGCTGGCCGCCCGAGAGCGCCTTCGGCAGGCGATCGAGATATTTGGTGAGCTGGAGGATATCGGCTGCGGCGCGCACGCGGCGGTCGATCTCCTCCTTGCTTTCCTTGGCGATGCGCATGCCGAAGGCCATGTTGTCGTAGACCGTCATGTGCGGGTAGAGCGCGTAGGACTGGAAGACCATGGCGATGCCGCGCTTCGATGGCGGGACATCGTTGACCTTCTCGCCGTCGATGAACATGTCGCCGCCGGTGATATCCTCGAGACCCGCGATCATGCGCAGCAGCGTAGACTTGCCGCAGCCGGAGGGGCCGACGAAGACGACGAACTCGCCCTCCCTGATCTCCAGGTCGATGCCGTGGATGACATCCACGGCGCCGTAGGACTTGCGGATCTGCTTGAGTTGAAGCCCGGTCATCGGTTCTCTCCCCTTCCCTCTTGTCTTGTTATGTCACCGGTTGCCTTACAGCAGCCGCGCGAAGAAGCCGCTCCAGGCCGGCAGCACGATGCTTCCGTCGCTGAGATACGAATCGAAGCCGTGGCCGCCAAGCGGCTCGATGGTGCCGAGATCGGCCGGCACGGGAGCCGCATGCGGCTCGCCGCCCATGTTGAAGACACAGACGATCTTCTCATTGCCGTGGCTGCGGATGAAAGCCAGCATCGGCGCCTCGACGCCCAGGAACTCGATCTCGCCCTTGGCGAAGACAGGATGCTCGGCGCGGAAGGCCAGGAAGCGGCGATAGTGGTGCAGGACGGAGCGCATGTCCGTCTCCTGCTGATCCACCGCGCGCGGCAGATGTGCGGCCGGCACCGGCAGCCAGGGTCGGCCGGCGCCGAAGCCGCCGTTCAACGCATCCTTTTCCCAGACCATCGGCGTGCGGCAGCCGTCACGGCCCTTGTAGTCGGGCCAGAACTGGATGCCATAGGGGTCACGCAAATCCTCAAACGCGATCTCGGCTTCGGGCAGCGCGAGCTCCTCGCCCTGATAGATGCAGACCGAGCCGCGCAGCGACATCAGCAGGCTCGCCAGGCCCTTGGCGAAGGCGTCCGTGTCGGCGACATGCTCGCCCCAGCGGCTGACATGGCGGGTCACGTCATGGTTGGAGAAGGCCCAGCAGGCCCAGCCTTCCGGAGCGGCGCGCTCGAAGTCGTGCATGACCTCGGCGACACGCTTCGGCGTCAGCGGATCGGGCGCCAGGAACTCGAAGGCGTAGCACATGTGCATCTTGTCGCCGCCGGAGGTGTATTCGCCGACGATCTCGAGACCGCGCTGGCTGTCGCCCACCTCGCCCACGGCGGCGATGGCCGGAAACTCGTTCATCACGGCGCGGAAGCGCTTCAGGAAGGCGAGGTTTTCCGGGCGGTTCTTGTCGTAGAGATGTTCCTGGTAGTTGTAGGGGTTGACGGCCGGCGCGGTGTTGGCGTTACGCCGTTCAGGCGCGAGCGCCGGATTGTCGCGCAAAAGCTGGTCGTGGAAGTAGAAGTTGATCGTGTCGAGGCGGAAGCCATCGACGCCGCGCTCCAGCCAGAAGCGCTCGACGGCGAGCAGTTCTTCCTGGACTTCCGGATTGTGCAGGTTGAGATCCGGCTGCGAAGTCAGAAAGTTGTGCATGTAGTATTGCAGGCGGGTCGGGTCCCACTGCCAGGCGGAACCGCCGAAGATGGAGAGCCAGTTGTTGGGCGGCGAGCCATCGGGCTTGGCATCGGCCCAGACATACCAGTCGGCCTTGGCGTTGAAGCGGCTGGAGCGGCTTTCGACGAACCAGGGGTGCTGGTCGGAGGTATGCGAGATGACGAGGTCGATCATCACGCGCAAGCCAAGGCGGTGGGCTTCGGCGATCAGGGCGTCGAAGTCGGCCAGCGTTCCGAAGATCGGATCGACATCGCGGTAGTTCGAGACGTCGTAGCCGTAGTCGCGCATGGGCGAGGTGAAGAAGGGCGAGATCCAGATCGCATCCACGCCGAGCGAGGCGACGTAAGGCAGCCGGCGGGTAATGCCCGCCAGGTCGCCAATGCCGTCGCCGTTGCTGTCCTGATAGGAGCGCGGATAGATCTGATAGATCACGGCGCCGCGCCACCAGTCACGGTCGGGGGTCAGGATCGAGCCGGTTGCCTCGGTCATGCTCATGGAAGTCTTTGCGTCCTTGTTGTCTGGATCAACCGCCCTTGACGGAGCCAGCGAGCAGACCGCGCACGAGGTAGCGCTGCAGGCTGAAGAACACGATCAGGGGCACGATGATGGTGATGAAGGCGGAGGCCGTCAGGATTTCCCAGTTGCCGCCGCGCGAGCCGAGCAGGTTCACGAGGCGTCCCGTCAGCACCAGCTCGTTGTTGCCCGTGCCGAGGAAGACCATGGCGACGAGCAGGTCGTTCCAGGTCCACAGGAACTGGAAGATCGCGAAGGAGGCGAGCGCCGGGAAGGAGAGCGGCAGGATGATCTTGACGAAAATTTCGAAGTCGCTGGCGCCATCGACACGGGCCGACTCCATGATTTCGCGCGGCAGGCCGGCCATGTAGTTGCGCAGGAGATAGATGGCGAGCGGCAGGCCGAAGCCCATATGGGCAAGCCAGATGCCGACATAGGTCTTGGCGGGAACGCCGAGGAAGGCGCCGACGCCGTTATAGAGCTTCAGAAGCGGGATCAGCGACATCTGGAGCGGAACGACCAGAAGGCCGACGACGATGGCGATGAGCAGCGAGCGTCCCGGAAACGGCATCCAGGCCAGCGCATAGGCCGCGAAGGCCGCAACCAGGATGGGGATGATGGTGGCCGGGATGGCCACCGTCAGCGAGTTGATGAAGGACTGGCCGATGCCTTCCGCATTCAGCACTTCGCGGTAATTGTCGAAGGTGAAGCGGGGTGGCACGGAGGCGGTGAAGAAGATGCGCTGGCCGCGCGACCCTTCCATCTTCGTATCGGAGACGATGGTGTAGTCGCCGTTTTCCTGAACGGTCAGCTGTTCGCCGTCATTCATGGTGGCGGTGGAGCCCGGCAGGAAGGCGGCCGGCTCGCGGCTGTTGAAGCCGAAGGCGGAAACCTTGGCGCTATCGCCCTCCAGCACATTGCCGGAAATGACGAACTTGCCGTTTTCCTCACGCTGGGTTTCAGGGCCGGCGGCACGCGTCTGGCGGTTCTGCGAGGAGGTGGACAAAGCCGTCCACCAGCCTGAGACGGCGAGTTGGTCCTTGTCGCGCAGCGAGGAGATCAGGAGGCCCGCGGTCGGCAGGGTCCAGAGGATGACGAGAAGGGCGACGGAGAGGTGGACGGCCCAGGCAAGGGGCGAGCGCTTCGAACCGATCATCTCAGTGACCTCCCATCTCGCGGCGGGCGTTGCGGATGTTCCAGACCATGATGGGAACGACGAGCAGCATGATGACGACGGCGATCGTCGCTCCGCGTCCGAAATCGCCGCCACCGCGGAACATCCAGTCGAACATGAGATTGGCCAGAACTTGGCTCTGCCACTGGCCGTTGGTCATGGCGAGCACGATGTCGAAGACCTTGAGGACGAGAATGGTGATCGTCGTCCAGACGACGGCGATGGTGCCCCAGATCTGCGGGACCATGATCTTGAAGAAGATCTGCCAGCCATTGGCGCCATCGATGACGGCGGCCTCGATCGTCTCTTCCGGAATACCGCGGAGTGCCGCGGAGAGGATGACCATGGCAAAGCCGGTCTGGATCCAGATGAGGATGACCATCAGGAAGAAGTTGTTCCAGAAGGGCAGCGTGATCCAGGCCTGCGGATCGCCGCCGAAATAGACGACGATGGCATTGAGGATGCCGATCTGCTCCTGCCCGGCGGCGCGGTAGTCGTAGATGAACTTCCAGATGACGGCGGCGCCGACGAAGGAGATCGCCATCGGCATGAAGATCAGCGTCTTGGCGATGTTGCCCCACCAGATGCGGTCGGTGAGCGCGGCGATGATCAGGCCGAAGAAGGTGGCGGCGGCGGGAACGACCAGCAGCCAGAGGAAATTGTTGAAGATCGACTGGCGGAATTCGCCGTCGTTGACGAGCCAGAGATAGTTGGAAACGCCGACGAAATTGATGCCGGACTTGTCATGGAAGCTCAGCCAGACGGATTCGATCACGGGGTAGACGAGATAGATGCCGAGGGCAAAGATCGCGGGCGCGAGAAAGAGCCAGGGGCGGATGGAATTGGCGATGCGCAGATTTTGCGAGGCCTTGACGGCGCTCGGCCCGTTTGACGGGAAGATCCGGTCGAGGATGAAATTCGTGCCCCAGAAATAGGCGGCGCATCCCAGAACCCCCGCGACCATGGTCGCGATGGCGACGAACAATTGCTGCATGATTGGCCCTCCCCCAGGTGCGGCCGGATGGGCTTTGCGCCTTCCGTATTTGGCCGCCAGTATCAAGAAGCAGTCTGCCGCTGGCCGAAGACCTGCGGATAGAGCCGGGAGGACCTTGCGGTCCCCCCGGATGTCATCATCGGATCTGCCGATCTTACTTGATGGCGTCCCAGGCCTTCTGGATTTCGGCGCCGACATCGGCCGACGACTTGCCACCGGCATAATCGACCATGCCCGTCCAGAAAGCGCCGGCACCGATCTTACCCGGCATCAGGTCCGAACCGTCGAAACGGAAGGTCGTGGCGCTGGTGAGGATTGAGCCCATCTTCTTGGACGGCGCATTGGCATAGGCTTCCGGATTGGCAGCCTTGAAGGGCGTCAGGAAGCCCGACTGGGCCATCCAGACTTCATGCGCGATCGGCGTTTCGAGCCAGGCGATGAAGGCGCGGGCCGGAGCCGTGTCCTTGGTCATGGCGACGAGCGTGCCGGCGCCGAGAACCGGATTGCCGAGTTCCGGCTTGGAGGCGTAGGGCGGCAGGTAGAAGAAGTCGGCATCTTCGCCGAGCTTCGTGCCTTCCGGGAAGAAGGACGGGATGAACGACGCCTGGCGGTGCATGTAGCACTTCGGCGGCGAGGAGAAGAGACCCTTCGGGCTGTCGCGGAAGTCGGTGGAGGCAACGGCCGCCGCACCGCCATCGACATAGGCGTCATTGCGGGCGAACCAGCCGAATTCGTCGATCGCGCCGGTGACGGCCGGATCGTTGAACTTGATCTCGTTGGTAACCCACTTGTCGTAGGTTTCCGGCGTCTGCGTGCGCAGCATCATGTCTTCGACCCAGTCGGTCGCCGGCCAGCCGGTCGCACCGCCGGAGCCGAGACCGATGCACCAGGGCTTCTCGCCGTCGGCGGCGATCTTCTCGGTCAGCGCCTTCAGCTCT
This sequence comes from Rhizobium sp. SG2393, assembly GCF_042610495.1. NCBI lineage: Bacteria > Pseudomonadati > Pseudomonadota > Alphaproteobacteria > Hyphomicrobiales > Rhizobiaceae > Rhizobium > Rhizobium sp. SG2393. The sequence continues at coordinate 103,518 of NZ_JBHGAP010000008.1, forward strand.
TCCATGGTCTTCGGCACTTCGTAGCCGGCGTCCTCGAAGTTTTCGGGCGAGTACCAGACGAGCGACTTCAGGTCGGCCTTGTAGGGGAAGGCGAAGAACTGTTCCTTGCCGTCCTTGCCCTTGTAGGTGCCGAGCTTGCGCCAGCTGGAGCCGGCCGCATAGTTGTCCTCGATCCACTTGCCGGTGTCGTCACCGAGCGACACGAGGAAGCCCTTGGAGGCGAGGTCGGCGAAGAGACCCGGCTGCGGGAGAACCGCGATATCCGGCGGGCTGCCGGCCTGGGTGTCGATGACGATCTGCTGCTCGTAGTTTTCCGACGAGGAGTAGGAAACCTCGATGCCGGTGGCGTCCTTGAAATAGGCGAGCATGGATTCGACCAGCGCCTGGTCTTCGCCGCGCCACGGTCCGAAGATCGTCAGCTTCTGGCCCTTGAGGTCGCCATGCGCCTTCTTGAAATCTTCGTAGCTCGCCCAGTTGAAGCGGGCATCCTCACCCGGCTTGAACTTCAGTTCCTGCGCATGCGCGACGCCGGCGCACAGCGCCAGCGCAGCCACTCCCATCAGGAATGCCTTCTTCATGTCTTCCTCCCGAAAAGCTGTCGGCACAGCCGAACAAACCCCATGATCTCCCACCGTCAGCGCTTCATTTTCAAAGCGCTTTGGTTGCCCTTACAAATCATCAAGGCCGAAGAGGAGTCAAGAGCTTTCGAAAACTTGCGCACATGCCCGCGTAGAATGCTGCTCTGCGGCGAAATTTCTGCGGCGCAGCAGACAAAATTTCGCTTTGGGGATCAATAACGGGAGTGTTACAGCTATCGGCCGTAACCGGATTGCGGCCGGTTTGAAGCAAACATCAAAGCGCTTTGGGGAGGGGCGTTCCGAAATGGCGGTCAATCTGCGCCAATTGTCAGAACTGCTCGGCCTCTCGCAGACCACGGTCAGCCGGGCGCTGAACGGCTATCCTGAGGTCAATGCGGAGACGCGAAAGCGCGTGCTGGCGGCCGTGCGGGAAACCGGCTACCGGCCGAACCGCGCCGCCCAGCGGCTGGCCACGGGACGTGCGTATTCCATCGGGCTCGTGATGCCGATTGCGCCGGGCATGGATTCCGACATCCATTTCGGCGAGTTCCTGGCCGGTCTTGCCGAGGAGTCCGTGCGCCACGACTTCCACTTCGTCATCAATCCGGCCTCGCCGGCCGACGAGGAAGCGACCTTCCGGCGGCTGGCGGCGAGCGGCAATGTGGACGCGATCTTCATCGCCTATATGCGGGCCGAAGATCCGCGCATCGATATCCTGAAGTCGCTGTCCATTCCCTTCATCGTGCACGGGCGCACGATCGGGGTCGAGCTCGACTATCCCTTCATCGACATCGACAATACCGGCGCCTTCTACGACGCAACGAGGCTTCTGCTGCAGCTCGGGCACCGGGATTTCGCGCTGATCAACGGTCCCGATTACCTGACCTTTGCCATTCGCCGGCGAAAGGGCATGGAACGGGCGCTCGGCGAGGCCGGCATCAGCCTCGATTCCGCCCTGCAGGATCACGTGCCGATGACCGACGAGCATGGCTATCGCAGCATGCAGCGGTTCCTGTCCTCGGCGAACCCGCCGACGGCCGTCCTGTGTTCCAGTACTGTGCTGGCGCTCGGCGCGGTGCGCGCGATCAACCAGGCCGGTTTGGTGCTCGGGCGCGATATCTCGCTGATCGCCCATGACGACGTGCTGCCCATGTTGAAGCCGGAGAACTTCTCGGTGCCGCTGACCACCACGCGCTCATCGCTGCGGGCCGCCGGTGCGCGGGTAGCGCAGCACCTGATCGCCTCGGTCTCGCGTCAGCAGAAGACGCCGATCCAGGAATTGTGGAAGACGGAACTGATTGTGCGCGCCTCGACCGGCGCGGCACCGGGGCGCGGCGGCAAGACAATCCGCAGCGCCTGACAGGCACGGTCGCGGGAGACGCGCGCGCCCTGCCCTGCTCCCTGAAGCGCCGAAGCTCAGAACTTCGGCGGCTTGCGGCCGGCCTTGCGATAGGCGGCGATCACGGTGTTGGCCATCAGCATGGCAATCGTCATCGGACCGACGCCGCCGGGCACCGGTGTGATCACGCCCGCGACCTTCTCGCATTCGGCAAAGGCGACGTCGCCGACGAGGCGGAACTTGCCCTCGCCCTTTACCGGCGCGGGCACGCGGTTGATGCCGACATCGATGACGGTCGCGCCAGATTTCACCCAGTCGGCCTTCACCATCTCGGGACGACCGACCGCCGCGACGAGGATATCGGCATTGCGGCAGACCGCAGCCAGATCCTTCGTGCGGGAGTGGGCCGTGGTGACGGTCGCGTTCGCCGCAAGCAGCAGGGCCGACATGGGCTTGCCGAAGAGGTTGGAGCGGCCGATGACGACGGCGTTCAGGCCTGATAGGTCCTCGCCATGGGTGCGGCGCACGAAGACCATGGCGCCGGCCGGCGTGCAGGAGACGAGACCGCCATCGAGATCCCCGGTCGCGACCTTGCCGGCATTGACGACGTGCAGGCCGTCCACGTCCTTTTCCGGCAATATGGACTGGATGATCGGATCGGATTTCAGGTGCTTCGGCAGCGGGAGCTGCACGAGGATGCCGTGGATCGAAGGATCGGCGTTCAGCGTCTCGACGAGAGCGGCCAGTTCCTCCTGCGTGGTCTCTTCCGGCAGCGTGTGCTGGACGGAGGTGAAGCCGCATTCCTTGGCCATCTTGCTCTTGGCGCCGACATAGGCGTGACTGGCCGGATCATCGCCGACGATGACGACGGCAAGACCCGTCTTGACGCCGGCTTCCGCCTCCAGCGTCGTGGCGGCGGTCTTCACCGCATCCGTGACCGACTTCGCAACCGTCTTGCCATCAATGAGGGTGGCCATGGCATTTCTCCCCGTTCAGGTCTCGACCCGCGGCCACACTCTCACCGGGCATGGCCGGCAGGATGGCCTTTCTGCGCCCTATGCTGTCCAGCGCGAGCAAATGCAAGCGCGAACCGCATGACGATGAAAATGAGGGTTAAATCGGGATGCCGGAGCGTGGCGCGCCGTTCGATCCGACATCATCGGATCGGCACCCCAAGCTCTTCTGTTTGAAGCAGAATCCTGTCGATCCTCGTGTCGAGCCGATCGGATGATGTGCTAGCCGCGGCCGCCTGCCTTGCGTCTGACGAAGGCCTCGACACGGTGGCGCAGGGCCCGCATGCCATCTTCCACGCCATCCAGCGGCTCGTTCTGGCGCGCGCCCGGGCGGTAGGCCGCGTCTTCGCGCAGACGCTCGGCCTCCACGATGCGGCGGGCCGCCATCAGTGCCTCGACGGCATCCTGCGATGCCACGGCCTGCGGGGCGGGCCGATCGAAGCGGCGGGTATCGGCGCGATAGGGATCGCGGGGGTCATCCTGCCAGTCCCTTGCATAGGGGTCACGGGAGTGGAGATCGCGCTGATGGGCATCGCGGGGATCGCGGTCGCGCCCGTCGTGGTTACGCCAGTGCGTTGCCTCGTCCTCCCGGTGAAGGTCATCGCGATACGGGGCGGTCGTGCGGCGATGCGACGGGATGCGCTCTTCGCGCGTTTCCGGCGGAGCGGACTGCCGGGCGTAGGCGTCACGCGGATGGTAGGGCTCGCGCTCTGCCCGGTCGCGGGGTGTCGGATCACGATGGCGGGCGCGATCCGGCGCGGCGCGCCTTTCGGAGCGTCGGCCACCGGGCGTGGCGGGGTCGAAGAGTGGGCGGATGGACCGGACGACACCCAGCAGGATGCCGATTCCGATGCCGAGGAACAGGCCGCCGATGACGCCGGCGATGGCGATCAGCTTGCGCGAGGGACCGACCGGCTGCAGCGGCGGCTCGGCCTTGGAGATGACGCGGATATTGCGGTCGGAAAGCTTCTGTTCCTCGCTCGTCTCGCGCGCACGCTTCAGGAAGCTTTCGTAGATGGCCCGGGTGGCGCTGGCAGTGCGTTCCAGCTCGCGCAGTTCGACATAGGACGAGGACGCCGTGATCTGGCGGTTCTTCTGGGTGTTGAGCTGGTTGACGAGGTCGCGTTCGGCCTGTTCGGCACGGGCCAGTTCGGCGCGAGCATTGGCGGCGATGCGGTTCAGTTCGTTGGCGATCTCGTTGCGCGCCGTCTCGACCGATTGCGCGGCGGCCAGACGCTGCGGGTGGCGGGGACCGAGATTGGCCTCGAGCGCGCCAAGGCTCGTCTTTGCGCTCGCATATTGCTTGCGCAACTCGGTCAGCGTCAGGGAGTTGACCTCTTCGGGGAAGTTGCCGCCGATGACCGCGCTCGGGCTCACGCGGCTCGCGACCTCGACCTTGGCCTTGGCATCGGCAATGCGGCTTCTGGCGGCCGACACCTGGTCATTCAGCGAAAAGAGCTCCTTTTCCGAGATCAGCTGGCCATTGGCGCCGACGATGTCGTTCGTGGCCTTGAAGTCCTCGACGGCATTCTCGGCCGTGTCGAGCTCCTTGCGCAGTTCCTCCAGCCGCGCATCGAGCGCTTCGGTGGTGCGGCGGTAGAAAGCGGACTGGGCGGACTGTTCCTCCGCCAGGAAGGTATCGACCAGCCGGTTGGCAATCAGCGCCGACTTGGCGGGATCGCGGCTGGCCACATCCACGGTGATGATGAAGGTCTTCGGATCGCGGCCGACGGCGATGGCTTTGGCGAGCGCATCGAGGCTGCGGTTGGCAACCGCGCTGCTGGAGGGCGCCGGGGCAGACGACTGGCCCGTCAGCTTGCCAAGGAGACCGCTGCCCGTTGCGCCGAACTCCGGGTCGCGTTCGAGACCGAGATCGGTGACGACCTTTTCCAGCACGCCGCGCGAGCGCAGCACCTCAAGCTGGCTGTCCACGAGGGCCAGAATGCCCTCAGTCGCCAGGCTCTGCTTGGAGAGGTCGGAATCGGTCAGGCGCACCTCGCGCGGATCGACATAGAGCTTGCTCGTCGCGACGTATTTGTTCGGGGTCGCGACGGCGAGCATGACGCCACCGATCGCGCCGAGCAACGTGGTGGCGAGGATGACATAGCGCAGTTTCCAGACGGAGGAGATGACGACCCGCAAATCGACCAGCGGGCGGTCGGCGCTCGCAGCGGGCGCTTCGACCGTGGGCGTCTCGTCCGACAGCGGCGATGACTGGCGGTGCTCCGTGGCGGCCTGGGTCGCGCGGCGCTCCATAGTGGCCTGGATCGCGCGACGCTCCGGCATGACCGGGCGGCGTTCGGCTTCGGCTGCCCGCTCATCCTCTCGATCCTGGCTGGAGAACCGTGCGGACAGGCGGCCGAACCAGGAGGGCTTGCGGCCAGCGGCCCCTTCATCGGCATAGGCGTCTTCGTTGCGGCTTTCCGCCCGCCAGTCGTCGCGCTGCTCCTCGGCATAGCGGGTCTGGCGCTCGCGGGTGGCGCGGGTGGTGAGCGGCGGCAAGCGGTGATCGTCCCAACCCTCTTGCCGTTCACGGCCATAGGCGGCTCGCTGAGGCGCTGGCTCTTCGACAGGATCGGGGCGGCTTCGCGGCGCATAGGACCCGACGTCAAGACGGGGCGTGCGCTTCGGACGCAGGGCGGCATCGAGCAGGGATGGCGCAGGCGCGTCTGCGGACACGCCTGCGGCCTCCACGCTGTCCAGCAGCGAACCGCGCGCCGGCTTCGTCCTGTTCGGTGGCAGTTCTCTCATTCACGCACCTGTGCCGCCGGCATTCCCGGCCATTCGTTTACGCACTGTAGATTTTTATGGAAAACAAACCGTTAACCGCAGCTTTCCGACACGGCTTTTCCCATGCGGATGGCGCGTGGCGCCAAACGCGACGTTAAGCATTTGCGGATAGAACGTCGCAATCTTGCCAAGCGATTGATGATGCTGTCCTTCCTGACCACGGCCTACGAGCGCAACCGGAGCGTTATCCGGGCATACATCTCCATGACGGGCGGCTCTGCTGGCCGGCTGGTGCTGTCGCTTGTCTACTTTATTTCGGTGGCCAACACGCTTCCGATCGACCAGTTCGGCCTTTTCGCGACGGCATCGGCAGCCGGCATCATTCTGTCCCGCGGGCTTGCCTTCGGCTTCATGTCGCCGCTCTACCGGGTCGCGACCGTCAAGCCGCATCTCATCGGCACCTACAGTCTCGGTTTTCTGGCAGGGGCGGCCGTATCGCTGCCGCTGCTCGTGCCGTTCGGCGCCCTGATCTACTGGCTGACTTTTTCGGGTGATATGTCGCCCACCGTCTTCGTCACCTTCATGCTGTCGGAAGTGATCTTCTGGCGCGGCTTCGAAACGGTCGTGATCGTGCTGAACGGCACCGGACGGTTCGGGGCCGGCGCATGGCTCGTCATCATCGGCACGGGGCTGCGCACGCTGGCAGCGCTTGCCTTCAGCCTCTCGGCCACCCACGATCTCGCCGGCTGGTCGCTGCATTATCTCGCGGCCAATATCGCCAGCCTCGCCGTAGGGCTCATCGCCTTTTACCCGCGCGTGCGGCTGCGCTGGCGGCCCGAACTCTATCTGAGGCGCTGGAAGGACTCCGTCACTGTCGCGGGCGCCGAGGTTCTGTTCTACGTGCAGTCGGAATTCGACAAGATCGTCGTGCTGGCGATCGGCGGACCGGCGGTATCGGGGCTCTACGCCATCCTCATGCGGCTTGCCGACCTCACGGCCCTGCCCGTGCGCTCGTTCAACACGCTGCTGGTCCAGCGCATCATGCGCGCGCCGCAGACGATCGCCAGCTGGCGTACGCGGCTGTTGATCGAGGCGGGCGTCTTCGGCGTATCGCTGGCGGCCATTGCCTCCATGGCGATCTATCTGCACATCTTCCCGGCCGGGCTCGGCCGCAACGTGGCAGAAGCCTCGCCCTATGTGGCGCTGATCCTGCTCGTACCGGCCTTCCGCAATCTGGTGGAGTACCAGTCGGAGCTGCTTTATGCGACCGGCCGGACGGCGCGGCGCATGGTCAATCTCGTCTTTGCCGGCGGCGCAAAGATCGGGCTGTTGGCGCTTCTTCTGTCCGCCAGCAGCGATGTCGCGACCTGGGCGCCGGCGTTGAACGGTCTTTATGGCGCGGTCTACGCACTCTCCTTCCTGCTGACCTATGAAGCGCTGAGGCGGCCTGTTCGCCGGGTCATCTGACACGCTCGGACAGCGTCCAGCCTGCCTCAAGCCTCCGGCCAATCAGGCCGCCTCGCGGACCACCGCGTCGATTGCACCCAGATCATGGTCGATGAAGGACTGGATGCCGACGGCATACTGGTCGGGCGCGAGATCGGCCATGAAGAGACGCAGCCCTTCCGGCCCCTTCGGATAGTCGCCGGCTTCCCACAGCACGTGGCAAAGCGGGCGATCATTGCGCGCATGGCCCTTCCCGCCCAGCACCTCATCCACGAACCGGCCATAGATGATGCATTCGGAATAGGCGCGGCTGGCGGTGATGGCCCGCACCCAGTGCCGTCCGCTGCGTTGCTCGACGTAATCGAGCAGAGCGCGGCTCGTATCGGTGCGCCAGGCGATCATGGTGTTGACGTAGTCGTGGGCAGGCAGGCGGTGGGGGCCGATGCCGAAGAGGCGGTCGGTGTGGGCAAGCCATGCCAGATGGTTGGAGCGGGCCGAGGCCGTGATGGCATTGTCCTTGCGATAGAAGCGCAGGTCGCCATCCTGCCAGAGCGTGGCAGGATCGAAGGGGCGGAGGAGCACGACATCGGAATCGAGCGCCAGCATGGCCGGTTCCTCGATGATCCGGGCAAGGCCGAGACGGCGCAGCTGCTGGACGTGCCAGCCGCGCAGGGGCAGCGAAAACGGTGTCAGCCACATCTTCCGCCCGCCGCCGGAGAAGGGATCGGTGACGGCCTGCACCCAGAAGGGCAGGATCTCGCGCTCATCGATGACACGACGGCGCGGTCCTTCCAGTTCGCGAAAGAGGGCGACATCGAAGGAGGCGACGAGGAGGTAATGCACCCAGTCGCCCTGCATGTGGCGATCCATGCTGGCGCACAGCATGCGGCAGCGCTCGAAATCACGAGAGTAAGACGCCGTGACGATGGCGGTTCGCATCGGGTTCATGCGGTCGTTTCCGGTTGTACGGGCCGCCGATGGCGGGCGAGGAGATGGGCGCCGGCTTCACCGACGCAGATTGGCTTCCGGCAGGCGGCCGGGTTCACCGCCCAGCAGAGAATGCCTCAGGGCGTTGAGCAGGAAAAGGGGGTTGCCCAGAAGATAACGCCGCCACAGACGGCTAGGCTCCTGCACGAGACGGTAAAGCCATTCGAGCCGCAGGCGACGCACCATGGCCGGCGCGCGCGGGAAGGCACCGCCGACGAAATCGAACAGTGCGCCAACCGTCATGACGAGACGCGCATGACCCGGACCGACATAGGTATCGACCCATTTTTCCTGCTTCGGGCTGCCCATGGCGATCAGCAGGAGATCGGGGCGGACGTCGCGAACCTTCGCCATGACCGCATCGGATTCCTCCTCGGCGAAAAAGCCGTCGGAAACCGGGATGAACTCATGCCACGGCGCGTGTTGACGGAAGGCTTCTGCGGCGCGGGCCAGCACCTCTGGGCGGGCGCCGATCATGGCGACCTTCAGCGGGCGCGACACATAGGTCAGAAGCGCCGGCACGAAATCCGTGCCGTTCAGATTGGCCGGGAACATGGATCCGTAACGCATCCAGCTGGCGATATCGACGCCATAGCCATCCGGAAACACCAGCTGACGCTCGAGAATGACCCGGTAGTCGGGGTTCTTCATCATCAGGTTGGCGTTGTTGGCATTCAGGAACGAGACGACTGTCTGGCCAATCGGCATGGACAGGAGTTCATCGGCAAAGGCCAGAGCATCGGCCCAGCCGAGATCGCAGACATTGAGACCGAGGATCTCGCGCTGCGAGGCGGTGATGGAGGTGGTGGGCGGGATCTTCATGATCACTGTCCTCCGAAGGGTGCGGGGGTGGCGAAGGAAACACCGGACGCAGAGGCGGCCGGAGAGGTGGAAAGCTGCAAGGCGGCGGCGCGCCGGTCGGCCGGTTGACCGAGATGGGCAAGGCCATCGCCGAGGACGGCCTGGAGGCGTGCCTTCTGGGCCGAATGGAAGTGGCGGCCCGCCTCAGCATCGGCGCTGAGATCCGTGCCGGCGAGGACGGACAGAATGGCGGCTGCGAAAGCCTCCGGCGTGTCGGCCAGCCGGCAGAAGGACGGAAGCGCATCGATGCCCCGCACGGACGCCGGTGTCGCGACGCAGGGCAGGCCCCGTTCGAAGGTCTCGATCGTCTTCAGCTGCACGCCGCTGCCGGCGCGCGCGATGAGCGGCACGAGACGGACGGAGGCCAGGAATTCGCCGGCATCGGCCACACGGCCGACGAAGGAGAGGCCCGGATGGGTCGAGACCGGCGGCACGGCGATCTGGCCGGCGACGGCGATGGTCAGGTGGGGCGGAAGCAGCGGCACGACAGCGTTGACGAACCAGTCGAGGCCGATGCGGTTGGCCTCCCAGCTCCAGGTGCCGATGAGGCCGAGATCGTAGCGCGATGCGACCTGCGGCAGGGCGTCAGGCGCGTCCCAGCGGGTCACGAGCGGCAGGCAGGAAGATTTCGCCGCCACGGCCGGGCCGAAACCGAAGCGATCTTCCTCACTGAAGGTGAAGACCCAGTCCGCTTGCGCCGTCAGGCGGGTCTCGATCCCGGCCAGCAGGCGGGCCTCGCGGGAAAAGAGAAGGCGGGAGACAAGACCACGGGCGCGCGCTGCGTTTTCCCGCGCCGTGCCGGCCTCGACATTGTGGGCGACATAAACGGTCGGATAGGTCTGGAAGTGGTCGATGAAGGCGCCCGGAAGCTGGACGGAGTTCAGTACGAGGCCATCGATCGGGTCGAGCGATGCCAGCTCATCCTTCAGCGTGGCCTCGCTGACGGCGCGCATCTTGGCGACACTGATCGGCAGGCCGGCGGCGATTGCGGTCAGGAACCAGCGGGCCTTGCGGGCGCGGCCGACCTTGGCATTGGTGACATCCATGCGGCCGAGCAGGTGCAGGTCCGCCGTTGCCAGCGGCCGGTCGGCGGCTTCGGCAAAGCCCAGCACGCTGACGCGGTGGCCGAGCGCGACCAGACCCTCGAAGACGGCCCGGTTTGCGATGGCGAAACCGGAGACCGGATTTTGGACCGGAACCAGCGATGTGACGAAGACCAGATGCATGGGTTGCCTGCATTCGAGTGCGATTGCAGGGACCCTATCAGGACGCGATTGAGGTCACTTTAAGCTATTCATTCAAAAGCGTTTTCATCGATTCAGCATCTGTTTAGGAAGATCTGGTCTAGTAGGGTTAACAGGGTCTCATCGGAACAGGGAAAAGTTTACGTGAACGGCGAGCCAGTCACCGTCTATTTTCGCTGCGAGACCGTGCGTCCGGAGGCGATCCGCGTGGTCGTGACCGTGCCGACCTTTCGACGGCCGGAACATCTGATCAAGACACTGAAGACGCTGGTGTCGCAGACAAGCCCCCTGCCCTTTTCGGTGATCGTCATCGAAAATGATGCCGAAGGGCAGGCCGGCGCGGCGGCAGCGCGCGATTTCTTCTCGCACCACGAGGTGGACGGCCTCGTCGTCGTCACCCATCGTCGCGGCAACTGCCACGCCTATAATGGCGGCTGGCAGGCCGCGCTCGAAACCTATCCGGACCTCCAGGCGATCGCCGTCATCGATGACGACGAAGTGGCGGCCCCGGACTGGCTGTCGCGTCTTCTTTCGGTACAGGCCGATACCGGAGCAGACCTCGTCGGCGGACCGCAACTGCCGGTCTTCGAGGCGGGAACCGACCCGATCTGGAAGCGCCATCCGGTCTTCGTGCCTCATTATGACACGACGGGCCCGGTGCCGATCCTCTATTCCTCCGGCAATGTGCTGATCACGCGGCGTGTTCTCGACGCCATGCCGCGGCCGTTTCTCGATCCGGTCTTCAACTTCACGGGCGGCGGCGACAGCGACTTCTACCGGCGCGCCAAGCTGAAGGGTTTTCGCTTCGGCTGGGCCAACGAGGCCTGGGTTGCAGAGACGGTTCCGGCCCGGCGGACCGAGCGGTCCTGGGTCAATGCCCGCAGCCTGCGGACCGGCGCACTGTCGGCCGTCCTCGAGCATCGCGGCGATCCGAGCCCGAAGGGACGCATCAAGACGGTTCTCAAGTCGCTGGCGCTGCTGGGCTTGTCCCCCATCCGCGGCTTCAAGCTGTGGCGGCGGACGGGGCTTGCGCATGCCGGCCTCTTCCACGCCCAGGTCGCCATCGGGCGCCTGATGGCCGAGGCCGGCCTGATCAACGAGCAGTATCGCAATCCCGAAAAGAACTGAACGACACAACGCAGAACGCCGCCCGGGGGCGGCGCAGTCAGGAGAAAGCAAAGTGGCTGCCGTCAGTGGCCGCTGCTGGCTTCCTTGGTCGGCGGCTTGTCCTGCGCCGTCTCGCCGTTCTTGTCGACGACGGTGACCGGCTTGGGCTCCCGGTTCTCGTCCTTCTTGGTGGCGAGGCGGTCGACATCACCCTTGGAGAGATATTCGAGCTGTTCGACATAGACTTCGAGGATCAGCTCCTCGCCGAGCTCCTTGTTCACTCCGTCCTTGATGGCCGATTTGAAGGTGGCCAGCTCGAAGTTGCGGGTGTTGGGAATGTCGATCATCTTCGCGCCGACAAGGATGTCGTATAGCGTGCTGGTCAGTGTCTCCTTGAGCGGCGTCTTGATCTCCTTCAGCTTCTCCTTGTCGGCATTGAAGGAGAGCTTGTTGATGAAGTAGCCCTTGATGGCGCCATCGGCGATCATCGGAATGGTGATGAGTTCACCGGGGACGTATTCGGCCTCGACCTTGGGCTTGCCATCGTCCGGCGTCGTCGGCGCGGAAGCATACTGGACCGAAAAATAGACGGTGCCGAGCGTGACTGCGCAGACCCAGACGCCGACGAGGATGATCTTGATCATCGGGCCTCGCTGTAGCGGAACTGTTCCTGCGTGTAGATGCCGTCAGCCTCGGCATCGTGCAGCGCGGTCTTGAGGATGTCGACGACGGAGCGGACGGCTTCCATGTGCGCCTCGATGCGGAGCGCGTTTTCCTCCAGCTTGCGCTGGATGGAGCGGGTGCGATCCTCGAAGCTCTTCGGCAGATCCGCGGCCTCCGTCTGCCTGTTCAATAGCGACAGTTCATAGAGACAACGGCTCTTGTGGGCGTTGGACGTCTTGATGTCGAAGGTCGGATCGACGCCGATGCGGCTCGTCTCGTTGTCCAGGATCATTTCCAGACGACCCAGAACATTGCGGATCCGCATGTCACTCGAAACGTCAACATCCATCTTATGGCTCCCATGATGCGGTCAGGGCTGCGGCATCACGCTCTCAGGGCGCGCCCGATGCGGCAGCGAGTTCAAGAAGGCGTCGATCATCCGGCCGGTCATGCCGACGGCCGGAGACGATCTCAGGCCGTGGTATCGGTGACGCCGGGCAGAACGCCTGCCACGGCCTTGCGCTGGTGTTCCTGCACGATGCTGGTGGCGATATTGACGCTGCTGACATCGTTCGACGCATTGACGAGGCCGTTATCGCCGTCGGGCGAGACAATGCCCTCCTTGCGCATCAGGCTGGCGGCGATGCCGATGCCGCCGGACTTGGACACGACGTCGCCGATCTGCTCGGCCATCATCGACTTCCACATGTCGCCGGCCAGGCCCTGGCCGTAGACGTTCTCATCTTCGGACGGCATCATCGACTTCACGAAATTCTGGAGAACCATCGCCTCGAACTTGCGATAGGTGGCCGGCACCTTATCGGTGCTGCCGCTTTCCGTCGCATGGGCGCGGGTGGCACCGGCGCTGTCGCGGTTGAGGATGGAGACGGCATTGGCAAAGCCGTTGCCGCTGTCGGCGAGGCTGGTCGCTTCGAAAGAGGCGCGGTTGGCCTTGAGTTTCGCCTGCGCCTGCTCGATCCCGGCCGGATCGGCGGCCCGCAGCACATCCATGACAATGTCGCTCGGGGGATTGATGGCCATCGTGTCTCGTCTCCTTGGCGTATCGTCGGACAGCCGCACGCGTTCCCGCAGAACCCCAGGATCGGGGAGCAGCGTTCGCGGGCTGTCCATGCGCCCACCGTCAGCCGGTCATCGCCGACGGCTCATCTTGATGGAAATTCGGTCGCGACATCATGCCGGCCGCCTTGGGAAAGACTATTGCTCGCCAAGCTTACCGGAAGCTGGCGCAGCGCTCAGCACGAACTGATCGACGAGATCGTAGATCGTGTTGTCCGCCTCCTCGCGCTCCTCGGCCATGCGCGCCTCGCGCATGTTATCCTCCAGACGGTCACCCTTGGCGCGTTCGCGCAGCACGCGGGTCTCGTGGGCCTGCTGGATATTGGCGAGCATCTGGTCCTTCTGGGCCAGGCGGCCGAGCTGGACGGCGTACTGGCTGGAAAACAGGCGATGCATGGGATGGGCCGACCCCATGGCGTCGGCGACCACGTCGATCGTCTCGGCCACTTCCAGACGGCTGCGGGCGGTGTCGGCGAGGTCGATCTCGGCCATCTGCTCGAGATGTCGCTGGACGGCGACGAGGCGCTTGAGCTTGTCGGATCGTTTCGTCGGCATCGTCGCCTCGCTTGTCGTTTCGGCCAGCCCCGCGGCGGCCACTCAATTCAAATGGACTGCATGATCTGCGCAAAGCTGTCGGCAAAGATGCGCAGCATGGAGGCAATGCCGAGATAGGTCAGAAACAGGCCGCCCAGAATGAGATAGGGCGTGGAGATGAAGGCGATCGGAATGGCGGGCGCCAGCTTGTTGACCATGCCGATGGCCGTGTTGAAGAGGATGCCGAACAGGATGAAGGGGCTCGACAGCTTCAGCATCACCATGAACGTGGTGGAAAGCGAATCCGTGAGCGAGACCAGAAGGTTCTGGGGATCGAAGCCCGTCTGCATCGGCAGGGCCGTGTAGGACTGGATGATGGCCTGGAACATGATGTGGTGGAAATCCAGCATGTAGAGCATGATCAGTCCGGCATAGGTGATCAGGTTGGTCAGCTGGTTTTCGGTCGCGTCTTCCAGCACATCCTGCATGGGGGGTGCGGAGAAGCCGATCATCAGCGACAGGACGGTGCCGACAAACTGGAGGCCGAGGAAGTAGAAACGGGCGACGAGCCCGATCGCGGCGCCGATGATCATCTCCGAACCGATAAGGTAGAGGTAGGCGCTGTTGCCGATCGAAACCTTCGGATAGATGTCGTCCCACATGACCGGCAGGATGGCCATGGAAACGGCCACTGCGGTCAGCAGGCGAACCTGGGCGGGAACACGGGCGGTGGAAAAGCCCGGAATGACCATCAGGCAGGCGCCGATCCGGCAGAACGCGGCGAAGAGCGCCAGGATCATGCCCTGCGGATCGGTGATGCCGGGGATCATGAGATCGAGCCAATGATCTTGATTTCGAGGCCCTTGGCGAGCTCGACGTGGCTGAGGACCGGCAGGGTGGCGAAAAGACGTTCGATGATCATGCGCACATAAGAGCGGGATTCGGGCGAAGACACCAGCACGAAAGGCATGCCGCGGTCGAGATGTTCGCGGATGACCTTGCTGGCCTGCTCGGAAAACTCTTCCAGATGCCGCGGGTCGATGTCGAATTCGGCAATTTCGCCCTTGGCGTCGCGCTTCAGCGCCTGGTGGAACACCATGTCCCACTTGCTGCCGAGACGCAGCACGCGCAGCACGCCATTGTCGGCAAGGTCGCCGCACAGCTGCTGCGACATGCGCACGCGCACATGCTCGACGATCTGCTCGGTCTTGCGCACATGCGGGGCAAGCTCCGCCACGGCTTCGAGGATGAGGTGCAGGTTGCGGATCGAGACGCGCTCGGCCAGCAGCAGCTTCAGCACCGCCTGCAGGCCGGAATAAGACATGTGCGAGGAGCAGATCTCGTCCGCGAGCTTGCGATATTCCGGATCCAGACGCTCGATGAGGATCTTGACGTCCTTGTAGGACAGAAGATGCGGCAGGTTGTTGCGGATGACTTCCGACAGGTGGGTCAGAACCACCGAGACGTTGTCGATCGGGTGGAAGCCTTCGCGCTTCAGGTCTTCCGTGAAGGTCTCCAGGATCGAGACGGCCGGCATGCCGAAAGCGGGTTCGCGGATATCGTCGCCTGGCACGCTTGGCTTGCGGCCGCCGCCGGTGACGACGAGAACTTCGCCGACGCGCACCGTGTTCGAGGCGATCGTCGTGCCGTGGATGCGGATATGGTAGGCCTTGTCGGGGATGGTGATGTCGTCGTTGACCTTGATCTCCGGCACGACGAGGCCGTACTGGCTGGCGAACTTGCGCCGCATCTTGCCGACGCGGAAGGCAAGCTCCTGGTGGGCGCCGAGCAGGCGCGTGGAGACCTGCTTGCCCAGCATGAGCTCGATTTCCGGGGTCTTGAGGACCGACTTGACCGAGTCCTTTTCCGTCTCCTGAACCTGCTGGGCGTTGGCCGCCTCTTCCGCGCGCTTCAACTCGGCCTGGGCCGCCAGTTTGCGCGGGATCGTCCAGGCGAAGAAGCCGAGACCGCCGCCGAGGATGGCGAAGGGGATGAAGGGCAGCCCCGGCATGACGGCCAGCATCGAGATCAGGCCGGAGGAGACCATCAGCGCCTTCGGATAGCCGGCGAGCTGGTTGACGACGGCCTCGTCGGTGGAACCGGCACTGCCGCCGCGCGAGACAAGCAGGCCTGCTGCGAGCGAGATGATGAGGGCCGGGATCTGCGAGACGAGACCGTCACCGACCGACAGCTTGACGAAGACGTCGGCCGCTTCGCCGATGTCCATGCCGTGGCGGAAATAGCCGATGATGATGCCGCCGAAGACGTTGATGGCGGTGATGAGAAGGCCGGCGACGGCATCGCCGCGCACGAATTTCGACGCACCGTCCATGGAACCGTAGAAGGAGCTTTCCTCTTCCAGCTCCCGGCGCCGGCGCTGGGCTTCCTTCTCGTCGATGATGCCGGCCGAAAGGTCGGCGTCGATCGACATCTGCTTGCCGGGGATGGCATCGAGGGTGAAGCGGGCGCCGACTTCCGCGATACGCGTGGCGCCCTTGGTGATGACGATGAAGTTCACCGTGATCAGGATGAGGAAGACGATCAGACCGATGACGAAGTCGCCGGACATCACCAGGCTTGCGAAGCCGGCGATGACGCCACCGGCGGCATCATGGCCCTGGTGACCATGGGAGAGGATGACGCGGGTGGTGGCGATGTTGAGCGCCAGCCGCACCATGGTCGAGATCAGGAGAATCGTCGGGAAGGACGAGAATTCCAGCGGCTTCTGGATCCACAGCGCGACCATGAGGATCAGGATCGAGAAGGTGATGGAGAAGGCGAGCCCGATATCGATGAGGAACGGCGGGATCGGCAGGAACAGGATCGACAGGATCATCACGATGCCGAGCGCGAAGCCGATATCGCGACCCTTCGGCGCTGCCTTGGGGATGATCAGTGCTGCTTGTTGAGCCATGGCGCTGTCCGTCTCTTCATGAGATCCGGCGGCCGATCATGGGCCGCCCATTTCATGCCGAAACTATCGGGCGAAGCTTGCGCGAGGATGGCCGAAAAGGAAAAAGCGCCTGGCCAGAAAGGGTCAGAAGCCCGTCTGGATGCGCGAGAAGACGACGTTGGTGAAGATGGAGATCTGCGAACCGATGAAGGGCGCGGAGATCGCGACCGCCACCATCACGGCGACGATCTTCGGCACGAAGGTCAGGGTCATTTCCTGGACCTGCGTCAGGGCCTGAATGAGGGCGACGACGAGGCCGACGACCATGGCGGCGCCGACCGCTGGACCCGACGCGACCATCACTGTCCAGATTGCATTCTGGACCATGTCAAGCGCGTCGGCTTCATTCATCAGGTGCCGCTTTCCGTGGTGCCGCTATTGCCGGTGGCGGTGGTGACGACGGGATCGCCGATCTTCACACCCTCGCCGACCGGAATTTTGTTTCCGTCAGCAAGCACCGCCGTGATTCCCGAAGACGATACCTCAACTTGCTTGACGACACCACTCGTCTTGCCGTCCGCACTGGTGAGCGTCCGGCCGATGACCGAATCCGCCTGGCCGAGCGCGCTGCTCTTCAGGAGGGATTCCAGGTTGGTGTTGGTCTTGATCGCCTGCTCGACCTGCGAGAAGGTCGCCAGCTGGGCGATCTGCTCGGAGGCCTTCATGGGATCCGTCGGATCCTGGTTCTTCATCTGGGCGACGAGCAGCTTCAGGAAGCTGTCATAGTTGACGCTGGCCGCCTTCGACGCCTTGGTCGCCGCCGAGGCGTTGTCGGTCTTCGCCTGGATCGTCGTATCGATCGGGGTTACCGCCATGGTGCAATTTCCCTTCGGATCTGCTCGATCGTCGCGGCCGGCATTTCCTCGCTGTTGAGGATCCGATCCTCGGTCGCGTAGAGACCGCGAATGGCCTTCAGCGCGTCGAAGGCACGGCCCGAGGCGACAAGTCCGTCGATGCGCTTCAGTTCGGCCAGAACCTCGTCGTTGCGGAAGCAGTTCAGCAGCATGATGACCGACTTGCGGAACATGGCGGTGGACTGTTCCGCGCCTTCCGGGTTGATCAGGATCATCTGCGCGATGAAGTAGAGCTGCTTGAGCGGCGTGTTGGCATCTTCCGGCTGAAGAACGTGGTTTTCCAGAAGGAAGGTCACGTCGTTCAGGAACTCGATGGCCACCTTGCGATCGACGCGCAGCACCGCACCGTTGACGAAGATCCGCTCTCCAGACTTCAGTGAAATACGCAGTGTGCTCTTCATTTGAGGCCATCCCTGATGATGGTGGTAATGTCTATGATGCCCTGGAAATTCATGGATTCCCGTTTCCGTATCTTCTCGGTTTCATTGAGGATCCAGATGGCGATGGAAATGAGATTGGCGCGCAGCTCGTCGTTCAGCTGGTTTTCCGGAGACCTGAGGTCTTCGATAAACCGGATCCATACGCGACGCGTGAAGTAGACCGCCTCGATCGCCTCGCGGGAATAGCCGCGCTGCTTGCTGGCGGTCTCGAGCAGGGCGATCGACCGGTCGAGAACCTGCCGTTCGCGGTCCTTTGCATCCGCGACGCCGTCCTCCATGATCTCGGCGTATGAAAACTGGTACATTCAGACATCCTTCATGTTGTCTTCGTTCCCTCGATCATTTGAGGAAGTTGATCAGGCTCATCTGTTGTATGCGCGAGGTCAGCGTGTACGAAGTCTGGATCTGGGTCAGCAGCGTGTTCATTCGCGTCGACGCCTCATAGGGATCCACGTCCTCAAGGTCACCGATATGGGTGTCGACCAGGTTCGTCTGCAATTGCAGCGTCGTATTGGCCTTCTCGACACGGTTTTGCGAAACACCGAGCACGCTCGCTTCGCGGATGAGACCCGCGATGCTCTGCTGGGCATAATTCTGCACCATGACGTTCAGCTTGGTGCGGACTTCGGAGTTGATGCCCGAATCGAGCAGTTCCATCCCGACGACCGAGGCGAGCGCGAACATGCGCACGCCGGTCGAATTGGCATTGCTCGAACTTTGCACCACCTCGTTGGCGGAAATTCGGCTCTGGATGTTCTGGTCGGACGCCTGCGACCAGTCCACCGTCCACTGGGCGCCGGTATAGTGCGGTTCCAGCGTGTTCTTCACGAAGTCTTCCATGTCGGCGACCGTGAAGTCTGCCATGGACGCAAGGCCACGGGACGTCATGAACGCCGTCTTGGCATTGTCGAAGGTCGTCTTCGCCGCCGAGCCCGGGCCGTAGTTCGCCAGCGGTATGGCATCTGTATTGATGCCCGCCATCAGGTATTCGCCGTTGAAGGCGCGCGTGTTGGCGGCGCCCAGAAAGGTCTGGAACGACGATGTCAGGTCCGTCTTGGCGATGCTGAGGTTGGTCTTGTCGTCCGAGCCGAGCACGGAGAGCAGCACCGTGTTGATCTTCTCACCGGCCTGACGCATGCTGTCGAGGGCGACCTGGGAGGCGGACAGGCGCTGCCCGACGACCGTGTTGGTTTCCTTCAGACTGTTGATGCGGTCCAGCTCGGCCTTGAGGTTGACGACCTGCGAGGTGCCGGAGCCGAGGGTTACGCCGGTATCCTCGTGCTTGCCGGTGGTGACCTCGGTCTGCAGCTTCCTGAGCTCTTCCTGAGCCCGGTTGATGGTGTTGCGCATCGCATTCTGGCCGGCGAGCGTCGATACGAAGGATGTCTTCATCGTCCGTTACCTCACCGAGTCGAGCAGCGTCCGCAGCATTTCGCTGACGGTGCTCAGAAGCTTGGCCGAAGCCTTGTAGGACTGTTCGAGATCAAGCATCAGCGACAGTTCCTCATCAAGGCTGACACCGGTTTCGTTGGCCAGCGCCTGATCGGTCTGCGAGCGCATCGCCGACTTGGTCTCGTTGGCCGACTTGGCCGTGCTGCGCATCTCTTCCAGCCAGCCGATGGAGGCCGCGCCATAGGAAATGACCGAGGCGGTGCCGATGATGCCGGCACTGACATCGAAGGTGCGATCCTGGCTCATCCCCACGACGTAGCTGTCGAGCAGGGTTGAATAGCTCACCGATGTGGGCCCGGCGCCCGTCGGATCGTTCGGGCTGTAACCCGTGCCGTTGATGCCGCCGTCGCGCAGGACGGAGGGCTTGGCGATCGCGGCCGGCGCCACGGCGATCGAGTTGGCGATGCCCACCTCGCGCGTCGTGGCGGACGGAAGGGCCGGACCACCGCTCCAGGTGAAGAGACCGGCAAGATCCGGCTGCCCGGTGCCCGTCTGGTCCGTTTCCTTGAACATCAGGATGAGGCCGCGCGCCGTCTCGTCGAGCTGCGCCTGCATGGTGGGCGCGACGCTGTCCCGCAGTTGCAGGAGACTTGCCAGGGTACCCTGACTGGAGGTGTTGCCGCCGCTGCCCGCCTTCATCGGCACCCCGTCCACCAGGATGTCGTTGCCCGTCACCGCCGGATCGAACGTGCCTTTCGGCGTAAAGGTGACGGCTCGGGCGGTGTTTTCAAACAGCACGGTGCCATCCGTGTTGTAGAGCACCATGTCGTTGTTGTTGCGCGTGACGGTCTGGATGCCGGTCATGGCCGCGATCTGCTTGAGCAGCGCGTCGCGCCGGTCGAGGGCATCGCTGGCATCCTTGCCGGTCGCCGTGAAGGTGATGATCTGGTCGTTGACCTCGCCGAATTTCTTCAGCATCTGGTTCAGCTTGCCGACCTGCTCTGAAATCTCCAGATCGACCTGGCCGCGCAGCGCCTGCACGGCGCGCGTGGTCTGGTTCAGCGAGTTGGCGAGATCGCGTGCATCACCGATGACGGAGGATGCCATCGTGCCGTTGTTCGGCGAGGCGGCGTAGGCCTGGAGGCTATCCCGCAGCACGGACATATAGTGCGAGGGCGACTGCTTGTAGTCCTCGCCGCCGAGCGCGGACTGCAACTCCTGCAGACCGGCGAGAAGGCGCTGCTGACCGGCCTCCTCCGCGATGCTGGTCACGTTCTGCTTGAAGAGATTGGCATTCTGGGCGCGCTGGACAGTGACGAAGCGCTGGCCGTCGGAATCGATCCCCATCATCGCCAGACGGCGCGCGTAGTCCGCGTTGCCGGAGTTCTGGATGTTCTTGGCAACAATGGCCGACTGGGTCGCAGTATTGCCGAAGATGGTCTGCGCCGTCTGGATTGTCGATGCGAGGGTCATGACGTGATCGTCCCTGGCCTAAGCCAATTAGCGCTTCAGGTTGACGAGAACGTCCAGCAGATCGGCGCCGGTCTGGAAGACCTTCGAGTTCGCGGTGTACGAGCGCTGCGCTTCGATCATCGTCGTCAGTTCGGTCGCGATATCGACGTTGGAGGTTTCCACCGCGCCGGCGATGACGTTGCCGAAGAGGCCTTCACCGGCAAAGCCCGTGACCACGACGCCGGAGTCCGGGCCCTGGGAATAGACGTTGCCGCTCTGCGGGATCAGCTTGTCCGGGCTCTGCACATTCGCCATGGCGACACGGAAGACCGGGCGCGGATCGCCGCGGTCGTAGGTGAAGTAGAGAACACCGTTGCTGTCGATGTTGACGCCCTTGACCTTGGCGGCCGCGTTGCCGTCGATCGAACCGCCATCCGGATTGAAGGGGTAGCCGAGCTGGGTCGTCTTCTTCAGATCGACCTCGATCGGCGTCAGCGTTGCACCCGTCGAGGGAACCGCAAGAGCGGTGGTCGTCAGGGTCGTCGGCGTGCTGGTCAGTTCGCCCGCGGCGTTGAAGGTCAGCGTCTTGGTGGCGACGCTCGTGCCGGAATCGCGGTCGATCACGTCGACGGACCAGGTCGTGGCACTGGCCTTCGTGTAGTTGAAGTCGAGGAGGTGCGCCGTGCCCTGGCTGTCGAAGGCCGAAAGCGAGGTCTTGAAGGTGTCACCGACGGCCGAGGATGCCGGAAGGTTGGCACCCATGGATCCCTTCGCGGAGGCCTGCGCCGTCAGGCCGGTCGTCGCAAGGTTGATCGGCATCAGACCGTCGAATCCGTTGACGACCATGATCGGGTCCTGGCCCTGGAGGTACTTGTAGCCCATCAGGGTGAAGCCGGCCGTGTTGACGAGGTTTCCGTTTTCGTCCTGCGTGAAGGCGCCGGCACGGGTCAGGTATTCCTTGCCGTTGTTGTCCGTGACGATGAAGAAGCCGTTGCCGTCGATCGCCATGTCGGTCGAGGACGTCGTATAATTCGTCGCGCCGGCTTCCGAGATCGAGTAGCGCGTCGATGTCTGGACACCGCCGGAATTGTAGCTGCTGGACGTGGCCGGGAGCAGCATGGTGGAGAATTCCGTCGAGACGCGCTTGTAGCCTACCGTGTTCGCGTTTGCGATGTTTTCGCCGACTGCGGAAAGACGGTTGGCCTGTGCGTTCATACCGGAGCTACCGGTGTGCATCATCCCGTAAAGGCTCATGTCGGAATCCTCGTTTTGTTGTTCCGCAAGATTAAGTTTCGGGCCTTGCGTGAACCTGTTCTCCGTCCGGAGAGGGCCGCCACCCGCTCCGGACGGAGAAAAATCGCCTACTCCCAGTCGATGCAGTAGCCAAGGAAACGCTTGGAATCGATCGGGTCGTGGCCGAGCTTCTTGCGCAGCTTCTTGCGCAGCTTGCTGATGTGGCTCTCGACGACGTTCTCTTCGACGTCCTCGTCGAAGATGCCGTAGATCGCGTTGAAGATCTGCGTCTTTGAGACGCGCCGACCGCGGTTGGCGACCAAATATTCGAGGATGCGGCGCTCGCGGCGCGGCAGCGGGAAGACTTCGCCGCTGATCTCGGGATCGCGGCCGTCGGAGAAGACGCGGATCGAGCCGACGTCGGTGTAGTTCACGATCGCCTTCAGGCGCCGGCGGATGGCCGCGGCGCGGGCGAGGATCTCGCGGGGATGAACCGGCTTGCGCACGACATCATCGACACCGCAGTCGAAGAGGGCGAGCGTGTTTTCCAGCGACGGGCTGTCGCTGACGGCGATAACCGGGGCCTGGGAGCGATCCCGGATCGCGCGGGGCAGGTTGAGTGCCTGATCGCCCTGGCCGATCAGGAAGGCTTCGACCGCCTCGATGTCGGCCGCCGCGGCCGTGTTCACCCACTCGCCGAATTCCTTCGGGTCGAAGCCGGTGGAAGGAACGCCCTCCCGACCAAACAACGACGTGTAACCGTCTTTTACAAGTTCTCTTTCGTCAACCACTACGATCATTCGTCCGCCTCCGAATCAATGTGGTACCTCGTAGCCCTAGAGGTACGAATCGAGGGAATCACGAACAACTATGGAAACTGACTGGCGGGATTTCATAGTTGATTAACCTTTCTGTCCCGATTTGATCCATATCTAGTGGGTCAGAGTGTTAAACAGCACTAATTTTTTGGGGAGAAAGTTAACGCTCCGTTAAAAATGAGTTGATGCCGCAAAATGTCCAAATTCTGGACACAATCCGTCATGCGACATTCAAGATATCTCTAATTCAATTTTTGCGGGTTAACGGCAGAAGTTCGATGCCGTGGGCGTCCACTGGCCGTAGCCGGTGGCCACGAGGTTGGCGATGACCCGGCAGACATATTGCTTCTGCGCCGGATCGTTGTTCGGACCGGCGTGGTAGCGCGCCACGGCCATCGTCCAGGTCTCATGGCGGGCATGCAGATCGGCGAGAAAGCGGGCCGCATACTCAACATTCTTGCGCGGATCCAGCATCTCTGCGGCCGAGGCAAAATGCTCGCCATGGAAGTGGTAGTTGATCTGCATGCAGCCGAGATCGATGAGCTTGGCCCCTTGCGCCCGCGCGGCCGCGAAGCGCTGCAGCACGCCCTCGGGGCTCTCTTCGAAGAAAGCCTTGCCCTCGATGTTCATGGCATAGGGTTGCAACGATCCCTTCCGGCCCGTTTCGGTCAGTCCCACCGAATACAGGATGCCGGCCGGGATGCCATATTTGGCAGCGGCATTGACGATTTCACGTTCACAGGCGCCGGCCGAAGCCTTTGCCTCAGATATAGACATCATCAGTGCGGATACGATCGCTGGCAGCAGCCAGGCCTTCGCTCGCATTGTTCATCCTCCAATCGCCGCCCGCGGCCCGCTCATGGCCGCTCTGACGACGCTCGTCCTGCGCCCTGCCCTCGGACGCCTGTTGTCTTGTCTGGGAATCACCGGCCATCTGGCCCGCTCCTCCCCCCGTCTGTGCATTCTGCTGACCGCCCGATGACGTATCCGGGGCGGTGCTCAGCACGACACTGATGCGGTCAACGGCAAAGCCCTGGTCACGCAGGGCGCGTGCCATCGCTTCCTGGTCCATCGACAGCTGCCGGAACGCTTCCGCGCTCGCGACCTTCAGCTCGACCTGCAGTTCATTGTCCTTCAACCGCATCGTCGCCGTCACGGCGCCGAGATCGACCGGGTTCAACTGGATCTTCAGCGTATGCAGAACCTTGCCTGCGCTGTTCCACGCATCCGGATTGGACAGCACGGTCGATGCCAGCAGGCTGGACTGTCCGTCCATGCTGGAAACGATCGCATTCGTCACCGCTTGGGCATTGGCCGGCAGGGCCACGCCGAGATAGCGCCGGCTTTCCAGCACGGTGACAGGCTCAGCCTTGAGGGCCGACGTTTGCTGATCGCCCTTGCCGCCGTCGCCACCGATGCGCATGGTCATCACATCACCGGTGCCGTCAGCGCGGGCGAAGCGGAACAGGCGCTCCTTGTCCTTCGGGTGCGCCGGCGTCACGGCATCCGTGCCATCGTCCGCCGTCACAGCACCATCCGTCAGGCCGGGAAGATCCGTGCCGGCCTCCTTCGTCTTCATCCCCGCTCGCTCGGGGCCAGATGTTGCGGTCCGGCCGGCGTTGGGGATCGGCTGTCCTGCGGCAGCGGTCATCCCGAGCAGGTCGAAAAGCTGCCCGATCGGCGTCGCCGTCCCCGGCGCGCCCGGCTCAGTCGTGCCTTGCGTGGCCTCAAGCGGCCCGGCCAGGATGCCGGCATCGGGCTGCTCCGCCCCGGTGCGCTTCGCCGAGCCGGCGTGCAAGGACGTCTTCGTGGGCCGTTCATTGGCAGAGGCGCCCTCGGCGCCCACCGTGCCATCCGCATCGCCCTGGCGCGCCGTCGCGATGGTTGCGGCAGACAAGGACAGTCGGCCCTGCGCCCGCGGATCGCTGGTCTTCGGGCTGCCGCCCCTCCCGCTGTGCGGGATCATCGCGCCGCCGTCCGTCTCTGCCAGTTCGGCGTCTGAGAGCACATCCGCTGTCCCAAGGTCTTCCGCACCGGAAGGCTTCTGGAACCGGATGTCGATGAGCGGCTTTTGCGAGGGCCCCGGCGCGTCGTCGGCATTGTCGCTGGCCCGGCCTTTCGCATCACTTGCCTGGGGCGTGGCCGTGTTGCCGGTACGGGCCAGAATATCATCGAAGCCACCAGCATCGCCTTGCGACCGCCCACCCGATCCACCGCGGTCGCCATCGCCCGGCTTTGCAACGGGCGGCTTTGCAGTGGAGGCGGAAAGAAGGCTCTGGTCGAGGCCGGTCATCACTTTTCTTTCTTCAGAAGCGCGTCGATCGCATCGATCCGGCTCTGGTTCTGGGACAGGTAGTCCCCGAACTGCGGATCGACGAAGCTCGGCTTCTGGCCGTCAGTGGACACGGGCTGGGCGGCCGGCGTTGCCTTGGCATCGGCCGGGGTGGCCGCGAAGGGGCTGTCGCTGGCGCCGGCCCCGTCAGGTACGGGTTGAAGCTGCTCGGTCTCAACGCTAGCGGGAGCGGCTTGCGTCAGGCTTTCCAGATCTGGCTTTTTTAGCACCTGCTCAGCCATGGCGCGTGCGGCCTCGCGCAGAGCCTTGTCCTCGGGGCTCAGCGCCGTGTCCGGGATCGTGCCCAACTGCTGGACGGCGCTGACGATGTCGGCGGTCGGCACGTTGACAAGGCCGGAATAGAGATCGGCCAGTGCCCGGGGCTCGTCGTCCGTGGGATTTGCCGATAGCTGAGCCGCACGCTCCGCGGCAAGGCGGGCGAATTCGCTGTCCCCGTTGATCGCCGCGCGGCGGGCGATGCGCAGATAGACCTCTCTCTGCCGCGGCGGATCGAAGAAGCCGAGGATCTCGACGATGCGGGGCTCGTTCTCGGCATTGTAATGGGTGACGGCGAAATCCACGAAGGAATCGGCGAACTGGCCTACATAGGGCGACGAGAGGAAGCGCCGCGCATAGATCAGCGCGTAGTGAAAGGAGCGCTCCGTGTCCTGCTCGGTGATGGCCAGCATCATCCCACGGCGAAGAGCCGATTCCTCGATGATCGTGCCGGGCGATTCCAGCCGGGCCAGATCGAAATACCGGATCGCGTCCTTGGGCGCCTGCTGCGCGCTTGCATTGGCAAGCACGAGATAGAGATAGGGCACGATGCGGGAGTTCTTGTATTCGGGCAGGGTCGTCGTCAGCGTCTGCACCGTCAGTGCGCCCTTGCCATTCAGGTACTGGCGCAGGGAATCGGTCAGGCGGTTGTCGAAGTAGCCGTTGATGTCGCGGGCGGCGAGATCGGCCAGCGTCGCGGGATTGCCGCCGCTCATGGCGTAGATCATCGCGGCATCGACATTGCGCGGATCGCGGAAGACATCCGGCTTCGCAGCCCTCAAACGCTTGTCGATGGTGGCCAGCATGAAGCGCTGCATGTCGCTCGCCGTCTGGTCCCCCCTGACGATGCCATCCTGCACGGCCAGCAGGGAACGCACCATGCGATAGGGCGGCAGATCATCCGCCTCCTCCGCCATGGCGGGCGCGCCGGCGTAAGGCAGCAGGGCTGCAACCGAGATCAGGAGGAGGCGCAGGCGCCCGGCGAACATCACGTCTTGTCCTGTGTATCCTGAAGGAGAATTTCGATGCGGCGATTGGCCGGTGCCAGCGGGTCATTCACGACCTGGGGACGGCGGTCGGCGAAACCGCTGATCTGGCTCACGCGCTTTTCGTCCAGCCCGCCGCGCACCAGCATGTAGTAGGCGCTTTCGGCTCGCGCAGACGACAGGCGCCAGTTGTCGTAGGTTCCGCTCTTGAACGGACGCGCATCGGTGTGGCCGCGAATGGCGACCGCGCCTGGCCGCTCGGCCAGGATCTTGCCGATCTTTTCCATGGCGATCACCATATCGCGTTCGGGCACGGCGGAGCCGACGGTAAACATGGGAGCATCGACCTGCTCGCTGATGCTGATAAGCAGTCCGCCCTCCGTGGGCGTGACGATCAGGCCCTCGGCCAGCTTGCCGGCAAGCCCCCCGCCCAGTGCCTTGTCGATCGCCTGCTTCAGCTCAATGGCCTTCTGCTCCTCGGCTGTCACGGGCTTCACAGCATCCTGTGCCGCACCGGGCTGGGTCGCAGCAGACTGGTTAGCCGCGGACTGGTTGGCGGCAGACTGGGCCGCATCCTTGCCCGCGGCCGGATTGGCCGCATCGGCCTTGGCCACCTGTTGCTGGCCGGCCTGTTCCTTGCCTGTGCTGTCACCGGCAAGCTTGCCGGAGGAACCGCTCGCATTTTCCACCTGCATCTGCTTCGTCCAGAAATCCGGATCGAAGGGATCGCGGTAAGCCTCGCCGCCGTCAGCACCCGTCGCGGGACCGGACTGCTGGGCGCCGCCCTCCCCTTTCGCGCTGATATTGGCCTGCTGGCCGGTGTCCTTGGCGATTTCCGACAGGACCGAGTAGGGGTTTTCGAAGAAGTCTGCGTCGGAATACTTGGTTTCCTCGCCCGACGTCGCCGTCTGCTCCTCGCCTGTCTTGGCGGAGCCACCCGTCTTCGTCTGCTCGCCATCGATCTTGGACTTTTCCTGGTCCTGCTCGCCCTTGGCATCCTTGGCCGGCTTCTTCAAACCCTTTTCGGACGGCTTCTGGTCGGTGAGCTGAACCGGGTTGAAATAGGAGGCGATCGAGGCCTTGGTCTTCTCGTTGGCGGCATTGACAAGCCACATCACGAGGAAGAACGCCATCATGGCCGTCATGAAGTCGGCATAGGCGATCTTCCAGGCGCCGCCGTGATGGCCGCCATGGTGACCGCCATGCCGCTTGACGATGATGATCTCGTTCTTGCCGTGATGATGGCTTTCGGATTCGCTCATTCGAGTACCTTTCGAACCGTCTCAGCCCAGGCATTCATTCGGGTCACGAGCACGGCATCACCAAACTCGACCGTCAGGTCCACGTCGCCGTTTTCCTCGTGGCGGAATGCGAGGTCGGCATCGTCGATCTTGTCCCGCAGCCGTTCAAAAAGAGTTTCCGGGCCACGCACCGTAATGCGGCCGCAATCGCCTTCGGCAAAGGCCCGGCGGATCATGACCGCCATGTCGTCGATCGCCCGGCGCATCAGCGCCTCTTCCATGATCGGCGCCAGGGCGCGGGCCGTTTCCGTCAGGAGAAGGTCGGCGAGCGTATCGCCCAGCTCGCTGAAGCGGGAATCGATGCGGGCGGCAACCTGATGGTCGAAGCGGGTCAGCAATTCCTGCTTTTCCGCAGCGTGACGGGCTTCGAGCTCTTCAAGGATGGCGGCATGGGCAGAGACGGCGGACTGCTGGGCGGCGAGCAGCGCGTTGCGCTCCGCCAGGCCCTCGGCACGGCCCTTCTCATAGGCCGCGCGGCGCTCGGCTTCGATGTCGATCTCGGGCTGTTGCGGGCGTTGCGCGTGCATGTCCAGTCGAGCGGCTCTGGCGTCCTTGTCGGCGAAATAGCGCGGCGCCGCCGAAAGCGTGGCCATATCCACCTTCGGGGCGCTGAAATCTTTCAGATATCGTGAAAGCTGGACGGTCATTCGCTCGCTCTCGAGACGGATGCGACCGGACGTCCGTAGCGCCAGCGTCGAGTGCTTCCGGCTGATCCGGCGCATCAGCAGCCGGCTCCTCCAGGAACCCTCATACCGGAACCGCATTCGGACAGCGGCAGTCCGTCTTTTGGGTTTCGGCTCCGTTTCCGCAGGACCGTCACGGTCCTCCTGGTGGCGAAGCGCAGGCGGCGCGATGATCATATCGGCCGGCACCCACGTCATATGGCTGCGAAATGAGGCTAGGCGGTCAAACTTGTGCGAGGATGATGGCGCCGGTTCATGACCGTGCTGTGGGGTCAGGTTCGGCTGGTGCAGGTCTTCCCGGCTCGCTGCGCTTTCCGGCGCTTTCGGGAATGGCGCTGAACCGCGCCGGGGCAATCGGCGCGGTTCAGGCAGGGCCGCCGGACGCAGATGACCTGCGGCGCCCGGCGAAGACATGGCCGGCAGAGGCGCGGCCAAACTCTGCCGCCCGAACCGGGCGGCCCGAGGGGTCTTACTGGAAGAGCTTGAGGATGTTCTCGGAGTTGGTGTTCGCGATCGCCAGCGACTGGATGCCGAGCTGCTGCTGGGTCTGCAGCGCCTTGAGCCTGGTCGATTCCTCGTTCATATCCGCATCGACCAATCGCCCGATGCCCTTGTCGATCACGTCCATGAGATTGGCGACAAAACTGTCCTGCATGTCGATGCGGGTGGTGATGGCGCCGAGCGTGGAGGCCGCGTCCGTCAGCTTGCTCAGCATGGCGTCAACGGCCGAAATCATGCCGTCGAGCTCCGTGTTCGTCGTTGCCGTGCTGATCGACACGATATTCGATCCGGTCGGCGCAGTACCACCGGACGCCAGGATGAGATGGTAGGTCGCGCTCGCCGTGCCGGGCGTGGTGCCGTCATCGACCTGCCAGCTCTTGGTCAGCATGCCACGGCTGGAATTCGACGTGTCGATCAGCATGGACTCGGAGGTATCGAAGTCCAGGGTCGCGACAGAGACGGAACCGTCCGTCGCGCGGTTGAACGACGACACGATCTGCTTGATGCCGGGGGCGGCGGCATTGGTATTGAAAAGCCAGTTCTCGCCCGAGAACGAGGCCGACTCCGCAGACGAAGACAGCTGGTTCTTGAGTTCGGTGATTTCCTTGTTGATCTTGACCTTGTCGACGCCAGGTTCGCGTGCGGCGACGAGCTTCGCCTTGATCTCGGAAATGACCTGGATCGCGTTGTCCATCGCCGAATAGGCCGTGTCGACCTTGGCGGCACCCAGGCCGAGAGCGTCCTGAACGGTAGAGAGGGCCTTGTTGTCCGACCGCATCGTGGTGGCGATCGACCAGTAGGCCGCATTGTCCGCGGCCGTTTCAACGCGGTAGCCGGACGAGATTCGGCTTTGCGTGGTTTCCATGTTGGTGTTGATGGAACGCAGTGTCTGCAGAGCCGCCATGGCGGCGGAATTGGTCATGATGCTGGTCATCGTCGTTTGCCCTGATGTTTGTTGATCCAAACATTCCGGAGTGACACCGGCAGCGAGGGCGTGTGCATCATGCGACCGATCCTGTTTTGCCCTTGGACCGGCCCGTCGCTCTTAACGATTAGATAACCATGACATGGTTAACGCATGGTTAACGTCGTTAGTCCTTTGGTAAGATCGGTAAACGCGTGACAATGAAGGTAAAGACAATCTTTACATATTCTTCGTTGTTTCGAGTATTCGGCGCTTCAGATCAAATCGCGTGAGGCGTTGCCGCGAGCCACAAACGCCAAAACCGCACCCCTTTCGGGATGCGGTTTTTTCGTTTGTGCTTCCCCTCGCGTCGGAGGTGGTCGCAGGCTCGTCTTAACGGAAGAGCGCCAGGACGTTCTGGCCGTCGCTGTTGGCGATCGACAGTGCCTGGATGCCAAGCTGCGACTGCGTTTGCAGCGCCTTCAGCTTTGTCGACTCCTCGTTCATGTCCGCATCGACGAGTCGACCGACGCCCTTCTTGATCACGTCCATCAGATCCGCCATGAAGGCATCCTGCATGGAGATGCGCTTGTTGGTCGCACCGAGCGTGGCGGCTGCGTCCGTCAGGCTGGACAGCATCGAGTCGACGGCGGAGATCATGCCTTCGATATCGTCGTTGCTCGTGGAGGCCGTCAGTTGAACTGCGCTCGAGCCCGTGGGAGCCGTACCGCCGGTGACCGCGATGAGGTGGTAGGTTGCGTTCGCCGTGTTCGTGCCGACCGCGGTGCCCTGCTCGACCTGGATGCCCTTGGTGAGTTGGCCATTGGACGACGACACGGCATCGATCAGAACCGAGGTAGCCGCATCGAAGCTCAGAGTGCCGACAGCAACGGCATTGGCGGAGTTGCGGGTAAAGTACCCGACCATTTCCTTGGTGCCGAGCGCCGCATCGGCCTTGCCGCGGTAGAGCCAGTTTTCACCGGAGAACGTCGCGGATTCTGCGATGGAGGTCAGCTGGTTCTTGAGTTCGGTGACTTCCTTGTTGATCTTGGTCTTGTCGACGCCCGGTTCGCGTGCCGCGACCAGCTTCGCCTTGATCTCGGAAATGACGTCGATGGCATTGTTCATGCCGGTATAGGCGGTGTCGGTCTTGGCGGCGCCCAGTCCGAGGGCGTCCTGAACGGTCGACAGTGCCTTGTTGTCGGACCGCATCGTGGTGGCGATCGACCAGTAGGCGGCGTTGTCTGCGGCCGTGCCGACGCGGTAGCCGGAGGAGATGCGACCCTGGGTTGCTTCCATGTCCGCACCAATGGTGCGCAGGGTCGAAAGTGCTGCCATTGCAGCGATATTGGTGTTGATGCTCGTCATTGTGAAACTGCCCCTTTAGACAGACGATGTGAAGGGACATTCCGGACGCTACCGGGAAACGACGGCCAGCCTCATGCCTGCTAACGCGTTAAAATCTATGGTTAACCCGTCGTTTCGATGAGCATAGAAAACACCATCATGGTTAATGAACGTTGAAGCCTGCCAACAAATTCTGTCGGAAACAAAAAGGCCGCGCCAAATCTTGGCGCGGCCTGTCTTGATGTGCGGATCCGAGGGTTTCTCCCCGGCAACCCTTTCGCTTCTTAACGGAAGAGCTGCAGGATGGTCTGCGAGTCCGAGTTGGCGATCGAAAGGGCCTGGATGCCGAGCTGCTGCTGGGTCTGCAAGGCCTTGAGCTTGGTCGATTCCTCGTTCATGTCCGCATCCACAAGGCGACCAACGCCCTTGGTGATAACGTCTCCGAGCTCCGCCACGAAGCTGTCCTGCATTGAGATGCGCTTGTTGGTGGCGCCGAGCGTGGCGGCTGCGTCTGTCAGTTTCGAAAGCATTGCATCGACGGCCGAGATCATGCCTTCAATGTTGTCGTTGGAGGTGGTTGATGTCAGGGCGATCGCAGTGGAGCCCGACGGAGCGGTACCGCCGGAAACGGCGACCAGGTGGTAGGTCGCGTTCGCAGTGCCCGTCCCGACAGAAGAGCCCTGCTCTACCTGGACAGCCTTCGTCAGCTGACCGTTTGCAGCCGTCACAGCGTCGATGAGAACCGAGGTCGAAGCGTCGAACGAGACCGTACCGACAGCAACGTCACCCGCAGAGTTGCGCGTGAAGTAGCCAACCATTTCCTTGGTGCCGACCGCTTGGTCTGCCTTGCCGCGGTAGAGCCAGTTTTCACCAGAGAACGTCGCGGACTCAGCCGTTGAAGACAGCTGGTTGGTGAGTTCGGTCAGTTCCTTGTTGATCTTGGTCTTGTCAACGCCCGGTTCGCGGGCGGCAACCAGCTTTGCCTTGATTTCGGAGACCACGTCGATGGCGGCGGTCAGACCGGTGTAGGCGGTATCGGTCTTGGCAGCGCCGAGACCCAGGGCGTCCTTGACCGTCGCCAACGCCTTGTTGTCCGAACGCATGGTCGTTGCGATCGACCAGTAGGCAGAGTTGTCGGCAGCACTCGCAACGCGCATGCCGGTGGAGATGCTGTTCTGCGTGGATTCCATCTGCGAGGAGATGGAGCGGAGCGTGGAAAGCGCGCCCATGGCGGCGGTATTGGTGATGATGCTGGTCATTGAGAGTGTCCCTCTGATACTCAAAACACGGTTAGGGACATACCGGACTGGATACTTACCGGTGATGGCGGAGTGGCTTCATGCCTCTCGGCCTTCATTCACTTGCGGTGAAGAAAACCAAACCCGTCATGTAAGTCTGAGCTTCGCAAACAAGTCTTGCCATTTGCTTAAGCGAACGACGCATTTCGATGCAAATGCGACGCATCCGTCAGAAAGGCGGGCTTACCGGGCGGGATGGATAAAATTCAATTAAAAGAACGCACAAGGCTGCCAACCATCAGGTTCCAGCCATCGATCAGCACGAAGAACAGGATCTTGAAGGGCAGCGAGATCGACGTTGGCGGCAGCATCATCATGCCCATGGCCATGGTGATGGTGGCGACGATCAGGTCGATGACAAGGAACGGCAGCAGGATCAGGAAGCCGATCTCGAAGCCGCGGCGGATCTCCGAGATCATGAAGGCGGGGATGAGCGCGCGCAGGTCCACGACATCGTTGGTCACGACCGTCTGGCCCTTCTCCTGGGCGATATCGACGAAGAGCTGCAGATCCTTCGGGCGGGTATTGGCCTGCATGAACTGACGGAAGGGTTCGGCAATGCGCGGCAGAGCCTCGGCTTCCGTGATCTGGTTGGCGAGCAGGGGATCGATACCCTCGCGCCAGGCGCGGTCGAAGGTCGGCGACATGACGTAGAAGGTCATGAAGAGCGCAAGGCTGACAAGGATGGTGTTGGACGGCGTGGTGCCGAGGCCCATGCCCGAGCGAAGGATCGCAAAGGCGATCGCAAACCGCGGGAAGCTCGTCACCATGATCAGGATGCCGGGCGCGATCGACAGGACCGTCAGCAGCCCGAAGGTGCGGACAATCCAGGCAGCAGCCGACCCATCAACGGGAACGTTCAGGATATCCGTCGGAAATCCTTGGGCACCGGCGATCCCGGAGGTCGCCATCATGGCGACTATGAAGACAAGGACGCGAATCATTGAATGACGAATGTTCTGAAGATAACATTCGTTACGCGTCCTTCGGATCTAAGGTCAACCCGCTCTTCAATGTCGTCCCGCAAATACTGGAAGCCACGCGGCCCCTGGATCTGCTGGAGGGAAACGGTGCGCAGGTAGGCGGCGATATCCTGCTGGATCGCCTCGGCGATCTTGGGGTCCGGTTCGCCGTTGAAGGCGAGCGCCAGTTCCAGGCGGATCCAGTTTTCAGTGGGATAGGCCAGGTTGGTGGTGATCGGGTCGAGCTGGAGAATGCCGTGCGCGGCCGTGGACAGCTTCGGCAGTCCCTCGTCCTTCTTCTCGCCACCGCCATGCGCATCGGCCGGCGCGCCGGCGGCGAGCGCGGCCTTCTTCTCGGCTTCGGCCTTCTTCACCGCCTCGATGGCATCGGCCATTTCCTTGGTCATGGGCTTGGGTGCGACCATGCCGCCGATGAACCAGCCACCGCCGGCCGCAAGCAGCGTCAGGACCACCACCGCGCCGATGAGCACCATCGGGGACGACTTCTTCTTCGCGGCCTCGCCTTCTGTGGCTTCTTCGTCTGCCATGCCATCAAGTCCCGTCGTTTGACGTGGGGCGCGTCATGCCCTCACCCGTGTCTGTGCAGGCCCTCCCGAGAAGGACCGGCGTGTCTGGCCGCCGTCAGATCGGCGAGATGATGTCCATGATCTGCTGGCCGTAGGGCGGCTGCTGCATTTCTGACAGGCGACCGCGTCCGCCGTAGGAGATGCGGGCCTCGGCGATCTTGTCGTAGGAGATCATGTTTTTCGCATCGACGTCCTGCGGCCGCACGATGCCGGCGACGTTGAGGATGCGGATCTCGTTGTTGACGCGCACTTCCTGCGAGCCGCTGATCAAGAGATTGCCATTCTCGAGAACGCCGGTGACGACCGCGGCGACAAGCAACTGCAGCTTTTCGGCACGCGCCGTGGTGCCGGCGCCCTGCGTCTTGGTGTCGGAACCGTAGTCCAGACCACCCTTCCAGCCGAACTTGCCGCCGGTGGACGAACCATTGGCGCCGATATTGAAGCCGCTGCTGTTCTGGCGGCTGCGGTCGGTCTTGTTGTCGAAGGAGGCCTTGTCGTTGATCTGGATATCGACCGTCATGATGTCGCCGACCTTCAGCGCGCGCGCGTCCTTGAACAGCGCCGCCTGGCTGTCGGACCAGAGCGAATAGCCGCTCGACATGGTCGTCGGCTGCTTCGGATACATGGCCATCTGCGGGGTCTGGGCATATTGCAGGCCACTGCCGATCGGGCTCATCGAGGGGGCGCGTCCGATTTCCTCGAAGGTCTTGCTCTGGCAGCCGGCGAGGACCGCGACGGCGGCGAGCAGCGAGAGACGATAGATCATGACGGTTCCTTCGATGTGTTCGGGTCGCTGGCGGCCGAAATAAGATCGGTGAGCTTGGCGGCCTTCTCGTTCTTCATTTCACTGAGGATCAGGCTCGACTGACGCGGCGGCAGCTTCATCAGGATGGCAGCGGCGATTTCCGGGGCGACCAGTTCGAGCTTGCCGGCGGCTGCATCCGGCTTCATGGTCTTGTAGATGCCGACAAGGCCGGCTTCTGCCTGCTGAAGGAAGTCGTTGCGCCGCTTCAGCCAGTCTTCGTATTCGGCCTTGCGCTGTTCGAGAATGGCGATGCGTTCGTCGACCTTGGACTGGAGGTCGGCGAGCTCCTTCTTCTGCAAGAGGTAGCGCTGGTCACGCGCTGCATCCGCAATGTTGGTGCAGAACTTCTGGATTTCGCTGCTGGTCGGGTCGGCAGTCGCGGGTGCGGCGACTTCCTGGGCGAAAGCGCCGGGGATGGCGAGTGCCAGAAGGGCGAGCGCTGCGAGTGCGCCCTTGCGCGTCGCGGGGGCGGAGGGCGTGCGAAAATCGGTCATTGCAGAACAAGCTCCGCCTGAAGGGCCCCGGCCGTCTTGATGCTCTGGAGAATGGAGATCACGCCGTCGGGCTTGACGCCGATGGAATTGAGGCCCGTGACGAGCTGGCGCAGGCTTGATCCTTCAAGCATCGCAACCGTTCCGCCGTCGGCAACCGCCTTGATGGTGGTGTTGTCCTCCACGGCCGTCTGGCCGCGCGAGAAGGGCGCGGGCTGGACGACTTCGGGGTTTTCCGTGACCTGCACCGTCAGCGTGCCGTAGCTCACGGCAACCGGGGCGATGCGCACATCCTGGCCGATGACGATGGTGCCGGTGCGCTCGTTGATGACCACGCGGGCCGGCACGTCGGTCTGCACGACGAGGTTTTCGATCTCCGCCATCAGTTGCGTCAGATCGGCCATCTTCGGCTTCTCGATCAGCACGCTCTGGCTGTCGCGGGCCTCCGCGATGCGGCCGCCAAAACGCTCGGAGGCGTATTTGTTGATGACCTGTTGCATCGCGATTGCCGTCGAGAAGTCGGGATTGCGAAGCTGGAGAACGAGGTTGACGCCATCCTTGAACTTGGCGGGCAGATCGCGCTCGATGATCGCGCCGTTCGGCACGCGGCCGGCCGTCGTCACACCCTGGTTGACGGAGGCGGCGGCGCCTTGCGCGCTGAAGCCACTGACAACGACGGAGCCTTGCGCCACGGCATAGATCTGCCCGTCGGCGCCGGACAGGGAGGTCATGACCAGCGTGCCGCCGCGCAGCGACGAGGCATCGCCGAGCGAGCCGATGGTGACATCGATTCGGCTCCCGGGGCTTGCGAAGGGCGGCAGCGTGGCGGTGACGAGAACGGCTGCGATGTTGCGCGAGCGCGATTCGCCCCCTTGGGTGGAAATGCCGAGGTTCTGCAGCATGGCGCGCAGCGACTGCTCGGTGAAGGGCGAGGACCGCAGGGCGTCGCCTGTGCCCTGAAGGCCGACGACAAGGCCGTAGCCGATCAGTTGGTTGTCACGGCCGGCCTGCAGCGAGGCGATGTCCTTGATGCGCGAGGTCGCCATCGCCTCGGCCGCCGGCATGCCCGGCAGCGTCAGCGCGGCGGCAAAGAGAACCGTCACCAGACCACGAAGAAAGCGCTTCATTTCGTCACCACCTGAACCGTGCCGTCGGCCAGAACCGTGCCGGCGACGATCACGCCACTATCGATGTTGCGCAGCTGGATGAGGTCTCCGACGGCTGCGTCCTGCAAGGGCGCGCCCTTGGCGCTGATCGTCAGCAGCCCGACGGAGACCACCATCTGAACGGTGGAGCCGCGCTCGACGACGTAGGGCTCGCGCACCGCATTGGTCATGATGACCCGGCCGGGCAGCAGCGTGCGCGTGCTGACCTTGCCGGAGACTTCGGCGATCTTGCTGGCAAAGCCTTCGACGACATTGGGATTGGTCACTTCGACCTCCTCCAGCTTGGATGCGTCGATCTTCTCGCCGGGATAGATGATCTGCGAGGGGATAACGGCCGTTCGGGCGCCAGCATGGGCGGGCGCCGTCGGGCCGGCCAGAACCAGCGCCGCGAGAGCGGAAAGACCGAGCCAGCGGGCCCCGGACTTGCAATATGCCATGGCGTTGCGCATGCGACCGGACGTCATTGTCGTCCCTCCCGCTTATCTCAGGTTCTTGCTGACGGTGGAGGCCATCTCGTCGGCGGCCTGGATGATCTTGGAATTCATTTCGTAGGCGCGCTGGGCCGAGATCAGATCGGTGATTTCCTTCACCGGATCGACGTTGGAGGCTTCCAGATAGCGCTGCTTGATCTCGCCGAAGCCGGCATCGCCGGGGGCGCCGACGATCGGATCGCCGGACGCCGGCGTCTGCTTGAAGAGGTTGTCACCCTGCGGCTCGAGACCAGCTTCGTTGATGAAGTTGGTAATGGTGAGCTGGCCGACCTGCTGCGGCACCGTGTCATTGCCGATGGTGACCATGACCTGGCCCGTGGCCGAAACATCGACGGAGGTCGCATTCGGGGGAATGGTGACACCCGGAACGACGGTGTAGCCGTCGAGGGTGACAAGCTGGCCTTGCGCGTTGGTGTTGAAGGCACCGGCGCGGGTATAGGCCGTCTGGCCGTCCGGCGTCTGGATCTGGAACCAGCCGCGGCCGACGAGCGCGAGGTCGAAATCGTTGCCGGTCTGGGTCAGCGGGCCCTGGATATGCAGGTTGCGCACGGCGGCGGTCTGGACGCCGAGACCGATCAGCGCGCCTTCCGGCACGATCGCCTGATTGGCCCGGCTCGGCACGCCCTGGGCGCGCTCGGTCTGGTAGATGAGGTCTGAGAACTCGGCGCGGGCGCGCTTGTAGCCCGTGGTGTTGATGTTCGCGATGTTGTTCGCGATCACTTCGAGGTTCTGCTGCTGGGCATTCATGCCGGTGGCGGCGATGGACAGGGCCTTCATGGATCAGGTTCCTCAGATCGGCATGCGGGTGATGTCGAGATAGGCCGTCACGAGCTTGTCGCGGATGGCCATGGCGGTCTGGAGCGATTGTTCCGCGCTCATCACGGCATCGACGACCTCGCGGGTGTTGGCCTCGCCGCGAATGCCCTGGATGGAGGCGGTTTCTGCCGTCTTCAACTGGTTGATCGTATCGGTGGCCATGTTGCCGAGCATGGAGGCAAAGCTCTGGCCGGTGCCGGTGGCCGAACTGGAGGGCGCGGTGCCGGGCTGCAGGAGCGAACTGGCTTCGGCGACGCTGTCGGTGACCTTGGTCGCGCCAACGGAGCCGATGGAGGCGATGCTGTCGAACATTATTGTGCCCTCAGAAGGTCGATCGTCGCGGAGATCAGGTCGCGCGACTGCTTGATGGTCTGCAGATTGGCCTCGTAGGAGCGATTGGCTTCTCGCATGTCGGCCATTTCCACGAGCACGTTGACGTTGGGCATCTTGACCATGCCCTTTTCGTCAGCCGCCGGATTGCCCGGATCATATTCGGTGATGAAGGGGCTTTCGTCCTCACCCAGACGCTGGACATCGACGCGCGCGGCGCCGCTGACGCGGTCGATCTCGGAGGTGAAACTGACCGTCTTGCGGCGATAGGGATCGGCGCCGGGCGCGTCACCCGTCGAACGGGCGTTGGCGATGTTTTCCGAAACGATACGCAGGCGGGTCGATTCAGCTTCCAGACCGGAGGCGGAAACCTTGAGAGCAGCAGACAACGGATCCATGGCTTACTTCCTCAGCGTCAGCAGCATCATGCGGTGAAAGGCCTTCACAAGGCCGGCATTGAGCTCGTAATCGCGCTTGATCTGGCCGGACTTCATCAGTTCGTCCTCGACGGACACGCTGTTGCCGGAGACCTTCACCTCGGAGGCATCCATGTCGCTCGTCTCGATGACATCGGCGGCCATGGGCGATTCGGTGAAGTGGCGCGGATTGGTGGCGGCCATGCGCATGGAATTGGTCTGGTTCAGCACCGTATCGAAGGGCTGGACGTCACGCGCATTGTAGCCGGGGGTATTCACGTTTGCGATGTTGCCGGCCACGACGTTCTGGCGAGCTGCCAGCCATTGCGCCTGCCGGGACGCGAGCTCGAAGAGCTGAATCGGTTGCATCATGCACCTCCATCATTTTCAATGGAGAGACTAGCTGCACAAACTTGCGTGGGACTGGCGCAAATGCCGGGTTTTTCGGGCTTTCAGGCAGCAGGACGCGGGCCGCGCCCATGCGAGCGCACGGGCACGGAAGACCGTTGGCGGGTCGATAATGATTTGAATTTACTGGGCCTTGATGACCTGGCCCTTGGAGGTGATCATCACCCACTGGCCGTCACGCTCCTCAAGGGTCGCAAGGCGGCTGTTGTCGGGCAGGACGGCGCCGACGGCAACGATATACATGCCGGTCTTGTCCTCGATCAGCGCCCGGCCATTGGCGACATGCATCAGGCGAAAGCTGCTCGACGCAGGAAAGGGTTGCTCCATGCCGTCATCGGGCTCGCCGCCGGGTCTTGCGGCCGTGCCGTCGAGGCCACCGGGAACAGTTGCCGTGGTGATCTGGTCGACGGCGGCCTGGCGTGCCGCCTGCCGCGCCGTATCGCCGGCATCGGGAATGGCAAGCGGAGAGACGGTAACGACGGCCGGGCCAGGCTGTTCCGGCATGTCGCGCACGTCGCCCTGCCACAGGGCCGGCAGATGGAACTTGTCCTGATTGAAGAAGGCGTACCACGGAAAGAACGTGCCGAAGGCGGCGAGCGCAACGCCGGTGACGCCAAGGACCTTGTCGATCGTCGGCGTCTTCTCGCGGCGCCTGCGCTGCGGAACGATCTCGTCTGCGTCGTGGTCGGTCACTGTCATACCCTCGGTCTGTTCATGCCCTGCTGAGCGCCGGTCGCGGCGGCCTTCAGTGCGGTAGCGAGATCGGTAAATGCGTCGAATGCCGGCAATTCGCCGGGCGTCTGCTTGAGAACCTCGTACATGACCGGAACCTGCTTGATGGCCATGTCGAGATCGGGATCGGCGCCGGGGCGATAGCCGCCGATGAGGCGCAGGTCGCGCGTCTCCTCGAAGCGGTGGATCAGCGCCTTCAGGCGGGCGACGAGCTTTTCCTGGTCGGGCGTCCAGGCCTTGCGGGCCAGACGCGAAATCGAGGCGAGCGGATTGATCGGCGGGTAGCGCCCCTCCTCCGCGAGACTGCGTTCCAGCACGATGTGGCCGTCGAGAATACCGCGGGTGCTGTCGGCGATCGGATCGTTGTGGTTGTCGCCATCGACGAGGATGGAGATGATGGCGGTGATCGTACCCGTTCCCTCCGCACCCGGTCCGGCACGCTCCAGAAGGCGGGGCAGCTCGGTGAAGACGGAAGCCGGATAGCCGCGCGCGATGGGCGGTTCGCCAGATGCCGTCGCGACCTCGCGGATGGCATGGGCAAAGCGCGTCACGCTGTCGACGATAAGGAGCACGTTGTCGCCCTGGTCGCGGTAGTGCTCGGCGATCGTCACCGCCGTCAGCGGGGCCATTTTGCGCACCATCGGGCTTTCATCGCTGGTCGCAACGACGGCAACGGCCTTCTTGAGATTTTCTCCAAGCGTATCCTCGATGAATTCGCGCACTTCACGGCCACGTTCGCCGACCAGCGCGATGACAACCTTGTCGAAGGCATCGGCGCGGGCGAGCATGGAGAGAAGCGTGGATTTGCCGACGCCCGAGCCGGCGAAGATGCCGAGACGCTGACCGAGGCAGAGCGGCGAGAAGATGTCGATGGCACGCACGCCGGTGCGGAAGCCGGTATCGACGCGGCGGCGCGTCATGGAGGGCGGCGCGGTGTTGTTGATGGGGCGGGCGACCTTGCCCTTCATCAGCGGGCCGCCGCCGTCGATGGGATCGCCGAGCGCATTGATGGCGCGGCCGCACCAGCTGTCATCAGGCGCGACACGGAAAGCGCCGACGCGGATGACCGTGTCGTGGATGCCGATGGGGTCGCCGGGCTCGATGGGGCAGACGAAGACGTTTTCCGGCTCGACGCGCACGACTTCCCCGAGATGGATGCCGGTTGCGGAACGGTGCGCGACGAAGTCACCGAGGCGGACGTGGCGCGACAGGCCGGTGACCGTATAGTGCCCGGGCGAAATGGTCTTCACATGGCCGCCGGGTGCAATCGACGTCTCCGGCCGGGCAAAGCGTTCTGCGAGACTGCCGAGCTGTCGAAGCGCCGTGGCGCGGGGGCGGATTTCCAGTTTGTCAGGCATCATGCCTTGTCACCTTCCAGACAGGGAGGGAAGAAGCGGACACGCCCCAAGGGCGGTCCGGAAAGGGACCGGCAAGCGA
This sequence comes from Rhizobium sp. SG2393, assembly GCF_042610495.1. Taxonomy (NCBI): domain Bacteria; kingdom Pseudomonadati; phylum Pseudomonadota; class Alphaproteobacteria; order Hyphomicrobiales; family Rhizobiaceae; genus Rhizobium; species Rhizobium sp. SG2393. The sequence continues at coordinate 144,508 of NZ_JBHGAP010000008.1, forward strand.
GCGGTCAATCCCGCCTTGTGCGCCCGGTCAATCATGCTCAGCGCGATCCTCCGAGCGTCTCGATCGCCTTGCCGAAGGTCTGCTCGGTGTCGCGCATCAGGCTGGACACGCTGTCGAAGGCGCGCTGGATGTTGATGAGCTGCGACATTTCCTGGATCGGATTGACGTTTGACTCTTCGGTGTAACCCTGCGCCACGCCAACGGCCATGCTGTCGACCACGGCCTGCGGCTCGACCGCCGGGATGATGCCGCTGTTGGGGACACGGGTGAAGCCGCGCGAGAAGTCGGCTTCGAAGAGACCGACCTGCGCTACCTGCTGCTCGCCCTGCCGGATCACACCATCGGCGCCGATGCGGATCTCTCCGCCATTGGCGTTGAGCTGGATCTGACCGCCGCCGATATCGAGGACGGGATAGCCCATGGTGGAGATCAGCGTGCCATCCGGTGTCATGGAGAAACGCCCGTCACGCGTCAGCGCGTTGCCGGACGGGGTCTGGATCTGGAAGTAGGCGTCGCCCTTGATCGCCAGGTCGAGCGGGTTGCCCGTCTGCTTGAAGCCACCGGAATTGGTATCGAGATATTCCTGGCCGGGCGACACGAAAGCGGTTTGCGTCGCGCCGGTGCTGGCCAGAACCTCGTCGAACTTGACCTGCGTGCCGCGAAAGCCGGCGGTGGAGGCGTTGGCCACGTTGTCGGCGAGCGTGTTGATGCGCCGTTCGAGCGCGACCTGGGATGACAGGGCGACGTAGAGGCCGGTTTGCATGTCAGCGTTCTCCGAGACGGATCTTGTGATGGGGGCGGATGGGGCGAAGAACCAGCGACTGCTCCTCCAGACGGGCGCGGCTCGCCTTTTCCTCCGCGCGGCGAAGGTAGCGGGTAACAACGCCTTCCAGGGCGGAGCGTCGGCTGGTGGTGAACGGGCCGTGGAGCGCAAAATTGAAAGCGGCGATCAGGTCGCCGTAACGGCAGTCGGAAAAGCGCAGCGCCAGCGCACCCGGCCCATCGAGACCGCCGACGAGAAGACGGCGGATGAAATTGCGGGCGTAGGCCATCTCTTCCAGGTGATGGGCCGCCATCACGTAGTCATAGAGCCTGGCGTCGGCCATCAGCGCATCGACCGTTTCGACGGCACGGATATGGGCGAGGTAGTATTCGGTCTCGCGCATGACGGATGGCCAGACGTCGATGACGCTGCTTTTCCCGCTCGATGCTGACTGCCGCTGTGCCCGGACCACGGTCCATTCCCTGCTTGACGATCGACGGACGCGCGTCATGCGCTTCCCCTAGCCTTGCACCTTTGCAGGCGATGCTTGCGCGAGCCTGTTTGACCGACGCGGAGAAAATCCGGGCCGCGCGTGCTCATGGAAGGTTTCATTAAGCCTCACGCAAGGCTTTGCGGGTAACTCTTGTCCCCAAACACGATCGTGGCAGGTGCCGGCACATGAACATCATCATCGGATTCGTCCTTACAATCGGCTGCGTGATCGGCGGCTACATCGCCATGGGCGGCCACCTTCAGGTACTCGTGCAGCCCTTCGAGCTTGTCATCATCGGGGGCGCCGGCCTCGGCGGCTTCGTCATGGCGAACTCGATGAAGACGGTGAAGGATGCCGGCAAGGCGCTGGGCGAGGCCTTCTCCCACAAGGTGCCGAAGGAACGCCATTATCTCGATACGCTCGGCGTGCTCTACTGCCTGATGCGCGATCTGCGCACCAAGTCGCGCAACGAGATCGAAAGCCACATCGACAATCCCGAGGAATCCCCGATCTTCCAGCAGGCGCCGACGGTTCTGAAGAACAAGGACCTGACGGCCTTCATCTGCGACTATGTGCGCCTCATCATCATCGGCAATGCCCGCAGCCACGAGATCGAGGCGCTGATGGACGAGGAAATCAATACGATCGAGCACGACAAGATGAAGAGCTACGAAGCGCTCGTCACCATGGGCGACGCGTTTCCGGCCATCGGTATCGTCGCGGCCGTTCTCGGGGTTATCAAGGCGATGGGCGCCATCACCGAATCCCCGGAAGTTCTCGGCGGAAAGATCGCAGCCGCCCTCGTGGGCACCATGCTGGGGATCTTCCTGTCCTACTGCCTGGTTTCTCCGCTGGTTGCGAACATCAAGGCTGTCCGATCGAAGCAGAATCGGCTCTATATCATCGTGAAGCAGACCTTGTTGGCGTATATGAACGGTTCTGTTCCCCAGGTTGCACTCGAATACGGCCGCAAGACCATTTCCTCCTACGAGCGTCCGTCCATCGACGCCGTGGAGCAGGAGATGATGAATCCCGGCGGCGGCGGCGACAGCAAGGCGGCATAAGAGATGAGCAAGCAGTCGGCAGCGCAGAGCGCCCTCCCCTTCGACCAGACGCTTCTTGCCCGCATGATCGGCGCGCTCGGCGACGACGAGGTGATCGAGAAGATCGCCGCCGATTTCGGCGTGGCGTTTTCCGAGTTCCTGCCGGACCTCCTGCAAAGCGAGACCGGACTTGAGCTCAAGATCGGCTATGCCGGCTGTGCGACGGGCCTGCGCGACACGCTGATTGCCGATCTGGGTGGCGGTGTGGCGATTTCGGATGCCTCGCTGCGCAACTGGAGCAGCGATTTCCAGATCGCCTGCGAGAGCCCGATCATCATCACCATGATGGAAGCGCTTCTGGGTGCCGATCCCAAGCGCATCCCTGAGCCGCGCGCGCGTCGCCTGTCGGCGATCGAGCTCGACATTGCGACCATGGTCTTCGACAAGATCGGCGAGGTGCTGCGCACCTCCGCCAATGCGACCGGCGGTTTCGAGACCTTTGTCGGCCGGCCCTACAATATCGAAGAGCGGCGTCCGACCGAAGAAGGCGTCATCAACCCGCATGCCGCCGTCATCCGCATGACGATCGGCATCGGCGCAACGCTATCGGTCTTTTCCGTCATCGTTCCCCAGCAGACGCTCCTGAAGACCGAGGTCGTGGTGCCGAAAAGCGTGCAGGCTCGCAAGGGGCGCAATGCCTGGAGCGAGAAGCTGGAAGAGCAGGTGCGCCGCTCCAGCGTGACGCTGGAGGCGCGGATCTCGCTGGAGAGCCTGTCGCTCGACACGATCAGCCGGCTGCAGCCCGGCGATATCATTCCTTTCCGCGATGCGCAGGATGTGCGCGTCGATGTCAATGCCAATGGCCGTGATCTCTATGTCTGCGAGTTCGGACGCGCAGGGGTGCGCTACACCGTCAGGGTCAAGGATACCCACGGTTCGGATGAAGACATTTTCAACCATATCATGAGTTAGTGTCAGGCGTGGCCCCGGCGCATGCCTGGGGCAAGCTTCAACTGGAATAAGTCGGTCATGGCACCCAAGAAAGCATCACCACTGGATAACACCGATTTCGGTGCAGGCGACGCGGAACTCGATCAGGCGATCGACGATCTGCGCGGCGTACTGAAAAAGGATTCCGATGGTGATTTCGGTGCCGATTTCGGCAGCGCCAGCGCAGAAACGGACCTGTCTGCATTCGGCGGCGATGCCGGCGGCCTCGACAGTTTTGGCGGCGACTTCGCTGGCAGCAGCGATTTTGGCGGCGGCGATTTCGGCGGCAGCGATTTTCCCGCTGCGGGCGGCCTCGACGACGCGGGCTCCTTCGGGGGCGGTGATTTCGGCGGCGACACAGCCATGTCGTCCGGTTCTGCAGGCATGACGCCTGCCCCGGGCAGCGGGATGACGTCGAACCTCGATCTCATCAAGGACATTCCGATCGACGTGCAGATCGTGCTAGGCACGAGCCGCATGCTGGTCTCTGGCCTGATGGGACTGCAGGAAGGTGCCACGATCGGCCTCGATCGCAAGATCGGCGAGCCGGTGGAAGTGATGGTCAACGGCCGTGTCATCGGCCGGGGAGAGATCACGGTGCTGGAAGAAGACAATTCACGCTTCGGCGTCAAGCTCATCGAGATCAAGGGTACCGGCCGCGGCTGATGCCCTGATCGCAGTCAGGGAGATCCATGATGGATTTCGACAGTTTCGATACCGGCCTTGCCACGCGCCCCCTGTCGCAGACCGACAAGGCGGCCGCCGTTCTTCTTGCCATGGGAAAAGGCGTCGCCGGGAAACTCCTGAAATTCTTCACACAGAGCGAGCTGCAGCAGATCATCGCCTCGGCGCAGTCGCTCAGGTCCATTCCCCCGCACGAGCTTGAAATCATCGTCAACGAGTTCGAAGACCTCTTCACCGAGGGCGCCGGCCTCATGGACAACGCCAAGGCCATCGAGAGCATCCTCGAGGAAGGCCTGACGCCTGACGAGGTAGACGGCCTTCTGGGTCGGCGCGCCACCTTCCAGACCTACGACGAGAATGTCTGGGACCGGCTGCAGGAAACCGATCCGAACGCGCTGTCCGACTATCTGTCCAAGGAGCATCCGCAGACGATCGCCTATGTCCTGTCGCAGATGCCCTCCAGCGTCGGCGCCAAGGTTCTGCTCGGCCTGCCGGAAGACATGCGTCCCGACATCATCAACCGTACGGTCAACATCAAGGACGTCAGCCCCAAGGCCGCCCAGATCATCGAGACGCGCGTGTTCGAACTCGCCGCGCAGTTGGAAGCCGAACGCAATGCCGTGGGCCCGACAAAGGTTGCCGATGTCATGAACGAGCTCGAGAAGAGCCAGGTGGACAGCCTGCTGGCCTCGCTCGAAGCGCTCAGCCAGGACTCCGTCAAGAAGGTCCGTCCGAAGATCTTCCTGTTCGACGACGTCCTCTACATGCCGCAGCGCAGCCGCGTTCAGCTCTTCAACGACATTTCCAGCGACATCATCACGATGGCCCTCAGGGGTACGTCGAACGAGTTGCGCGAATGCGTTCTGGCCGCACTTGGCGCCCGCCAGCGCCGCATGATCGAGCAGGATCTGCAGGGCGGGGACGCCGGCGTCAATCCGCGCGACATCGCGGTCGCACGGCGCAACATCACACAGGAAGCGATCCGGCTCGCTGCCAGCGGCCAGCTCGAACTGAAGGAAAAGGACGCGCCGGCCCAGGCCGCCTGACGGTCCGCCTCCGTCACCACCCACGACCCGCCATCAATGCCCCGCGTGCTGCTGCCGCGGGGCTTTTTGTTTTCCGCGGCCCGATGAACACGACGCCGCTTCAGCGAAGTTTCCTTGGGATTGACCGCGCTTCCGCCGCTTTCGGCTTGTAGACGACACTGGCCGGGTCCAAGACTGTTCAGCGTCCACCCTCACGTCAGGGCTGGCCGGGCTTCTGGAGGTTGCGCACGGCGGCAACAGGCACCGCGGCAAGACGCTCCAGTCATGGGATCGATGTATCCGGGCCGGCGACTCCATCGCTGTTTTGCCCGCGACGCGGGAGGCGGGGTCGCCGATGGCCGACGACGACAAGGAAAGTAAAACAGAAGCCCCGTCCGAGAAACGAATCTCGGATGCAATCGAGGAAGGCAACATACCTTTCTCGCGCGAGCTGACGACCTTTGCGTCGACCGTCGCGCTCTATCTCTTCTTCGTCTTTTTCCTGCCATCCGGCTTTACCTCGCTTGCCGAGGGGCTGAAGGACATTTTCGAGCAGCCGGAAGCCTGGCGGCTGGAAAATGCCAATGATGTCGTCGGCCTGATCGGCCACATCTTCCGGCAGGCCGCGCCGCTCGTCGTGCCTGTCTTCATTTTGCTGATGGTGTTCGGGATCGGATCTTCTGTCGCGCAGAACATGCCGACGCTGGTGCTGAACAGAATCATGCCGAAGCTGGAACGGATCTCGCCGATCGAGGGCCTGAAGCGCATCTACGGCATTGCGGGCATGGTCGAGTTCGGCAAGTCGCTGTTCAAGATCCTCATCGTCTCGGCCATCATCGTGCTCGTTCTGGAAAACGATTTCTACGAATCACTCGACGCGATGTTTGCCGATCCCATGACGCTGTTTGCGCGGATCACCAAGGATCTGAACCAGATCATTCTCGTCATCCTGTTTTCGACGGCCATCGTCGGGATCGTCGACTTCTTCTGGACGCGGCATCACTGGTACGAGCAGCTGCGCATGAGCAAGCAGGACGTCAAGGATGAAATGAAGCAGTCGCAGGGTGACCCGATCGTCAAGAATCGCCTGCGCTCGCTGCAACGCGACCGCGCCCGTCGGCGCATGATGAACCAGGTTCCACGGGCGACCCTGGTGATTGCCAACCCGACCCACTATGCGGTTGCCCTGCGCTATGTGCGCGAGGAAAGCGATGCGCCGATGGTGGTGGCCAAGGGAACCGACCTCGTGGCGCTGAAAATCCGCGAGATCGCCGAGCAAAACGGCATTCCCGTCTTTGAGGATCCGCCGCTCGCTCGCTCCATGTTTGCACAAGTCTCGGTGGATAGTGTCATTCCACCGGTGTTCTACAAGGCCGTGGCCGAACTCATTCACCGGATCTACGCATCGCAGGCGCCTCAGAAACGGGTGAATTGATCCTCATGAAAAAATGCCAATATTCCGAAGAGCGCGAAAAGATCATTGCCGATGCGATCCGCCCGGTCGCGACGGAATTACGGTTGATCGACGCGGCGGATTTTATTGCATTGCTCCGCTTTGAATCCTACGGCAGCCTTGCTGACCTCGTCTCCTCGGCGGCGGAGCTTTATTTCCAGCCCGGCACCGTGAACTTCGGCATCGGCGGCAACTATACCGTCGATTGGGGTGTCGAGCCGGAAATCGTGCTCGACCTCGAGCTGAAGCCGCAGGGGGTGACTGCCTATGTGCAGCTGGTTCTCGGCAAAGACCGCGCCGGGCTCGAAATCACCCATATCGCCTTCCAGAAGCCTTCGTCGGATCCCGACGAGAACACGGCTTTCCTGGCCCGCAGCCTGGCGGAAGCACAGTTCCTGCAGGCGCGCGCCGCCTGACATCCCCTACCATGCGCTCAGACGCCTTCCCGCAGCCTGCGGGCAGGCTTGCCGCGTCGCTGCGAGCATCTCCGGTCATCGAGAGATCACCGGACATGCCCTATCGCCTTGCTTTCGCGCCGTCCGGACGCAAGGGCGGCGGCGCGCTGTTTCGTGAGACGCTGCGAAGCATAAAAATGGCGCTGGCAGCGTGTGCCAGCGCCGGAGCGTGCCTCTGAAATCGCGCCTTGCGATCCGTCAGTCGATGAAGCCGAGACGAATGGCCTTGGCGATGGCCTGGATACGATTGACCGAATTGAGCTTTGTCGTCGCGGTACCGAGATAGGCGTTCACCGTATGGACCGACAGTCCCATCTTCTCCGCGATCGCCTCGCTCGTATGGCCGTCGCCGGCCATCTGCAGGCAGGCAATCTCCCGCTCGTTGAGGGCGGCGGCCGGCTGGGCCTTGCGCTCCTCCATCGACAGCATGTCCGTCATGATCTGGCAGGCACGGGCATGGAGGCTGAGGATCGTCTCGCTGGTGAGATCCAGGCTCTCGGCGGCAAACACCACGTAGCCATTGCCCTGGCTGCCGAGACGCACCGGGAAGGCCAGCCCGGCCCAGGGCAGCGACCTGTTGCGCAGGCGTCGGAAGAAGCGGCTCAGCCCGTCCACGTCGCAGACCTGATGGTCGCCCGCACCGTTCCAGACGACCGGCAGCAGGGAGCTTTCGATATGGCTGACGAGATCGTCGCCGAAAAGGCTGACCAGTGCCCGGGCCTCGTGCTCGGCGTCCTCGCCCCAGCTGTTGAGCTCGAGGGCAAGGGTGCGGACCGGCGGAACACCAACGCCCGCGATCCTGAAGACAGCGTAGTGCCGGGCGCCGAGCCCCTTGCGCATGGCCTGCAGCCGTGTCTGGAAGAGTTCGATCCGGCCGATGCGGCCGCTGCCGCCCCGAGCGCCGGAGCGCTGGTCGTCCCCGCCCTTGCCGGAGGAAGATTGCGCCATCGTCGCTCCTCCTCAGACCAGATTGTGACGGACGGCGTGGGCAATCGCCTCGGACCGCGTCTTGGTGGCGGTCTTGCGCATGACGCTGGTGATGTAGTTGTTGATCGTGTTGCGCGAGATGCCGAGGATGACGGCGATCTCGTCGCTCGTCTTGCCTTCGGCGATCCAATAGAGGCACTCGATCTCGCGCTCGGTCAGTTCGTAGTCGCGGTCGCCGCGCCCCTTGCTGGCCTGGGCGAAGCTCGCGAAGTAGCCGGTCAGGAGCGTCACTTCCCTGAGGCTTTCCGGCGAGAGAATGACGTTTTCGGGAAACAGCAGCGCCAGCACGTAGCGGATGCGGCCGACACTGAAGGTCAGCGCGCAATATTGACGGCTGAGGCCCTTCGGCATGTCGATATCGTCCGGAAGGCCCGTGAAGCTCGGACGCAGCACCGATACGCAGCGCTCGAACTCGCTGGAGCGGCTGTTGGCCGCCCCGTAGATGGCCGCAAAGCGCCGGACCAGATAGAACGGCCAGTCTGCGCAGACGACGAAATCCATATCGCCATCCGGCACGCCGTCGATGCGGGCGAGAAGGTAGTGGCGTGCGCCGACATATTCGGTCACCGCCGCAAGGCCGGCCGTAAAGCCGCCGTCTTCACTCAGATCGGCCAGACGATCGACGAGCCGGTCGAGAGGACGAGCTCGCTTCGAGACGCGTTCGATTGCGCCCGGCACCGGCCAGACGGAAAAATCCGATTGCACAGCATCCATGGTATTGCCCCCGTGATGGATCCGCGCAGAAACCGCACACGCCCGCCGCCGCGATCGTTGGATTTCGAGCCTTTTCCGCCGCCCCGAAATCCGCAAATCACTACACGAATCAACTGGATACCAAGATACGCAGCTCAGTTGGAAAAACTACCGCCATCTTTTGGCGATTTACTTCGGCGCAGAAATTCGCGCTGATTCGGCGACCGGGAACGACAGTGATCAAAGCGAGAACAAGCGGTGCGGCAATTTTTCCAAGATGCTGAAATAGTTTCAAAATGGTTAATATGAGCGATCGGGCACGGATCGCTGCGCGTCTCCTTCGCACTGCATTTTTTCGCACCGGCGTGGTGCACGAACGCAACAGTTTGAGCCTCCGGACCTGCCGGCGACGCCCCTCAAGGAGAGGCGCAGCCGCGGTCACGTCCAGTCCCTGCTGATCCGGGCCTGCCTCCCTCACCGCAGCATCTGTATACCTGCCAGGGCATAACGGCCTCCGTGCCCAGACACGACGATGCCCGCCTTTTCGGGCGGGCATCGGGTCTTGCTTCTGTCTTTTCGCTTTTGGCTCAGGCGGCCTTGTCGACGGCCCACTTGCGGAGGATCTTGGCAGCGCGTTCCTCGCTGATCTCCACCATGCGGGACAGTCGCCGCTCCGGGCCTTCCTTGACCCGGCGGTTGAAGCCGCCGGATGTGTCGTCGTCGAGGCTGAGGAGATCGTCGGTGCTGTCGAAGCCGAAGTCCGACCCGAAACCTTCCATGAGCGCGCCGCCGGCAGCCACGCCCACCGGGGCCGGCGAGAAGTCCGGAAGTTCGAGCCCGGCGGATTCCGTCTCGATGCCGGCCGGGGTGCCGAGACCGACGGAGCGGGCCAGCGGGCGCAGGCCGAGCCAGACCACGAGGAAGGCGACCACGAGGAAGGCAACCGCGTTGATGATACCGCCGAGGTTCTGGGTCAGCACGGCCATGACGCCGGGTCCTGCGACCGGTTCGTCCAGGACCTGGTTATCCACGAAGTCCATGGCTGTCAGCGTCACCACGTCGCCGCGTGCGGTGTCGAGGCCGGCGGCAGAAGCGACGATCTTCTGCATCTCCTGCAGGTAGGCGTCGACCTTCGCCTGATCGGCCCCCTCGCCCAGCATGGTGGCGACCCGGGCCTTGTTGACGACGACGGCGACCGACAGCTTTTCGATGCGATAGCTGTTCTTGGTGGTCGCGACGGTCTTCTGGTTGATCTCGTAGTTGGTCTGTTCTTCCTTCTTCTGCGCCTGGTCGCTGGACTGCGGGCCCGCGCCGCCCGTGGTGGGCGCAGCCTGAGGCACGTTCTGCTGCACGGTGGCGGCATTTTCGGCCTGCTGGCGGCTGGATTGCGTATCCTCCTTGGTCACGCGCGTGGAGCGCTCGACGCGGGATTCGGGATCGAAGGTGGTTTCCTGGATCTGCTGGCTGTCCGTGTTGAGGCTTGCCATGACGCTGGCACGGAAGTTGTCCATGCCGAGGAAGGGCGCGAGCGCCTTGTCGATGTTGCTTTCAATCTCGCCCTGGACGTTCTGGACGATGGAGAGCGACTGGTTGAGATTGTTGTTGGCCGGATCGGTGCCGGTGGCAAGCAACTGGCCGGTGGAGTCGAGGATGGTCACGTCATCGACGTTGAGGCCCGGAACGGATGAGGCCACCAGATGACGGATCGAGGCCGCAGCATTGCGGCCGACCGTCGCGCTGGCGCGGATCATGACGGAGGCGGTCGGCGTCTGGTCTGTGCGCCGGAAGCTGCCGCGGTCGGGCATGACGATGTGGACGCGGGCGGCGGCTATGCCGGAAATCTGCTGGATGGTGCGGGCGATCTCGCCTTCAAGCGCCCTCACCCGTGTCACTTCCTGCATGAAGGAGGTCAGGCCGAGCGAGCCGACATTGTCGAAGAGCTCATAGCCGGCATTGGCGCTGTTCGGAAGGCCGCGCTCTGCGAGCATGAGACGTGCCTTGCCCGTCATGCCGACCGGCACCTGCACCGACGCCCCATCCGCACCGACGGTGAAGTCGATGCCAGCTTCGGCCAGCGCGATGCTGATCTGGTTGACGTCCGGTTTTTCAAGGCCGACGTAGAGGGTTTCGAATGCCGGCTTGTTGACGTAGAGGCCGGTGGCGATGATCAGGCCCATGGCGAGGATGCCGGCGCCGGCAAGCGCGATCAGCTTGCCCTGGCCTAATCCTGCCAAATTCTTGGCGATGGTCGAAAACTGTTCCAACAGATTCATTCTGTTCCGCACCCATTAGCGCAACGGGCATCGAAGCAGACATCGCTTCTCCCGGTGTTGCGCAGGTCAACACATCGGCCCGGCTGACGAATCGCCCGAATGCGGACGCAGATCCACCGGTTCCGAGATGACCCTAGGTGACGAAACTTGCGCGAACTTGTCGTGTTCGCCCGACCAAGCCCCGGCATGTGCTGGCGCGGACGCCAGCGGCAGTGCGATCAGAATGCCTCGAAGGCGCCCGCGCTGTCGTCGATCGGCTGGGAGTGACCGCGACGCAGCGAGCCGTGGCCGAGGGATCGCTGCATGTCGGCGAGCTTGATGAGGCTGACGGCGGTGGTGACATCGACCAGCCATTCCGCAGGGATAGTGGACGTGACGGTGTCGATGAATTCCGCCAGGCCGCGCGTCTTCTGCACGGCGAGGTCGATGCCCTGCAGCACCATCATCCGATCGGCTTCCGTCAGGTGCGTCTCGCCCCTGGTGTCGGAGAGCTGCGGTTCGATGCGCTCGATCAGATAGGCCACGTCATGCAGCTCCGAGACGATGCGCATGAGCACATCCGGGAGCGCTTCCTCGAAGTGGGCCGAATGGCCCTGGCGTTCCGCTGTCATGTCATCCGTCCTCATGCTTGCGCCGCGGCGCGGGTTGTCGCTTGGCTGCAGCGGGCGATCGTCGCCCAGGCCTGCCGCGTCTTAGAAGAATTCGATCGAGCTTTCGGCCGGCTTCGAAACGGGTGCCGGACGGGTTTCCATCTGCACCGTCTTCTGGGTTTCCACGCCGGTCAGCGCGTATTGACGGGCACGGCCACTGATCGGCCAGAACTCCAGCTTGCGCCCGTGCTCGCCGCCGGTGCTCTCGCTGACGATCTTGATGCCTTCGTCGCTCAGGAACTGGCGGGCGAAGCGTGCGTTCTGCTCGCCCACATTCGAGAAGCGCGCGATGGTCTTTGCGCCGCCAAAAATCTTGGCTTCGAGACGATCCCTGCGCGCGCCCTTCTTCAGGAGGCCGTTGATGAGAAGTTCCATGAGATGCACGCCATAGCGCGTCGCATCCCCGCCGGCCGACAGGGCTTCCGCCGAGCCGGGCAGCAGGAAATGGTTCATCCCGCCGACGCCCGCGACGGGGTCGCGCAGGCATGCCGCCACGCAGGAGCCGAGGATGGTGGTCAGGACCACATCCGGATCACTGACGACCTTGTACTCGCCCTGGATGACGTGAACACGCTTTCCTGCCTGGTCCATGCTCATTTCAGCGCCCCAAACACGGCCTCGATTGCCGCCTTCATCTTCTCAATGGTGAATGGCTTGGCCAGTACGTTGTTGGCCCCCAGCGCAGCAGCCTTCTGAACCAGCGCGCGGTCGCCCTGCGCGGTCAGGATGATGAAGGCCGCCTTCTTCGTGGCCGGATTGGCGCGCACGGCCTGCAGAAGGCCGAGCCCGTCCATCTTGGGCATGTTGAAGTCGGAGATCACCAGGTGGTGCGGCTGCTGGGCCATGATCTTCAACCCCTGCTCGCCGTCACCGGCAGCAGTGATCTGCTTGAAGCCGAGCTGTTGGAGGGCGTCTCCGAGCAGAAGGCGGCTGGTTACCTGATCGTCGACGATCAGAACTTTGATTTTTTCGGCGAGAGACATTATTCCGTTCCTTCTTTGCGGGCAGCCGTAGACTTGAGAACTTCCTCTCCGATCGCCGAGAGGGGAAGCTGATGTTCCACGGCACCCATTTCGTAAGCGACGCGCGGCATGCCGTAGACGACACACGTCTTTTCGTTCTGCCCGAAGGTCCGGGCACCCGCTTTTCTCATTTTCAACAGACCGGCGGCACCGTCGCGGCCCATGCCGGTCAGAATGACGCCAACAGAATTGCGGCCGGCGACGTCGGCCACGGAGTCAAAGAGCACATCCACCGACGGTCGATGGCCGTTCACAGGCCCCATATCCGCAAGCCGGCACGACGGTGACGAGGGATTGACGACCTGCAGATGACGTTCGCCGCCGGGCGCGAGGTAGACGCGGCCGATCTCGAGCCGCGCACCGTCCGTCGCCTCCTCCACCTGGGGCGCGCAGAGACGGTTCAGCCGGTCCGCGAAGCTCTTGGTGAAGGTATGCGGCATATGCTGGGTGATGACCGTCGGCGGGCAGTTCTTCGGGAACTTCTGCAGCACCGCGATCAGAGCCTCGACGCCGCCGGTCGATGCACCGATCGCGATAATGCGGCGCGAGGCACGGTAGTCGGACTGCATGTTCACATTGGCCGCCTGCGGGGTTGCAAGGCGGTTGGTGCTGATCATCGTCTTGCGGTGCGAGCGGGCAGCCGCCTTCACCTTCTCGGCCAGTTCGCCGAACGGATGCGGATCACCCGGCAGCGGCTTGCCGACGCAATCGAAGGCGCCGATTTCAAGCGCGGCGATCGTGGCCTCGGCCCCCTTGTGGGTCAGCGTCGAGACCATGATCACGGGCATGGGGCGCAGGCGCATGATCTTGTCGAGAAATTCGAGGCCGTTCATGTTCGGCATCTCGATATCGAGCGTCACCACGTCGGGATCGAGCTCCTTGATGGCGGCGCGCGCCTGCATGGCGTCGGCCGCCTGGCCAACGACCCGGACCTCCGGATCCGCACTGAGGACCGCCGTGATCAGCCCACGCATGGTGGGGCTGTCATCGACGACCAGGACTCTTGCTTGCGCCGTCATGCGCGGCCTCCCTTGCCGGTGTACCGATAGGTGGTGATCCCGATATTGTCGAAGAGCGACTTGGCGTCGCCCGAGACACGCTCGGAATGACCGATGTAGAGATGTCCGCCGGGTTGCAGCATCTGCGCGAAGCGAGACCAGATCTTCATCTGGGTCGGCTCGTCGAAATAGATGACCACGTTGCGGCAGAAGATCACGTCGAACTGGCCCTTGAACGGCCACTGGCCGAGCAGGTTCAATTCGTTGAAGGTGATGAGCCGCTTGACCCTGGCATCGATCTGCCACTTGGGCCGACCATTGACGGAGACCTCCGAGAACCATTGCTTGCGCATGGCCGGGTTGACGGTCTCCAGGGCACCGGAATCATAGGCACCGGCCTTGGCGATCGCGAGGATCTTGGGGTCGATGTCTGTTGCGAGGATCTTGAAATCGTAATCGGCCACGTTCGGCAGCATGCCGAGGACGGTGAGCGCGATCGAATAGGGTTCCTGCCCGTCGGAGCAGGCGGCCGACCAGATGCGCACGCGTCCGCCGGCCTTGGCACGGTTGATGAGTTCGGGCAGCACATCGCTCTTCAAATGGTCGAAGTGATGGTTCTCCCGGAAGAAGCGCGTAAAGTTGGTCGTGAGGTGCGAGAGCATGTCGCGCCGCTCGGCGGCACCGGCCTGGGACGAGACCAGGGCAACATATTCCTTGAACCCGCTCAGACCGAGATTGCGGATGTGCTTGGAGAGCCGGGAATAGACCAGCGAGGCCTTGGTCTCATTGAGATAGATGCCCGCGTCGGAATAGATCATCGTCGCGATCTCGTTGAGATCACGACGCGTCAACGGGTACTCGCCCGTGGCGAGGCACTCGTCGAGGGACTGGCGGCTGTCGATATGGGCAACGGCCATCATGCCGCCTCGCTTTCGCTCTGGGGGAAGATGGCGTCGAGTTCGATGTAGCAGATCATCCGCTTCTCGATGGCGAGAATGCCGCGGGCGAAATTGCGTTCGAACTCCGAGGCCACATCGGGGGTCGGCTGGATATTCTCATCGGTGATCGTCAGGATATCCGACACGGCATCCACGAGCAGGCCGACGACCTTGGTATTGACCTGGGCAACGATGATGACGTGACGAACGGTCGGTTCGGCCGCCTTCATTCCCAGACGCATGGACAGATCGATGATCGGCAGGACGGCACCGCGCAGATTGATGACGCCCAGTACATAGTAAGGCGCGTGCGGCATCGGCGTGGCTGGGGTCCAGCCACGGATTTCACGCACCGACATGATGTTCACGCAGAACTCCTGGTCACCGATCCGGAAAGCGATCAGCTCCCGGCTCCCCTGAACAAGATTTTTTGCGATGTTGCTCATGACACTCAACCCTGAAACTTAACCTGCTGCTGCAAGCGAACTGTCAGACCGGAGGGGCTGGCCACGCGAGGCTGCAACGATCGCATCAACATCGAGAATGAGCGCGACGCGTCCATCACCGAGGATTGTTGCGGCCGCAATGCCCGGCACGTGGGTGTAGTTGGCCTCGAGGCTCTTGATGACCACCTGGCGCTGGCCCTGGATGGCATCGACCATCAGTGCGCGCTGGCCACCGCCTTCGGACTCCACGAGAAGCGCGACACCCTCCACCGGATTGGCCTGCTGGTAGCGGAAGTTGAGTATCCGGCCGACATCGACCAGCGGGCAGAAGGAGTTGCGGATCGAGATCAGCCGCTGGTTGGAACCGAAGGAATGGATCGCCGCTGCCTCGGGCTGCAGCGTCTCGACGATGGCCGTGAGCGGCACGACGAGCGTCTGGCCGGCCACCGTGACGACCATGCCGTCGAGGACGGCGAGCGTCAGCGGCAGGCTCATGGTGAAGGTCGAGCCGTTGCCGGGGCGCGAGGAGATCGAGATGCGGCCACCAAGGGCCTGGATCGAGCGCTTGACCACGTCCATGCCGACCCCGCGGCCGGAGATGTCCGAGATTTTGTCGGCCGTGGAGAAGCCCGGCATGAAGATCAGGTTGTCGATTTCCTCGTCCGACAGATTGGCGTCGGCGGCGATGAGATCGTTGTCGATCGCCTTCTGGCGAACCTTCTCGCGGTTGATACCGGCGCCGTCGTCGACAAGCTCGATGACGATGCGGCCCGAGCGATGCTTGGCGGTGAGCTTGACGGTGCCTTCCGGGTTCTTGCCGGCGGCGACGCGCTTTTCGGGCGTTTCGATGCCATGGTCCACGGCATTGCGGATCATGTGGGTCAGCGGCTCGGCCAGCTTGTCGATGACCGTCTTGTCCACTTCGGTGTTTTCACCTTCCGTGACGAGGCGGATCGACTTTCCGACCATGTCGGCGACTTCCCGGACGATACGCGACATGCGCTGGAAGACGGGCTTCACAGGCTGGGCGCGGATGGCCATCACCGAGTCCTGGATCTCGCGGGTCAGCTGCTGGAGTTCTTCCAGACCCATGTTGATCGAGGAGGTGCCGTTGGTGTCGTTCTCCACGACGCTCTGGGAGAGCATCGCCTGGTTGATCACAAGTTCGCCGACGAGGTTGATGAGGCGATCGACGCGGTCGAGATCGACGCGGATCGTCGGGGTGCCAGCGGCAGCCTGGGCGGCGGCGGCATTGTTGGCGGCGGCAGAGGGTGCGGCGCGCTGTTCGGCCGGCTGCCGTGCAGCCTGGCCGGCCATTTCGACAACCTTGGTGGCGGTCGTGGCGGCAGCAACGGCGGCGTGCTGGTCGTCCTGACCGCGACCGGCCAGATGTTCCTCTTCCTCCACGACGCCGATCGGGCGCTCGTGGTCTTCAGGCTCCTCGAGCAGGGCCAGATCGAAGGGAATCGGCTGCATCGGCATGTCGTCATCGGCCGGCTGGTCGACATTGGTGATGTCGGTGACGTCGAGATCGCAATCCCATTCGGCGAATTCGAAGACGGTGCGAATGCCTTCCTCGCCCTTGTCCGTCTTTACCTGGATCTTCCAGCTGAGATAGGCGCGCTCGGGGTTCATCTCCTCGAGCGTCGGGAGTTCGTCGCTGTTGCAGTAGATGCTCATTTCGCCGATCTTGGAAAGATCGCGCAGAAGGAGCGTGGCATCGTTGCCCTTTGCGAAGAGCTCCGACTTCGGCTTGAAGATCACCTCGAAGGTCGGGGTGACCATCAGGACTTCGCCTTCATCGACGGCGGTGTCGAATTCGTCGAAGGAGAAGCCAATCGGCTGGAAGCCGTCTTCGTTGGTTGCGGCCGGAGCAGCGGCAGCGGGTGCGACCGGCTCGGGGGCCGCGGGCTTGGCGACCGGCGCCTCGACGGCAACCGGGATTTCGCCGGCCGCCAGCGCCTCAAGTTCGCGGATCAGTTGCTTGCTGCGCGCCTGATCCACCGAGCCGCCGTCACGGGCGGCATTGGTCAGGTCGGCGAGAACGTCCGCCGATTTCAGCATCACCTTCAGGACTTCCGGCCCGGGCTCGAGCTTGTTGGATCGAACGCAATCAAGAGTCGTCTCGAAAACGTGGGCAAAGGCCACGAGATCGTCGAGGCCGAACGCACCCGCGCCACCCTTGATCGAGTGGACGGCGCGGAAGACGGCATTGACCGTTTCCGGGTCACGATCGCCATCGTTCAGCTTCAGAAGACCCGATTCCAGTTCCGCGAGCTGCTCTTCGCACTCCTGGAAAAAGATCTCTTTGATTTCGTTCATATCCATGGGGAAAATCCTGGATTAGGCGGTTACACGTTCGATGGCATCGATCAGCTTGGTCGGATCGAAGGGCTTCACGATCCAGCCGGTGGCGCCGGCCTGGCGTGCGCGGTTCTTCTTTTCCGCATCGCTTTCGGTGGTCAGAACGAGGATGGGGACGGCCCGGTACTTGTCGTTGCGGCGCACGCCCTCGATGAAGCCGAAGCCGTCGAGGCGCGGCATGTTGATGTCGGTGACGATGACATCGGGATTGGCTTCTTCGAGAACTTCGAGGCCCTCGACGCCGTCTTCGGCCTGATAGGTCTCGAAGCCGGCATTGTTCAGCGTCACCAGAAGCATGTTCCGGATCGTGCGGGAGTCATCGACCGTAAGAACCTTTTTCTTCATTTCTAAATCTCCTTAGCCGTCAGATGATCGAAATTGATGCCGATCAGCTGCGTGGTTTTCGTGAAAGCCTCGGACACCTTGGAGAAGGTGAAAGGCTGTTTTTCGTTTTGCCAGGTGCGCGACGCGGCCAAGAGAACCTGCACGCAAAGCGTCCCGGTCCGCTCCACGGCGGATGCATCGATGGTGACGGCGTGGCCGCGAGCGGCCGTAAAGGACTGGTGGAGCGCGGTGGCTTCGTTCATGTCGAGCACCGGCTTCAGAACAATGGTCTTCGAAGCAGTTTTTCTGGGCGCCATTAGCTACTGTCCCTTTCCCGAGGCGGTGAAGTGGCGGGGAAGATTTCCCACGACCGGCGGCATGCCCCCTCGGGGCGGGCCCTGCGGTTCAAAAGCGCGGCGGCGCGAGGCCACCATCCGGATCGTCTCACGCATGGCGCGATCCTCCGGCAGCCAGACGGCGCGGCGTTTCAAGCGCGCCATCGAGAAAGGAAAGCTCGTCATCGGCCGCATCGGCGTCGACGGGGACGAGTGCAGCGGCGGCACGGGCGCGCCCGGAACCACTCGGATGGGCCGCCACACGCTGGGCGTCCTGGTAAGCGGGGCGCTCGACCTGGAAGCTGCGGATCGTCGCGCCCAGTTCGAGAATGACGGTGGCGAGATCGCCGGTGGCCTGCCCGGCCTCGCCGGCGCGACGGGCCGTCTGGCCGACAGCCTGCGAGAGATCGCCGATGTCGCGGGTTGCCTCGTCGAGCGCGGCCACGTGGCGGTTCGCGTCCGCAGAGATGGTCGCCATCGACTGGTTGATGCCGGTGACCTGGCCGACGATGGCACTGATGGCATCCTGGGTGCGACCGACGATCTTCACGCCGGTCTCGACCTGGGACTTGGTATCGGAAACCAGCTGCTTGATCTCGCGCGCGGCATCACCGGAGCGCTGGGCAAGGGCGCGGACCTCTTGGGCGACGACGGCAAAGCCGCGACCGCTGTCGCCGGCGCGCGCCGCCTCGATGCCCGCATTCAGCGCCAGCAGGTTGGTCTGGAAGGCGATCTCGTCGATGACGCCGATGATCTGGCCGATCTTTTCGGCAGAGCTTTCGATATCCGCCATGGCGGCGATGGCCTGGCCGGCGACGGCACCGCTCGCCTCGACGCTTTCGCGCGCCGTGCCGGCATCGCGCTCGGTGTCGCGGATACGTGCTGCGCCGCTGCGCAGGGCGTCTGCCATTTCGGCCAGCGTCGTCTGACGCTCGGCGAGACGTTCCGACTGCTCGGCAGCGCTCTCGGCCAGGCGTCCTGTGTCTTCGGCGATGGATGCAGCCAGCGTTCCGGCACGCTCGGCCTTTGCGCGACCTTCCAGGCAGAAGTTGCGCAGATCGTCCAGGGCTTCATTGAAGGTCTCCACCAGCGGACGGTGGTTGCCGGCCGTATCGGCATTGGCGCGAACGGCGAGATTGCGCTCGCGAAGGGCGCGGACGACATCGCCGAACAGCGCGTCGGTCGCGGCCTCGTCCTCGGCATGCTGCTCGTTCAACTGGCGCTGGTGACCGAGACGCAGATCGTTGAAACGCAGCGAGACGGCGATTTCCAGATCGACGAAGGCCATGCGCAGCACGCCGGCCAGAAGCGACTGCAGCTCCTCGCGACGGGACTTTCCGGCGCCGAACATGCCGCGCGGCCAGAATTCATCGACGAGCTGGCTGACGAGATGCTCAACGACCACGGCATGGCCCGCCACCTGCCAGCGGGGCTCGATGCCCATGCGGGCCTGCGCATCGGCAAGCACCTTGACGCGCTCGGCGTAAAGACTGTCGAAGCGTGCGTCGGTCAGGACGCTCCAGTGCGAAAGATGAAGATCGTGCAGCCTGTCCAGCGCACGTTCGCTCTTGAAGACACGGCCGGCATCGCGGCTCGTCTGGATACGGTGGAAGTGATCCCGCAGCGCGACATCGACGCGCTCGGACAGGGAGGTGCGATGGGCGCGGATCGCGCCGCAGCCCGCCTCGTCGAGGCCGGCAAAGCGCAAACGGTCCTGCAGGCTGCCTGCCCGCTCCCGTCCCGCCTGTTCCTGTGCCTGGCCCTGATCCACTCTGTTCCCCGGTCTTCAGAAGTGCATGTCGTTGGGGACTTGCGGGCTCTTGTCGTGCCTCTCCGTCGCGCGTTTGCGCGCAATCGAGGGGCAGTGACCCTTGCTTTTCTGGTCCCACGAAAATGTCAGATAGAAGTGCCATACCGGACCGAGACCGGTGCAACGAAGCGGCGTCATGCCAAGGCGGGAGATCGGACGTCACCCATTCCGACGTGCAAGACAATGTTTATGGTTAATTCCTTGCTTGAAGGTTAACGAAAGCCCCCCACCGCTCGTCCTTTCGGATATGCTCACATGACCAGAAGCACGGGTTTGCAAGGGTTTCATCAGTTTCGGGCAAGCGGCTCCTGCGAGTGTCAGGGATGGCAATGATCGCCCGGAGAAGGACCATGATCGTTCTGACTTTAACGGCCGCGCTGCTCGGCTCGCTTTCGGCCATGGCCATCGGCATGCATGCGCGGCTTGCCGGTCGCTCGCAACCGGCTGAGAAGCCTCACTTCTGACAAATCGACAGCCCGGCTCTCGGGGCCAAAACCGCCATGCGCGGATGTGGCTCAGCCTGTTCCATCGGAACGACCGGCCGCGAGATCTTCGGCCACCACGAGACGAACGCCGGCCGCTTCCAGCATACGTGCATCGCGATCCTCGACATTCCAGTCGGTAATCACGGTCGCAATCCTGTCCAGTCCGCACAGGATGAGGCTGGAGCGGTGACGGAACTTCGAGGAATCGATCAGCACGACCAGTTCATCGGCCTGGCTGATCAGCTTCTGCTCGGCCTGGATCAACAGCGGGTCCGTCTCCATCAATCCGAGCGGCCCGAGCCCCTGGGCGCCCATGAACATGCGCCGCGCATAGAAGTTGCGCGTGACGTCATTGTCGAAGGGGCTCAGAATGATGTTGTGCTCGCGGTAGACCGTGCCTCCGGAGAGCATCACCGTATTCTTCGAGTGCTTGATCAGGTGTTCTGCAATCGGGAAGGAATTGGTGAAGACCGTCATGCGCCGGCTGGCGAGCGGATGGACCATCGGAAAGGTCGTGGTCCCGCCATTGATGATGATGGGCTCGCCATCCTCGCAGAGGGCCACTGCGGCGCGGGCGATCGCATTCTTCTCACGCGCGTTCAGGCTTTCGTTGACGGCATAGGGACGGCCGGCAAGGCCAATGACCGCGGGTGGCGCAAGGGCTTCCGCGCCGCCGCGAACACGCCGCAGCCGCTTTTGCAGGTGGAGGGCCGCAATGTCGCGCCGGATCGTCGCTTCCGAGCTTCCCGTCAGCTCCACCAGTGCGGAAACTGTCGCCACGGGTTGCTGCTGGACGGCCGACAGAATGATCCGATGGCGTTCCTTCTCATGCATGCCTGCCCCCTTTCTGCGTGATCATCCTTGATGCCCAAATGAGCAATGTCAATCAAAAGCGCGCAACAGACGCCTTATTTGACGATTTATGATCGTTTATGATTGTTCTTGATTGACATTCGCCAGCAGCCCGTGGAATCCTGCAGCATCGACAGTCGGCGCCTTGACCGGCTGCACATCTCTTTCCTGGGGAGGAATCTCAAGATGACATCGAATGAAGGCGCACGCCTGGCCAACCTGTGGGACGACGCCAAGGCGGCAGGCATGAGCGAGGCCGAACGGCTGCTTTACCGCTCCAACCTGCTCGGCTCCGACAAGCGCATCACCAATTACGGCGGCGGCAACACCTCCGCCAAGGTGATCGAGCGCGATCCGCTGACAGGCAAGGACGTCGAGGTTCTCTGGGTCAAGGGCTCGGGCGGCGACGTCGGCACGATCAAGATGGACGGTTTCGCGACGCTCTACATGGAGAAGCTGGAAGCCCTGAAAGGGATCTATCGCGGCGTCGCCTTCGAAGACGAGATGGTCGGCTACCTCCCGCACTGCACCTTCAACCTCAACCCGCGCGCTGCTTCCATCGATACGCCGCTGCACGCCTTCGTGCCGAAGACGCATGTGGACCACATGCATCCGGACGCGATCATCGCGATTGCCGCATCCGCCAACAGCCGCGAACTCACCGACCAGATCTTCGGCGGCGAGATCGGCTGGCTGCCCTGGAAGCGCCCCGGCTTCGAACTCGGCCTGTGGCTTTCGGATTTCTGCGCCAAGAACCCTGACGCCCGCGGTCTCATTCTCGAGAGCCACGGCCTCTTCACCTGGGGTGATACGGCCAAGGAAGCCTATGAGACGACGGTCGAGATCATCAACAAGGCAATTGCCTGGTTCGAGGAAAACAACACCAAGCCGGCTTTCGGCGGCGCCGTCCGCCCGGTTCTCGACGCGGCCGAGCGCAAGGCGGTTGCCCGCAAGCTGATGCCGGTCATCCGTGGCCTCATCAGCGGCTCCGAAGCCAAGGTCGGCCATTTCGACGACAGCCAGGCCGTGCTCGATTTCGTGTCCGGCAAGGACATGGAAGCGCTTGCCGCGCTCGGCACCAGCTGCCCGGACCACTTCCTGCGCACCAAGATCCGTCCGCTCGTGATCGCCTTCGATCCGGCAAAGCCCGATGTGGAAACGACGCTGGCCGGTTTGCCGGCGGCGCTTGAAGCCTACCGCGCCGACTATGCCGCGTACTACGAGCGCTGCAAGCATGCCGACAGCCCGGCCATGCGCGATCCGAATGCGGTCGTCTATCTGGTTCCCGGCGTGGGCATGATCACCTTTGCCAAGGACAAGGCGACGGCCCGCATCTCCGGCGAATTCTACGTCAATGCCATCAACGTCATGCGTGGCGCTTCCGGCGTTTCGACCTATGTCGGCCTGCCGGAACAGGAAGCCTTCGACATTGAATACTGGCTGCTGGAGGAAGCAAAGCTCCAGCGCATGCCGAAGCCGAAGTCCCTGGCCGGCAAGGTGGCGCTCGTCACCGGCGGCGCTGGCGGCATCGGCAAGGCAACCGCCATCCGCCTGATGCAGGAGGGCGCCTGCGTCGTCATCGCCGATATCGACGAGGCGGCGATGGCGGAAGCCAACAAGGAACTCGGCGCGAAGTTCGGCGCCGACCAAGTGCGCAGCGTGCGCATCAACGTCACCAGCGAAGACGATGTCATCAAGGGCTTCGAGGATGCGCTGACCGAATATGGCGGGCTCGACATCCTCGTTTCCAATGCCGGCCTTGCCTCCTCGGCACCGGTCGAGGACACCTCGCTGGCGCTCTGGCACAAGAACATCGACATTCTCGCGACCGGCTACTTCCTTGTGTCGCGTGAAGCCTTCCGCATCTTCCGCAACCAGAAGGCCGGCGGCAACATCGTCTTCGTCGCTTCCAAGAACGGCCTTGCGGCATCTCCGGGTGCCTCGGCCTATTGCACGGGCAAGGCGGCAGAAATCCACCTCGCCCGCTGCCTGGCACTCGAAGGCGCGTCCGCCGGTATCCGCGTCAACACGGTCAATCCGGACGCGGTAATCCGCGGCTCGAAGATCTGGTCCGGCGAATGGCGCGAGCAGCGCGCGGCCGCCTACAAGACCGATGATCTGGAGGCGCACTACCGCGAGCGCTCCATGCTCAAGCTCGGCGTCTATCCGGAAGACATTGCCGAGGCGGTCTACTTCCTCGCCTCGCCGCTGTCTGCCAAGTCCACCGGCAACATCATCAATGTTGATGCGGGCAACGCCCAGTCGTTCACGCGTTGAGGACGGGAGGGATCCATGTCTGACCAGATGATTTCCGCCTCCGTGATCGAGGCCCACAACGACAAGCGCCGCGCTGATCTTCAGTCGGACTACGCAGCGCTTGGCGCAAAACTCGCGCGCGGCGGTGTCGACATCGATGCCCTGAAGGCGAAGGTCGCTGCCTACGGCGTTGCCGTTCCCTCCTGGGGGGTCGGCACCGGCGGCACGCGCTTTGCCCGTTTTCCGGGCGCGGGCGAGCCACGCAACATCTTCGACAAGATCGAGGACTGCGCCGTCATCCAGCAGCTGACGCGGGCGACGCCGGCGGTTTCGCTGCATATTCCGTGGGACAAGGTGGACGATCTCGCGGCGCTGAAGCAGCGCGGCGAGGCGCTTGGCCTCGGCTTCGACGCCATGAACTCCAACACCTTCCAGGACCAGCCGGGACAGGCGCATTCCTACAAGTTCGGCTCGCTCTCCCACAATGACGCGGCGACGCGCCGGCAGGCGATCGAGCACAATCTGGAATGCATCGAGATCGGCCGGGCGCTCGGCTCCAAGGCGCTCACGGTGTGGATCGGCGATGGCTCCAACTTCCCGGGCCAGAGCCACTTCACCCGCTCGTTCGAGAATTATCTCGATGCGATGAAGGCGATCTACAAGGGGCTGCCGGAGGACTGGCGGATCTTCTCCGAACACAAGATGTTCGAACCGGCCTTCTACTCCACCGTCGTGCAGGACTGGGGCACGAACTACCTGATCGCCCAGGAGCTCGGGCCGAAGGCTTACTGCCTCGTGGACCTCGGCCACCATGCACCGAACGTCAACATTGAAATGATCGTTGCCCGTCTCATCCAGTTCAAGAAGCTGGGTGGTTTCCACTTCAACGATTCCAAGTATGGCGACGACGACCTCGACACGGGCAGCGTCGACCCCTACCGCCTCTATCTCGTCTTCAACGAGCTGGTGGATGCCGAAACGCGGGGGGCGGGCGATTTCAGCCCGGCGCACATGATCGACCAGAGCCACAACGTGACCGACCCGATCGAAAGCCTGATGCGCAGTGCGACCGAGATCTGCCGCGCTTACGCCCAGGCGCTGCTGGTCGATCGAAAGGCACTGGATGGCTATCAGGCAGACAACGATGCGCTGATGGCGAGCGAGACGCTGAAGAGCGGGTTCCGCACCGACGTGGAGCCGATCCTCGCCATGGCACGCCTCGAAAACGGCGGCGCCATCGACCCAATCGCCTGCTTCCGCGAAAGTGGCTACCGCGCAGCGGTCGGCGCCAAGCGCCCGGCCGTCAGCGGCGGCGGCGGCGGGATCGTCTGAGCGTAACGGGCGTTTGCATTCGGGGGCTGGCATGCGTGCCGGCCCTTTTTTTGCATTTCAGGTGTTTTGGACCTACGTTATCGTCTGATCCGCAAGCGGCGATCATTGGTGCGCCGCGTCACGTTCTCGGAGGCGACATGCTGGATACGACAATGGTCGTCACCGCGACCTGGGACGAAGAAGCCTCGGTCTGGTTTGCGACCAGCGAGGATATCGACGGATTGGCCGTTGAGGCCGATACCCTCGAAAAACTTGAACGAAAGATCGCCGATGCGGTGTCCGACCTTCTGGAATTGAACGGGAAAGGACCCGATCTGCCGGAGATTCCGGTTCGTGTTCGGACAGAACATGTTCTGAAAATCCCCAACCCCCATTTCTGATCGTCATGGCGGGGTATCTGCGGGATCTCAAGGCATTGCTTACGTCCGCCGGCTGCCATTTCGTGCGGGCTGGCAAAGGCGATCACGAGATCTGGTTCAGTCCTCTTACGAAACGCCATTTCACGGTCGACAGCGGCGTCAAGTCTCGGCACACGGCCAACGAAACACTTAATGCCCAAGGCGTTCTAGGCTCAGCGCCCCTCCCCTTCGCAGCCCCGTGCCCTAGATATTTCCCGTTACCATCATCAGGGGGCTCGTCATGAGCATTGAAAATCTTCTCGTCTTTCTTCTGATCGGGGCGGTTGCCGGCTGGCTGGCGGGGCTGATCGTGTCCGGGTTCGGCTTCGGCCTCTTCGGCAACATCGTCGTCGGCATCATCGGCGCTGTGATTGCAGGCGCACTATTCCCCGCGCTCGGCTTCACGCTGGGTGGCGGCATCCTCGCCTCGATCATCCATGCGACCATCGGCGCGATCATCCTGCTCGTGCTCATCCGCGTCATCAAACGCGCCTGAGGAGAAACACCATGGCCGACACCGTGCCTGATCACCTTGAAGCCGCGCTTTCGGCCTATGTGGAGCGTCATCCCGAGCATGGCGGGCGCGACGGTGCGCTCGCCTTCATCGTTGAAAGCTGGCTTTCGGAAAACGGCTTCCTGCCGGCCCGGCAGGAGGGACTGCGGCCGGAGGAACTGGACGCCACGAACGACGACTGATATCCGGTTCGCACGATACGAGAGCGAACGGACCATCCCTTCATGAGCCTTTCTTCCGTCAAGGCCTTCTTTGCCCAACATGCGCCGGATATCGCCGTCATCGAGCTCGAACAGAGCACAGCGACAGTGGAACTGGCGGCGGCGGGCCACGGGGTTGCACCCGCACAGATCTGCAAGACCCTGGCGCTTCGTCTTCCGGAAGGCGTCATCCTGATCGCCACGCGCGGCGATGCGCGCCTGGACAACAGGAAATTCCGCGAACGCTTCGGTGCGAAGGCGAAAATGCTGGGGCTCGATGAGGTGGAAACAGAGACGGGTCACCCCGTCGGGGGCGTCTGCCTCTTCGGCTTGCCGGGGCCGATGCCGGTCTACTGCGACGTGTCGCTGAAAGCCTTCGACATCGTCGTGCCAGCCGCGGGAGCCATCAACGCTGCCGTGCGCCTTTCACCCGAGCGCATGGCGGCGATCACCGGCGCGGAGTGGGTCGATGTCTGCTCCGCATAAGCGTATGGCTTGCCAGACTTGCCCGCTCAGACCACGGTGAACAGGATTACCAGCGAGCCGATCGACATGGCGGCCATGAACTGCAGCAGTACGAGCATGATGCGGTGTGCCATGCTGTCTCCTCCTTGGATCAGCCCGCAGCGTCCTCCATGCTGCGGACGGGTGTGACGATTGGAAGTGTCGGCTATCCGGCTTGCGCCGCCCCGACCGGCCTTTCATCAGCGCAACGCGCGAATGAGGCCTTTTGATCCTGAAATCGTCTGGGCGATCATATTTGCGCCTCACAAGTTAAGGGGCAATTAAGGCCTTTCTCATGCAATCTCGTGGTGCTTGAAGGATCTGGCAAAAAAATCTTCAGGACGACGGAAGAGAATGGCCAACGGCTGCGTATATCCGGCATGACACCGCGAAAGACCAGCTTTGACGTGCTCGGCCAGCTTGGCGCCCTCCGGCGCTATGCGCTGTCGCTCGTGCGCTCGCCGGACGAGGCGGAAGACCTCGTGCATGACGCGCTGGTTCGTGCCTATGAGAAGCAGAGCACGTTCCATAGCGGCGGCAATCTGCGCAGTTGGCTGATGTCGATCCTGCACAACGCCCATATCGACCGCATCCGACGCGGCCGCTCCCGGCTGGCGCGCGAAACGGCGGCTGCAGAGCTTGCGCCCGAGGCCATGGCCGCGCCGCAGGATCTGTCGGTGCGCCTGAAGCAGCTGGAAGGCGCCTTCTTCGCCCTGCCGGAAGACCAGCGTGCCGCGCTGCATCTCGTGGCGATCGAGGATCTTTCCTACCAGGAGGCGGCCGACGCGCTCGGCATCCCCGTGGGGACGTTGATGTCTCGCGTTTCACGCGCCCGTGCCCGTCTGCGTGCCTTCGAGGACGAGACAAGGCGCGGGGCCTCTGCAACACCTCATCTCAAACTCGTGGGAGGTAGCAGCGATGACAATGGCTGACCCCATTCTCGATGGCGATCTCGATGCCTATGTCGATGACCAGCTGCCCGTCGCGCGCCGCATCGCGGTGGAAGCCTATCTCTCGGAACGGCCGGATATCGCCGCCCGGGTCATGGCGGACCTGCGCGTGCGGGATGAATTGCGGTTGGCACTGGCCTCCGCCCGCAGCGAGCATCGCCCTGAGACGCGTGAAGCGGCCCGCAGGCTGGAGCGCGCTCTTTCGTTCCGTCCACTGATGTCAGGCCTGCGGCGCGCGGCAACCGTCGCGCTCTTCATCGGCGTCGGCTGGGCGGCGCACTCCTCCTTTGGCCCACTCGGCGCGAAAAGCGTGGTGGCCTCGGAACCGGCGCCGGCCTTCGTGGAGGAGGCGGTGCGTGCCCACGCAACGGCGAAGCTGCGCGAAGGCATGGCCTCGCAGGCGGAGACAACAAAGTTCGACGCGACCGAAATTCGCGCCGCCACCGGCATCGTTCTGCCCGAACTGCCGAAAGGCTGGCGGGTGACGGACAGCCAGATCTTCCCCTCCGCCTTCGGGCCGAGCGTGGAGCTGGCGATCACGCCGGAGGATGGCGGGCGCCTGTCGCTCTTTGCGGTGCGGCCCGGCTCCTTCGCGGTGGAGCCTGTCGCGCTTCTTCATGCCGGCCCCGCGGAGGCTGCCTACTGGCAGATCGGCGAGGTCGCCTATGCCCTGGTCTCGGACACGCCGCATCCGGACCGGCTCGACGAAACGGCGCAGCGGATTGCCCGCGCGCTCTACTGAAACCTGATCAACGACGAACGGGAGTTATTCGATCATGAATCCGTCTCCGCTCCACACCGGCTATGGCGCTTCCGCCCAGTCGGCCGCCCTTTTCGACGAGGGCCTGCGCCAGCACATGCTGCGCGTCTACAACTATATGGGCCTCGGCCTCGTGATCACCGGCATCGTGGCCTTCATCGTCGGCTCCACACCGGCGCTCTACGTACCGATTTTCCAGTCGCCGCTGAAATGGGTGGTGATGCTGGCGCCGCTCGCCTTCGTGTTCTTCTTCTCGTTCCGCATCCAGGCGATGTCGGCGGCAACCGCACAGATGACCTTCTGGGCCTTCTGCGCCGTCATGGGCCTGTCACTCGCCTCGGTGTTCCTGGTCTTCACGGGCACGTCGATCGCGCGCACCTTCTTCATCGCCGCGACCATGTTCGGCGCGACCAGCCTCTTCGGCTACGTGACGAAGCGTGACCTGTCGAAGTTCGGCTCGTTCCTGATGATGGGCCTGATCGGCGTCGTCATCGCCTCGATCGTGAACATCTTCCTCGGCTCGTCCGCGCTGCAGTTCGCGATCTCGGTGATAGGCATCGTCGTGTTCGTCGGCCTGACCGCCTGGGACACGCAGAACATCAAGGAACAGTATGCGGAGAATTTCGACCAGGAATCCCGCAGCAAGATGGCCGTGTTCGGTGCGCTGTCGCTCTACCTGAACTTCGTCAACATCTTCCAGCTGCTGTTGAACTTCACGGGCGAGCGGGAATAAGGCGCCCCCCGCGGATGATATCAGGGCCGGCACTTCATTCGAGTGCCGGCCCTTCTTGTTAAGACGCCGCGGTTCTGAATTTTCCCGAGAGGTGCGTGACCTCCGTAAACCACCTTGCATGTTTTTCGATCAAAGGTGGATTTCAACCAAATTTAGAGCCTTGAGTTACTGGACCTGATCGCGTTTATTGTGCCGCGCAGCATTTATCGTTCATGAAGGTATTTCAGAAATGGCAGCATTCGGGACCTCGGGCATCAGAGGCCTTCAGGAAGACTTCACCGACGGGTTGTGTGCGGCCTATGTGACGGCCTTCCTCGAACATATCGCCGGCATCGCCACGGTGCGCCGCGCCTATATCGCTTCCGACTTCCGGTTCTCGTCGCCGCGCATCGCCGGCTCGTGCCTTGCGGCCGTGCGCAAGGCAGGCTGGGAGCCCGTCTGGGCCGGCCAGGTGCCGACGCCGGCTGTCGCGGCTTATGCGATGGCAGAGGGTGCCGCCGCGATCATGATCACCGGCAGCCACATTCCGGAAGAGTATAACGGCATCAAGTTCTATCGCCCGGATGGCGAATTTCTGAAGGAAGACGAGGCCCCCGTGCGTTCGCGCGCCGAAGCGCTGATAGCGGAAGGCTATGATGCCGGCAGAGAGGAAACCGGCGCAGCCTTCGCGCCAGTGGCACGCGACTATGTTGCCCGCTGGAGCGCTGCCTTTGGCGCCGACGCGCTTGCAGGCCTGAAGATCGGCATCGACCAGCATTCGGCCGTTGGCCGGGATCTGCTGGTGGAGATCTTCGAAAGTCTTGGCGCAAGCGTCCATCCTTTCCGCCGCGTCGAGGGCTTCATTGCCGTCGATACCGAGGCACTGGACCCGGCCGACGTCGAACGCTCGCGTGGGGTGATCGCGGAGCATGGCCTTGATGCCGTCATCTCGACGGATGGCGACGGCGACCGGCCGCTCGTGATTGACGACACCGGCCGGCAGGTGAACGGCGACGTGCTGGGCGCGCTGACGGCCCATTTCCTCAAGGCCCGCACCGTCGTCACTCCCCTTTCGTCTACCAGCGCGATCGAGGAAAGCGGCTGGTTCGAGACGATCGAACGCACCCGCATCGGGTCGCCCTTCGTGGTCGCCGGCATGAATGCGGCGACGGCGCATCCCGTCGTCGGGTTCGAGGCCAATGGCGGCTTCCTGCTCGGTGACGACGTGACGCTTGCCGGTGGCGTGCTGAAGCGGCTTCCGACGCGCGATTCGGCCCTGCCGGCCATCGCCGCCCTTGCTGCCGCCCGCAAGGCCGGCGTCAAGCTCTCCGCGCTCGGCGCCAGCCTTCCGCCGCGGGTGATGAAGGCCGACCGCGTGAAGAACGTGCCGGCCGACAAGGCCAATCCTTTCCTCAAGCAGATCGAGACCGCGCGCGATTTCCGCGCCGCGTTCGACGCGCGGATCGCCGATCCGGTCTCCATCTCCACCATGGATGGCGTGCGGATGGCCTTTGCCAATGGCGACACGGTGCATTTCCGCCAGTCGGGCAATGCGCCGGAGATGCGCATCTATGTAGAGACCGCCTCGAGCGCGGCCACCGACACCCTTCTTTCCGAGCTGATCGCGACCCTCAGGGCGAAGATCTGACGTCCTTTACGGAGCTTTCCGATGACCCTCGACCTCATCACACCCATCGTTCTGGCCGGCGGCAAGGGCACGCGCCTGTGGCCCATGTCACGTTCGCAGCGCCCGAAGCAATTCCTGGCTCTGACCAGCGATCTCAGCCTCTTCCAGATGACCCTGACGCGGCTTTCCGACCCGACGCGCTACCGCGCGCCGATCATCGTCACCAATTCCGACTACCGCTTCCTGGTGGCCGAGCAGGCGCTGGAATGCGGCGTTGAACTCGGCGGCGTCATCCTCGAGCCGATGGCCCGCAACACGGCCCCGGCGATTGCCGCTGCCACGCTGGTGGCCGCCAAGGGTGGCCCGACGCTGATCCACGTGCTGGCCTCCGACCACGACATTCTCGTCGATGATGCCTATCGCACCTCGATCGACACGGCCGCAGCGGCGGCGCGAGACGGGCGCCTTGCCACCTTCGGCATCCAGCCGACGGGTCCGGCCACCGGCTTCGGCTACATCGAAGCCGGCGAGAAGGAAGCGAGCGGCGCGTTTGCTGTGAAGCGCTTCGTCGAAAAGCCGAACGAAGAGCGCGCCAAGGAAATGCTGGCGACGGGGAACTTCACCTGGAATTCCGGCATGTTCCTGTTCCGCTCGGATGTGTTCCTTTCCGAATGCGAAGCATACGCACCTGACGTGATGAAGGCCGCAAAGGCTTCCGTAGACACGGCCCAAAGCGATCTCGATTTCATCCGCCTGGACGCGCCGTCCTTTGCCGCCGCGCCCGACATTTCCGTCGACTACGCAATCTTCGAGCCGACCAAGCTTGCCTCGGTCGTCCCCTCCCCGATCCGCTGGTCCGACCTCGGCTCCTGGGATGCGGTCTGGCGCGAAAGCCCGCAGGACGGCCAGGGCAATCTGGCACGCGGGCCCGTCAGCCTGTTCAACACGCGCAACTCGATGGTCATCTCGGAAAATCTGCATGTCGCCGTCAACGGGCTGGACGACATCGCGGTCGTCGCCTCCGAAGACGCGATCTATGTCGGCAAGCTCAGCGATGCGCAGGATGTCGGCAAGGTCGTCAAGACGCTCATGAAAGACAAGGGCACCTTCCGCCTCACGGAAGAGCACCGCACCAGCTACCGCCCCTGGGGCGGGTATACGAGCCTGCTGTCCGGCGACCGCTTCCAGGTCAAGCGCCTCTTCGTGAAGCCCGGCAAACAGCTTTCTCTGCAGAAGCACCACCATCGCTCAGAGCACTGGGTCGTGGTGCGCGGTACTGCGGAAATCGTCATCGGCGACGAGGTGAAGACGCTCAAGGAAAACGAAAGCGCCTATATTCCGCAGGGATCCGTCCACCGCCTCACCAACCCCGGCAAGATCCTGCTGGAACTCGTGGAAGTCCAGACAGGGTCGTATCTGGAAGAGGATGATATCGTCCGCTACGAGGACAGCTTCGGGCGGGTTTGATCCCGCTCGCGCCTTCCGCCCGGGAAGACATTGCAAGCGTGCCTCGTTCTTCGGGGCACGCTTTTTGTTGCTGTCCAGTGGCATCACGCAAGACAACAACAGGCGCGCCTGCTTGAGCAAGCACACTAAGAACCATTGGCATACATGAGAAATGGTGCCCGGAGGCGGATTTGAACCACCGACACGCGGATTTTCAATCCGCTGCTCTACCAACTGAGCTATCCGGGCATGACCGTTTCGGCCTTGCGCGTCCCGTGTCTCCGAGAGGCTTTGTGAAGCCATTCCGGCGGGAGCGAGGCGGGTTATAGCAGCTTGATCGGCGGTGTCCAGCGGGAAATGACAGATTTCCGACAGAAATGTTTCTGCGAGGTAAGGCCTTGATCGGACGGGGGAATTGAGGCGGTCGCGGGGCGGCGTGCGGGCTGCGGCGGCCTGTTTTTGCGGGTCTTACGGGGCATCTGGCCTGCAGTGGCACATCAGCCTCGGCGGGGGGCAAGGGCTGAGCCCCTGGCCTGTCCGCCTAGAGCATAATCCGACCGGATTGAAACGAGGATCGACAAGATTATGCTTTAAAAAACGAGGGCTTAGGGCGCCGATCTGATCCTGTCAGATCGAACGGCGCTCTAGCCTTCGCGTTCTGCGTACAGTCGACCGTCCATGCGCCGCAGCAACCGCGCTCACGGGCGCGATGCAGATGTCAGTCGCCGTCGGAGCGGTCTTCGCTGTCGTCTTCCGAGACGGGGATGGCGTAGCTGCCGGAGAGCCAGCGGTTGAGGTCGATGTTGCGGCAGCGGTCGGAGCAGAAGGGGTAGTGTTCGCGCTGAGAGGCGCGGCCGCATTCGGGACAGGGGCGCGGTGGGCGCAACGGCTCGATCTTGGCGCCGGGCGGGATTGCGGCCATGGTGGTTAGGCCTCCAGCCAGCGGCCGGCCACGTCGAAGCCCTCGCCGGACAGAAGGGTCACGGTTTCCTGAAGCGGCAGGCCGACGACATTGGTGTAGGAGCCGACGAGCTTCACGACGAAGCTGCCGGCAATGCCCTGGATGCCGTAGCCGCCCGCCTTGCCGCGCCACTGGCCGGAGGCGAGGTAGCTTTCCACCTCCAGCGTCGACAGGCGCTTGAAGCGGACCTTGGTATCGATGATCCTCTGCCGGAGCTTGCGGTCCGGCGTGATGAGGCAGACGCCCGTATAGACGCGGTGGCTGCGGCCCGACAGCAGCGTCAGCGCAGCATTGGCCTCGCTGACCAGTTCGGGCTTCGGCAGGATGCGGCGGCCGACGCAGACGACGGTGTCGGCCGCAAGGATGTAGCTGCCGGCCCATTCCTGGTCGCCTCGGATGGCGGCTTCGGCGGCGCGGGCCTTTTCGGCCGAGAGCCGGCGGGCGAGCGAGCGGGGATGTTCGGCCCGCTTCGGCGTCTCGTCGAGATCCATCGGCATCAGCCGGTCCGGCGTAATCCCGACCTGGGCCAGCAACTCGACGCGGCGCGGCGAACCGGAAGCAAGAATGAGCGTCTGGGGCTTGGCCATGATGCGGTCGTCCGTTGTGGTGCGGGCCTGATGCGGGCCCTGACGATCTGACGGCACGCGGCGGCTGCCTTGACTGTCGTGGCCCGCGCCTCGCAGCGCCTGGCCGGCGGGCAGCGTGCTCGACGACTTACTTGAAACGGTAGGTGATGCGGCCCTTGGTCAGGTCGTAGGGCGTCATTTCCACGAGAACCTTGTCGCCGGCGAGAACGCGGATGCGGTTCTTGCGCATGCGGCCGGCGGTGTGCGCGATGATCTCATGTTCGTTCTCAAGCTTCACGCGGAAGGTTGCGTTGGGCAGGAGTTCGGTCACGACGCCCGGGAATTCGAGGACTTCTTCTTTCGCCATATCAGGATTTGTCTTTCAGCTGTCGGTGGGTGCCCGATTGCGGGGGCCCTTAAAAAGTTGCCGGAAACTACACAATCACACGGCCTTTGTGAACCGGGCGGTGCAGGGTTTCGGCGGTTTTGTCAAGGCTTATGCGCCAGATAACGGTGTTTCGGCGGCACTCTCTAGATGGTGTCGCCTCGCGCCGGCGCCAAGGCCCGCTCGGGCCCAGCGGTCAACGATCCTCACAGTCTGCCCAAGAATTGCCTTGACTCAGGCGCAGGAGAGGAGAAGACAGGAATGTAACTATATAACATACTGGACCCGACATGCCCTCATCGTCTCCCGCGCCGCGCGCAGAGCGCGTCAGCCTGCTGCAGCATTCCGCCCTCTTCCGCCTTGGTCTCGCCGCTATCGTGCTCATGGGCCTGTGGCTTGCGATTGTCTGGGCGATTGCGCTGCCATGACCATGCCGGTCGTTTCGCTGACCAATGTCACCCTCGCCTACAACCGGCACCCGGCGGTCCACCATGTCTCGGGCACGCTCGCCCGCGGCAGCCTGACGGCAATCGCCGGGCCGAACGGCGCGGGGAAGTCCACCCTGTTGCGCGCCATCATGGGCGAGTTGAAGCCGGCCGAAGGCGAAATCCGCCGCGCCATGCCGAGCCGCGACTATGGCTATCTCCCGCAGGCGGCCGACATCAACCGGCGCTTTCCCGTCTCCGTCATCGATACGGTGGTGACGGGCGCCTG
This sequence comes from Rhizobium sp. SG2393, assembly GCF_042610495.1. Classification (NCBI taxonomy): domain Bacteria; kingdom Pseudomonadati; phylum Pseudomonadota; class Alphaproteobacteria; order Hyphomicrobiales; family Rhizobiaceae; genus Rhizobium; species Rhizobium sp. SG2393. Next base: position 178,916 of record NZ_JBHGAP010000008.1, read on the forward strand.
GAAGCGGGCCGGCGCCTTTGGCGGCATCGGCCGGGCCGAGCGGGTGAAGGCGGCCGAGGCGCTTGCCGCGGTCGGGCTGGAGGGGTTCGAGCGGCGGCCAATCGGCTCGCTCTCGGCCGGGCAGTTCCAGCGCACGCTGTTTGCGCGGCTTCTTCTGCAGGATGCCGCCGTCATCATTCTCGACGAACCCTTCACTGCCATCGACAGCCGCACGACCGAGGATCTGATCGGCATCGTGCAGCGCTGGCATGGCGAGGGACGCACGGTGGTGGCGGTGCTGCACGATCATGACCAGGTCCGTGCCCATTTTCCCCAGACGCTGCTGATCGCCCGCGAACTCATCGGCTGGGGGCGGACGGACGAGGTGATGACGCCGGACAATCTGAGACGGGCCCGGGCGCTTGCGGAGCGCTGGGACGAGAATGCGCCCGTCTGCGCGGTGGCATCATGACCCTTTACGATCTTCTCGTCGCCCCCTTCTCGGATTACGGCTTCATGCGGCGGGCGCTCGTCGCGTGCCTGTGCCTGGCGCTCGGTGCCGCGCCGATCGGCACGTTTCTGTCCATGCGGCGCATGAGCCTGATGGGCGATGCACTCAGCCACGCGGTGCTGCCGGGTGCGGCGATCGGCTATCTCGTCGCGGGGTCGCTGTCGCTGACGGCCATGGGCATTGGCGGCCTGATCGCCGGGCTTTCGGTGGCGTTGCTCGCCGGCGCCGTCAGCCGCATGACGGTGCTGCAGGAGGATGCGAGCTTTGCCAGCTTCTACCTGATCTCGCTTGCGGTCGGGGTGCTGATCGTATCGCTGCGCGGCTCCAATATCGATCTGCTGCACGTGCTGTTCGGCACCATCCTCGCCATCGACACGGATGCGCTGGTGCTGATCGGCACGATCACCTCGCTGACGCTGATGACCCTGGCGCTCCTCTATCGCCCGCTGGTCATCGACTGCTTCGACCCCGGCTTCCTGCGGGCCGTGGGCGGGCGCGGCGGGCTGATCCATGCGCTCTTCATGCTGATGGTGGTGCTGAACCTCGTCGCCAGCTTCCAGGCGCTCGGCACGCTGATGGCGGTCGGGCTGATGATGCTGCCGGCGGCCATCGCGCAGCTGTGGGCCCGCACGCTTCCGGCCATGCTCGCCATCTCGGCCGTGACGGCGCTGGTTTCCGGCTATGTCGGGCTGATCGCTTCCTATCACCTCGAATTGGCTTCCGGCCCGACGATCATCGTCTCGGCGGCCATCCTGTATGCGGCCTCGCTGCTTGTCGCACCGTCAGGCCTCATGAGCCGGTTCATCCGGCGTCCCCACCTCGCAAACTGACACAGGAGTGTCTTTCATGTCCAAGCGCCTTCTTTCCCTCAGCCTTGCGCTTCCCCTTGCCGCGCTCGCCGGCACCGCTTCCGCCAAAGATATCCAGGCGGTCGCCTCCTTCACCGTGCTCGCCGATATCGTGCATCAGGTCGGCGGCGACCATGTGAAGGTCACGAGCCTCGTCGCGCCGAATGGCGATCCCCATGAATTCGAGCCCTCGCCGGCCGACGCCAAGCATTTGAAGGCCGCCGATGTGGTCTTCGTCAGCGGCGAAGGGCTGGAAGGCTGGATGGACCGCCTGATCTCGGCCTCCGGCTACAAGGGCACGCCGGTGGTGGTGTCCGAGGGCATCGCGCTGCACACGATGCAGGAAGACGGCAAGACCGTCACGGACCCGCATGTCTGGAACGACCCGCTCAACGTCAAGGTCTGGGTGAAGAACGTGGAGGCGGCGCTGAAGGCGGCCGATCCGGAAGACGCCAGCGCGTTCGAGGCGAATGCGACGGCCTATCTCAAGAAGCTCGATGCGCTGAACGCCTTCGCGCATGAAAAGATCGATCCGATTCCGGAAGATCGCCGCAAGGTGCTGACCAGCCACGACGCCTTCGGCTATTTCGGTGCCGAATACAAGGTGTCGTTCCTTTCGCCGCTCGGCGTCTCCACGGAAACGGAAGCCTCGGCCGCCGACGTCGCCAAGCTGATCGAGCAGATCAAGACCGAGGGCGTGAAGACCTACTTCTTCGAAAACTCCAACGATCCGCGCCTCGTCAAGCAGATCGCCAAGGCCACGGGCGCGAAGTCCGGCGGGGAACTCTATGTCGAATCGCTCTCCGACAAGAACGGGCCGACGCCGACCTACGAGAAGATGTTCCGCTACAATGTGGAGCAGCTCTCCGCCGCGATGCAGAAGAACAGCTGATCGAAGAGCGGCATTCCGGCCGGCGCGACCCGGCGCCGGTCGGAATGCCTGTAGAATAATGCGCCCTACCCCGCCTGCGACCCGTCGAGCGTGGCCTTCGGCGTCAGCCGTCCGACAATCAGCCGGTCGAGATGTTCGCGGACATCGCGGTAGTGGCCAAGGATCTGCTCGCGCGTGCCGCCGGTCGCCACGGTCGGGTCGGGCGTCGGCCAGTAGATGACCTCGACGGCGTCGGTCCGGGTCAGTTCCAGCGCGGCATGATGGGCCTCGGGGGCGAGCGTCACGATCAGGTCGAAATAGTCGTCCTCGAGATCTTCGAGCGTATGGGGCTGGTGGCGGCCGACCGTCAGGCCCACCTCGTCCAGCACGACATCGACAAAGGGATCGCGATCGCCGCGCCGCACGCCGGCGGAGGCGACATAGGTGCCGGCGGGAAGCCTGGCCTTCGCCAGCGCCTCGGCCATGGGCGAGCGGATCGCGTTCATGCCGCACATGAACAGGATGGATCGCGGTCCCGCGCCGGGCCTGGCGCCGACGGGCTCGTCCATCGGCTCAACCCTTCCAGTAGAGCACGCAGACGAGCGTGAAGAGCCGCCGCGCCGTGTCGAAATCCATCTTGATCTTGCCGGAGAGGCGATCCATCAGCGTCTGCGAACCCTCGTTGTGAATGCCGCGGCGGCCCATGTCGATGGCTTCGATCTGGCTGGGCGTGGAAGAACGGATCGCCTCGTAATAGCTTTCGCAGATGAGGAAATAATCCTTCACGATGCGGCGGAAAGGGGTGAGCGACAGGATATGGGTCGCGACATCCGCGCCGCTTTCCGTGCCGATGGCGAAGACGAGCTTCTGGTCGATGAGAGAGAGCTTCAGCCGGTAGGGCCCGCCGGCATGGCCGATGGGCTCGAAGCTGTTGTCCTCCAGAAGATCGAAGATGGCGACAGCGCGCTCATGCTCGACATCCGGTGTGGAGCGGCCGATCGTCTCGTCGAGGACGACATCGCAGAGGCGGAAAGCGCTCGATGCCGTCATCCCGCATCCCCGAGATTGAGGCGGATCGCCACCGAGCGGGCATGGGCATCGAGCCCCTCGCAGCGCGCCAGTGCGATAGCCGCCGGGCCGAGCGCCCGCAACTGCTCTGCGCCGAGGCGCAGGATCGAGGTGCGCTTCATGTAATCGAGCACGCCGAGGCCGGAGGAAAAGCGTGCGGAGCGCGCCGTCGGCAGCACGTGGTTGGAGCCGCCGACATAATCGCCGATCACCTCCGGCGTATGGCGGCCGACGAAGATGGCGCCGGCATTGCGGATGCCGGCAATCAGTGGCTCGGGGTCCTCGACGGCGATTTCCAGATGTTCGGCCGCGATGCGGTTGGCCAGCGGCAGGGCGTCGGCAAGGGTGGGGACGAGGATCAGCGCGCCGAAATCCTCCCAGCTGGCGCGGGCCGTCTCGGCACGGCCGAGCAGGGTCAGCTGCCGCTCGACGGCCGCGTTGATGGCCTCCGCGAAGGCCGCATCATCCGTGATGAGGATCGACTGCGCGCCGCGATCATGCTCGGCCTGGGCCAGCAGATCGGCCGCGATCCAGTCGGGATCATTATCGCCATCGGCGATGACGAGAACTTCGGAGGGGCCGGCGATCATGTCGATGCCGACAGTGCCGAAGACCTGGCGCTTGGCGGCCGCCACATAGGCGTTGCCCGGCCCCATGATCTTGGCGACAGGGGCGATGGTCTCCGTTCCATAGGCGAGCGCCGCCACGGCCTGGGCGCCGCCGATGCGATAGATTTCCTCGACGCCGGCGATGCGCGCGGCAACCAGCACGGCGGGATTGATGGCCCCGCCCATGGCCGGCACGACCATGACGATGCGCGGTACGCCGGCCACGCGGGCTGGCAGCGCGTTCATCAGCACCGAGCTCGGATAGCTCGCCGTGCCGCCGGGCACATAGAGTCCGACCGCATCGATCGCCGTCCAGCGCGAGCCGAGCCCGACGCCGAGCGCGTCCTCATAGAGATCGTCCTTCGGCAACTGGCGGGCGTGATGGCTCTCGATGCGCTTTGCCGCAAGCTCCAGCGCAGAGACGACCTCCGGTGAGACCTGCGCAAAGGCGGCATCGATGTCGGCGGCGCTGACGCGCATCGGCGTCACCGCGAAATCGACCCCGTCGAAACGCTTCGAGTAATCCGCAAGCGCTGCATCACCCCGGGCGCGCACATCGTCGATGATGGCGCGCACCGTCTGGTTCACGTCGTCGGATACTTCACGCTTGGTCGTGAGAAATGCGGCGAAGGCCTGTTCGAAGCCAGCCTGTCGCGTGTCGAGCCTGATTGCCAAGATGCGGTTCCCCAAATGCCAGTCTGCTGCCGGAGCACATCCGGTGAAACCCGGATCATCGGAGATGCCCCATCACTCACTATCGTCTCGCAGTCCCCAAGCAAAACCGCTGATGCCGTCTTGCCGAACGTGCTCATGCCTCGGGCCCAGAGCCCGGCAGGCATTTCCGGCGGCCTGCTCGCCGTTGCCGCGTCCTGTCGATGGTTGCCGATTGCGGCCCCTTACGCCTGATGGCGCGGCAGGGAAGAGGTTTCCCACGCTCCGCCCGTATCCGCAAGCTGAACCTCGATACATTCGACATCGAGAACCATGGTGGCGCCGCCGGCAAAGGCAAGCTGCACCGTTCCCTCCGGCCCCTCACCGTTCGGCGAGAAGGTGACGGCCAGCAGCGAGAGCACGTCGTCCGGCTTCTGGCGGTCGATGCCCGTGGAGCGGGCGGCCAGCACGCGCTTGAAGACAAGCGCGGAGCGGCGGCGTTCATAGCCGCGGCGACGGCCTTCCGCCTTTTCCCAGACGAAACGGTTGACGATGACGGACAGTTGCTGGCGGCGCGGCTCGAAGACCAGGCCCTCGACCTTCAGCACGGCGTCCTGCACATGGGCCGACACGATCGCCAGATCTTCCGCATCCAGTGCCATCAGCTTCAGCGCATCCATATCGGCTCCGTCCTTCCCATGAAAAAGCGGGCCCGAAAGGGCGGGCCCGCTGTTCACATAGGGTGGAGACGATCGAAGCGCAATTGCCGCAGCCGCGGCCTGCGGCTCATTCGCTGACGCGTTCGACGATCGCGCCGCAGCGGGTGAGCTTTTCTTCCAGGCGCTCGAAGCCGCGGTCGAGGTGATAGACGCGCGACACCATGGTCTCGCCCTCGGCCGCAAGCCCGGCGATGACGAGGGAGACGGAGGCGCGCAGGTCTGTCGCCATGACGGGCGCGCCCTTCAGCTTCGGCACGCCCTCGATCTTGGCCGTCTGGCCCGACAGCGAGATGCGGGCGCCGAGGCGGGCAAGTTCCTGCACATGCATGAAGCGGTTTTCGAAGATCGTCTCGGTAATGTGCGAGACGCCCGAAGACTTGGTCATCAGGCCCATGAACTGCGCCTGCAGGTCGGTCGGGAAGCCCGGGAAGGGATCGGTCACCACATCCACCGGCTTGATGCCGCCGCCATTGCGCACCACGCGCAGGCCGCTTTCTGTCTTCGTGATCTCGGCGCCGGCGCGGCGGATCGCTTCCAGCGCGGTCTCCAGAAGTGCGCCATCGGTGCCTTCGAGCGTGACGTCGCCGCCGGTCATGGCAACGGCCATGGCATAGGTCCCGGTCTCGATTCGATCCGGCAGGACGCGGTGGCGGGCACCCGACAGGGTGGAGACGCCCTCGATGGTGATGGTGGATGTGCCGGCGCCGCTGATCTTCGCGCCCATCGCGTTGAGGCAGGTGGCGAGATCGACGACTTCAGGCTCGCGGGCGGCATTGCCGATCACCGTCGTGCCGCGGGCGCGCGTTGCCGCCATCATCAGGACATGGGTGGCACCGACCGAAACCTTCGGGAAAACATAGCGCGCGCCGATCAGCCCGCCCTTCGGGGCGGTGGCATTGATATAGCCGCTGTCAATCTCGATCTCGGCACCGAGCGCCTTCAGCCCCTCGATGAAGAGATCGACCGGACGCGTGCCGATGGCGCAGCCGCCCGGCAGCGACACGCGCGCCTGGCCCTCGCGCGCCAGCAGCGGCCCGATGACCCAGAAGCTCGCCCGCATCTTCGAGACCAGCTCGTAAGGCGCCGTCGTATCGACGATGTTGCGGCAGGTGAAATGGATGGTGCGGGCATAGCTTTCGCCCTGGCGCTCGCGGCGGCCATTGACCGAGATATCGACGCCGTGATTGCCAAGGATGCGGATCAACTGCTCCACATCGGCCAGGTGCGGCACGTTCTCGAGCGTCAGCGTATCATCCGTCAGGAGCGAGGCGATCATCAGCGGCAGCGCAGCATTCTTCGCGCCGGAGATCGGGATGACCCCGTTCAGCTCATTCCCACCCTTGATCCTGATCCGATCCATCGAATACCCGCCGGGCAAGGCCCGCCTTTCCATCTGACAATTCTGTGACGCCTCTTTAGAAGAAGCGGAGAGAGTTTGAAAGCGCCTTGGCGTAGCGCCGAAAGCCCATTGCATCACGCGCTGTGGCACCACATGCCCGAGGCTTTTGCGTTGCCGGCCTGCCGACTCCACAGAAACCACGTTTCACCGGGGAAGGCCTTCGTCGCGATCGACATCACCAGAAGGCGACGATTCGTCCGTTTTTGCGGCGGGCAACCCATCCACCTCATCGGCAGCGCCCTGCCTGCGGGCGCGCGCCTGCTGCTTGCGCTGCGCCAGATTGCGCCGCAGCGTCTCGGCCAGCCGGAGGCGCTTGCGCTCCGCCTCGCTGATCGCCTGCCGCTTGTCCGGTGATGAATCGTCGTTGCCTGCCATTCCCGCCTGATACTGCACTTTGCGCCCGCACAAAATGCCCAAGCCCAGCCGTCGCGGCGAAAACTTTCAAATCCGGCTTGCACTCCCCCCCGACCTATGGCAATAGGCCCCACGTCGCGAGGCCAAACGCCCCGCCACCCCGGATGCTGCGGTAGCTCAGTGGTAGAGCACTCCCTTGGTAAGGGAGAGGTCGAGAGTTCAATCCTCTTTCGCAGCACCAGTTTATATTTTCATGTATTTCAAAATTTTTTGGTCGCAACGCGGCCTGGGATTTGCTGTTATATTCACCAGAAGCGCAATCGATCTTTAAATAACTCACTAATATTCGGATGATGCGTGTAACCGGATATTGAACGGGCTTCTTCGCAGAGCTGCACCCGAAAAAGGAGCGATATTGTCGCCGCCTGAAAATAATCGTGAACTTCATTGGCAACCAATGCTGGTTGATGCAGCCTCGCGCGCGCGAATAAAGTCCCAGAACTCAGCAATTGTTTGGTTCACAGGACTTTCTGGCGCTGGCAAATCTACAGTAGCTAATCAAGTCGAGATCCTGCTGCATGCCCAGGGACTTCATACCTACTTGCTGGATGGTGACAATATTAGACATGGCCTCAACGAAGATCTTGGATTTACAATTCAGGATCGTGTAGAGAATGTGCGCAGGGTTGCGCATGTTGCCCGACTGATGGCCGACGCAGGCCTCATTGTGCTCGTCGCGCTCATCTCTCCATTCAGGTCGGATCGCGAACTTGCACGTGCTCTGGCCAGCGCGAGTAGTTTTGTGGAGGTCTTTGTTGATGCACCTCTGGAGGAATGCATCCGACGGGATCCGAAAGGCCTTTACAAGAAGGCCTACTTCGGGGAAGTGAAAAATTTCACTGGAATTAGTTCGCCATACGAAACACCACAAAACCCCGAAATACACCTTCATTCATCCTCGAAAGAACCTGTCGAGATGGCGCTGAAGGTTTGCCAATACCTCGAAAGAATCGGCATCGTGTCGAAATAATAATTTCATTTTTCAATGATAATCAATATTAAATCAAACCTCAGAAATACATAATATCTTTATCTTCTTCTCTCGGCGAGCATGACCTTCAACTCGCCCATGGCTGCTTCACGCCAACTCTTTGGTGCCAGCGCAGCTAAAAGATACCAAGCAATAGCGGGGTAGTGCTGCCGCATGTCTCTTTCACGGCGTGCCTTCGTAAGCCGGTACAGAGGTGCCTTGAACCTGTTGCGCCATACAAACTGTCCAAATCCGGCAGCAGACATCGAGAAGAGAACGTCAACAGCCCTTGTCTGAATCAATAGCTGAGGAACGTCGTGACCACAGGCTGGCACCTGGACAAGCTCGCTCTGCGAGCACTCCATTATTTTTGCGGCATTCCATTCGTCATTCGTCCAGCCGGGATCGTATATGATCCGCGAGCCTGCAAACACATCACCATCACGGATCGTCATGTCCGCATTGATCTCGGGATCGAAAAAACCGTGGTAATCCCGATTGACATGCTCTCCAGTCACAGAAGGGTCGATCGTAAACTGCGGCGCAAGCGCGATGGCAGGGGCCCCAAGCGCAGCGGAGTATTTGAGGGCACCGTACCCTCCCTGACTATATCCATAAATCCAAGAAGGTTGAAATCCCGCGGCCTTTAGCGCTTCGACCGCTCGCCGCGTTGACGACACCGGAAACCAATTGATTGATTTTGATACAATTCCAACTGGGTGGAAGCCTCTGGATTTCAGGAAGAGCTTCCCCCAAAACTCACCCGTTCCATCGTATAGGTGAGTAATCGGATTGAATACAACAACAATTTTTCCAGGTCCTTTTCCGTCAATCACACAGACGTTCTCGTCCTCGAAAATGCAAAATTCATCCCTGGACATGTTATACTGAGTACCTCTTTTGATATAAAAGACCATCCCTTGCATCTTCTGATCGCCGCGAGAAAGGTGTCGACATATCACGAATCGTAGGCGCGTGATATTGATACCGCAACTTATAATCTGCAAGGGGCTCGGCATCAGAGCTATGTCGCGTCAAACACAGGTGAAGGCTTGCCAGTCTAAGCGCTTCGATAAGAAGCCTTTCGGATCGTTCGGGTCAAGTGCTTCGACGCAAGTGTTGGTTTGAACACGATTAGTTCGCGAAATCTTACAAATCTAGCAGGACGCCCGAATGGCTCTCAACAAGGCTACATCATCAATAGGATCATCAAACTGCGTGTGCTGCCACTTTGATACAGGTCTGAACGTGTAGATACGATGCCTCTCTCGCTGCCAGTGCTGGGAAAGGCGGGGCAGCGAACTTTTTTCTTCATGCTCCACGGCAAAACCCAGAAGCGTCGCTTGCGGTCCGAAGTAACGCTCCAGCGCCTCCGCTGTTTTGCCACAGAGGTCAGCATTGAACCGGTCGGCATGGAAGCTCGCGGCGAACACGACGGCTTCACTCCGAATGCCGCGCAACCTCTCGACGCATCGCTGAAGGTAGGCATGCCCTTCCGCCAGATGTACATCGTGGTGCTGGAACATAGGAGGGTGCATGCCATATTTGCGGTGGGCGACCCGGTCAACACCTGTGGTGTGCGGATTTGGAACGTAGAATTCCGTATCAAGGAAATCGCGGAAATCATTATCAAGCATGTCGATGACGGCGGAGAAGTCGCTGAAGATCCAGTCGAACGGGTAGGAGGCAGTCCGCCAGCCCGCAGAACTGAGAATGGAGGCCATATGGCAGGAGGATCCAAGACTGACGATTGTTCCCGGTCGACTACCGACCATTGCCCGAATCGCATCATGACGCGCATTCAATCTGCGTTCTTCGCTCTCAAGGATCGCATTCAAGACCTGACCGACCCAGTCCGGTCCGGAGAACGCAGTCAGGAGGTTCTCAAGCCCTTCCTCGTCCGGCTCTCGTCCAAGGATATGACGATAGAAGGATGATACAAGGCTCACCCTATCACGGTGGGATGCGGCCTTCTGGCGAGACGATCTCTCCCGCGTCCTTCTTTTCAAAATATCCAACACGCGAAACCACTCCATCAGCACGTGTCTTTGTCTTGATCTGCGAGGCGCATCCACCGAACACGATCGATTCCGCAGTGCGTTCTTCTATGTTAACAGCACCGAATCCCAAGGCCCACGGCTGCGTTTTCAAATCTAGTCGAGAGATGGTTTTAATCATGACATCAAATGTGCGGATCCTGTCCGATTGCCTTGTCGGCAAAGGCTGGGGTGAACTTCGTGATTACACCGTCACTTTTCAGACCGAAAACGGGGAGGCTTTGACCCTTCAACGGGAGTGCTACCATCGTGGTGATGCGGCTGCAGTGCTTCCTTTCAATCGCCACCGAGGAACGGTTCTTCTGGTTCGGCAGTTACGGCTTGGAGCGCTCCTGGGCGGCGACAACCCGTTTATCCTTGAAGCGCCTGCCGGCGGACTGGATGGTGAGTCTCCCGAACGCTGCGCCGAAAAGGAAGCGATGGAAGAGACCGGTTGCCGCATATTCAATCTCCAAGCCGTGGCACAGCTTTATGCCATGCCTGCCGCCGCTACAGAGAAAGTGTATCTCTTTCTGGCGGACTATGATGAGCATCCACGGAAGACCGCAGGCCTTGCTGAAGAAGGCGAATTTATCGACGTCGTCGAGCTAACCGTCAATGAGGCGCTCGACATGATTGCCTCAAACACCATCATTGACATGAAGACAGTCGTCCTACTGCAAACTCTCGCGCTGCGCGAGAAATCATAGGCTAGCGGTACGTGCCGCAACCGTCCATTTTCGGCCGGCCTGATTTCGGTTGCTGCCGGCGCCAAAACAGATTGAAGAAAAATCAAAAAGTCGACGAAATTATTAATTAATTTCTCTCGTGAGATTCGCTTCAATTACACAATCAATCGAAGTATATTCTTGCCTTCTCCACCTTATGCAACGCTAAATTGCAATATTCCACTGAAATTCCTTTATGACAATGGTCGGATCGACCCAGTAGACCGCCGTTATAATATCTTTATTCGTATTATAGTCTTGTCGATCGGCATTTCACGCCTGTCGTGTTAAGCCCTATCGCTGCCGGAGAACGGATCTCACAAAGTCGTAGTGTGAATGGACTTCATGGTCTTCAGGATTGAGATGCCGAACAATCGAATAGGCGATGTAGGCGCTCTCGAAGTGACCGCGCTCCTTTTCTACGTGACCAAATTGCTTCCAGGTTCTGGCCGCGTCGGGCTTTGCGGATAGATAGCGCGCGTAGAAACGCGAAGCCCATTTCCAATTTCTTGATATTGCGGCGAAGCGTGCGAGTTGCAACCAGATGGCAGGTATCTGAAGGAGCGGCGTGGTTGCAGATAGAAATTCGATCGCAGCCCTGGCTCCTTTCACCGAATCAAGCACCTCTTGATGATCGCCGTCGGTCGGATGTTGCACTTCGCAGCCCATCAACGCGAATGCTTCTGCCATAGCTATCCGCTGGTCGGGCGCCGCGACATCGACAAATCCGATAGCGGAGATTCCGAAATATGCATCACCACGGGTTGTTTCGTTGTTCACTGCCGCCGATTGGCAAACGAAGGAAACTTTCAAAACGCCGTCGTGACCGACCTTCCCCCTCACCTTGTGAACCGACCGACGTGCCGTCAGCACCACGGTCTGGATCGTGTCGCCCGCTGACACAGCCAAGACACGTGTGCTCGTGGATGGTGAGAGGAGACAAAGATAGATATCAACAATCCATCCAGCAGGTACCTCAGTCTGTAGTTCCAGTTCGGCATTCTGCTCATTGGCAAACGCAAACTGATGTTCGCAAGGCCCCCAACCTTTCCGGCGAGTCATACGGGCCGTGATCATCGGGCCACCTTCAAGATCCAAGCGGGGCAAGCGCGCGTCACCAAACTCGAAGATCGTTGCAGGCGCAAAGCGGTAAGTAGATACCGGTCGGGAGGAGGCGGGCTCGAAGGATTTCAGCGCACCAAAGAGTTCGTGACAGAAAGAAACCCACGTCTTGGGTTGAAATTCTTCACGAATTCGGCGTTCCCAGACGGTGATCTCATCTCTGTCAATAAGAAGGGATCGGATGACAGACAGTCCGGTTTCCCAATCGAAGGGATCGAGGTAGCGGGCAAAATCACCGCCGACCTCGGGCATCGATGTCGAAGACGAGGTCACACAAGGCTTGCCGCGCGCCAAGCTTTCGCCGACCGGCAGCCCCCACCCCTCTGCAAAGCTGGGATAGGCCGTGAAAAGGCAGTTCTCGTAGAGGTAATCGAGTTCGCCGTCGGAGACATTGCTATACACGTGCAACCAGCGATCTGTTGCTTTGGTGCGAGCAATCTCCCGCTCTAGCTGCTCTATGTTCCAGCCCCATTTTCCCACGAAAACCAAGCGTGGTATCTTGTCATCACCAAATTCCTCGGCAAGGGCTTCCCATACCCTGACGAGCAAGACGTGGTTCTTGCGTATTTCGATCGTTCCGACACACAGGACATAATCCTGACCGGCGAGTGCCGAGAATCGTTTGTTCTCGTCGGCCGTGCGCGCGGTCTTTGGAAGCTCTGTGGGAAGCTGCACCGCAGTAACCGGGAGCCACAGATTCAGCCGGTCTCGCATGAACGCCTCGACTTCGCCCTTCACGAAGTGCGAGTTGGTCAATATCTGATCGCATACCGACAGAACATCTATAAGGGATCTGCGGAAGGTGCGGTTTGCGACTTCCGAAAGATATTCAGGATTCTTGATTTGGATCAGGTCGTGCACAAACAAGGCGATGCGCGTGCCCTCGATCCTCAGATCGAGCAGAAGGTCGTGGTGATAATAAATCCAGAAAGCGCCAACCATCACATAGGCGTCACCGGAGCGGGGCTTGAGTTCAATCCGACTCAAATAGACGGCTTCAAGTGCAGCGAGAATATCTCCCTTAGAGGCGCTGCCGGACTGCAGCAACATGACGAGTGTCTCTACTGCGTCGGGATCTGCAGCAAGCACACGCTTGCGGTCAAACTCAGGAATGACAGGAATGATGTCGATGCCAGAAAGATCGCGATGCATTATCAGATTGGCAACGACGCGCTGAATGCCGCTTACCGTCGTGTTTCCATCTTGCGCATATGCAACGAAATCGGTGATGTCCAGCCAGTAGATCGGGCTACTAGCGGTCATCTTTGCGCTCAGTTCTCTGCCCCACTTGGGCAAATCCGTGCCAAAGGCGGGCTTCACCAATTCCTCTTGGCTTGCCGCGCCAGGGACAATTGGAGGCATATTCATCCGGGAACCTTCCACCAAACCTTCGCCTCCGAAGATGCTAAATACCGAGCACTGGCTTGCATCTCAAAGCAGAGGCGAGCGTGATCTTGCGGCGCACAATTTTCACGATTCGGATCATTGAGCCATACACCTTCTCTGGCGTTTTTTTGCGTTCCGCTTTTGCGCGAGGATTCGCGTCTCTTCGGCAACACGTACCATAGCGTCTCAGGGGCTCAGTGCCGCTCGCATACGCATAAGGGTCTCGTTGATCCGCCTGATCTCTTCGATCCGATAGCCATTTTCCGTTTGCAGTTCGTTGATGACTCGCTGATGATGTTGAATCTCTGAAATACGATAGCTGTTCTCTTCAGCCAAGCGGATCGCGAAGCGCTTGTACACGTCCCGCGCCTGGAGAGCCGCCAAGTCGAGTGTGGGCAGGTCATCGGCTGTCAATGGGTACCCCAGAGCGGTAACCGCCTCGCCGAACACCTCATTCAGTTCAGCAAGCTCCTCAGGTGAAAGCGAGTTCAGGGCCTCGTATGGGCGCCCGCGTCTATTGTGATTTTCCTCATCGCTGACGAGCTGAAGAAAGTTTGCCTCCATAATCGTCAAATCCAGCGCAGCCCTGTCGGGCCTTATGCCGATGTACTCGGCAACTTGAAGCAGGAAGGCGATCGGATCCTGCAATATATCCTCATACTTGATGATCAGCCCATTTTTCTCAGTCGCGAACGCATGCAATTCCGCTATGTCAGAGAGAAATGTATCGCCGACAGTCAACGGCTTGCTCAGTTCCGCGCTTTCAACCATTTGCGGCGGCAGTGGATCGTTGCGATGCAAATGGCGTGCATGAAACCAGCTTAGCTGACAGTCCCTTGGGTCACGTGTCACAAGGATCGGTACGATGTCGAAATCATCAATCTTCTCGACGACTCGGACACCCCAGCGGAAACATCCGACCATCAGGTTATTTTGAAACGCCGAATGAAGTTCCTCAACCGGAATGTCCTGCGGCTGGATTGCCTGCCGATGAAACCGCGCTACAACATCGTCCGCGTTATAGCCCGAGCGCTTGAGAAGCCCTTCAACCAGCATGAAAAGGATCGAGCTTCCCCCTCGGCGAAATCCGAGAAACGCAAATCTTTTTTCCATACTGAACCCGCTCTTCTCATGAATTTCGTGCGCTATCGCACGCGCCCGAGTGGCCTTTCTCTAGCCGGCGCATCGGCCACTCGTCTTTCCTCCGCTGGTCGTGCTCGATACCGCACATCCGAGCGCATTCTCAACACTTGAAACCGTGACACGTGTCTTTTGCGGACTGCGTGCCCATCTGGTCGCATCCAAGACTTAAGGAAAGTGACGCGAAATCAATTCCGCCGCCAGTTAGAAGCGGCTTACATCACATTGCCGTGATAGTTATGTCATAGAGGGTGAGAATGGAGTTTCCGCGGGAGTAAACGCGTGCCTCGAAGCGCTCATCACGCGCCAGTTCGACCTCGACTTCGATGGGGATCCGCACCGTCTGATTGTCCGTTCCCTTGAGATCAACGACATGCACCGGGATGCATTCGTTCGGCTTGCATATACAAAAGTCCGCCCATCCTACGCGTTGATCCTCGGCAGCGTCGCTGCGGTATCTGTAAGAAACGAGATAGCGGTTGGGCGGAAGCGTTCCGTATTGCCCAAACGCCAAAAAGCCTTCCCGATGATCCACCCGTCGTCCTCCGTAGGGCACGACGTTTGACTCGACTTGGTAGCGCAGCCGCTCACCTAACATCAGTTGGGAGAATGCGCCCTCGGCAAAACAGGATACATCAACCGTCAAGGCGCATGCCGACGCCGTGTCCGGGCGCAGGCTGACCGGAACCAAGATGTCGGCGAACATCTGGTCGTAGAACCAGTCACGCTCTGAACAGCAAAAGCCAGCGATCATGCGGTGATCGCCTACGGGGACAATGCAGGTGGGGTCAACGATCGAGAAGCCTGTCTGGCTGATTTTCTCCACATCGCTGTCAATCCAGAAAGAGGCGTTCCGTCGGGTATCGAGGGACCACTGAAAAGGAAGGTGATGACTGGGCGTCGTCGTCGCATGACCGAAGCCGAACAAAACACCATCGCGAAACAACGCATTGGAGCCCCCCCGCATCATGTTGAAGTTGTCGTGTGCCGCACGCGGCGCAAACCCCCCAGGCTTTGCAGTTTCGGCGATCGCCAAACCGGTCTCAAGATCGATGTCGAGCACCAGATTGGGGTCAAAGCTATGCACGGCACCCAAGCGTCCGCCATTGTCGAACGGCATCCAGTTTTTGCCGTATGTGAACCAAGGGTCTTCCACGGATACGGGTAGAAGGCGATTCATGCCGATGTCATAAATATAATACGGATGGTCACTGTTCAGGGCGCCCCTGAACAACACAATTGCACGGTCTCCTACCCTCGTCACCCGCGGGTCATTACCGGGACCTATATCGAGCACACTTTCGCAAAACAGTCCTTCGTCATCTTCACGCCATCGGCGTATCACGATACGGCTGAGATAAGCACTTGTGTCTTCCGGCCATTGCTCCGGGCCAAACATGACATGGTAGCGACTTGCCGACCAGAAGGACCCACGCCAGAATGTAAAGGCGAAAAAGCACTCGAACGGCACTCCGCAGACTGCAGATGTCCTCCGTACGAGAGCAGCGCCTTCACGCTTGAACTGTACGGAAAGCGGTATTTTGCCGACCATTACTGACGAACCTCAACTGTTCCAACCCAAACGATACTTCGTTATGTCCTGCTACCGCATCGCATCTAAAACCACGATAACGAGCACGCGTTCCCCACCTTAAAGAACAGGCAAAGCGAAATCGACGCCCAAATTCTGTTATTAAGCCTTGCATAAAGCACCGGTGAAACTGGCAAGATATCAATTAAATAGCTCATGCCACAACAACAGAATAACCACCCAAAATAGCACGATAAATAGATTATTCTCCCATCGGTTGCTTTTCAGTGGCCTCCATGGTAGGCGACATGCTGGCGCCACCGTTGCTTGACGTTGGGTAGACATTTTGCCATTACGGATCTGACTGGGCTATGCCGCAGTGCACAATATGCGGGAACATGGCCTCCTGACAGCGATTGGAGAATGATCATGAAGACTGCCTTGGTTTGTGGGGCTGGCGGTTTCATCGGTAGCCACCTGGTGAAGCGCCTGAAGCGTGAAGGCTTCTGGGTTCGCGGTGTGGACCTGAAGTTCCCGAGCTTCGCCGAAACGGAAGCCGACGATTTCATCGTGGCTGACCTGCGCGACCAGAGCGTGGTCGAGCGCGTGATTGATCGTTCCTTCGACGAGATCTACCAGCTGGCGGCAGACATGGGCGGCGCCGGCTACATC
>NZ_JBHGAP010000009.1:0-182330 GCF_042610495.1 Rhizobium sp. SG2393
CCACCCCGTCGAACCACACGCTCCCCGACGTCGGCCGATCCAGCCCCGCCATCAGACGCATCAACGACGTCTTCCCGCTCAGCGTCGGACCCAGCAAAACATTCAAGCTCCCACGCGACAGAACCAAATCCGTCCCGTGAACATGAACATCCCCCCCAACAACCTTCCGGACACCACGTAACTCAAGCATGACGTCTCCGGCCTCCCGATCCGCAGGCGTTGACCCCTCGAGGTCACCAGTTCAAGCAGCCTTCACCGCAGCGGCGGCGTTCAGGTAATCATCGAGCGCTGCGGCCTCCTCCGCCGAGACGCGCAGGCCAAGCTTCGTGCGGCGCCACAGAATATCCTCTGCGGTGCGCGCCCATTCCTTCTCCATCAGCCAGCGAACCTCGGCCTCCGTCAGGTCCGCACCGAAGCGGCGGCCGAGATCGTCAAGGCTGCGGGCATTGCCCAGAATGACGCCGGCTTCCGTGCCGTACTGGCGCACCAGCCGGGCTGCAAAGGCCGGCGACAGGAAAGGGTAGCGGCCCGAAAGTGTGCGCACCTCGGCCTCGTAGCCCTCGATGGCAAAGCCGCCGCCCGGCAGGCGCGAACCCGCCGTCCAGGGCTTTCCCTTGACGCCGATCGCTTCGCCGATCTTTTCCAGCGCGGATTCGCCGAGGCGGCGATAGGTCGTCAACTTGCCGCCGAAGACATTGAGGATCGGCGCATCGCCTGAATTGCCCTCGAGCTTTAGCACGTAGTCGCGCGTCGCCTCCTGCGCCTTCGAGGCGCCATCGTCATAGAGCGGACGCACGCCCGAATAGGCCCAGACGATATCGGCCTCGCGCACCGGCTCGGCAAAATATTCGCTGGCAGCAGCGCAGAGATAGCGCTCTTCCTCGGCGCTGATGCGCACCTGACGGGGATCGCCCTTGTAGTCGCGATCCGTGGTGCCGATCAGCGTGAAATCGTTTTCGTAAGGGATGGCGAACATGATGCGGCCATCCGGGTTCTGGAAGAAATAGGCGCGCGGATCGTCGAACTTCTTCTTCACGACGATGTGGCTGCCCTGAACAAGGCGCACATTGTGGCTGTCATTGCGACCGAGCGCACCGGCCAGCACATGATCCACCCAGGGTCCGGCCGCATTGACGACCATGCGGGCGCGATGCGCGTGGCGAACGCCTTCGGCGTCCTCCGTCTCGATGCGCCAGAGACCGGAGTCGCGGCGGGCGGAGACGACACGGTGACGCGCAAGCACCAGCGCGCCGCGCTCGGCGGCATCGCGTGCATTCAGAACCACCATGCGCGCATCATCGACCCAGCCATCCGAATATTCGAAGGCCCGGCGATAGACAGGCTTCAGCGGCTTGCCGGCGGGGTCGCGCGTCAGGTCCAGCGTGCGCGTGCCCGGCAGGCGCTTGCGCCCGCCAATATGGTCATAGAGGAAGAGACCGAGCCGCACGAGCCAGGCAGGACGCAAGCCGCCCTTCTGGATCGGCAGGACGAACCGCATCGGCCAGATCACGTGCGGCGCCATGGCCCAGAGCACTTCGCGCTCCATCAGCGCCTCGCGCACCAGGCGGAATTCATAATGTTCGAGATAGCGCAGCCCGCCATGCACCAGCTTGGTGGAGGCCGACGAGGTACCGGACGCGAAGTCCTTCATTTCGGCCAGCGCCACCGAATAGCCGCGACCAACCGCGTCGCGGGCAATGCCACAGCCGTTGATGCCGCCGCCGATGACGAAGATATCGTGGACCTGATCCGACACGCGACGAGAGCCTCCCCTGCCCTCTTTCGCATCGCAGCAATTTTGCGCGCATGCGAAAGCATCAATAGTTAAAACGAATTCATTTCGAATGTCAAACGAATGCTTCAGCCGCTGAACGAAAGCGAAGCGTCAGGGATGCGTCTCGATCAGCCGCACCCCCTGCTCGGCACAGATCTGGCGCACGGTCACCGATGCGCAGTGGTCGGTGATGAAGGCCTGTACCTGCGAAATATGGCCGATCCGAACCGGCGCCGTGCGTTCGAACTTGGTGGAGTCGGCCACTAGGATGACGTTGCGCGCATTGGCGATGATGGCCTGCGCGACCTTCACTTCGCGATAGTCGAAGTCGAGAAGCGCGCCGTCGGGATCGATGGCGGAGGCGCCGATCACGGCATAATCGACCTTGAACTGGCGGATGAAATCGACCGCCGCCTCGCCCACGATTCCGCCATCGGAGGCGCGCACCACGCCGCCTGCAATCACCACCTCCATGCTCGGATAGACACGCAAGCTGTTGGCGACATTGATGTTGTTGGTAATGATCATCAGTTCGCGATGGTCGACGAGTGCTGTCCCCACGGCTTCCGTCGTCGTGCCGATATTGATGAAGAGCGAGGCATTGTTGGGGATGAGGGCGGCGGCGGCCTGGCCGATCGCAAGCTTCTCCGGCGCCGCGATCCGCCGGCGCGCGTCATACTTCACATTCTCCTTGCCGCTCGGATAGATCGCGCCGCCATGCACGCGGTTGAGCGCGCGGGCATCGCAGAGATCGTTGAGGTCCTTGCGGATCGTTTGCGGGGTGACGGAAAAGCGCGCCGCAAGGTCTTCGACCAGCACGCGGCCCTCCGCCTTGGCGAGTTCCAGGATCTCGCTCTGCCGCTCCGTGAAATACATGGCGCGCCTCCCAACTGTTTTCGTTTTTCTTCATGATAGGAGAAAACGAAAACTGCGCCAGCGATTTTCGCGTCTCGCGCGCGCCAGGGGGTGAACAGCGCTTGCAAAACGCGCCCGTCTCGGCAAGCTTCACGCCGGAGGAAAGCGGTGGTGGCAGGAGCCCGGCCGCAGGATCGAATATCAGGAGGACGTTTCGTGTTCAGTTCCACATTGTTTCAGGATGCCCGCGTGGTGGTCACGGGTGCCGGCCGCGGCATAGGCCTTGAGGTCGCGCGCGGCTTTCTCGATTGCGGCGCGACTGTGCTGCTGCATGGCGGCCGGGCCCCGCAGGATAGCCTGCCGGATTTCCTGAAGCAGGCCGTCGCCGATGGCCGCGCCACGATCGTATATGCCGATTTTCTGGAGCCGGCGGGTGTGCAATCCTTCATCGATGCCGTGAAGGCGCGTTTCGATGCCATCGACGTGCTCGTCAACAATGCCGGCACCATGGTCGGCCGCTTTCCCGCCGATCAGCTGACGGATGAGCAGTATACGGCAGTGACCCGCCTCAACCAGCATTCCGTCGTCGAACTGACGCGCGCCCTGATCCCGCTCCTGAAGGGCGGCACCCATCCGGCCATCGTCAACACCGTTTCCATCTCGGCGCTGACGGGCGGCAGCCCGGGCTCGGCCATCTATTCGGCGACGAAGGCCTTCGTCTCGACCTATTCCAAGGCGCTAGCGCGCGAACTGGCGCCGGCCGGCATCCGCGTCAACTGCGTGTCGCCGGGCACGATCACCACCGATTTCCACCAGCGCTACTCCTCCGCCGACAAGCTCGAAGCCACCCGCAAGACCATCCCGCTGCAACGCCTCGGCACGGCGGAAGATTGCGCGCCCGCCTATCTCTTCCTCGCCTCGAACAGCCTCGCCGGCTACATCACCGGCCAGATCCTCGAGGTCAACGGCGGCCAGCTGATCGTCTGATCGGCACTTCGAAAGGCGGCGGGCGTGATCGACAAGCTCGAATATTTCATCGCGCTCGCCCGCGAGAAGCATTTCGCCCGCGCAGCCGAAGAACTCGGCATCTCGCAGCCGACGCTGTCGGCCGCGATCCGGCAGCTGGAAGACAGTCTCGGCGTCGTTCTCGTCAATCGCGGCTCGCGCTTTCAAGGCCTGACGCCGGAAGGCCAGCGCGTGCTGGAATGGGCACGCCGCATCGTCGGCGATGCCCGCACCCTGCGCGAGGAAATGCGCGCCGCCCACAAGGGCCTGTCGGGGCACTTGCGGCTGGCCGCCATTCCCACCATGCTCGCCATGGTGCCGAAGCTCACGACACCATTCCGCGAAAAGCATCCGGAGGTGACCTTCTCCGTCATCTCCGCCAACTCGCTGCAGATTCTGAGCCTGCTTGAAAATCTAGAGATCGATGCGGGGCTTACCTACCTCGAAAACGAGCCGCTGGGCCGCGTCACCAGCGTCGCCCTGGCCCAGGAGCGCTACCATCTCGTCACCTCCAGCGCAGGGCCGCTGGCCGATCGCGACACCGTGACATGGCGCGAGGCCGCCGATCTTCGGCTTTGCCTATTGACCGCCGACATGCAGAACCGCCGCATCATCAACCGCCATTTTTCGGAGGTGGGTGTCACCGTCTCGCCGGCGCTCGAGTCCAATTCGATGATCGTTCTTCTCTCCCATGTGCGCAACGGCGACTGGTGCAGCATCATGCCCCGCAGCGTCGCCGCGCCCTTTGGCTACGAGGCGGACCTGCGGATGATCCCGCTTACCGATCCCGAACCGGTCCACACGGTCGGCCTCGTCGCTACCCACCGCGAACCCTTCACGCCGCTGGTCTCCGCCCTGCTGCACGAGGCGCGCGGACTGGCCGAAAGCGGCCTGGATTGATAGCTTTTCCCTATCGGTCAACGGATCAGCCTTATTGACCATTTCGACCCCGCCTGAGAAGCTTTGCGATCAGCGGGGGATGGCTCGGATGGCTTCCCTGCCGGGATGACGGACGGGAGGATCAGCGATGAACATGGCGCGGCGCGGCGAGGATTTTGCCGAGCAGACACGGGCGATCGTCGCCGATCACAGCCATCTTGAAGGTCCGCTGCTGCCCATCCTGCATGCCATCCAGGAAGCCTTCGGCCATGTGCCGCAGGACTGTCTGCCCGTCATCGCCCGCGAACTGAACCTGTCGCGCGCCGAAGTCCACGGCGTCGTGAGCTTCTACCATGATTTCCGCGATCACCCCGCCGGCCGCCATGTGCTGAAGCTCTGTCGCGCCGAGGCCTGCCAGGCCATGGGCGGCGATGCGCTGGCCGAACGCGTCAAGGCGCTTCTTGGCATCGATTTTCACGGCACGACGGCGGATGGCAGCGTCACGCTGGAGCCGGTCTATTGCCTCGGCCTCTGTTCCTGCGCGCCGGCCGCGATGCTGGATGGCGCCGTGCATGGGCGGCTGGATGATGCAGCGATCCGCGATCTCCTTGCGGAGGCGCGCGCATGAGCGTCACTCTTTACGTTCCCAAGGATGCCGCAGCCCTCGCGCTTGGTGCTGACAAGGTGGCCGCCACGCTGGCAGCCGAAATCGAGGCACGCGGCCTCGACGCCCGCATCGTGCGCAACGGCTCGCGCGGCATGCACTGGCTGGAGCCGCTGGTGGAAGTGGCAACCGAGACGGGTCGCATCGCCTACGGCCCCGTGAAGGCGAGCGATGTCGCATCTCTCCTCGACGCCGGTCTGCTGACGGGCAGCGCCCACGCGCTCTGTCTCGGGCCGACGGACGAGATCCCCTTCCTCAAGCGCCAGACGCGTCTGACCTTCGCCCGCTGCGGGGTCATTGATCCCCTCTCCCTCGATGATTACCGCGCCCATGGTGGCCTGAAGGGGCTGGAGAATGCCGTCTCCCTGCCGCCGGCCGAGATCGTGCAGCAGGTGACGGACTCCGGCCTGCGCGGCCGTGGCGGTGCCGGCTTCCCGACCGGCATCAAGTGGAAGACGGTGATGGAGGCGGCAGGGCCGCAGAAATACATCGTCTGCAATGCAGACGAGGGCGACAGCGGCACGTTTGCCGACCGGATGATCATGGAAGGCGATCCCTTCGTGCTGATCGAAGGCATGGCGATTGCCGGCATCGCCACCGGTGCGACCAGGGGCTACGTCTATACCCGCTCAGAATATCCGCATGCGATCGCGGCCATGCGCGCCGCCGTCGGGATTGCGCGCGCCGCCGGCATGCTTGGTCCTTCCGTGCTCGGCTCCGGCAAGGCCTTCGACATGGAAATCCGCGTCGGCGCCGGGGCCTATGTCTGCGGCGAGGAAACCTCGCTTCTGAACTCGCTGGAAGGCAAGCGCGGCGTGGTGCGCGCCAAGCCGCCGCTGCCGGCCCTTCAGGGCTTCCTCGGCCGCCCGACCGTCGTCAACAATGTCATTTCGCTCGCCTCCGTCCCCATCATCATGGACCGCGGTGCAGCCTATTATCGCGATTTCGGCATGGGCCGCTCGCGCGGCACCATCCCGATCCAGATCGCCGGCAATGTGAAGCATGGCGGCCTCTACGAGACCGCCTTCGGCCTCACGCTCGGGGAGATCATCGACGATATCGCCGGGGGAACCGCGACGGGACGGCCGGTGAAGGCCGTCCAGGTGGGCGGTCCGCTCGGCGCCTATTTCCCACGTGCCCTTTTCGATACGCCCTTCGACTACGAAGCCTTCGCCGCCCGCGACGGCCTGATCGGCCATGCCGGCATCACCGTCTTCGACGACAGTGCCGACATGCTGAAACAGGCCCGCTTCGCCATGGAATTCTGCGCCGTCGAAAGCTGCGGCAAATGCACCCCCTGCCGCATCGGTTCCACCCGCGGCGTCGAGACCGCCGACCGCATTGCCCGCGGCATCGAGCCTGAGAAGAACAAGGCGCTGCTCGCAGACCTCTGCAACACCATGAAATTCGGTTCGCTCTGTGCGCTGGGCGGCTTCACGCCTTACCCGGTGATGAGCGCCATGACGCATTTCCCGGATGATTTTGCACCCGCGCCGGTGCGGGAGGCGGCGGAGTGACACTGCCATTCTCGCCGTCATCCTCGGGCTTGACCCGAGGATCCACGCCCCAGGCTCAATGCCGACCGGTCGTGATGGGATCGGAAGTAACAGTTGAAAAGCAGCAGATCCTCGGGTCAAGCCCGAGGATGACGGCTGGGAGGTAAGCACCATGTCCCTCGTTCCTGAAATCGACTACGGCACGCCCGCCTCCCGCTCCGAGAAGATGGTGACGCTGACCATCGATGGCCGTGAGATCACCGTGCCCGAGGGCACCTCGCTGATGCGCGCTTCGATGGAAGCCGGCATTCAGGTGCCGAAGCTCTGCGCCACCGACATGGTGGATGCCTTCGGCTCCTGCCGCCTCTGTCTGGTGGAAATCGAGGGCCGCAACGGCACGCCCGCCTCCTGCACCACGCCGGTCGCGCAGGGCCTCAAGGTCCACACCCAGACGGAGCGCCTGAAGCAGATCCGCAAGGGCGTAATGGAACTCTACATCTCCGACCATCCGCTGGACTGCCTGACCTGTGCGGCCAATGGCGATTGCGAGCTGCAGGACATGGCAGGCGCTGTCGGCCTGCGCGACGTGCGCTACGGCTATGAGGGCGACAACCACCTCAAGGCGCGCGGCGCCACCGGCGACGTCAACGCCCGTTACATGCCGAAGGACGAGTCGAACCCCTATTTCACCTATGACCCCGCCAAATGCATCGTCTGTTCGCGCTGCGTGCGGGCCTGCGAGGAGGTGCAAGGCACCTTTGCGCTGACCATCGAAGGCCGCGGTTTCGACAGCCGCGTCTCGCCCGGCATGCATGAGGCCTTTCTGGAATCCGAATGCGTCTCCTGCGGCGCCTGCGTGCAGGCCTGCCCGACAGCGACGCTCACCGAAAAGTCGGTGATCGCGATCGGCCAGCCCGAACACTCCGTCGTCACGACCTGCGCCTATTGCGGCGTCGGCTGCTCCTTCAAGGCCGAGATGCGCGGCGAGGAGCTGGTGCGCATGGTGCCGTGGAAAGACGGTCAGGCCAATCGCGGCCATTCCTGCGTCAAGGGGCGCTTTGCCTATGGCTACTCCACCCACCGCGACCGCATCCTGAACCCGATGGTGCGCGAGAAGATCACCGATCCCTGGCGCGAAGTGACTTGGGAGGAAGCCTTCGCCCATGTGGCCGCGGAATTTTCCCGCATCCAGTACCAGTATGGCCGCGAGGCCGTGGGCGGCATCACCTCGTCGCGCTGCACCAACGAGGAGACCTACCTCGTTCAGAAGCTGATCCGCGCCGGCTTCGGCAACAACAATGTCGATACCTGCGCCCGCGTCTGCCATTCGCCGACCGGCTACGGCCTCGGCCAGGCCTTTGGCACCTCGGCCGGCACGCAGAACTTCGATTCCGTCGAACACACCGACGTCGTCATCGTCATCGGCGCCAACCCGACCGACGGCCACCCGGTCTTCGCCTCGCGCCTCAAGAAGCGCCTGAGGCAGGGCGCCAAGCTGATCGTCATCGATCCCCGCCGTATCGATCTCGTGTCCTCGCCCCACATTCAGGCCGCCTATCACCTGCCGCTGAAGCCCGGCACCAATGTCGCCGTCGTCACGGCGCTGGCCCATGTCATCGTCACCGAGGGCCTCTACGACGAGGCCTTCATCCGCGAGCGCTGCGACTGGTCGGAATTCGAGGACTGGGCCGGCTTCGTCTCCGAGGATCGCCACAGCCCCGAGGCGATCGAGCCTTTGACCGGCGTACCGGCCGAGCTTCTGCGCGGTGCCGCCCGCCTCTTCGCCACCGGCGGCAATGGCTCGATCTATTACGGCCTCGGGGTCACCGAGCACAGCCAGGGTTCCACCACCGTGATGGCCATCGCCAACCTCGCCATGGCGACGGGCAATATCGGCCGCCCCGGCGTCGGCGTGAACCCGCTGCGCGGCCAGAACAACGTTCAGGGCTCCTGCGACATGGGCTCCTTCCCGCACGAGCTGCCGGGCTATCGCCATGTCTCTGATGATGCGACCCGCGAGGTCTTCGAAAAGCTCTGGGGCGTGACGCTTTCCAACGAGCCGGGCCTGCGCATTCCCAACATGCTGGATGCCGCCGTCGATGGCACCTTCAAGGGCATCTACATCCAGGGCGAAGACATTCTGCAGTCCGACCCCGATACCAAGCACGTCTCGGCCGGCCTCGCCGCCATGGAATGCGTCGTCGTGCAGGATCTCTTCCTGAACGAGACGGCGAACTACGCCCATGTCTTCCTGCCGGGATCGACCTTCCTGGAGAAGGACGGCACCTTCACCAATGCCGAACGCCGCATCAACCGCGTGCGTCGCGTCATGACGCCGAAGAACGGCTATGCGGACTGGGAGGTCACCCAGAAGCTTGCCCAGGCCATGGGCCTCGCGTGGACCTACACCCATCCCTCGGAAATCATGGACGAGATTGCCGCGACGACGCCGAGCTTCGCGCTCGTCTCCTATGACTACCTCGAGAAGGTCGGCTCCGTGCAGTGGCCCTGCAACGAGAAGAGCCCGGAGGGCTCGCCGATCATGCATATCGGCGGCTTCGTGCGCGGCAAGGGCAAGTTCATCCGCACCGAATATGTCCCGACCGACGAGCGCACCGGCCCGCGCTTCCCGCTACTGCTCACCACCGGCCGCATCCTCAGCCAGTACAATGTGGGCGCCCAGACGCGGCGCACTGAAAACACCGTCTGGCACGAAGAGGACCGGCTGGAAATTCACCCGCACGACGCCGAAAACCGGGGCATCCGCGACGGCGACTGGATCCGGCTGGCAAGCCGGGCCGGCGAGACGACGCTGCGCGCCACGATCACCGACCGCGTGGCGCCGGGCGTGGTCTATACCACCTTCCACCACCCGAACACGCAGGCCAACGTCATCACCACCGACTTCTCGGACTGGGCGACCAACTGCCCGGAATACAAGGTCACCGCCGTTCAGGTCTCCCCGTCGAACGGCCCATCCGACTGGCAGGTGGAATATGACGAGCTGTCGCGCCAGTCGCGCCGCATCGCCGGCAAGCTCGAGGCGGCGGAATAGGGCGATGACCGCTCCCCTGCCGCCGCTCAGCACGCTGACGGCCGCCGCCTGGCGCGGTGGTCGCCTCCAGCCTGCCGGCCGCGTGGTGCCGGAGGAAG
The DNA here is from genome assembly GCF_042610495.1 of Rhizobium sp. SG2393. NCBI lineage: Bacteria > Pseudomonadati > Pseudomonadota > Alphaproteobacteria > Hyphomicrobiales > Rhizobiaceae > Rhizobium > Rhizobium sp. SG2393. Next base: position 9,827 of record NZ_JBHGAP010000009.1, read on the forward strand.
TGCCGGTCGCCTTCTCCTACGGTGGCACGACCCATGCCGTGATGATGGCGACACCCGCCGATCTCGAAGACTTCGCCTATGGCTTCTCGCTCGCGGAAGGCATCATCGCCACGGCCAGCGACGTTCTCGCCGTCGATATCATGGAAGCTGGTGACGGTCTCGACGTGCAGGTGACGCTGGCCGAGCCGGAGGCCGACGCGCTTACCGCCCGGCGCCGCCGCATGGCCGGCCCCGTCGGCTGCGGCCTTTGCGGCATCGAATCGATCGAGCAGGCGACACGCGCCGTGCCGCACGTGCCGGACCATGGCCTGACCGTGACACCGGGTGAGATCGAAGCCGCCATCGGCGCTCTTTCCGCAGCCCAGGTGCTGAACCGGGAAAGCCGCGCCGTGCATGGGGCAGGCTTCTACATTCCCGGCGCGGGCCTTCTCGCCGCGCGCGAGGATGTCGGCCGCCACAATGCTCTCGACAAGCTCGTTGGTGCCGTCCTGCGCCGTGGCATGGCCGGCATGGCGGGCATGGTCGTCGTCACCAGCCGCCTGTCGGTCGAGATGGTCCAGAAGGCCGCCACCCTCGGCAGCCCCGTCATCGCTGCGATTTCCGCCCCGACCGCCCTTGCCATCCGCACAGCCGAAGCCGCAGGCATGACGCTGGTCGGCATCGTGCGCGCCGACGAATTCGAGATTTTCACGCGTCCAGACCGCATCCGCACACCCGGAGACCGCCATGTCGCATAGCAACACCGACGAAAAGCTGGTCCGCATGGCGAACCAGATCGCCACCTTCTTCCTCTCCCAGCCGGAGGGCGAGCGGGTGGACGGCGTCGCCACCCACATCAACAAGTTCTGGGAAGTGCGAATGCGCGCGCGCTTCTTCGAGATGATCGATGCCGGCGAAGGCGATTTCCTGCCGCTGGTGAAGGAAGCGGCTCAACGGATCAATCGGCCGGTCAAGGCCACGGCCTGAGCGAATCAAAGCCGTTCAGCCTTCCCGCAAACGGCTGATGGTGTGAACCAGCCTTCCGCGGGCAGGAACATCTCGCCTCCGCAGTTGCCGACAGACGAGCATACGAGCCCAGGACAACAAAAAAGCCCCGCGAAGGGGCTTTCCGTTTGGCATCAGGTGCTTTCGCCCGGTCCCTTTCAGGCCGGGATGAGCGTTTCCTTCAGCGAGGTGAGTTCGCCGATCAGGCGCTCCAGCGACGTCTTGCGGTCGTCGTCACCGTGACCGTCCAGCTCGTCGCGGGCAGCGGCGATGCGGCGATCGAGCTGCGACTTGTCGAGCTCATCGACATGAACGGCGGATTCGGCCAGTAGCGTGCAGCCGGTGGGAACGATGTCGGCGAAACCGCCGAACACGACGTACCGATCCGTCTTTCCATCGGCCCTTACCGTCACGACGCCGGGCTTGATCGTCGTCATCGTGGGGGCGTGGTTTGCCAGAACGGTCATTTCGCCTTCAGTGGCGGGGATCACGACTTCGCTGACCTTCTGGGACAGGAGAAGGCGCTCCGGGGAAACCAGCTCGAAATTGAAGTTGTCAGCCATGACGATCACTCTTCCTGGGCGGTCAGCCTTGCGACCGCGAACGTCGAAAGCCTGCCACCGCATGTCCGGCGGCAGGCGAAGACCGGCGCGACGGGCGCGCCGGTCGATCGGTCATCAGGCTGCTTCGGCAGCGAGACGCTTGGCCTTTTCGATGGCTTCGTCCATCGAGCCGACCATGTAGAAGGCCGCTTCCGGCAGGTGGTCGTACTCGCCATTGACGAGGCCCTTGAAGCCCTTGATCGTGTCTTCGAGAGCGACCAGCTTGCCCGGCGAGCCGGTGAAGACTTCGGCCACGAAGAAGGGCTGCGACAGGAAGCGCTCGATCTTGCGGGCGCGGGCAACCGTCAGCTTGTCTTCTTCCGACAGTTCGTCCATGCCGAGGATGGCGATGATGTCCTGCAGCGACTTGTAGCGCTGCAGCGTGCCCTGCACCTTGCGGGCCACTTCGTAGTGCTCTTCGCCGACGATCATCGGGTCGAGCATGCGCGAGGTGGAGTCGAGCGGGTCAACGGCCGGGTAGATGCCCTTTTCGGCGATCGAGCGCGACAGAACGGTCGTGGCGTCGAGGTGGGCGAAGGACGTTGCCGGAGCCGGGTCGGTCAAGTCGTCGGCGGGAACGTAGATGGCCTGAACCGAGGTGATCGAACCCTTGGTCGTGGTCGTGATGCGCTCCTGCATGGCGCCCATGTCGGTCGCCAACGTCGGCTGATAGCCCACGGCCGACGGAATACGGCCGAGCAGAGCCGACACTTCCGAACCTGCCTGGGTGAAGCGGAAGATGTTGTCGACGAAGAACAGAACGTCCTGGCCCTTGTCGCGGAAGTCTTCAGCGATCGTCAGACCGGTGAGGGCAACGCGGGCACGCGCGCCCGGCGGCTCGTTCATCTGGCCGTAAACGAGGGCAGCCTTGGATCCTTCGCCGCCGCCATGCTTGTTCACGCCCGACTCGATCATTTCGTGATAGAGGTCGTTGCCTTCGCGGGTACGCTCGCCCACGCCGGCAAACACGGAGTAACCGCCGTGCGCCTTGGCGACGTTGTTGATCAGTTCCATGATCAGAACCGTCTTGCCCACGCCGGCGCCGCCGAACAGGCCGATCTTGCCGCCCTTTGCGTAGGGAGCGAGCAGGTCGACGACCTTGATGCCGGTGACCAGGATCTGGCCTTCCGTGGACTGCTCGACATAGGCCGGAGCGTCCTGGTGGATGGCGCGCAGGGTCGAGCGGTCGAGCGGACCGGCTTCGTCAACGGGCTCGCCGATGACGTTCATGATGCGGCCGAGCGTCTGATCACCGACCGGAACAGAGATCGGCGCACCGGTGTCGGTGACGGGCTGGCCGCGAACCAGACCTTCGGTCGAGTCCATGGCGATGGTGCGAACGGCATTTTCGCCGAGGTGCTGGGCAACTTCGAGAACAAGGCGGTTGCCGTTGTTGTCGGTTTCCAGCGCGTTCAGGATCAGCGGAAGATTGCCTTCCTCGAAAGCGACGTCGACGACGGCGCCGATGACCTGGGTGACCTTACCGGTAGCGGCCATGTCAATAACCTCTTTCGTAACCTTTAGAGCGCTTCGGCGCCCGAGATGATTTCAATCAGTTCCTTGGTGATCTGAGCCTGACGCTGGCGGTTGTAGGAAAGCGTCAGCTTGTTGATCATCTCACCGGCGTTGCGCGTCGCATTGTCCATGGCGCTCATCTTGGCACCCATTTCGCCGGCGACATTCTCGAGCAGAGCCCGGAAGATCTGGACGGAAATGTTGCGCGGGATGAGATCGCTGAGGATCTGGCCGGCATCCGGCTCGTAGTCGTAGATCGCAGCCGCACCCGATGCTGCCGGCGACACCGTCTCGGCCGAGGCCGGGATCAGCTGCAGCGCCGTCGGCACCTGGCTGATGACCGACTTGAACTCGGAGTAGAACAGCGTGCAGACATCGAATTCGCCGGCTTCGAAGAGCGAGATCACCTTGCGGCCGATCTGGTCGGCATTGTCGAAGCCGATCTTCTTGACTTCGCGCAGGTCGATACGGTCGATGATCAGCGACGCGAATTCGCGGCGCAGGATATCGTAGCCCTTCTTGCCCACGCAGACGATCTTCACCGTCTTGCCCTGGGCGAGCAGCTTGCGCACGTGATCGCGGGCAAAGCGCGCGATCTGCGAGTTGAAGCCGCCGCACAGGCCGCGTTCTGCGGTGCAGACGACGAGAAGATGCGTCTGGTCCTTGCCGGTTCCCGTCATCAGGAGCGGCGCGCTGTCGTCCTGGCCGACCGCCTGGGCGATATTGGCGAGGACGGCGCTCATCCGCTGCGAATAGGGACGTGCGGCCTCGGCCGCCTCCTGCGCACGCCGAAGCTTTGCCGCGGCGACCATCTTCATCGCCTTGGTAATCTTCTGCGTCGCCTTGACGGAGGCGATCCGGTTTTTCAGATCCTTAAGAGAAGGCATCCGTTTTCCGTCCTAGCTTCTGTCGTCCGATCAGGCGAAGGTCTTTGCGAAGGCATCGAGAGCAGCCTTGAGCTTGCCCTTGGTGTCGTCGCTGATGGCCTTTTCCGTGCGGATGGTGTCGAGGATCGCCTTGCCTTCCGAGCGCAGCGAGGACAGCAGACCCTGTTCGAAGGCACCGACCTTGTTGACCGGGATCTTATCGAGGTAGCCGTTCACGCCGGCGAAGATCACCGCGACTTGTTCTTCCGTCTTGAGCGGCGAGAACTGCGGCTGCTTCAGGAGTTCGGTCAGACGTGCACCACGGTTCAGCAGGCGCTGCGTGGAGGCATCGAGGTCCGAGCCGAACTGGGCGAAGGCGGCCATTTCGCGATACTGGGCGAGTTCACCCTTGATCGAGCCGGCAACCTGCTTCATCGCCTTGATCTGGGCGGAAGAGCCCACGCGGGAAACCGACAGACCGACGTTCACGGCCGGGCGGATACCCTGGTAGAACAGGTCCGTTTCGAGGAAGATCTGGCCGTCGGTGATCGAGATCACGTTGGTCGGGATGAAGGCCGAAACGTCGTTGCCCTGCGTTTCGATGACCGGCAGAGCCGTCAGCGAGCCGGCACCGCGCTCGTCGGAGAGCTTTGCAGCGCGCTCGAGCAGGCGGGAATGCAGGTAGAAAACGTCGCCCGGATAGGCTTCGCGGCCCGGCGGGCGGCGCAGCAGGAGCGACATCTGGCGGTAGGCGACGGCCTGCTTGGACAGGTCGTCATAGGCGATCAGGGCGTGCTGGCCGTTGTCACGGAAGTATTCGCCCATGGCGCAGCCGGCAAACGGTGCCAGGTACTGCATCGGGGCCGCGTCGGAAGCCGTGGCGGCAACGACGATCGAGTACTGCAGGGCGCCGCGCTCTTCCAGAACCTTCACGAACTGGGCGACCGTCGAGCGCTTCTGGCCGATGGCCACGTAGACGCAGTAGAGCTTGTCGTTTTCCGGGCCGTTGTCGTGGATGGCCTTCTGGTTGAGGAAGGCGTCCAGGATGATGGCGGTCTTGCCGGTCTGGCGGTCGCCGATGACGAGCTCGCGCTGGCCGCGGCCGACCGGGATGAGGGCGTCGATGGCCTTGAGGCCGGTCGACATCGGCTCATGCACCGACTTGCGCGGAATGATGCCGGGAGCCTTGACGTCGACGCGCGAGCGGCGCGTGGCGTTGATCGGGCCCTTGCCGTCGATCGGATTGCCGAGCGCGTCGACGACGCGGCCGAGCAGTTCCGGACCGACCGGGACGTCCACGATGGCGCCGGTCCGCTTGACGGTGTCGCCTTCCTTGATGTCACGGTCCGAACCGAAGATAACGACACCGACGTTGTCGGCTTCGAGGTTCAGCGCCATGCCGCGGATGCCGCCCGGGAACTCGACCATTTCGCCGGCCTGGACATTGTCGAGGCCGTAGACGCGGGCGATGCCGTCACCGACGGACAGAACCTGGCCAACTTCGGAGACCTCAGCCTCCTGGCCGAAGTTTTTGATCTGATCTTTGAGAATTGCGGAAATTTCCGCGGCGCGGATATCCATCAGCCGACCTCTTTCAGTGCAAGCTTAAGGCTCGAAAGCTTTGTGCGAAGGGAAGTATCAATCTGCCGGGAACCGACCTTGACGATCAGGCCACCGAGAATGGAGGGATCGACGGTGACGTTGACCGCCACGTCCTTGCCGGTGACGCTCTTCAGCGTCGCCTTCAATTCATTTTCCTGCTCGCCCGAAAGAGCGTGCGCGGAGGTCACTTCGGCCGTCACTTCGCCACGATGGCGGGCGGCGATGGCGCGGAAACCGCGGATGACCGCCGGAAGCGCGAAGAGGCGGCGGTTGCGCGCCACGACCTTCAGGAAATTGCCGACCAGCGGGGAAGCGCCGGCGCTGGAAACGATCGCGGAGATCGCCTTGAACTGATCGTCTGCGGAGAAGACCGGGCTTTCGACCAAGCGCTTGAAATCTCCGCTTTCGGAAATCAGCGCCTCGAACTTGCCAAGATCCTGTGCGACCGCATCCACCGCGCCGGCTTCCAGTGCCAGATCAAACAGGGAGGATGCGTACCTTTCTGCAACACCGGAAACAAGCTGGGATGTGTCTGCCACGGGCACAAGCTTCTCTAATTTCTTCCAGCGTTCCCACCACAAAAAAGGCTGTGAGCAAGACGCTGAAAAGGTTGCTGTTTTTTTGGCTATCGCGGGCGTTTTGTCCCGCGTCTCCTCAAATTCGCGGTTCGTCTAGCATAGGAACTGGGGACTCGCAACACGCGAACGGCACGAATGCGCCATAAGTCGCGCCCTGATCGAAGGATTCTTCAAATCCCCGTCCCTGCATCAAGCACCCCGCGAAACAGGCTTTAACCGCACAATTTTGCCTCCCGATCAAATCAGACCGAAGACGTGGAGAAGAGGTGCGGCGCCGAGACACAACTGCAGGATGAGGAAGGTCAGTCCCAGCAGACTGAAGGAACGGTCCGACATCAGCGACAGGAGGCGCCCGAACGCCGCCAGCAGGAAGGCGCCGCCAAGACCCAGATAGAGCCAGTCCTGGGCAAGCAGGATGGCGGAAATCGCCAGACCGGCCTGAAAGCCGCCGGATGAGCGTGCTGTCGCCAGCCCGTCCGCGCGCGCCGGATTGGTCGCAAGCCCACCGAGTTTCAGGGAGGTGCGCGGCGCAATGAGGCCGAGAAGCCCGAGAACAGCGGCGATGATGGCCGAGATGAAGGCTGCGAGCTCGCCGCTGCTGGTCGGTACATAGAAGTCCATCGCACGCCTCTCCTCTGCGTCGGCACTCTTATGACATGCCAGACGATTCGCCCGAAAGAGCGCTTCGCCCTCTATGAACAGAAGCCTCGGTGTTCAAAGGAAGCTTTGCGGATCGATGTCGATCTGCACCTGGATCGAGGCCCGCGGCTTCGGTCCGCGGTCGATCATCTGGCGCAGATAGGCCTGCATGTCGCTGGTCCGCCGACCGTGCACCAGAAGCCGGAAGCGGTGCCGGCCGCGAATCATCGCGAGCGGCGCTTCCGCCGGCCCGAGAACCTGGATATCGCCGACGGATGGCGCCGACTGCCGGAGCCCGCGCGCATGCCCTTCCGCCTGGGCACGCTCGTCTGCCGAAACAATCACGGAAGCGAGCCGCCCGAAAGGCGGCAGCAACGCCCGCTCCCGCTCGCCGATCTCGCGCTCATAGAAGGTGCGCGCATCGCCCGAAACGATCGCCTGCATCACGGGATGCTGCGGCTGGTAGGTCTGCAGCAGGCCGAGGCTCTTGCGCCCCGTGCGCCCGGCGCGCCCCGTTACCTGGCTCAGAAGCTGGAACGTCCGTTCCGCCGCCCGGGGATCGCCGTTCGTCAGCCCGAGATCCGCATCGATGATGCCGACCAGCGTCATCAGCGGAAAATTGTGCCCTTTGGCGACAAGCTGCGTACCGATGACGATATCCGCCTCGCCGCGCGCGATCGCCTCCAGTTCGAGCCGCAGGCGTTTGACGCCCATGATGTCGGAGGAGAGCACGATGGTGCGAGCCTCGGGAAAATGGCTTTCCACCTCCTCCGCGATGCGCTCCACGCCCGGCCCGCAGGCGACCAGATGGTCCAGCGTGCCGCATTCCGGGCAGGCGTTCGGCGTCTTCTCACTGTAGCCGCAGTGATGGCACTGCAACTGGCCGCGAAACCGGTGCTCCACCAGCCAGCTGGAACATTGCGGGCACTGGAAGCGGTGGCCGCAGACCCGGCACAGCGTCAGCGGCGCATAGCCGCGCCGGTTGAGGAAGAGCAACGACTGCTCCTGCCGCCCGAGCGTCTTTTCCATCTCGCGCAGCAAGACCGGTGAGAGGAAGCCGCCGCGCGCCGGCGCATGGCGCCTGAGATCGACGACGCCGAGCGTCGGCAGCGCCGCATCGGCAAAGCGCGTCGGCAGGTGCACATCATGGTAGCGACCGGCCTGCGCATTCACCTGGCTCTCGACCGATGGCGTTGCCGAGACGAGGACCACGGGGAAGGAGCCGATGCGCCCGCGCACCACGGCCATGTCGCGGGCATTGTAGAAGACACGATCCTCCTGCTTGAAGGCCGGATCGTGCTCCTCATCCACGATGATGAGGCCGAGATTTTCGAAGGGCAGGAAAAGCGCCGAGCGCGCGCCGGCCACCACCCGCACACCGCCCGTCGCCACCTGCCGCCAGACCTTTTCGCGGGTACGCGGCGCAAGGTCGGAATGCCATTCGGCCGGCTTGGAACCGAATCGCTCCTGGAAACGCTCGAGAAAGCTCGCAGTCAGCGCGATTTCCGGCAGCAGAATAAGCACCTGTCTGCCCTGCCGGAGCGTCTCGGCGATCGCCTCGAAATAGACCTCCGTCTTGCCCGAGCCCGTGACGCCATCGATCAGCGTCACGGCAAAGCCGCCGGCTTTCACGGTCGCCGCCAGCTCCCGCCCGGCGTCCGTCTGGATGCCCTCCAGCCGCGCCGGGGCAAAATCGGGATCGGGCGGCGCCACGACGGGCGGCGGCTCCATGAAGATCGTCTCGAACACGCCCTGCTGTGTCAGACCATCGATGACGCTGGAGGACACGCCGGCCGCATGGGCAAGGCCGGAGCGGGTCCAGGCGAAACCGTCTTCAGCCGTCGCGATCACCCGCTGGCGGGCCGGTGTCAGCCGCTCCGGCCGCAGTTCGGTCAGCTTCAGGCCCTCGACCATGGGCTCGGGATCGAAGGCGGCCGGCGCCCGCAGCGCCATGCGCGCCACCAGTCCCGGCGGCGAGAGCGTGTAGCTCGCCACCCAATCGAGAAAGCGACGCATGCGCTCGTCGAGCGGCGGGCAGTCGAAGACCTTTTCGATGGGTTTCAGCTTCTTCGGATCGACCCGGTCGTCGGACCCGCCATCCCAGACCACGCCGACGACGAGCCGCGGACCGAGTGGCACCTGCACGATGGAGCCCGGCTGCACGGCCATGCCGTCGGGCACGCTGTAGGAATAGGCCTTCTCCGCCGGCATGGGCAGCAACACCGGCACGGCCCGCACTGGTGCCGTCTCGCGCGCGCTCGCGCCAAAAAGGTCCGTCGAATCTCTCGTCATGATCGCGGACCATGCCTTCGGCGGCGGCAAAAGAAAACCGCCTTGCCGCAATCACGCACAAAGGCGAGCCTTAACAATTTCCTAAGCCGGATCACGGCAGACTGTGCGCTCAAAAGGATTGAAGCGACCTGCCATGGATGCACCCCTGATCTTTGCCAGTCCCGAGCTTGCGGAAGAGCGCCAGCGCTGGCTGGCAACCCTTGCCGGCGAACGGCGGCTGTCCGGCAATTCGGTCGAGGCCTACGAGCGCGACACGCGCCAGTTCCTCACCTTCCTCACCACCCATATGGGTGGTCCGGCCCGGCTTGCCGACCTCAGGGAACTGAAACCGCTCGATCTGCGCGCTTTTCTCGCCGCCCGCCGCCGGGACGGCGCCTCCGCGCGCACGCTGGGCCGCGGCCTTGCCGGCATCCGCTCCTTCCTGCGCTATCTCGAGCGCAAGGGCATGGTGAATGCCGCCGGTGCCGGCGCCGTGCGCACGCCGAAGCAGCCCCGCTCCCTGCCCAAGCCGCTGACCGACGGGCAGGCCCTGAAGGTGGTCGCAAGCGAGGCCCAGCTTCACGAAGAGCCCTGGATCGCCGCCCGCGACGCCGCCGTCCTGACCCTGCTTTATGGCTGCGGCCTGCGCATTTCCGAGGCGCTCGGCCTGACACCTGCCGATTTTGCCGGAGAGCCCACCGCCTTGCGCATCGCCGGCAAGGGCGGCAAGACCCGCATCGTGCCGTTGCTGGCCGCTGCCGTGGACGCTGTTGGCGCCTATCAGGCCATTTGCCCCTATCGCCTCGCCCCTGCCGAGCCCCTGTTTCGTGGCGCGCGCGGGGGCCCGCTGCAGCCGGCGATCATCCAGCGGGAGATGCAAAGGCTGCGCGGCGCGCTGGGCCTGCCCGACAGCGCCACGCCGCATGCGCTGCGGCACTCCTTCGCCACCCACCTTCTGGCCGGCGGCGGCGATCTGCGCACGATCCAGGAGTTGCTCGGCCATGCCAGCCTCTCGACCACGCAGATCTACACCGGCGTCGATTCGGCCCGCCTGCTCGACATCTACGATCGCGCCCATCCGCGGGCCTGAAGCCGGTGTTCACGGATGAGGGGGCAAGGTTGCGATTTGACCGGGTTCATTAAGCAATCCGTGACGCCGCACCGCTAGGCTGACGCGCGATCCGGTCGCTGCGCATCAGAAGCGCGACGCCATACCCATGCGCGGTGAGCCGCGCACCGCCTGCAAGGGGCATCGGAGACGGACATGAAGACGACTTTTTCACCCGCGCCGGCCGGGCGCAGCCAGCCCCTCGACAGGCTTGTCGATCTCATGGTGCGGGCCGCCTTTCTGCTGCCGCTCCTGCTGCTCGCCTGCCTTCTCGCCACGCTGACCGCCGTCGGCTCGGCCCGCGCCGAAGAGGCGTGCAGCGGCCGAGACCTGATGGCGGAGTGGCGTGCGACCTATCCGGATGTCTTCGCCACCGTCGAGAAGGAGGCGGCCGCCATCCCGAACGGCAAGGGCATTTTCTGGAAGATCGAGAAACCGGGCATTCCCGCCTCCTATCTGCTCGGCACCATGCATGTCACCGATCCCAGGGTCATTCAGATGCCGAAGGGGGCGACGCAAGCCTTCGCTGCCTCGAAAACGGTCATCGTGGAATCGGATGAAATCCTCGACCAGCAGAAGGCCGCCGCGGCGCTGCTGGCGCGCCCGGAGCTCACCATGCTCCCACAGGGAAAGGCGATTACCGATTACCTCGACGACGCCGAAGAAAAGACGCTGGCTGCCGAGCTCCAGGCGCGTGGCCTGCCATTGCCGTTGCTCACGCGCATGAAGCCCTGGCTGATCGCCAGCTATGTCGCGTTGCCGGCCTGCGAGCTCGCCCGCAAGGGCAAGGGTGCCGCCTTCCTCGACATGAAGATCGCACAGGACGCGGTGCGGGACGGCAAGCAGTTGAAAGGGCTGGAAACGCTGGTGGAACAGCTCTCCGCCATGGATGACCTGCCGATCGAATTTCACCTGAAGGCGCTGATCGAGACGCTGGCGCTCGGCAAGACGATCGATGACGTCATGGTGACGATGACCGATCTCTACCTTGCAGGCGAAACCGGCATGGTCATGCCGATGATGAAGGCCGCCGCCAAGGCGGCGACGGGCAAGGACGATACCGACAGCACCGATTTCGAACAGCGCATCATCATCGACCGCAACCACGTGATGGCGGAGCGCGGTGCGCCGATCCTTGCCCAGGGCAACGTCTTCATGGCCGTCGGCGCCTTGCACCTGCCGGGCGCGGAAGGTCTTGTCGAATTGTTGCGCAAGGACGGCTACACCCTCACCGCCGTCAACTGAGACGCCTGACCGCCGTTCCATCAAGGCCGAAGTCGATGCGTTGTTCGCCCGCCATATTCCGGCGGGCGCTCGTCGTTCTCGGCCTCAGGACACACGCCCGTGCGTCATGCGGGCCAGCACATTGGTCTTCCAGTAGAACTGATGGACCAGCGCACCGCCGACATGGGCGACGATCAGCAGCCACAGCAGAAGCTTCATGACACCGCCATGCAGTTCGCCGGCCACCTCGACGCCGAAGTAATAGGCGGCGATGCCCCCCAGCGGCATGGCAAACAGCAGCAGATAGAGAAGGCCATGCGTGGCCTTCGCCGCAAGCCGAAGAAGAGCCGGCTCCTCCGCCGGCGGTTCCGGCGCACCCTGCACGAGGCGCAGGATGATGCGCACGGCAGCCAGCGCCAGGATCGCAATGCCGACATAGGCATGGATATTGGCCGAAGCAATGTCATCGGGCGTCACCGTCTCGCCGCGACGAACGAGACGATTCCAATGCTCCATCCCATCGGAAAAGATCAGATTGAAGAAAATCAGCAGCGCCATGCCCCAGTGCAGGACACGTTGTGGCACGGAATAGCGAAGTGGAGACATTTCTTCACCTTTTCAAGGGCTTAAATTCAGCAAACAATACAGAACCCCGCCTGCGGGGCAAGCGGGGTTCTCGTGAAGGTTTCATGTCAGCCTGACACGGCGCTGAAAGCCCCGCGCCAAACGGCCGCAAGCTGTTACATGTGCAGCGGCTTGAAGAAGGTGGAAAGCGCGGCTTCCTTGACGGCTTCGGACATGGTCGGATGTGCGTGGCAGGTGCGGGCGAGATCTTCGGAGGAACCGCCGAACTCCATCAGCACGGCAGCCTCGTGGATCATCTCGCCGGCACCGAAGGCGATGATGTGCACGCCGAGCACGCGGTCGGTCTCGGCATCTGCCAGCACCTTCACGAAGCCGTCCGTTGCCTGCATGGCGCGGGCGCGGCCATTGGCCGTGAAGGGGAACTTGCCGGCCTTGTAGTTCACGCCGGCAGCCTTCAGCTCTTCCTCGGTCTTGCCGACGGAGGCGACTTCCGGCTGGGTGTAGACCACACCCGGAATGACATCGTAATTCACATGGCCATGCTGTCCGGCGAGGATTTCGGCAAGCGCCACACCCTCGTCTTCCGCCTTGTGGGCCAGCATCGGGCCCTTCACCACGTCACCAATGGCGTAGATGCCCGGCACGTTGGTGGCATAGTGACCGTCGATCTCGACGCGGCCGCGATTGTCGAGCGCCACGCCGGCTTCCACAAGGCCAAGGCCTTCGGTGTAGGGCTTGCGACCCGTGGCGATCAGCACGACGTCGGCAGGGAGCGTGACGGCCTCGCCGCCCTTGACGGGCTCGAAGGTCACGCTCGCGCCGCTCTCCGTGCGGGCGACGCCCGTCACCTTGGCGCCGAGCTTGAAGTCCATGCCCTGCTTGGCCAGCATGCGCTGGAACTGCTTGGAAACCTCGCCATCCATGCCGCCGAGGATCGTGTCGAGATATTCGACGACCGTCACCTTGGCGCCGAGGCGCGACCAGACCGAGCCGAGCTCGAGACCGATGACGCCGCCGCCGACCACGATCATCTGCTCCGGCACCTTCTTCAGCGCGATGCCGCCCGTGGAGGAGACGATGACCTCCTCGTCGATCTCGACGGGAACGCCGGGAATGCCGGCGACGTCGGAGCCGGTCGCAATCACGATCGACTTGGTTTCCAGCACGGTCTCTTCGCCGGCATCGTTCTTCACGGCCACCTTGCCGGCCGAGAGGATGCGGCCCCAGCCCTGCACGCCGTCGATCTTGTTCTTCTTGAAGAGGTAGGCGACGCCCTCGACGTTCGACTTCACCGTCGCGTCCTTGTGGGCCATCATCTTCTCGAGGTTCAGCACCGGTGCCGGAACCTCGACGCCGAGATCGGCCGCGCCATGGGCGACGTGGTGGAAGACTTCCGACGCATGCAGCAGCGCCTTGGAGGGAATGCAGCCGATGTTGAGGCAGGTGCCGCCATAGGTGGCGCGCTTCTCGACCACGGCGACCTTGAGGCCGAGCTGGGCCGCCTTGATCGCGCAGACATAGCCGCCGGGGCCCGAACCGATGACAACGACATCATAAGACATGGGACATTCCTCTCAAACCCGTTTCAGCGCGACGGAACCTCGCCCGGGCGCCCTTGCTGTTGTGTGGCCCCTGCGGAGCCGGCGGTGGCGCATTGTCCATCCGCGAAAGCCTGCCGGTCAGCGCGTCTGCGCCGTGGCGGCGAGCTTCAGGCCGAAGCCGATGAAGACGAGGCCGCTGACCTTGTTGATGGCGCCGGAGGCCCGCTGGAAGGCAGAGCGCATCGACGGCGTGGTGAGAAAGAAGGAGACGCCGACGAACCAGACGATCAGCGCCGAGGCCATGACGAGACCGTAGCCGAACTTGACGACACCGGGCGTGTCATGGGCAACCACCGTCGAGAAGATCGACAGGAAGAAGAAGACCGGCTTCGGGTTGAGTGCATTGGCCATGAAGCCGAGACCGAACGCCGTCAGGGCCGACTGCCGCTTCTTCTCGCCGACCGCCTCTCCAGCCTTGGCAAGATCGATGCGCCCGGCGCGCAGCGACTGGATGCCGATATAGACGAGATAGGCGACGCCACACCACTTGATGATGTTGAAGACGAGGATCGACTGGGAAATGATCAGCCCGAGACCGAGGATCGTGTAGCTGACATGGAACATCAGCGCCGTGCCGATACCGAAGGATGTCAGGATCGCCTCGCGGCGGCCCGCCACCATCGACTGGCGGATGACCATGGCGAGATCGGCGCCCGGAACGACGATGGCAAAGGAGAAGACCGCCATCAGCGATGCGAGTTCGAAGAGATAGGGATGCATCGGTGTCGGGTTCCTGTAGAGCGGTCGGGCGCTTCGGCCGGGGATCGGGATCCGGAGTCTAGGCGAAAACGATGGCGATGAACATCGCCAGCAGGCCCGCCATCGCCCCAAGCCAGACCAGCGAGCGCACATAGGGAACGCCGGCCAGATAAAGCGGGATATAGACGATACGGCAGGCGAACCAGACATAGGCGCCGATCAGCGCCCAGCCGCTGGTGATCCCCATGAGACCGGCCGCCGCCGCAAGTGCGACGAAGGCCGGATAGGTTTCGCGGAAATTGGCAGAGGCGCGTTCGGCGCGACCCGCGAGGGCGCCCTTCGGCTTCTTCTCGTCGTCGCGCGGGCCGGCATTCCACTTGGAGCCGAGTTCGCGCGTGGCCAAGTGCCCCTGCAGCATGATGTGGACGACGAGAAGCACCACGCTCCAGGCGAGCAGCAGCACGAAAGGCGAGTAGGCGAGCGTCGCGCCGTCCATCATAGGTTCTCCTTTTAGAGCATTTCCGGTGAAAGCCAGATCACCTGAAATGCCCTATCCATTGTTTTCCGCAGTCCGGACGCAAAACCGCTAACGCACTTTTGCTGGACGTGCTTCAGAGATCCAGAACCAGGCGTTCCGGATCTTCCAGGCTGTCCTTGACGCGCACGAGGAACGTTACGGCTTCCTTGCCGTCAACGATCCGGTGATCGTAGGACAGCGCGAGATACATCATCGGACGGATGACGATCTGGCCGCCGACGACGACCGGGCGCTCCTGGATCTTGTGCATGCCGAGAATGCCCGACTGCGGCGCATTGAGGATCGGCGAGGACATCAGCGAGCCGTAGACGCCGCCGTTGGAGATGGTGAAGGTGCCGCCCTGCATGTCGGCCATGGAAAGCTGGCCATCGCGGGCAGCCTTGCCCAGGCGCCCGATTTCCTTCTCGATCTCGGCAATTGACATCTGGTCGGCATCGCGCACGACCGGAACGACGAGACCCTTGTCCGTGCCGACGGCAACGCCGACATGGCAGAAGTTCTTGTAGATGATGTCGGTGCCGTCGATCTCGGCGTTGACGGCCGGCAGTTCCTTCAGCGCATGCGTGACGGCCTTGGTGAAGAAGCCCATGAAGCCGAGCTTCACGCCATGCTTCTTTTCAAAGATGTCCTTGTACTTGTTGCGCAGGCTCATGACCGCCGACATGTCCACCTCGTTGTAGGTGGTCAGCATCGCCGCCGTGTTCTGGGCGTCCTTGAGGCGCTTGGCGATCGTCTGGCGCAGGCGCGTCATCTTCACGCGCTCTTCGCGCGGCGCATCCTCGGCCGGCGACGGGGCGCGGGCGGCCTTGACGGGCTCGACGCTCGCGGCCGGAGCCGCAGCGGTGGCACCACGGGCGACAGCGGCGAGCACGTCGCCCTTCATCACCTGGCCGCGCTTGCCCGAACCGTCGACATCGGAGGCCGACAGGTTGTTTTCCGACAGAAGCTTGGAAGCGGCCGGCGAGGCGGAAACGGCGGCGGCCGCGGCATCCTTCTTCGGCTCGGCGGGCGTCTCGCGCTGTTCGACGGGCGTCGGGCCGGCAGCCGGCTGCGAGGCGGCCTGTTCACCGGCGGCACCGGCGGAGATCTGGCCGAGCAGGGCGCCGAGGCCGACCGTTTCGCCGGCCGCAGCCACGATTTCGGTCAGTACGCCGGCAGCCGGCGCGGGAACCTCGATGGTCACCTTGTCGGTTTCCAGCTCGACGATCGGCTCGTCGGCCTTTACGACATCGCCGACCTTCTTGAACCAGGTGCCGACGGTGGCCTCGCTGACGGATTCGCCCAGGGTGGGCACGCGGATTTCTGTAGACATGGTTTCTTCGTCCGTTTGTCAGTGTCTGTTTCAGGCTTTCGATCGCTGGAAGGGGCGAAAACGCCCCCTCCCTCAACCGCCGAGTGCGTCTTCCAGGAAAGCCGCGAGCTGTGCGAGATGCTTCGACATCAGGCCCGTTGCCGGCGAGGCGGCGGCGGGACGGCCGGTGTAGCGAACGCGCTGATACTTCGCATCGATATGCGCCAGCACCCATTCGAGATAGGGGTCGATGAAGGCCCAGGCACCCATGTTCTTGGGCTCTTCCTGGCACCAGACCATCTCCGCATGGCGGAAGCGCGAGAGCTCGTTGATGAGCGCCTTGGCCGGGAACGGATAGAGCTGCTCGACGCGCAGCAGGTAGACATCGTCGATGCCCCGCTTCTCGCGCTCTTCCAGCAGGTCATAATAAACCTTGCCGGTGCACAGCACGACGCGGCGGATCTTGGCGTCCTTCTGCAGCTTGATCGGGCCGTCCTTGATGACCTCCGCATCGTCCCACAGCAGACGGTGGAACGAGGTCTCGCCGGCCATTTCCGACAGCGAGGAGACCGCACGCTTGTGGCGCAGCAGCGACTTCGGCGTCATCAGGACGAGCGGCTTGCGGAAATCGCGCTTCACCTGCCGGCGCAGGATGTGGAAGTAGTTGGCCGGCGTCGTGACGTTGGCGACCTGCATGTTGTCTTCGGCGCAGAGCTGGAGGAAGCGCTCGAGGCGTGCCGAGGAGTGCTCGGGCCCCTGCCCTTCATAGCCGTGCGGCAGCAGGCAGACGAGGCCGGACATGCGCAGCCACTTGCGCTCGCCCGACGAGATGAACTGGTCGAAGACGACCTGTGCACCATTGGCGAAGTCGCCGAACTGGGCTTCCCACAGCGTCAGCGCATTCGGACGCGCCAGCGAGTAGCCGTATTCGAAGCCGAGCACGGCCTCTTCCGAGAGCATCGAATTGATGACCTCGTAGCGAGCCTGGGTCGGCGAGAGGTTGGCCAGCGGAATGTAGCGATCCTCGGTCTCCTGATCGTAGAGAACCGAATGGCGCTGCGAGAAGGTGCCGCGCTCGCAGTCCTGGCCCGACAGGCGGATCTTGTGGCCCTCGACGCAGAGCGTACCGAAGGCAAAGGCTTCCGCCATGGCCCAGTCGATGCCCTCGCCGGTCTCCACCATCTGCGCGCGGTTTTCCATGAAGCGCTGGATGGTCCGGTGGGCGCGGAAGCCTTCCGGAATGGTGGACAGCTTGCGGCCGATTTCCTTCAGCTGCTTCATCGGCACGGAGGTCTTGCCGCGACGCTGTTCGTCCTGGTTGTCGGCAACGCGAAGACCGGACCATGCGCCGTCCAGCCAGTCGGCCTTGTTCGGCTTGTAGGACTGGCCGGCGTCGAATTCCTGCTCCAGATGGGCGCGCCAGTCGGCCTTCATCTTCTCGAAGTCACCTTCGGAGATCAGGCCTTCGGCAATCAGACGCTCGCCATAGATCTGGGCGACCGGCTTGTGGGCGCGGATCACCTTGTACATCTTCGGCTGCGTGAACGCCGGCTCATCGCCTTCATTGTGGCCGAAGCGGCGGTAGCAGAACATGTCGATGACGACAGGCTTGTGGAACTTCATGCGGAATTCGGTCGCAACCTTCACCGCATAGACCACCGCTTCCGGATCGTCGCCGTTGACGTGGAAGATCGGCGCCTCGATCATCTTCGCCACATCGGACGGATAGGGCGAGGAGCGCGAGAAGGCCGGGTTCGTCGTGAAGCCGATCTGGTTGTTGATGATGACGTGCATCGTGCCGGCCACGCGGTGACCGCGAAGGCCGGACAGGCCGAGGATTTCAGCAACGACGCCCTGGCCCGCGAAGGCCGCATCGCCGTGCAGCAGCAATGGCAGCACCTTGGAACGCTCGCGCAGCGGAATGATGTCGCCTTCGAAGACGGTCGCCATCTGGTCCTGCTTGGCGCGGGCCTTGCCCATCACGACCGGATTGACGATTTCGAGGTGCGAGGGGTTCGCCGTCAGCGACAGGTGAACCTTGTTGCTGTCGAATTCGCGGTCGGAGGAAGCGCCGAGGTGATACTTCACGTCGCCGGAGCCTTCCACGTCGTCAGGGGCGTAGGAGCCGCCCTTGAACTCGTGGAACACGGCGCGGTGCGGCTTGCCCATCACGTTCGTGAGAACGTTGAGACGGCCACGATGCGCCATGCCGAAGATGATTTCCTTCATGCCCAGCTGGCCGCCGCGCTTGATGATCTGCTCCAGCGCCGGGATCAGGCTTTCGCCGCCGTCGAGACCGAAGCGCTTGGTGCCCTTGTACTTGACGTCGATGAACTGCTCGAAGCCTTCCGCCTCGATCAGCTTCTGCAGGATCGCCTTCTTGCCCTCGGGCGTGAAGCCGACACCCTTGTCCGGCCCCTCGATGCGCTCCTGGATCCAGGACTTTTCTTCGGGATTCGAGATGTGCATGAACTCGACGCCGATCGTTGAGCAATAGGTGCGCTCGAGGATCTCGACCATCTCGCGAACGGTCGCGTATTCGAGGCCGAGCACGTTGTCGATGAAGATCTTCCGATCGAGA
Organism: Rhizobium sp. SG2393; assembly: GCF_042610495.1. NCBI lineage: Bacteria > Pseudomonadati > Pseudomonadota > Alphaproteobacteria > Hyphomicrobiales > Rhizobiaceae > Rhizobium > Rhizobium sp. SG2393. Next base: position 28,511 of record NZ_JBHGAP010000009.1, read on the forward strand.
TCGGCATCCGTGAAGCCGTAATTCGACGGCGACAGCTCGTGGTAGTCCTCGACCGGAGCGGCAATGCCGAGCGGATCGAGCTTGGCATGGAGATGGCCGCGGGCGCGATAGGCGCGGATCATCATGATGGCGCGAACCGAATCGCGCGTCGCCTGCAGCACATCGGCCGGATTGACCGTGGCGCCGGAAACGGCGGCCTTTTCCTCGGCCTTGGCCTTGATCTTCTTTTCGACGGTCTTCTCGACCGTGCCCCAATCGCCGTCGAGCGCCGAAACCAGTTCGCCGCCTTCCGCCAGCGGCCAGTTGGACCGCTTCCAGGAAGCGCCCTTGGCGGCCTTCACCACGTCGTTCGGATTGTCCTGCAGCGCCCGGAAGAAGGATTGCCATTCACCGGAGACGGAGCCCGGGTCTTCCTGGTAGCGCGCATAGAGCTGCTCGATGTAGCCGGCGTTCGCTCCGTCAAGGAAGGACGTCAGCTGGAATTGCTCGTTGGCCTCTTGCCGTGTCATGGTGTTTCCGCGGGCCGCCGCCCGCCTCCTGACTTGTTGTCCCTGCCGGTTCGTCCGGCCCGGTCGTTTCTATGTCCGTATCGTTCTTGGATGGCTTCGATTGCGCCATCCTTGCGATCTGGGCCACGTGCCCACGTCTTCAAGCAAATTGATGGCGAAGCGGACGCTTTCACGCCCGCCTCGCCCGATTGTGTCAGCCCTTGAGCACGTCGACGAGCGTGGTGCCCAGACGTGCCGGCGAGGGCGAAACCCGGATGCCGGCGGCTTCCATGGCCGCGATCTTCGATTCCGCATCGCCCTTACCGCCGGAAACGACAGCACCGGCGTGACCCATGGTGCGGCCCTTCGGCGCCGTGCGACCGGCGATGAAGCCGGCCATCGGCTTCTTGCGGCCCTTCTTGGCTTCGTCGATGAGGAACTGCGCCGCATCTTCTTCAGCCGAACCGCCGATTTCGCCGATCATGATGATCGAGGTCGTGGCGTCGTCGGCGAGGAACATCTCCAGCACGTCGATGAACTCGGTGCCCTTGACCGGGTCGCCGCCGATGCCGACAGCGGTGGTCTGGCCGAGGCCTTCGTTGGAGGTCTGGAAGACTGCTTCATAGGTAAGGGTTCCCGAACGGGAAACAATGCCGACCGAGCCCTTGCGGAAGATGGAGCCCGGCATGATGCCGATCTTGCATTCTTCCGGCGTCAGGATACCCGGGCAGTTGGGGCCGAGCAGGCGCGACTTGGACTTGTCGAGCTTGGCCTTCACCCGCACCATGTCCATGACCGGGATGCCCTCGGTGATGCAGGTGATGAACGGGATCTCGGCTTCGATCGCCTCGATGATCGCATCCGCAGCACCTGCCGGCGGAACGTAGATCACCGATGCGTCGGCACCGGTCTTTTCCTTGGCTTCCGCGACGGTCGCGAAGATCGGCAGGGTCTCCCCCTTCGAGCCGGTCCAGTTTTCGCCACCCTTCTTCGGATGGATACCGCCGACCATCTGCGTGCCGTAATAGGCAAGCGCCTGTTCGGTGTGGAAGGTGCCGGTCTTGCCGGTCAGGCCCTGAACCAGGACCTTGGTGTTCTTGTTGACGAGAATCGACATGAAATCAGGTCCTTCAATTAGCCGTTGATCGCCGCGACGATCTTCTTCGCCGCATCGTCCAGATCATCGGCCGCCGTAATCGCCAGACCCGATTCGTTCAGGATCTTCTTGCCAAGCTCGACATTGGTGCCTTCGAGACGGACAACGAGCGGAACCTTGAGGCCGACTTCCTGAACGGCAGCGACAACGCCTTCGGCGATGACGTCGCACTTCATAATGCCGCCGAAGATGTTGACGAGGATGCCCTCGACCTTCGGGTCAGCCGTGATGATCTTGAAGGCGGCCGCAACCTTCTCCTTGCCGGCACCACCGCCGACGTCGCAGAAGTTTGCCGGCTCCTTGCCGTAGAGCTTGATGATGTCCATCGTCGCCATGGCGAGACCGGCACCATTGACCATGCAGCCGATATTGCCGTCGAGCGCGACATAGGCGAGATCCCACTTGGAGGCCTCGATTTCCTTGGCGTCTTCCTCGGTCTCGTCGCGCAGCGCCTTGACATCGTCGTGGCGGAACAGGGCATTGCCGTCAAACGACATCTTGGCGTCGAGCACGCGCAGGTGTCCGTCCTTCATGACGATCAGCGGGTTCACCTCGAGAAGGGCCATGTCCTTCTCGTTGAAGGCCTTGTAAAGCGCCGGGAAGAGCGCCTTGGCATCTTCGACGGCCGCGCCTTCGAGCGCCAGGGCCGAAGAGATCTTGGCAACGTCATCGGCGGTCACGCCGGCTTCCGGGTCGATGGCGATCGTGTGGATCTTCTCCGGCGTGTCGTGGGCGACAGCCTCGATGTCCATGCCGCCTTCGGTGGAGACCACGAAGGCCACCTTGCCGACCGAACGGTCGACCAGCAGCGAGCAATAGAGTTCGCGGGCAATGTCGGCGCCGTCTTCAATGTAGAGGCGGTTGACCTGCTTGCCGGCTTCGCCCGTCTGGGCGGTCACCAGCGTGTTGCCGAGCATGTCCTTGGCGTGTGCCACGACTTCCTCGATCGACTTCGCCAGGCGAACGCCACCCTTGGCGTCGGGGCCGAGTTCCTTGAACTTGCCCTTGCCGCGACCGCCGGCATGGATCTGGCTCTTGACGACGTAGAGCGGACCCGGAAGCTGCTTTGCAGCAGCTTCCGCTTCCTCGACCTTGAGAATGGCCACGCCCTGCGCAACCGGTGCGCCATAGCCCTTCAGAAGAGCCTTGGCCTGATATTCATGAATGTTCATCGGTTCATTCCTGCTTGAAAGCGGAGGAGGCTTACTTCAGCGCCGGGGCAATGTTGACGCAGGCGTCGCACAGGCCCTGAACGGCGCCGACCGACTTCTGGAAGGCCTCTTCCTCGGACTTGTTAAGGTTGATCTCGATGATGCGCTCGACACCGCCGGCACCGATGATCGTGGGAACGCCGACATACATGTCGTTGACGCCGTACTGGCCTGAGAGATAGGCGGCGCAGGGCAGAACGCGCTTCTTGTCCTTGAGGTAGGATTCGGCCATCTCGATGGCGGAAGCGGCCGGGGCGTAATAGGCCGAACCGGTCTTTAGCAGGCCGACGATTTCGGCGCCGCCGTCACGGGTGCGCTGGATGATCTCTTCCAGGCGCTCCTTGGTGACCCAGCCCATGGTGACAAGGTCGGTGAGCGGAATGCCGGCGATCGTGGAGTAGCGGGCGAGCGGCACCATCGTGTCGCCATGGCCGCCGAGAACGAAGGCGGTGACGTCCTGGACGGACACGTTGAATTCCTGGGACAGGAACAGACGGAAGCGGGCGGAGTCGAGCACGCCAGCCATGCCGACGACCATGTTCTTCGGCAGGCCGGAGAACTTCTGCAGCGCCCAGACCATGGCGTCGAGCGGATTGGTGATGCAGATGACGAAGGCGTTCGGGGCATACTTCTTGATGCCGGCGCCGACCTGTTCCATGACCTTGAGGTTGATGCCGAGCAGGTCGTCGCGGCTCATGCCCGGCTTGCGGGCAACACCGGCGGTGACGATGCAGACATCAGCGCCTTCGATGGCAGCGTAGTCGCTGGCGCCGGTCAGGCTGGCGTTGAAGCCTTCGACGGGCGAGGACTGGGCGATGTCGAGGCCCTTGCCCTGCGGCACGCCATCGGCAATGTCGAACAGGACGATGTCGCCGAGTTCCTTCAGGCCGGCAAGATGCGCCAGCGTTCCACCAATCATTCCCGAACCAATAAGTGCGATCTTCTTGCGCGCCATGACGTGTTCCTTTGGACCCGACTTTGTTCGAGGCCGGACGACGGGCAACATCAGCCCACGCCAAGCCTTTCGGCGCAAGGGATTATCCTTCCACAGAAAAAAATTCAACCACTACTTTGGAGGTGAGAAAATTCAATCGTTTAGAACATAAAAATCTTACGTAAACGTAAGAACTATCCTGAATAGTCGTGACTATTCAGTGTCCGCGAAGCTGCTGCTTCGGTCTCGTAGTCCCGGCTCTGCATCTCGGTCAGACGCGAAACGGTACGATCGAACTCAAAACCTTCCGTCCCGTGGCGTGCCGTCAGCAGGTCGAAGGGCGACGAAACGGCCGATGCGAAGAGGCGCGCACGCTGGTCGTAGAGGGTATCGACCAGCAGGATGAACCGCTTCGTCTCGTTGCGCCGTTCTGGCCCCATATGTGGCACGTGATCGATGAAGATCGTGTGATAGCGCTCGAGGATGGCAAGATAGTCGGAGGCGCCCAGCGGCGCCTCGCAAAGGTCTCGGTAGGAGAAGCGTGCCACGCCGCCCGCAGCAAGCGGAACCGCAATCGATCGCCCCCGATGCGGAATGCTGGCGGGCGCCGGCACATGCCCCGCCGTCTCCCGCTCGAAGGCAAGCTGCATGTTGCGGTCGGCATCAGGCCCCAGCGGGAAGGACCAGACCGGCACCTCCGCATGCTTTTCCATGCGGTAGTCCGTCTGGGACTCCACAGCCACGACGTCGGTATACTGTTTCAGGAGATCGATGAACGGCGTGAAGAGGCTGCGGTTGAGACCGTCGCGATAGAGGTCGTCGGGCGCCACGTTGGATGTGGCGACCAGCACGCAGCCGCGCTTGAAAAGCTCGCCGAAAAGCCGCGACAGGATCATCGCATCGGCAATATCCGTCACCGTGAATTCATCGAAGCAGACGAGGCGCGCCTCCGCCATCAGATCGGCGGCAACCGGCGGCATGGGGTCGGCCTGGTTCGTCTCGCCTGCCTTCAGCTTCTGACGGTGGCGATTGATGCGCTCGTGGACGTCGGCCATGAACTCGTGGAAGTGCGCCCGACGCTTGCGCTTGATCGGCACGGCCTCGAAGAACATGTCCATCAGCATGGTCTTGCCGCGCCCGACCCCGCCATGGATATAGAGACCACGCGTGGGCGCCTGCTCGGCCTTGCGCCGCGCAAACAGCCAGCCGAGCGCATTGGACTTCTTCTCTGCCCGGCTCTGGGCGAGCGCATCGATCAGAGCATCGAAGCGGCGGGCAATCGCAAACTGGACGGGATCGCGCGAGAGCGCGCCCTCGGCGACGAGCCGCTCAAGCTTCTGGGTGACGAGGGCTTGGGGATTGGGCATCCTCTATCGGCGCTCCGTCCTGGAGAGCGCGACCGACGAAGGCCCCAGGCGAGGCCCTTCGGGAAACGGTCGCGGCAGCCGCCGCGGAAACGGGCGGCTCGGGAATATCAGCGGCTGAGGCTCAGTGGCTGGCCGGAATTGGTCTGGCCATCGAAACGATTGTCGGCCGTCTTGAAGACGCGGCCGATCGGGTTGCCGTTGCGATCCTTCAGCACGACCTGCTTTCCGGCAACTTCCCAGGAACCCATCGTCGTCAGCTCGCCGACGCAGCCGCGCGTACCACCGCGCGAGCCGGAACCGAGATTGGTGAGCGTCAGGAACATGTCGCAGGAAGCGCCGCCATTGCTGACGCGCCAGTTGCCGACCATGCCTTCCTTCTTGACGTCGAGCGCATTGGCCGCGACCTCGACATTGGCCGGCTGACCCGGCGGCGTGGTGGTCGCCGTCACCGGGGCTGCCGGAAACTGGGACGTATTGGCAGCACCGGCTGTCGGATCTGGAAGCTGGCTTGCCTGCACGCCCGGCACGGGTTGTGCCTGAAGCGGCGCGGGCTGATACGGCTGGTTATTGGAGGCCGCGAAATCGTTCATGCTCGTGCGCTGACACCCGGCCACCGCCGTGATTGCCAACAGACCCGCTGCAACGCGAAGAAGCTGCATATCCAAACTCCCGATTTCCCGCATCCGAACCAATACTGCAGAGCAATATAGAGCGAATCAAAGCTTTGAAATGGCCGGTCAACCCTGATGGCCATTTCTTTATACGGTTGTGGCAAGAAGGCGACGCCCGCGTCAGAGGCGACGCTCGACCATCATCTTCTTGATTTCGCCGATTGCCTTGGCCGGATTGAGACCCTTCGGACAGGCCTGAGCGCAATTCATGATCGTGTGGCAGCGATACAGCCGGAAGGGATCCTCGAGATTGTCGAGACGTTCACCCTTGGCCTCGTCACGGCTGTCGATGAGCCAGCGATAGGCCTGCAGCAGCACGGCCGGACCGAGGTAGCGGTCGCCGTTCCACCAGTAGCTCGGGCAGGAGGTCGAGCAGCAGGCGCAGAGAATGCACTCGTAGAGACCGTCAAGCTTCTGGCGATCCTCGTGGCTCTGGCGCCACTCCTTTGCCGGCGTCGGCGACACCGTCTTCAGCCACGGTTCGATCGAACGATGCTGGGCGTAGAAGTTGGTGAGGTCGGGAACCAGATCCTTCACCACCGGCATGTGCGGCAGCGGGTAGATCTTCACCGTGCCGTTGATCTCGTCCATGCCTTTGGTGCAAGCGAGCGTATTCGTGCCGTCGATATTCATCGCGCACGAGCCGCAGATGCCCTCGCGACAGGACCGGCGCAGCGTCAGCGTCGGGTCGATCTTGTTCTTGATGTAGAGCAGACCGTCGAGAACCATCGGACCGCAATCATCGATATCGATGAAATAGGTATCGACACGCGGGTTCTGGCCATCGTCGGGATTCCAGCGATAGACCTTGTATTCGCGTGTGTTCTTGGCGCCCGCCGGCTTCGGCCAGACCTTGCCTTCGGTGATCTGCGAATTCTTGGGAAGAGCGAGTTCAACCATCTGCGAATCCTCCGATCAATACACGCGCGCCTTGGGCTCGATCTTGTGCGGATCGATGCCGTCGGCAATCAGGTCGGTATGAACCGGGCGGTATTCCAGCTTCACGTCGCCGGTCTCGTTCACCCAGGCCAGCGTATGCTTTCGCCAGTTCTCGTCGTCGCGGCCGGCGAACGGGCCGTCCTTGTAGTCCTCGCGCGCGTGCGCGCCGCGGCTTTCCTTGCGGGCCTCGGCGCCATAGACGGTCGTGATGGCGTTGGCCATCAGGTTTTCCAGCTCCAGCGTTTCCACGAGGTCGGAGTTCCAGACCATCGAACGGTCGGTGACCTTGATGTCGGGCAGTTCCTTCCAGATGGCGGAGAGGCGCTGGCAACCGTTTTCGAGCGATTCCTGCGTGCGGAACACGGCGGCGTCTTCCTGCATGGCGCGCTGCATCTTCTCGCGCAGCACCGCCGTCGGCGTGGAGCCGGAGGCATGGCGCAGACGATCGAAGCGATCCATGATCCGCGCGCAGGCAGCTTCGTTGATCGTCGGGATCGCCTCGCTGCGGTCGATGACCTGGCCGGCGCGGATGGCGGCGGCGCGGCCGAAGACCACAAGATCGATCAGCGAGTTCGAGCCCAGACGGTTGGCACCGTGCACGGAGGCGCAGCCCGCTTCACCGACGGCCATCAGGCCGGGCGCCAGGCGCTCCGGATTGTTGGCATCGGCATTCAGCACTTCGCCCCAGTAGTTCGTGGGAATACCGCCCATATTGTAGTGAACGGTCGGCAGAACCGGAATCGGCTCGCGCGTTACGTCCACACCGGCGAAGATCTTCGCGCTTTCCGAGATGCCCGGCAGACGCTCGTGCAGCACGGCCGGATCGAGGTGGTCGAGATGCAGGAAGATGTGATCCTTGTTCTTGCCCACGCCGCGGCCTTCACGGATTTCCAGCGTCATGCAGCGCGAGACGACGTCACGCGAGGCAAGATCCTTGGCCGACGGCGCATAGCGCTCCATGAAGCGCTCGCCTTCGGAGTTGACGAGATAGCCGCCTTCGCCGCGTGCGCCTTCCGTGATGAGACAGCCCGCACCGTAGATGCCGGTCGGGTGGAACTGCACGAACTCCATGTCCTGGAGCGGCAGGCCGGCACGCGCGACCATGCCGCCGCCATCGCCGGTGCAGGTGTGCGCGGAGGTCGCGGAGAAGTAGGCGCGGCCATAGCCGCCCGTCGCCAGCACGACCATCTTGGCCGAGAAGCGGTGGATGGTGCCGTCGTCGAGGTTCCAGGCGACAACGCCCGTGCAACGGCCGTCATCGGACATGATGAGGTCGAGCGCGAAATACTCGATGAAGAACTCGGCATTGTTGCGCAGCGACTGGCCGTAGAGCGTGTGCAGGATGGCGTGGCCCGTACGGTCGGCGGCAGCACAGGTGCGCTGCACCGGCGGACCGGCACCGTAGTTCTGCATGTGGCCGCCGAAGGGCCGCTGGTAGATGCGGCCGTCCTCGGTGCGCGAGAAGGGCACGCCGTAATGCTCGAGCTCATAGACCGCCTTCGGCGCTTCCATGGCGAGATACTGCATGGCGTCGACGTCGCCCAGCCAGTCGGAGCCCTTGACGGTATCGTAAAGGTGCCACTGCCAGCAGTCCGGCGTCATGTTGGTCAGCGAGGCGGCGATACCGCCCTGCGCGGCGACCGTGTGCGAACGCGTCGGGAAGACCTTGGAGATGCAGGCCGTCTTCAGGCCCTGTTCGGCCATGCCGAGCGTGGCCCGCAGGCCCGCGCCGCCGGCACCCACGACCACCACGTCAAAGGCGTGATCGACATAGGTATAGGCCTTGCCGTTGATGTTGGGCGAGGTGTTCGATGCCATGGCGAGATTATCCTGCGAAGGCGATCTTCAGAACGGCGAAAAGACAGAGCCCGCCGATCAGAACCGCGAAGAAGGTGTTGAGCATGAGAAGAAGGATCTTGGCGCCTTCCGCATGCACGTAATCCTCGATGATCACCTGCATGCCAAGCTTCATGTGGACGAGACCCGAAATGACCACCAGCCCCATGATGACCGCCACCAGCGGATGCGCCAGGGCAGCGCGAACCTCGGCAAAGGGCGCGCCGGCATACATGACGACGAAGACGACGAAGAATGTCAGGAGGGGAACGTTGGCGACGGCCGTCAGGCGCTGGCGCCAGAAATGCTCGGTGCCGTCCTTGGCGGAGCCGAGACCACGAACCTTGCCGAGAGGTGTGCGCATATCCATCAGTATTCTCCCCGCTCAGCGTACGGCATAGCCGATGATCCAGATCACCAGCGTCAGAGCAATCGAGGCGACCGGCGTGGCCTTGGCGAGCTTGGTCGAGAAGTGCTTCTCATAGCCGTGGCCCATGTCCCACATGAAGTGACGGAGGCCGCCCAGCATGTGGTGGACCAGGGCCCAGGTATAGCCGAACAGAACCAGACGGCCGATCCAGGTACCAAAGGCCCAGCTGACCCAGTCGTAATAGGCTTCACCCGAAGCGGCGGCGATCAGCCACCAGGCGACGAGAATGGTGCCGAAGTAGAGGGCGCCGCCTGTAATGCGGTGCACAATCGACATGGCCATGGTCGGAATGAGCTTGTAGATCTGGAGATGCGGCGAAAGAGGCCGGCCTCGGGTGACATTCGTCATCTGAACCTCACGTAAAAACCGGCTGAGCGCGTCTGCCTGCGACGCAGCCTGTCCGGCCATGCACAGAATTGTGCCCTATTATGTCCTGCGGAGCTTTAATCCCCGGATGTTTCAACGACAAGTCTGTTTGCAGGGCAAAATCGATTAAATGAATTTGGCCCGCTGCCCTGCAGGATCAAGCGGATCCGCCACCCGGCCGTTAACGTTAAGCGCCGAAATTACCAGACGAATCCGTGACTTCAGGAACAAAGAGGGCCATCCTTCCGGTTAATGAAGCGTTAACGCGCAACGGAGGTTCTGGCGATGATGAGAAAATCTGTCGCAGCACATGCAACAAAAGGACTAGGTCTTGCTCTAGCCACGACCGTCCTCATGCTCGCAGGCGCAGCATCGGCGGGCGACTATGGCAACTGGAACGATGGCTGGCGGGACGGGCAGCCACAGGCCTGGCGCCATCGCGAGCGGGAGCGGCGCGAACGGCCGGTCTATGGCGGCAATGGCCTGCCAAGCGTCGTGCCCGGCATCGGCACCTATACAGGCGGGCTTTCCGCCGTGCGTGTTCCCGGCAGCGGCGTCTATATCCAGGTCGATCATGACAGGGGCGCGCGTGCCCGTCCGGGAAATCCCATCGTGGACGACAGCGGTGAGACGAAGGTCATCCATGTTTCGCCGTCGAACAGCCGGCGCGCCTGCTCCTACGAGGCCGGCGTCTGCGTCGTCAGGCCCTGAGGGCGATCATCCGCGGAAACGCCAGACCGTCGTCTTCTTGACCTCGCTGTCTTCCAGCGCCCGCGACACCGGCACGCTATAGGTGGCAAGGGCTTCCAGGCGATCGCGCGGGCAATAGCTGCGGCCGGGATCGCCGACGATCACGCTGACGCCCGCCGAGGTCAGGGCCGAGAACCAGGGCAGGAGACGATCGGCAAAGGCCTTGTCGTAGAAGACGTCTCCGGCCAGCAGGATCTCCGCGTCGATGGGCAGCCCCAGCCGGTCCTCGCCGCAGAAGGTGAGATCGACGGCATTGAGACCCGCATTCAGCCGCACCGCCGTCCCGGCCCAGGGATCGATATCCGCCGCCGTGACATGGACAGCGCCGGCCATCCGCGCCGCGATCGCCACGAGGCCGGAGCCGGTGGCGAGATCGAAGACGCGCCTTCCGGCCACCGCCTCGGGATGATCGAGCACATAGCGCGCAAGGCCCTGCCCACCGGCCCAGGCAAAGGCCCAGAAGGGCGGCGGCAGGCCGATTTCCTCAAGCTCGTCTTCCGTCTTCAGCCAGAGATCATGGGCCTCGCTCGCCAGATGCAGCCGGATTTCCGGCACATGCGGCGGCACCAGGATGGCGGTGTTATCAAGGATGAACCGTTCGGGATCCGTCTTCACCGACTGCCGCCCTCCTCAACCACCTCAGCCTCAGCGCGGCGGATTGCCGAGCCCGCCCATGCGGCAGACTTCCAGATATTCGTCCTCCGTCACCGGCTGCACCGACAGGCGCATGGAGGTGACGAGCGACATTTTCTCAAGCTTCGGGTTCGCCTTGATGTCCTTCAGCGAAACGGGCTTCGGCATGTCCATGACGGCGCGGATATCGACGCAGTCCCAGCGCAGGTCGCCCTCTGCCGTCGAATCCGGATGGCTCAGCGCCGAGACCTCGGTGATGCCGACGATCTCCAGCCCCTCGTTGGAGTGGTAGAAGAAGCCCTTGTCGCCGATCTGCATGGCCCGCATGTTGTTGCGGGCCAGATAGTTGCGCACGCCCGTCCATTCGGTGCCGGCGCTGCCGGCATCCTTCTGCATCTGCCAGGACCACTTGAAGGGCTCGGACTTGTAGAGCCAGAAATTCGCCATGCCGCTCATGCCTCGGGCTTGTTGAAGACCCAGTTGAAGGCCTTGACCTCGACGCCGGCGAAAAGCCCGGCCTTGGCATAGGGATCCTGCGCGCCGAGAGCCGCCGCGGCCTCCTTGCTGTCGGCCTCGATGATCACGAGGCTGCCCATCGGCTTGCCCTCGTCATTCAGGAAGGGGCCGGCCATCTTCAGGATGCCCTTTTCATTGAGATCGGTGAGGAAGGCGACGTGATCGGGCCGGGTGTCGAGCCGAAGCTGCAGGCTGTCGGGGCGGTCGGTGCACAAAAGAGCGTAGAGCATGGAAGCCTCCTTGGATGATGATGGACGACCCGCCGGTCATTCCTCGCGGATCGGGCGGGACATGAGTTGTTCAAGCGCGGTCAGCACATCGAGTTGACCGTCGATGATGGCGGCGACCGCCGCGGTGATCGGCAGGTCGATCCCCAGCCGGCGCGCCGTTGCCGCGGCGACCGAGGCGGTAAAGGCGCCTTCCACGAGATCGCCGCCGGACGCCGATGCGTTTGCGCCCCTGCCCTGCCCCAGCGCGATGCCGAAGCGCAGGTTGCGCGACTGGTGCGACGTGCCCGTCAGCACGAGATCGCCGAGACCGGAAAGCCCGCTGACGGTCTCCGCCTCGCCGCCCTGCGCCGCCACGAACCGCGACAGTTCCGCAAGGCCGCGGGAAATCAGCGCCGCGCGTGCGGACTCCCCAAGCCCCGCCCCCTCGACGATGCCGCAGGCGATCGCCAGCACATTCTTCAGCGCCCCGCCGAGCTGCACGCCGACGCGATCCGTGGCGGCATAGAGCCTGAAGGTCGGACCGGAGAGCGCAAGCGCAAGCGCCGTCGCAAGGCCCGCATCCTCGGCCGCCACCACCATGGCCGTCGGCAGCCCCCGCGCAATGTCTGCCGCAAAACCGGGGCCGGAAAGGACGGCGACCGGATGTCCCGGCAGCTCCGCCTCCAGCACGTCGCTCAAAAGCCGCGAGGTCGTCTTCTCAAGTCCCTTGGCGCAGGTGACAACGGCAGCCCCCGGCCGCAGGTGCGGCCCGTAGGCCAGGGCAGCCGCGGCATGCGCCTGCGACGGCATGGCAAACAGCACGGTGCCGGCCGCGCCGAGAACGGCAGGATCGCCGGAAAAACCGAGCGCATCCGGCAGGCGGATGCCCGGAAGCGCCGCTTCATTGAGCCGGCTATCGGTCAGCGCTGCGGCCATCTCGGGCCGCCGGCACAAAAGCGTCACCTGCGCCCGCCCCGTGGAGGCGGCAACGCTGGCGAGCGCCGTGCCGAAGGCCCCCGAACCGATGACGACGATCCGTTCCGGCATCCCTGTCACGCCTTGGCTCCCCGGCGCCCGGAGCCGACCAGCGCGGCGGCACCCGCATCGAGCGGCCAGCGCGAACGCGGCGCGACATCAAGGCTGTCGGCCGGCAGACCGCAGGCCATGCGCTCGGCACCCGCCCAGGCGATCATGACGGCATTGTCGGTGCACAGGCGGATGGGCGGTGCGACGAAGCGGAAGCGCCTGGCCGCACAGAGATCGGACAGCATCGTGCGCAGCACCGTATTGGCCGCCACGCCACCGGCCACGACCAGCGCCGGCTGCGGCACGGCCGAACCGTAGCGCTCGCGGAACCGGTCGAGCCCGCGGCCAATGCGGTCCTTCAGCGTGCGCGCCACGGCGTTCTGGAAGGAGGCGCAGATATCGGCGACATCCTGCCCGGTCAGCGGCGCGACACTTTCGGCCGCCTGGCGCACCGCCGTCTTCAGCCCGGAGAAGGAGAAATCGAGCCGTGCTTCGCCCACCATGGGGCGTGGCAGGGAAAAACGCTCGGGATCGCCGTCGCGCGCCGCCCGTTCCACGGCGGGACCACCCGGATAGGGAAGGCCGATCAGCTTGGCGGTCTTGTCGAAGGCCTCGCCGAGCGCGTCATCGATCGTCGTGCCCCAGCGCTCGTAATCGCCCACGCCACGCACGAGCACGAGCTGCGTATGCCCGCCGGAGACGAGCAGCATCAGAAAGGGAAAGTCCAGCCCGTCCGTCAGCCGCGCCGTCAGCGCATGGCCTTCCAGATGGTTGATGCCATAAAGCGGCTTGCCGGTGGCCAGCGCCAGTGCCTTGCCGGTCATCAGCCCCACGATCAGCCCGCCGATGAGGCCGGGACCGGAGGTAGCCGCAATCGCATCGACATCGCCGAGTGCGAGACCCGAGCGCAGCAGCGCCTCTTCGACCAGCGTATCCAGCGCCTCCACATGGGCGCGCGCGGCGATCTCCGGCACGACACCGCCATAGGCGCTGTGCTCCTCGAGCTGGCTCAGCACCGTCTCGCCGAGAATCTCGCCGCGACCGTCGGGAAACCGGCGCACGACGGCCGCAGCCGTTTCGTCGCAGCTGGTCTCGATCCCGAGGATGGTGAGAGGCGCGGTCATGGGTTTTGACCCTGAGCAGTTCGGACACATTGCGAAGGCCGTCAAAGGCCGGTACACGTCACCCGGTAACAATGGATGCGCATGGATGCAAACAAAACCTTTCCGCATCGGCACGCGTGGCAGCCCGCTGGCGCTTGCCCAGGCCCATGAGACGCGCGACCGCCTGATGGCCGCCCACGCGCTGCCGCAGGAGATGTTCGAGATCGTGGTCATGTCCACGGCCGGCGACCGCATCACCGACCGGGCGCTGTCGGAAATCGGCGGCAAGGGCCTTTTCACGCAGGAGCTGGAGGACAAGCTTCTGTCCGGCGATCTCGATTTCGCCGTCCACTCCTCCAAGGACATGCCGACCCGCCTGCCCGATGGCCTGGTGCTGTCGGCATACCTGCCGCGCGAGGACGTGCGCGACGCCTTCATCGGCCGCGCCGCCCCCACCCTGATGGAACTGCCGCACGGCGCCGTCATCGGCTCATCCTCGCTGCGCCGCCAGGCCCTCATCCGCAGCCTGAGACCCGATATCGAGGTGATCACCTATCGCGGCCTCGTGGATACGCGCCTGCGCAAGCTGGCCGAAGGGCAGGTGGATGCGACGCTGCTTGCCTATGCCGGCCTGCGCCGTCTGGGGAAGGCCGATGTCGTGACCGAGCTTCTCGATCCCGAGCGCTTTCCGCCCGCACCGGCGCAAGGGGCGATCTGCATCGAAAGCCGCATCGACAATGCCGCCGTCAACGACCTTCTGGCCGCCATCAACCATGCCGACACCTTCGCCGCCGTCAGCTGCGAGCGCGCCTTCCTCGCTGCGCTCGACGGTTCCTGCCGCACCCCGATCGCCGGCCTGGCCCGCACGGAGGCCGGCCGCATCATCTTCTCCGGCATGATCCTGACCCCCGACGGGGCGAAAACCCATCGGGTGAACCAGGACGGCACGGCAGACGATGCCGCCCTGATCGGCGCCGCCGCGGGAGAAAAGATCAGGGCCGAAGCCGGCACCGCCTTCTTCGATAGCTGGGCCTAGTCCCATGCGCGTCCTCGTGACCCGGCCCGAACCCGCCGCCACGAGGACGGCGGAAAAGCTTGTCGGCCTCGGCCATAAGCCCGTGCTGTTGCCGCTGTCGCGCGCCCGCCATGATGCGCAGGCCGCCCTGCGGGCCCTTTCGGCTCCTGTCGGCATCCGCGGCGGCGCGGCCGCCACACCGGCGCTCCCCCACCCCGCCATCGCCGTCACCAGCGCCGAAGCGCTCCGCGCCCTCTCGGATGCCGGCGCGAGTCTGACGCCCTTCCTCGACCGCCGGCTCTTTGCCGTGGGGCAGGCGACCGCCGCCGCCGCCGAAGCGCTCGGCTTTCGCCGGATCGTCACGGGGCATGGAAACGGGGCAGACCTTGCCCGGCTGATTGCGGACCATCCGGAAGGACGCACCGGCATCGTCTACCTCGCCGGCCGGCCGCGTGCCCGGGGGCTGGAAGATGCGCTTGCCGCCGCCGGCATCCCGGTCTCGGTTGCCGTATGCTACACGATGCAGCCGCTCGACCACGATCCTAACCAAGTGGCCGCCCTGCTTGAAGAGGCAAACCCGGACGCTGTTCTCGTCTATTCCGCCGAAACCGCACGCGCGCTTTTGTCACTCCTGCGCGGCGATGCCCTTGGAGGACTTGCGGCAGCGATGACCTGGTATCCGCTGAGCGCGGCCATCGCGGCCATCCTGCCCGCGACCCTGAGCGTCGCCACCCCGCCCGCGCGGCCGGATGAAGATCTGCTTCTCTCCACCCTCGCTTGAGCTTTCGATTGAATTTGCCGTTCGGCCCTTTTCCTCCCGCCGCGCGGTGACTAGTTTGTCCCAAGGAACGGAAACGGGAAGACACTCATGGCCACCAAACCGCCGTCACGCCGCAAGCCGGGCGAGAGCACCGAGCAACCGACGACGATCGACCTGACTGCCGAAAAGACCGTGACGTCCGATCCGACAAGCGATCAGGCTTCCTCCGCGCCGGTAGCCCCGGAGGCAGCGGCCATCATCGAAGCTGCATCCGTCGATCCCCTGTCCACCCAGGCCGGCCCCACGGATTCCCCGCTTGCCCATGGCGATGAGGCCCTCGCGAGTTCGACAGCGGACAGCAGCGCCGGAACATTCGCAACCGAAACGCCGCGCGATGCCGCAGCCGATGCAGCCGCAGCCTTCAGCGAAGAACCCGCATCCTCCCGCCCGGAGAGCAGCAGGTCCGAGCCGGCCTACACGGCGCCCACCCGGCAGAAGTCGGGCACCTCCACCAGCGGTGCGCTGGCCGCCGGCATTCTGGGCGGCCTCATCGTGCTCGCAGCCGCCGGCAGCCTGCAATATGCCGGCATCCTGCCCTCGCTCTCGCCGCGCGAAACGAGCAGCGAATCCATCGCAGCCCTGCAGGCAGAAATCGATACGCTCAAGAACGCGCCCGCCGCCGCATCCGCTGACCTCGCCCCTGTCGAACAGCGCCTCGCCGCGCTGGAGCAGAAGACCGGCGAAGGCCAGGGCGTCGATCTTGGCCCCCTGACGCAGCAGCTGACGGATCTTTCCACCGCGGTCGCAAGCCTGCAGGCGGCGTCGGGCACCGCCGAATCGACGCTGGGCGGTCTCAACACCCGCATCGAGGCCATCGAGAAGAAGCTCGCCGAACCCACCGCCGAAACGCGCCTGGCCCGTGCCGTCGCCGTTACCGCGCTGAAGACGGCGATCGATCGCGGCGGCCCGTATCTGGCCGAGCTCGACGCTTTCAAATCCGTTGCGCCCCAGGATCCCGCCATCGCCCCGCTGACTGAGGACGCACAGGCCGGTGTCGCCACGCGCGCCGACCTGATCGACGCCTTCCCGGCCATCGCCGATGCGATGCTGGATGCCGTTCGCCAGCGCGACCCGAACCAGGGCGTCTTCGGCCGCCTGCTCGACAGCGCGGCCTCCGCCGTGCGCATCCGCCCCGTCGGCGATGTCGAGGGCAGCGGCCCCGATGCGGCAATCGCCCGCATCGAGCGCGCCCTCACCAATGGCGACCTGAAGGCCGCGGCCCTCGAATGGGACACGCTGCCGGATGCGGCAAAGACGGCCGGCGCCGATTTCCGCCGCAAGCTCGATCGTCGCATCGCCGTCGAGACCGCCATTTCCAGCGCCGTGGCCGCTCCGGTCACCACGCCAAACCAGGGTTGAGGACGAACCATGATCCGTATTCTCGTCTTTGTCCTCCTCATCCTCGCGCTCGGCAGCGGCTTTGCCTGGCTCGCCGACCGTCCGGGCGAACTCTCCGTCGTCTGGATGGGCATGCGCATCGAAATGTCGCTGATGGTGGCGGCCACCGTGCTGGTGGCGCTGGTGGCGGTGATCTTCTTCGCGATCTGGCTGGTGCGCACGCTGATGCTCTCGCCCCACACGATCACCCGCTACTTTCGCGCCCGCAAGCGCGACCGCGGCTATCAGGCGCTCTCGACCGGCCTGATCGCCGCCGGTGCCGGTGATGCCACGCTGGCCCGCAAGATGACCGCGCGCGCCCGCGGCCTCATCCGCGCCGACCAGGAGCCCCTCATTCACCTTCTGGAAGCCCAGACCGCCCTCATCGAGGGGCGCTATGACGATGCGCGCCGCAAGTTCGAACAGATGGCGGATGACCCGGAAACCCGTGAACTCGGCCTGCGCGGCCTCTATCTCGAGGCGAGCCGCCTCGGCGCGAGCGAAGCCGCCCGCCAATATGCGGAGCGCGCCGCCGCCAATGCACCCCATCTTGCCTGGGCAGCCCTTGCCACACTCGACCACAAGAGCCAGGCCGGCGCCTGGGACGAAGCGGTCCACATGATCGACCAGATCCGCGCCGCCCACGTCATCGATCGCAAGGAGGCCGACCGCAAGAAGGCCGTGCTGCTGACGGCGCGCGCACAGTCGCGCCTCGAAGCCGACCCGCGCGGCGCCCGCGACGATGCCCAGACGGCCCTCAAGCTTTCGGACGGCTTCGTGCCCGCCGCGCTGGTCGCCGCCAAGGCTCTCTTCCGCGAGGACAATCTGCGCAAGGGCGCCTCCATCCTCGAAAAGGCGTGGAAGCAGGAAGCCCATCCGGAGATCGCCAAGCTCTACGTGCGGGCCCGCAGCGGCGATAGCGCGCTCGACCGCCTGAAACGCGCGACCAAGCTCGAAACGATCCGCCCGAACAACCCCATCTCTCTTCTGACAACGGCTTCAGCCGCGCTCGACGCCCGCGAATTCGCCACCGCCCGCGCCAAGGCGGAAGCCGCCGCGCGCATGGCGCCGAGCGAAGAGGCCTTCCTGCTGCTTGCCGATATCGAGGAGGCCGAAACCGGCGATGTCGCCCGTATCCGCCACTGGATGAGCCAGGCGCTGAAGGCACCACGGGATGCGACATGGATCGCCGATGGCGTCGCCAGCGCGGATTGGCAGCCGGTCTCTCCGGTCACCGGCCGTCTCGACGCTTTCGAGTGGAAGACACCGGTGGTGCCAGGCAGCGGCGAGGTCATCGACGCGGAAGCCGCGATCCGCAGCCTGCCGCCCGTGAAGCCGGCGGCGAAGGTACAGGAGCCGCAGAAGGTTGCGACGCCCGTCGTCGTCACCGCAACGGCCCCGGTCCCCGCCCCCGTCATCGTCGAGAAAAAGGTCGAAGCGCCGGCGGCCCCTGTCGCAACACCGGAGGTGCTGCAGACCGCTGCAACCGCCGAAAAGGCGGTGGAGCCCAAGCCGGTCGCCAGGCAGGCTGCAAAGCCCGCACAGGCCGTCACGCAACCCTCGAAAGCCGCCGCAAAAGTCGAAGCCGAGGTGGTCGATCCCTTCTTCGGCCGGCCGCCCGACGACCCCGGCGTCCGTGATCCGCAGGCAGATGAAAAAGCCGCCGCTCGGCTCTATTGAGGACACCGGATGTTTGACCGCCTGCGCAGCTTTATCGATAGTCTCACCCGCCCCGATGCCAGCCACAGCTTCACCCCGGACGACCCGCGCGTGGCCGTCATCGCGCTCTGCATGCAGGTCATGGAGGCCGATGGCCAGATCATGGACACCGAGCGCGACACGCTCCGGCAGGTCGTCCGCGAGCATTATCAGCTGGACGACACCACGATCGAAGCGCTGATAGTGGCCGGCGAAACGGCCGAAAAGGAAGCCATCGACTACTACCATTTCACCACCTTGCTGAACCGCAGCCTGAGTGAGGAGCAGAAGATCGAACTGGTGGGCATGCTCTGGGAAATCGTTTATGCGGATGGCAATCGCAGCGAGATGGAAGACCATGCGCTGTGGCGCATCGGCGATCTCCTCGGCGTCTCCGGCCGTGACCGGATCGTCCAGCGCCAGCAGGTGGCATCAAAATTGCACCTCGGGGAGGAAAAGGCCGAAACGATCTGATCGGTCACCGGAGTCCTCCATGCCTGCAAGGCCTGCCCAGAAGCCCATTCTCATCATCCTCCATCAGGAGAGATCGAGCCCCGGTCGCGTCGGCCAGATTCTCGAAGAGAAGGGCTTCCTTCTCGATATCCGCCGTCCGGTTCTGGGCGATCCGCTTCCGGCAACGCTGGCCCGCCACGCGGGTGCGGTGATTTTCGGTGGCCCGATGAGCGCCAACGATCCCGAAGACTATGTGCGTCAGGAGATCGACTGGATCGAAATTCCGCTGAAGGAAGGCAAGCCCTATCTCGGCATCTGTCTGGGCGCCCAGATGCTGGTGAAGACGCTGGGCGGCACCGTTGCCCCGCATGAAAGGGGCCTGACCGAGATCGGCTGGTATCCGCTGAAGCCCACCCGCGTTGGCGAAGCGCTGATGGCCTGGCCGGACATGGTTTATCATTTCCACCGCGAGGGCTTCGACCTGCCGGCAGGCGCCGACCTCCTGGCGACCGGCGAGACCTATCCCAACCAGGCCTTCCGCTACGGTGACAACGCCTGGGGCATCCAGTTCCACGGCGAGCTGACGCGTGCCATGATGCACCGCTGGGTCGTCCACGGCGCGCATCGCTTTGATCTCCCCAATGCCCAGATTGGCCGCCAGCACCTCGACGGCCGCTTCCTCTATGACGCGGCCCTGCGCCGCTGGATGGAGGACTTCCTTCAGCTTGTATTCCTGCGCGAGGGACAGGAAGCGAGCCATGTGCGCGCAAAGCACGGGCAGCCCGCACAATTTTCAGCCGCAGGCGGATGAGCCGACCACATTTGGCGTTATCGCGTTAAACATGCCGAAACCAGCGGATGCGCGCGGGCTTGCCGGGTCTGGCGGCAATGACTACATGTCAAGCACCAAACGATTTGGAGAAGCGTATGCTCGCGGTCATCGCCACCTTGAATTTTATCATCAACATTGCCTGGTTCCTGATCATCGCATCGGCCATCTTCTCCTGGCTCTATGCGTTCAACGTCATCAACGTGAACAATCAGGCGATCAACATGATCGGCCGCTCGCTCTACCAGCTGACGGAGCCGCTCTACCGGCCGATCCGTCGTATCCTGCCGGACATGGGCGGCGTCGATCTCTCGCCGCTCGTCGTGCTCGTCATCCTGTATTTCATCCAGATGCTGCTGAACACGACCATCGCCCCGGCGCTCCTCGGCGTGTGACCCGGACGACGCCGCTTGACGCCCTGACGGTCCATGCCGACCACCTGCGCCTCACCGTCCGGCTGACGCCGGGCGGCGGGCGCGCAAAGGTGGAAGGCGTGGAGCGCGATGCCGCCGGCACGGCCTATCTGAAGGCGCGCGTGGCCGAGCCGCCGGAAAAGGGCAAGGCGAATGCAGCCCTCATCCTTCTTCTTTCAAAGACCTTCGACATCCCGAAAAGCGCGATCCGTTTCCAGTCCGGCGAGACGGCGAGACTGAAAACGCTCCGGATCGAGGCCGATCCGGAGCGTTTCAAATCCGTCTATCTGGCATTCTTCGGCGGGGCATGAACCCCGCCGCGACAGGCCTTACTTGGCCTTTTCAGCCTTGGCGCGCTCGATCGCCTCGACGATCAGCTGCTTGGCGACATCCACACCCTTCCAGCCGAAGACCTTCACCCACTTGCCGGGCTCCAGATCCTTGTAGTGCTCGAAGAAGTGCTCGATCTGCTGCAGGGTGATCTCCGGCAGGTCGGTGTATTCCTTGACCTTGTCGTAGCGCTTGGTGAGGTGGTAGTTCGGCACGGCGACGATCTTCTCGTCCTTGCCGGAATTGTCTTCCATCATCATCACGCCGATCGGGCGGACATTGATGACGCAGCCCGGGACCAGCGGACGGGTGCTGGCGATCAGCACGTCGATCGGGTCACCATCGTCCGACAGCGTGTGCGGCACGAAGCCGTAGTTCCCCGGATAGGTCATGGGCGTGTAAAGGAAGCGGTCAACGATCAGCGTGCCGGCGTCCTTGTCCATCTCGTACTTGATCGGGTGGCCGCCGACGGGGACCTCGACGATAACGTTGATATCTTCCGGTGGATTTTTGCCGATGGAAATTGCATCAATACGCATGATGGTCCTCAGGAACGGGGCTGGAAAAGCTGCCTGTCCGATAGAGCGAAACGGTGCCGGACGCAACATCACTTTCGTCGGTAAGGTAAAAATGGGCGATGACCATGAAATGGCGAAACGCGAGAACGAAGAATCTGTGCGGGATGCTCGCCGCCTTGGGCATGACCCTTGTCGGCCCCGGCTTTGCGGTACAGGGCTTCGCGGCCGAAAGCCGCTACACGGATCTTGATACCAACGCCTGTGAAAAGCTTTCCGAAGAGGAGGGGATGGGCGTCAGCCTGAAATGTGAAGGGCTGGACGGACTGCCGGTTTACTTCAAGGAGGGCGATCTGCGCATGTCGCTCTTCTTCGGCGCCGTGCCGCAGTCGTATATCGATGAGGGCTTCGAGACCTTCGGCGCGTTCAATTCCGTTGGCACCAAGATCGAATGGCGCAGTGACGGAAACGATCGACCACGCGCTGCGATCCTGCGCTGGTTCCTTGACAATATCGATCCGGATACCGGCGCCGTCGATCCCAAGCGCCGGGGACAAGTGCTTGTGATCTCGCGCGTCGCTGCAACAGCCGAAGAGAAAGGCTGCATGGTCGGCTTCGTCGATGCGCTCGCCAATGCTGATGCCAACGCACTGGCGCGCAACGTCGCCGACACGGTCGCCCCGGATTTCCAATGCGGCAGCGATACACCGGTCTATCACGGTGAGCGCGGCGACAAGGCCGGGGAACCGTCGCGACACCTTCCGGAGTGAGGGCCCGCATGGCCGAACAACCGTTCCTCAGTCGACCGCGGCCTCAGTCCCAGACGTAACCGATCTTCTTCAGAAGCGTATCGTCGAAATCTTCCATGCCCTCGGCAATGTCGCGCCCGCCGGCCGCCCGGAAGAAGCTGTCGGCATGGTGGCTGTCTTCAAGGCACCAGACCACAAGGCCGCGGCACCCGAGCGATTTCAGAAGGTTGCGCGCCTCGGTGAAGAGGATGCGGCCAAGCCCCATGCCCTGATATTCGGGACGCAGATAAATCTCGTAGACCTCGCCTTCCTGCGGCAGGGCGCGGGCGCGATTGAGCCCCATGGTCGCATAGCCGGCGATGTTGCCTGCGATCTCGACCACCATCAGCGTAGCCGGCCCGCGCGTCGCGCGACGCCACCACCGCTCGTCGCGGCGATTGACCATTTGCAGCAGCGCCCGATGCGGAATGAGCCCCTTGTAGGCCTGAAGCCAGCTTTCCCGATGCGCAGCCGAAATCGCGGCCGCGTCATCCGGCTCCCCCGGCCTCACTTCGATGGATACTGTCTTCATGGCAGGACTCTAGACCGGCAGGTCCCCGTAACGGAATCCCGCGGCGGCGAACGATCGGCTTAACTCACAGGCAACATTCATTGCGGCCCTGCCAAAAAAGTTAACGCAAAGCTAACCTGTCCCGCAAGCAACCAGAGGGACGCCGCACAACAAAAAGGCCCCCGGCTCGAACCGGAGGCCTTAACGATTTTGAAAGGGATGCAGCGCGGATCAGGCGGCGCCGACCGACTTCATCTTTTCGAAACGCTTGCGATCGTTCGGATCGAGATACATCTTGCGCAGACGGATGGACTTCGGCGTCACTTCCATCAGCTCGTCGTCCTGAATCCAGGAAAGCGCGCGGTCGAGCGTCATGCGGATCGGCGGGGTCAGCTTGACGGCCTCATCCTTGCCGGCGGCACGGATGTTGGTCAGCTGCTTGCCCTTGAGCACGTTGACCTCGAGGTCGTTGTCGCGCGAGTGGATGCCGATGATCATGCCCTGATAGACCTTCTCGCCCGGCTCGATGATCATCGGGCCGCGGTCTTCGAGGTTGAACATGGCATAGGCCACGGCTTCGCCCGAGGCGTTCGACAGAAGCACGCCGTTGACGCGGCCGGCAATCGGCCCCTTGTAGGGCTGGTAGTCGTGGAACAGGCGGTTCATGATCGCCGTACCGCGCGTGTCGGTCAGGAGTTCCGACTGGTAGCCGATGAGGCCGCGGGTCGGGGCCAGGAACTTCAGGCGCACGCGGTTGCCGCCCGACGGGCGCAGTTCCGTCATTTCGGCCTTGCGCTCGGACATCTTCTGCACGACGACGCCGGAATGCTCTTCATCCACATCGATGACGACTTCCTCGATCGGCTCCATGGTCTGGCCGGTCGTCTCGTCCTTGTGCATCACGACGCGCGGACGGGAAACGGCGAGCTCGAAACCTTCGCGGCGCATGGTCTCGATGAGAACGGCGAGCTGCAGTTCGCCGCGGCCGGACACGAAGAACGAATCCTTGCCTTCAGCCTCTTCGATCTTCAGCGCGACGTTGCCTTCGGCTTCCTTGAACAGGCGGTCGCGGATGACGCGGCTCGTGACCTTGTCGCCTTCGGTGCCGGCGAGCGGGCTGTCATTGACGATGAAGGACATGGTGACCGTCGGCGGGTCGATCGGCTGCGCCGTCATCGGCTCGGTGATGGCGGGATCGCAGAAGGTGTCGGCAACCGTGCCCTTGGAGAGGCCGGCGATGGCGACGATGTCGCCCGCATGCGCTTCTTCGATCGCGGTGCGCTCGATGCCGCGGAAGGCGAGGATCTTCGAAATACGGCCGGTTTCGATGAGCTTGCCGTCCTGGCCGAGAACCTTGACCGGCTGGTTCGGCTTGATCGAGCCCGAAGCGATGCGGCCGGTGATGATGCGGCCGAGGAAGTTGTTGGCTTCCAGGATCGTGCCGATCATGCGGAACGGACCTTCCTCGACGGTCGGAGCCGGAACGTGTTCCAGCACAAGGTCGAGCAGCGGCGCGAGACCCTGATCCTTCGGGCCTTCCGGGTTGACGTTCATCCAGCCGTCGCGGCCGGAACCGTACATGATCGGGAAGTCGAGCTGCTCGTCAGTGGCGTCGAGATTGGCGAAGAGGTCGAAGACTTCGTTGATGACTTCCTCGTGGCGGCCGTCCGGACGGTCGATCTTGTTGATCGCCACGATCGGGCGAAGGCCCACCTTCAGCGCCTTGCCGACCACGAACTTGGTCTGCGGCATCGGGCCTTCCGAAGCGTCAACGAGAACGATCGCGCCGTCCACCATCGAGAGAATGCGCTCCACTTCGCCGCCGAAGTCGGCGTGGCCGGGCGTATCAACGATGTTGATGCGCGTGTCCTTCCACTCGATGGAGGTCGCCTTGGCCAGGATCGTGATGCCACGTTCCTTTTCGAGATCGTTGCTGTCCATCATGCGCTCGGCAACGCGCTGGTTCTCGCGGAAGGAGCCGGACTGCTTCAGGAGCTCGTCCACGAGCGTCGTCTTGCCATGGTCAACGTGTGCGATGATCGCAATATTGCGCATTTTCATGTTTGGAATCTCGGAGGTTCGGGCAGACCCCTGAGGGTCGCAATCTTCAATTGACGGGGCTCATACAGCTTTTTCCGCATTTGCGAAAGGGGGAGAAGCGCGCAAAGCCCTGCCGTGCCGGACAGGGCGGCCATGCGCGAACGCGAGGGCAGGCTTTTGCCGGCGCCTTCGAAGCCGCGGTGGAGTGAGGCCGCGACCTCACACACCGACATAGCCTTCCGGCTGAAGCGTCACCCGCCACAGCTCGTGATTTTCGCGGTCCATCAGCCGCACCATCGCCTCGCCGGAGGCGGCGATGTCGACAAGGCCGAAGAACTGCAGGCCGGCCGACGGTGGCAGGTTGCTGTCGATGCCGCCGCCGGACGCCTTGATGAAGCGCACCTCCGGCCCGAAGGTGGGATCGAGCGGCTTCGGCCCATAGGTGCCGGAATGCAGGGGACCGGACACGAACTCCCAGAACGGATCGAAATCGCTAAAGACAGCGCGCGCCGGATCGTAGTGATGCGCGGCGGTATAATGCACGTCGGCCGTCAGCCAGATCGTGTTGCGGATACCCTTGCGCTTCATGAAGGAGAGGAGATCGGCAATCTCGCCCTCCCGCACCGATGGCGCACCGCCTTTACCATCCGCCACGCCCTCGATGCCGGATTTGCGGCCATAATCGTCCCAGATGACGAGACCGAGCGGCATGTCGCAGGCAAAGACCTTCCAGAGCGCGCGCGAGGCGGCAAGTTCCCGCTTCAGCCAGTCGATCTGCCGCCAGCCGAGAAGACCGCTCTTCTCGTCCTGGTTCTCGCCGCGATAGCTGCGCAGGTCGAGGAAGAAGACATCAAGCAGCGGACCATAGGAGACCTTGCGGAATATCCGCCCCGGCTCCGTCGGCGGCACGCGGATCGGCGTCATCTCGTCAAAGGCCCGCGCCGCGCGGGCCGCGTAGATGGAGATGTCCTTCTCCGGGTAGCGCGGGTCGCCGCCAAGATCGGTGGAAGCAGACCAGTTGTTCAAAACCTCATGGTCGTCCCACTGGTAAAAGGTCGGACAGGCCGCATTAAAGGCGCGCACGTGGTCATCCAGCAGATTGTATTTCCACTGGCCGCGATATTCGGGCAGCGTGCGGGCCACCTCGCGCTTTTCGTCCGTGACGATGCGGTTCTTCCAGACCGTGCCGTCCCTCAGCGCGATCTCCTCGGGGATGGGGTTGTCGGCATAGATCGTGTCGCCGGAATGGATGAAGAAATCCGGCTGGTGCCAGGCCATGGTCGAATAGGTCTTCATGCCGACATCGTCGATGCCCCAGCCCTGGCCGGCGGTGTCGCCCGACCAGGCAAAGCGCACGGCCCGGCGCTTCAGCGGCGCAGTGCGGAACTGACCAGTCGCGGCTTCCGAGACCAGATTGACATCGGCAATGTCATGGGCGCGAAAGCGGTAGAAATAGTCTTGGTCCGGCAAAAGCCCCTCGGCGAGCCACTTCACCGCATGGTCGCTCCGCGGCAGCGCATCCTTCGGCGCGAGCCGGATCGGGTCGGCGAAGCTTTCGGTCGTTGACAATTCCACGCTGACCCTCGCCGGCCGATCCGTCCGCGTCCAGACCATGGTCGACCCGCCATCGACATCGCCGGACTGCACGCCAAGCGAAAATGCCGGCCGCTGTGCATTGCGGGCATAGAAGGGCGCCGACAGCGCGGAGGTAGCTGCAAGACCGAGCGTGCCGGAGGAAATCAGGAAGGAGCGGCGGGAATAGGTGCGCGCGAGGATGGACATGGCGGAGGCTCCGGTCGCGAAGCAGGCAGAGGCCTGATCGCGGGACCATGAGCGCCCGCAGTGTCAGTCACGTTACGGCGTTGCGACCATTTCGTAACGTCGCGACGAAGTTTCCGTGACAGCCGGCATTTCCGGCAAAGGTGTGCAGCAGTTTTGCGCCCGGAAATGCGAAAAGAAGACTTTGAGCCGGATCAGGACTGGCGCCGTCAGGCCGCCAGCCCCTTCTTGGCGAGCATCGCATCCGGGCTCGGCAGCTTGCCCCGGAAGGCCTTGTAAGCCTCTTCCGGATCGATGGAGCCGCCGACGGAATAGATGTGGGCCTTCAGCTTCTCGGCCATGCCGGGGTCGAAGGCATTGCCGGTTTCCTCAAACGCCGCGAAGGCATCGGCATCCAGCACTTCCGACCACATGTAGGAGTAATAGCCCGCCGAATAGCCGTCGCCGGAGAAGACGTGCTGGAAATGCGGCGTGGCGTGCCGCATGACGATGGCGCGCGGCAGGCCGATGCGCTCCAGAACCTCGGCCTGCACGGCCATCGGGTCTTCCGGCGCCGGGATCGTATGCAGCGCCATGTCCACCAGCGCGGAGGCCGTGAACTCGACCGTCGCGAAGCCGGAATTGAAGGTGCGCGCCGCCAGCACCTTGTCGAGCAGGGACTGCGGCATGGGCTCGCCGGTCTCCACATGCACGGCATAGGTCTTCAGGATCTCCGGCACCGTCAGCCAGTGCTCGTAGAGCTGCGAGGGCAGTTCCACAAAGTCGCGCGAGACACCCGTGCCGGACACGGAGGGATAGGTGACATTCGACAACATGCCGTGCAGCGCATGGCCGAACTCGTGGAAGAGCGTACGCGCATCATCAAGCGAGAGCAGCGCCGGCCGGCCGGCCGCGGGCTTTGCGAAATTGCAGACATTGTAGATGATGCCGATCTCGCCCTTGGCCCCGTTCGGCAGATCCAGCCGGTGCTGCGACTGGAAGGAACTCATCCAGGCGCCGGAGCGCTTGGACGAGCGCGCGAAATAATCGCCGAGGAACAGCGCCACGAGGCCGCCGTCGCGATTGCGGATCTCGAAGACGCGCACATCCGGGTGATAGCCCGTCACGTCCTTGCGCTCCACCGCCGTGATGCCGAAGAGGCGGCTGGCGACGTCGAAGCATGCATCGATGATCTTTTCGAGCTGCAGATAAGGCTTAAGCTCGCTTTCGGAGAAACTGAAGCGCTCGGCGCGCAGCTTTTCGGCGTAGAAGCGCCAGTCCCACGGCATGATCGTCTCGTTGCTGCCGGCGGCGGATGCGAGCGCCTGCAGATCGGCCTCCTCCTCGCGTGCCCGCGCCACGGCCTTTTCCCAGACTTGGCTCAGCAGCCCGTTCACGGCCTCGGGCGTCTTCGCCATCGTATTGTCGAGCTTCAGGGCCGCGTAATTGGCGTAACCGAGCAGGCCAGCCTTTTCGGCGCGCAGTTTCAGCGTCTCGGCCACGACACCGCGATTGTCGGTCTCGCCGCCGTTTTCGCCGCGCGCCACCCAGGCCTTGAAAGCCTGTTCGCGCAAGGCGCGGACCTCGGAAAACGTCAGGAAGGGTTCGATGATCGAGCGCGACAGGGTGACGGCATAGGCGCCGTCGCGGCCGCGCTCGCGGGCGGCCGACGCCATGGCATCCCGCAGGAAGCCCGGCAGGCCGGCAAGATCGGCTTCGCTGTCGAGGAACAGCGCCCAGCTCTTCTCGTCCGCCAGCACATTCTGGCCGAAGCGCGTGCCGAGGCCGGCGAGCGTCTCGTTGATGGCAGCCAGGCGCTCCTGCTCCTCGCGCGGAAGCTTCGCACCCGATTTCACGAAGCCCTTCCAGTGCCGCTCCAGCACCCGGGTGGCTTCCAGATCGAGGTCGAGGGTTTCGCGCGTCTCCCAGAGACTGTCGATGCGGGCAAAGAGCGCCGCATTCATGCCGATCTTCGAATAATGGCGCGACATGCGCGGCGAAATCTCGCGCTCCAGCGCCTGGATCGCATCGTTGGTATTGGCTCCGGCAAGGCACCAGAAGACAGAAGACACCCGCGACAGCGCATCACCGGCGATTTCCAGCGCCACGATCGTGTTCTCGAAGGTCGGCGCCTCCGGATTGTTGGCGATCGTATCGATTTCCGCTTCGTGTTCAGCGAGTGCCGCATCGAAGGCGGGGGCGAAATCGGCGTCGCTGATCGCCTCGAAACGCGGCAGGCCATGCGGCCCGTTCCAGTCCGTCACGGCGGGGTTCAGGGCACGCGTCTCGGTCATGGCAGCTCCTTGCGGCAGGCGATGAATGTCGGGGCGAGCCTGATTCTCTCGCCCGCCGATCCGAGGTAAGCCGCCCTCGCGACAAGTTCAAGGCGGCCGGCCTCAGGCGCGCTTCAGCCCCAGGAGCCCCGGTGCCGCATGCCAGATGGCCTGCGCGGCAAAGCCGAGGAAAAGCAGGCCAGAAAGCCTGACGATCAGCCGCTCGTGCCGGCGGTAGAAGCGTCGCACCACACCCGCCCCGATGATGGCGATGAGGATGACATCGGCAACGAGGAAACCGGCAAGCGAAGCAGCCAGCAGCACCGGCAGCGCGTCGAAATCGAGCGCATTGGCCGAACCGGCCAGGAGGGCCGTGAAGGTGGCGAGCGCCACCGGGTAGCCCTTGGGGTTGGTAAGCCCGAAGATCAGCCCCCGGCGCAGCGGATGCGTCACGACGGCGATCGGCCCGCCATCCGCCTTGGGCTTGGCGGTCAGCGCGCTCCAGCCGATCCAGGCCAGATAGAGTCCGCAGGCAAGGCCGAGCGCATCGAAAATCACCGTCCCGAGCGTCTTGGCACCGACGATGGCGACAAGCGCCAGCGCCGACCAGACGAGGTCGCCGGCCAGATGCCCGCCCATGAAGAAGGCGCCCGCCTTGCGACCCTGCCCGGCGCCGATGCCGAGAAGCGCCAGAAAGGCGGGACCCGGAATGAGGACATAGAAGAGCGCGGCGAGGAACGCCCCGCTGATGAGTGTGGACGACATGCGATTCCCCTCTTGTTTTCGCCATGAGGGGTCAACCGCAGGCTGCCGTCAATCGCGGATTGCTGATGTCAGCATGAGTGGATTTGATATCTGCCGAACGCCGTTCACGCCCGCTTGCGCGTGGCCGCCCATTCGCGCGCATCTGCAAGAAGAGGATAGGTGCCGACCACCATCAGCGGCAGGCCGAAGACGAAGGAGGCGGCAAGGCCGAGCCAGGCAAATAACACGGCTCCGCAGAGACCGCCAAGGAAGAAGTGGCTGACCATGATCGTCAGGAGAGCAAGCTTGGCACGATCGGCGATCACCGGTTTTTGCGCCATCGCGCCGTTGCGATAGAAATACTTGCCGATCTCGATGCCGATGTCCGTCACCATGCCCGTGACGTGGGTGGTGCGGATGCGGGCACCCGAAAGCTTGGTGATCATCGCGTTCTGCAGGCCCATCACATAGCACAGCAGCATGATGACCAGAACCGCGTGGCCAAGCAGGCTCACATCCGCAAAACGGGCACTGCCAGCGAAGGTGGCGAGCAATAGAGCCTGCCACAACAGGGGGATGGCATATTGCGAATGAAGATCCCGCTGACGCGCCCAGTTGATGAGAATGGCCGATGTCGCCGCACCGATCACGAAGGCAAAAAAGGAGGACACGCCGAGAAAAGCCAAGGCCCACTCGCCGAGCACCAGATGATCGGCCAGCGCGGAAACGACCCCTGACATATGCGATGTATATTGATGCACGGCCATGAAGCCGCCGGCATTGATGCCGCCCGCCACGAAGGCGAGCAGGAAGGCGAGATGACGATCGGCCCGTTCGCTACGGTCGCGGTCGATGAGGCTCAAGAGATAGACATGCATGTCGGGTCCGCGAAGCTTCGGTCGAAAGCGCACCAGAAGACGTCCCGCACCTGCCGACTTACGGGACCGGTTCCGTCACCGGCTCGGGCAACGAAGACGCCAAGTGTAGACCAAAAACCTTCCGAAACGGAAATCAAACCACCCCAGGCCGCGACCAATCTTAGGGGTCGGTGTAGCCGAGGACCGTCAGCCGTAACGTTTGCGGCGTCGGCTCACCCGCAAAGAAAAGCGCCCCCTCCTCCAAGGATTCGGACGCGACATAGTCGAACGTCACGTCGGCACTCTCGATCGCCTGCCCGTCGCGCAGAAGATCGCCGCGCACATGCACCTGCGCGCCCGTGGAAAGCGAGGGATTGCTGACCGCGATGGTGACCCGGTATCGCCCGTCGGCCGGCTCGATGGCGGTCGCCGTGACCTCGAAACGCGCGGGTTCTTCCCGGTGCCGCACGATGTCGATGACGATCATGGCGAAGAGGCCGGCGACAAGCAGGCTGCACAGAAGCGCAGTCACCCACTCGACCCAATGGGACGACTGGCCCTTGCGGCTTGCGGGATCCATGCTGACTGCCATTTGTCGTGCGCCTTTCTCCGGACGGCGTTACAGGATGAGCCGTGCCGAGGCGGCGCCGATTGCGCCCGGCAGGCCCAGCACCACCGTCGTCGTGATGATCTGCTGCAGGGAAACGCTCTCCAGTCGCTCGAAGGTCCAGAGCACGTAGAGGCTGACGAGGAGCGCCAGCACATAGCCGGGGATCGTGTAGACGAGAAAGGGTCGCCACCACCCCGCCCCTTCCGCCCGCTTGTGGCCGCCGCGAAACTGCACGGCGTAGACGAAGCCGTGCATCAGCACGATCGACGTCACCACCATCAGCAGCGTGTGGATGGGTGTGATCTTGAAGGCGATGAGGTTCATCTCCTCCGTCGGCGCGACGTTGAGATTGAGGAAGAGAGCGCCCACCACCATCATGAAGAGTTCGCGCCCGTAGCCCGTCTCAGGAACGGCGTTGTCATCGTCCTCGTTGTCACCGTCCGATGTGTCGCCGAGCTGGCTCCGTCCGAGCAGGGCGCCGATGCTGGCCGGCACGGCCTGCAGCGCGATTGTCGCGACCAGCGTTTCGGCCGGCGACTGCGGACCGAGAACGTTGAACATCAGGAGGAAACCGGCAGAGACGACAATGGCGAGCCCATAGGCAGTGATCGCATCCCGGCAGGCCGTCCGCCAGGAGATCGATTTCTCGAAGCCGATATAATGGGCCAGCAGCACGAGCATCGGCAGGTTCACCGCGCAGAGCACGAGGAGCCTCACAGGATGGATGTAGAGGCCGAGAAACCACATCTCCATGGTCATGAGCATCGGCAGGCAAAACAGCAGCGCGCCGGCAAGACCGCGGGCGAGGCCGATCAGGAAGGCCCTGTCCGCGTCATCGAGCCCTTGCGAAGTGCCGGCCCCGCGCGCCGAGCCTGTCCGCGCCATTTTCAAGACTCGCGATCGGCTTCTTCGGATACGGATGGCAGGAGAAGCGCAACCTCGCGCCGGCTGGTCTCGTCCAGCGACTCGATATGGACGCGCCAGAAGTCGTCGGCCTCTTCCGGCTCGTCGTCCCATTGGCGGACGGAAACCTTGTTGTCATCGATGATCGCCTGGCGGCGTCCACCGAGCTGGAGGTAACGCTCGGCCAGATCCTGATGCGGCGTATGGATGCCCTGCATGATGCACTCCCCTCGAGCAAAGACACGGTACCGGGCTCAAACCGTCTGCGGCACGGAAAGTTCCGGCGACAGACAAAGGGGCAGCGGCCGGTGTCCACAATCGACCGATACAGCCGCGGGAGGAACATTCACGACCCTCGCCGCTTAGGCCGGGCGCCTTCCAGTCCGGCGAACGCGGCACACACAGAGAAAAAAGGAAATTTCATGCAAAGAGGCCTCATGCTCGCGGCTCTCATTGCCGTCATCGCCCTGGCAGCCTTCGCGTTATCGCAGCGGGGAAATTCCGATACGCCCGGACGGCCCTCGCCCCACGCCATCGACCAGTCGCCCTGAGACATCCATGAGGCATCTGATCGTGCCAATGGGGCGGGAAATCCTACCACCCTTGGGCCAAGCGGCTGTCAGTTGCCGCGCTTGCCATCAATGGCAATCTGAAGTTCGCGTGCCAGTTCGAGCAGACGTTCTGGCACGTCTTCCTGCTTGATCTTGCTCATCAGTGCCGCGACGCGGTCATCCGTCACGGCACCATTCGGCTTTGCGGACTCGGGTTTCTTCATCCCACGTTCCTTTCCTTGCCGCGGGTCTACGCCCCGGCGGCCGGATCGGTTCACCACGCGGTGATCGGAGCGATCGCCATGTGCCGTCAGAAAGGTCGCCGCGCCCATGCGAAGGCCCCGCCCGCGGCGAGAACCGTTGGGCAGGATAGCGAGGGCGGTGGGAGAGGAGGCGGCCAGTCAAAGCGGCGCCCACGGCGCCCAATGTTTAACGGACGCGCTGCCATTTCGGTGGATATGCGCCCTAGCGCCGACCGCCATCAAGATCGTGATGAACGCTCCATTCCTTCGGGCGTCGCTTCTTGTCGGGACGGCTGTGCGTGGTCGCATCGTCGCTGCCGGTGATCACGCGCGGCTTGGCGCTGGCAACGCCGTTATTGTCGCCACCGGCCTGCGTTTTGGCAAACTGGCCCTCCGCGTCCTTCTCGACGCGCGCCTTGGGATCATGATGGTCTGACATGTCTGTCTCCTCGACGTCCACACGGGGAAGATGCGGGCAGGCTATGCCGGCAGCGGACGGCCGCCGAGTTCGACAGCCAGTGCCTCCCGTGCCCGGCTGAGCCTGCTCTTGATCGTGCCCACCGCACACTGGTGGATTTCGGCTGCCTCTTCGTAGGAAAAGCCAAGCCCGCCAACGAGCATCAGAACCTCCCGCTGGTCGGTCGGAAGCCGGGCCAGTGCGGCTTGCAGATCGGCCTCCATGCAGGCCCATTCCTGCGTTGGCTGACTGACAAGTTTGCTGGACACGCACTCGACCGGCCCCGGCGTTTCCCGAACGCGGACCCGGTACTGGTTGCAGTAGGTGTTGCGCATGATGGTAAAGAGCCAGGATTTCAGCTGCGTGCCGCGCTGGAACTGCTCAATACTACGCAGGGCGCGCATCAAGGTCTCCTGCACGAGATCGTCCGCATCGGAAACGTTCAGCGTGAACGTCCGGGCGAACGCACGCAACGCCGGGATCAGCGCCACCACGTCGTCCCTGATGTCAAGCGAAGGGGGAGGAACAGGCTGGAAAGTGTGGTGCCGCTGGAGGGATGACATGAATTTGCAAACGCTCGCGTTGAGGACCATGAATAAACAATGGTCCTGCATCGCAATTGTTCCCGTCACATGCGAAATGAAAGCATATTTACATATATAAAAATAGAATATTCGGTATATACGGCGTATTCTCCATTAGAAATAGACAGCAAAAGAACACGGTTTTGCATCATTAGTTCCATCTATTCAAAGATATTATTGCCATGGAAATTCCGGGGAGACACAAGATGCCATCCCTTGGGTGCCTTTGAACTCCCATGAACACATCGGCCATGATCGAGGGCGAGCCGGATGGTGGAAAAGCCCGCGCGGGCAAGGACGCTGTGGGAGAGACGCTTGCCAATCCCACGCAGCAGGGCGACGCACGCGGCTAAGAAACGGAACGACGGGAAACCACCGCCGAAAACCCGGCCATAGGGCATTAGAAACGAAAGGCGCGCTGCGGAATGGTCCGCAGCGCGCCATTGTCGTCGCCCTTCAAAAGGACGTGCGTCAGATCATGATTTCCCCGCCCGTGACGGGAATGACGGCACCGGTCATGTAACTGCCGAGGTCAGAGGCGAGCAGCACATAGGCTCCTGCCAGTTCTGCCGGCTGCCCGGCGCGGCCCATCAGCGTCTTCTTGCCGAAGTCCTTTACCTTCTCCTCCGGCATGGTCGAGGGAATAAGCGGCGTCCAGATCGGCCCCGGCGCCACGGCGTTCACCCGAATCCCTTTGTCCGCGAGCATCTCGGCGAGACCCGCCGTGAAATTGAGAAGAGCGCCCTTGGTACTTGCATAGGGCAACAGATGGGCCGAGGGCTGCCGCGACTGGATCGACACCGTGTTGATGATCACACTTCCGGCCTTCATGCGCGCGGCTGCCTCGCGCGAAAGGACGAAGGGCGCAAAGATGTTCGTCCGGAACGTTGCATCCCACTCCTCCGCCGTGATGTCGACAATGTCGGAAAAGCTGCGCTGCCGCGCGGCATTGTTGACGAGAATGTCCAGTTGGCCGAGCGTCGTTACCGTCTGCTCGATCACTGCCTGGCAGTGGTTCTCCTGGCCGAGATCGCCGGGCAGGAGCAGCGCGCGCCGGCCGGCAGCTTCCACGAGGCGACGCGTTTCCTCGGCATCGTCGTCTTCGGAGAGGTAGGCAATCGCCACATCGGCGCCCTCCCGCGCAAAGGCGATCGCCACGGCCCGGCCGATGCCCGAGTCTCCTCCCGTGATCAGCGCGACCTTGCCCGCGAGACGGCCGGCACCGAAATAGCTTTGCTCGCCATGGTCGGGAACGGGGTTCATCCGCTCGGTCTCGCCCGGTGGCGACTGGTGGGCGGCGGAATAGGGCGGGGCAGGACGGCGGATCTGTTCGTCGGACATGGGTATCTCCAGCTTCGAGTTTACCCAGCCAAACCGTCCCGTCGCCTGCTTGTTCCGCACGAACAAGGGCGGATTCCTGGGAGGAACCCGCCCGGCTGTCGTGTTGGGTGCGTCCTGAGTGCGGCCCGATGGCCACGCAACGGAACCGACGGGATCATGTGTCGGTAAGTGCGCCATAAGCGCCGATCTGATCCTGTCGGATCGAACGCCGCTCTAATGAAGCTGCACCTGCTGGGGCGGCTGGTCGTTTTCATCCGGATTGGGCTCGGGCGCCTCGTCCGGCAGCCGGTCCGGCTCCGGCTCCCGGATCGGCGGCGTCGGGTTGCCGATCGGCGGCATGTCCTGGCCCGGCTGGGGACCGGGGGTGGGCACAGGTGTGGGATCGACGGGTGCAATGGCCATGATGCTCTCCTTTGCACCCTCAACACATGCGCCGGCCGACAGGTTCCAGTCAGGACGATAAACGCCGATCCGCCCCCTCCTGCGACACCTCCCCCTGCGCCTGCCGTGCGCTACCCAGGCGAAAACAGGGCCCACGACGCTCATCGGAGATAGGGGATCGTATCCCTCAACCGGATATGGAGGCCAGATAGGCGCGCCAGCCGCCGAAGGCGGTGATGTCCTCGGCGCCGGGGAGGCCTGCCGTTTCGCAGAGGAAGCCCTTGACGGCCGTGCCGTCCGCCAGCCGCACCGTCCCGATTGCAAGTGGCGCGGGAACGCCCGTCATGAAGGCGCCGAACCGGTCGAGCGGGAGTGCCCAGATCTCCAGCGCGATCGCCTGCCCCTCGTCCTCCGCCCTCACCAGCCCCGGCCGCCGCGGCGGCCCTCCGGCAAGCGCATGGAGACGGTATTCGGGCGCCGTCCGGCTCTCGGCAAGGAAGCGGCCGCCAAGCCGGGTCACCTCGCCATTCAGCGGCAGGCCGCGCATGTGGGCGCCGACCAGCGCGATGGCGATTTCTCCGGGGCCGGCGGCCGGCGCCGGGGCCTCGGCCGGCTCATAGGCCCAGCCGGTGGCGCCGAGCGGGCGGGCGGCGTCGGCCTGCAGGCGCGCCGCGACCCCGGCGATGCGCCCGTCCTGCCCGGTCTTGCCCAGCAGGGTCACGCTGCCGGGCCGGCCATCGGCCCGTGCCGCGACCGGCACGGCGATGCCGGAGAGATCGAGCAGGTTGACGAAATTGGTGTAGGTGCCGAGCTTCGAATTCGGGTTGACCGGATCCTCCTTGAGATCCGCCAGGCTGAAGAAGCGCGGGATGGTGGGCACGCAGAGCATATCGACCGCCGCCAGCAGCGGGGTTGCGGCACGCTTGAGATCGGCGAGCCGGTAGGTGTCGCGGAAGGCATTCGCCGCCGACAGCGTTTCGGCCCGCCCGATGATGCCGCGTGTCACCGGGAAGAGCGCCTCCGGCGTGTCGCGGATCACCGTCTCGATGGCGGCGTAGCGCTCCGCGACCCAGGCGCCCTCGTAAAGCAGCGCGGCAATGCGGTAGAGAGGCGTGAAGTCGAGCGGCACGATGCGGTGGCCGAGTCCTTCCAGCGTCGCAAGCGTCGCCTCGAAGGAGGCCTCCTGGAAGACATCGTCGAAGAACAGGCGCGAGGCGGCATCGGGAATGCCGATGGTGAAGCCGGCCCCCGGCGTTTCGAGGAAGGGGGCGGTAAGATCGCGCGAATAGGCGTCGTCGGCGTCGTAACCGGCTGCGGCGGAATAGGCGGCGAAGGCATCCTCCACCGTCAGGGCAAAGATCGAGATCGTGTCCAGCGTGCGGCAGGCCGGCACCATGCCGCTCGCCGACAGCGTGCCGAGCGTCGGCTTCAGCCCGACGATGTTGTTGAGCGCGGCCGGCACGCGGCCGGAGCCGGCCGTATCCGTTCCAAGCGCGAAGGGCACGAGGCCGCGCGCCACCGCCACGGCCGAGCCGCTGCTGGAGCCGCCCGGCACGATCAGCGGATCGATCGCGTTCTTCGGGATCGGATAGGGGGATCTGACGCCGACGAGGCCGGTCGCGAACTGGTCGAGATTGGTCTTGCCGATCGGCAGGGCACCCGCCGCGCGCAGCTTCGCCACGACAAAGGCATCGGCCGTCGCGGCATATTCGAAGGCCGGGCAGGCGCAGGTGGTCGGCATGCCGGCGACATCGATATTGTCCTTCACCGCGAAGGGAATGCCGTAGAGCGGCTTTGCCGGATCGTAGGGGCCGAGCGCGTCGGCGGCGGCCAGCACGGTCTCCTTCGGCGCGAGATGGATGAAGATGCCGGGATCGTCAGCCTCCGCGATGCGCCGGTAGACCTCCTCGATCACGGCTTTGGGGCTCTTGCCGGCGGCATAGGCGGCGCCAAGGCTGGCAAGCGTGAAGGGCAGTGTGTTCATGGCGGCACTTCCGGATGTCAGAGAATTTCGACGGGTTTCGTCCACTGGATCAGCACGACACAGCCTTCCTCCGAGGAGACGGAATGCACCGTTCCCTCGGGATTGGCGACGAGCGAACCGGGGCCGTAGTGACCGTTCTCGTCGCTCTGCGAGCCCTCCAGCACGAGGATGGTTTCAAGCCCGGTATGGCGGTGCTGCGGGACGCTGGCGCCCGGCGCATAGCGCAGCAGCGCCAGCTCCGGCTCGCCCTTCACCAGACGGCAGATCTCCACGCCTTCGCGAAAATGTTCGAAAGGCGCCTCGTTCCAGCGGTTTGCCAGGAATTGTGCCATATGCAGGGTCTCACGCATCAAGGGCCTCGACAATCTGGTCCACGGTGGCCGCCCAGCCGACGATCGCGCCTTGTGCGGTGATCATGTCGATGGCGGCTTTCTTGAATTCGGGGAAATAGCTTTCGGTGGCATCGGTCGCGAGAAGGCACTCGTATCCCCGGTCGTTCGCCTCGCGCATGGTGGTCTGCACGCAGACCTCGGTCGTCACGCCGGCAAAAACGAGCTGGGCGATGCCCTTTTCCCGCAGAATCTCGCCGAGCGGCGTTGCGTAGAACGCGCCCTTGCCGGGCTTGTCTATCACGGTCTCGCCGGGCAGCGGGTAGAGGGCGGCAACGATGTCGGCTCCGTCCTCGCCCGCAATCAGGATGCGTCCCATCGGGCCGGGATCGCCGATCCGCAGCGAGGGCCTGCCGCGCGAAAGCTTGGCGGGCGGGCAGTCGGAAAGATCGGGCGCATGGCACTCGCGCGTGTGGATGACCGTCAGGCCGGCGCGGCGGAAACCGTCGATCAGCCGTGCGGTCGCCGGAATGATCGCCTCAAGCAGCGTCACGTCGTTGCCGAGCGTGGCGCCGAAGCCGCCCGGCTCGATGAAGTCGCGCTGCATGTCGATGACGACGAGCGCGGTCTTGTCCGGCACGAGCGTGAAGTCGAAGGGTCTGGCCTTTATGATCGCCATCAGTGATGCCCCGCCATGTGTTTTCCGATCTCCCCCACATCGGCGCCGGCAGCCGGCGTCTCGAAGACGATGGCGCCTTCCGACATGACGAGGATGCGGTCGGAGAGTTCGAGGATCTCGTCGAGATCCTCGCTGATCAGAAGCACGGCCGCGCCCTGATTGCGGGCCGCCATGATGCGGGAGCGGATTTCCGCCACCGCGGAGAAATCGAGCCCGAAACAGGGATTGGCGATCAGGAGCAGGTCCACCTTGCCGCTGAGTTCGCGGGCCAGCACGGCGCGCTGCACATTGCCGCCGGAAAGCGCCGCAATGGGTGTCTGCGGCGAGGCGGTCTTGACCTTGTATTCCCCGATGAGCTTCGCTGCGAGCCCGGCCATGCGGCGGCGGTCCAGCCAGACCTTGCCCTTGCCTTGCGCAAAATCGAAGTCGCGGAAGAAGATGTTTTCGGCAACGCTCATCTTCGGCGCGCAGGCATTGCGCAGCGGCTCCTCCGGCAGGGTGCGCACGTTGAGCGCCCGCATCTCGTGACGCGTGGCACGAAACGGCGTGCCGCAAACCTGAACCTTGCCGTCAGCAAGCGGCCGCTGCCCGGAGAGGATCTCCATCAGCTCCATCTGCCCGTTGCCGGAAATGCCGGCGATGCCGACGATTTCCCCGCCACGAACGGAGAGATCGTCGATGGCGATGGTCTTCAGGCCCGAGCGATCCGGCGCCTTCGCACCGGCAACCGTCAGCACCGGCGCGCCGTTGATCGCCACGCGCGCTGCGGGCCGCACCAGTTCCTTCTCCCCGATCATCATGGCCGCCATCTCGGCGGTCGAAAGGTCGGCCACCCGGCCGCCGCCCACATACTCGCCGCGCCGGAGCACGGAGACCTGATCGGCAAAGGCCGTCACCTCGCGGAACTTGTGGGAGATCATCAGGCAGGTGAGCTCGCCCGCCGTCGTCAGGCCGCGCACCATGCCGAGCAGCTCGTCGGCTTCCGCCGGCGTCAGCACCGAGGTCGGCTCGTCGAGGATGAGGAAGCGACGGCCGAGATAGAGCTGCTTCAGGAGTTCCAGCTTCTGCTTCTCGCCGGCCGCCAGCCGCCCCACCGGCACATCGAGCGGCACGGCAAAGGGCATCGTCTCCATGAAGGCGGCGAGTGCGGCACGTTCGCGTTTCCAGTCGATGCGGGCTGGCACGTCGGCGCGGCTGATCACCAGGTTTTCCGCCGCCGTCAGCGACGGCACCAGCGTGAAATGCTGGTAGACCATGCCGAGGCCGAGATCGTGGGCGGCGCGCGGATCCGGCACCTCCACCTCGCGTCCCTCCACCGCCAGCTGGCCCGATGTCGGCCGGTAGAAGCCCATCATGCATTTGACGAGGGTGGATTTGCCCGCGCCGTTTTCGCCGAGCAGGACGTGGAACGAGCCGGCGTCGATGCGGATCGACACGTCGTTCAACGCCGTGAACGACCCGAAACGCATGGTCATGCCGATCGTTTCCACGCCGATGGCGCGGGCGGGCGTCTGGTGCTGCTCGGCCGGAACTCTCATGGCAGGGCCTCGACGAATTTGACGCTGTCGGAGACCGAGCCGAAGACGCCGCCCTGCATCTTCACCATCTTGATCGCCGCGGCATGGTTGCCGGGGTCGGTCGCCGCGCAGCAATCCTCCAGAAGCAGGCACTCGAAGCCGCGGTCGTTTGCCTCGCGCATGGTGGTGTGCACGCAGACATCGGTGGTGATGCCCGAGAGCACGATGTTCTCGATGCCGCGGGTGCGCAGCAGGAGTTCGAGGTCTGTGGCGCAGAAGGAGCCCTTGCCGGGCTTGTCGATGATGGGCTCGCCCGCGAGCGGCTTCAGCTCGTCGATGATCTCCCAGCCCGGCTCGCCGCGCACGAGGATGCGCCCGCACGGACCGGCATCGCCGATGCCCGCGCCGATCTGCTGCGAGCGCCAGCGCTTGTTGGGCGGCAGGTCGGACAGATCGGGACGGTGCCCCTCCCGGGTGTGGATGATGTGGTAGCCCTTCGCCCGCATGGCGCCGAGCACCGTCTTGATCGGCTCGATCGGCGCGCGGGTGAGCCCGATGTCGTAGCCCATCTTGTCGACATAGCCGCCCGGCCCGCAGAAGTCCGTCTGCATGTCGATGATGATGAGCGCCGTGTTTTCCGGTCTCAGGTCGCCATTGTACGGCCAGAGATAGGGATCGGCCTGGACGGTGGTCATCTCGGGTCTCCATTCGCTTGGCCGCTCGCGCGGCGCTGTTCATTTGACGATGCTGAGTTCGCCGGGTGCCGACGGCATGGCGCGGGTGCGCGAGCTGGTCGCGACCAGCAGCCCGAGGGTGAGCACGTAAGGGGCGGCGTAGAAGAGATAGTAGCCGCTGGTGACGCCGACCGATTGCAGGGCCGGGCCGAGCGCGCCGGCACCGCCGAAGAGCAGCGAGGCGTAGAGGCAGTTCACCGGGTTCCAGCGCGCGAAGATCACCAGCGCCACCGCCATCAGGCCCTGGCCGGAGGAAATGCCCTCGTTCCAGCTTCCGGGATAATAGAGCGAGAGATAGGCCCCGCCGACGCCGGCAAGCGCCCCGCCCGCCGCCGTGCACCACAGCCGGACACGGTTGACGTCGATGCCGAGCGCGCGGGCCGCATCCGCGCTGTCGCCCGCGACCCGGATCGTCAGGCCCATGCGGGTGTTCTTCAGCATCCAGGCGGTGGAGAAGGCGAGCACGATGCCGGCGAGGAAGAGCACGTTGACGTTCAGCGCCGCCTGCACCTGCGGCAGGCTCGACCAGAAGCCGAGCGGAATGGCCGGAAGGTCGGGTGCGACAGGCTGCACGTAGGGCTTGCCGAAGAAGAAGGCGAGGCCGGTGCCGAAGATCATCAGGGCAATGCCGATGGCGATGTCGTTGACGCGCGGCAGCCGGCAGATCCAGCCGTGCAGGAGGCCGAAGAGCAGGCCGGAAAAGGCGGCGGCCAGCGTGCCGAGCCAGGGCGAGCCGGTGTGATAGGCCGCCGCATAGCCGCTCATGGCGCCGAACACCAGCGTGCCTTCCAGCCCGAGATTGATGCGGCCGGAGCGCTCCGTCAGGCATTCGCCGATGGAGACGAAGATGAAGGGGGTGGAGACGCGGATCGCGCCGCCGAGGATCGCGAGGGGCACGCCCCACAGGCCGATGTCGTCGGTCATTTCTGCCTCCGCTCAAGGAATGCGAGGAACCGGACACGGCCCTGCAGCGTGTCGGACAGAAGGATGGCGATGAACACCATGCCCTCCAGCACCAGCACCGTCGCATCCGGCAGGTCCATGCGCCGTTGCACCAGCCCGCTCGAGGCCTCGATGCCGGCGAGCAGGATGGCGGCGGGGATGATGGCGAGCCCGTTGTGGCGGGCGAGGAAGGCGATGAGAATGCCCGTATAGCCATAGCCGGCGGCGAGCGAGGCATTGGCCGAGCCATGGATCGCCGCCACCTCGAACATGCCGGCAAGGCCCGCAAAGGCACCGCCGAGCGCCGTGAAGCCGATGGCGAGCGTGCCGGCCGGCAGCCCCTGGATCTCGGCGGCGCGCACATTGCCGCCGACGATGCGGGCCGCAAAGCCGACAGTCGTGCGCTCGATCAGCACCCAGGCGACGATGCAGGCGAGAATGCCGAAGGCGAGGCCCCAGTGCACGCCGATGCCGGGCATGTCGCCGATCCGCCAGGCTTCAGGCAGCGGCGCCGTCGAGGGCTTGTTGAGGCTGGCGGGGTCGCGCAGCGGCCCCTCGATCAGGTGGTTCATCAGCGCGATGGCGATATAGGCCATCAGCAGGCTCGAAATCGTCTCGTTGACGCCGCGCAGGTGCCGCAGCGCGCCGACCGCGCCGATCCAGAGCCCGCCGACCGCCATCCCCGCACCCGCCATGAGCGTGATGCCGACGCTTGCGGGAAGGCCCGGCATCAGCATGGCGACGGCACCGGCCGCAACGCCGCCCAGCACGATCGCCCCCTCGCCGCCGATGATGACGAGGCCAAGCCGCGCCGGCAGCGCCACGCAGAGCGCCGCAAGCAGCAGCGGAGCGGCCCGCGTCAGTGTGTTCGTCCAGGAAAAGGCGGTGCCGAAGCCAGCCTTGAAGACGAGCGCATAGAACTCGCCGGGCGACCTGCCGATGAGGGCGAGGAAGATCGCGAAGGCGACCATCCCCGCCAGAAGCGCCGCCAAGGGCAGCACGGCCGCCTCGATGCGGCGGGCGCCGGCCTCCGTGAGGAAGCCGGTCCGGCCGGCGAGCGATGCCATCTGTTCGACCTGCAGGCTCATGTTCCCGCCTCCTGTTTCGCGCGATGCCCTCAGGAGGTGGAGCCGACGACGCCTTCCACGAGGTAGTCCATGCTTTCCAAGGCGACATCGGTCTCGACGAAGGCCTGGCCCGCGGTGGCGACCACATTGCCCTTGTTGTCCTTCAGCGGACCCTTGATCGCGGCAAAGCCACCCTTCATGATCTCGGCCTGCACGGCCTCGAAGCGGGTGCGGGCCTCCGGCG
Source organism: Rhizobium sp. SG2393 (assembly GCF_042610495.1). Taxonomy (NCBI): domain Bacteria; kingdom Pseudomonadati; phylum Pseudomonadota; class Alphaproteobacteria; order Hyphomicrobiales; family Rhizobiaceae; genus Rhizobium; species Rhizobium sp. SG2393. Next base: position 71,132 of record NZ_JBHGAP010000009.1, read on the forward strand.
TCACGGCGGGCCCGAGCGGGCTCATCTTGATGAAGCCGTCGGCGAGACCCCCGCGCACGAAATTCTCGATCGTACCGCCGGAAAGCGTCGTCTTGACCATATCCGTATAGACCTTGGCCCAGTTCCACTCCGCGCCGGTCAGGTACTTTTCGGGCGCCAGCGCGCTCTGGTTGGCATGGTAGCCGCACAGATACATGCCGCGGCCCGCACCCGTCTCCATCACCACCTTCGGCCCGTCCACATGGCAGGTGATGACATCGACGCCCTGGTCGGCGAGCGCATTGGTGGCTTCCGCCTCCTTCACCGCCAGCGACCATTCGCCGGTGAAGATCACCTGGCAGGTGATCGTGGGATCGACGGCGCGGGCGCCGAGCAGGAAGGAGTTGATGTTGAGCAGCACCTGCGGAATGGGCTTGGCGGCCACGAAGCCGATCTTCTTGGACTTCGTCGCATAGCCGGCGGCGATGCCGTTCAGATACTGGCCCATGCCGATATAGCCGAAATAGGAGCCGACATTCTTCGGCTTGTCCGGCGTCCACAGGCCACCGCAATGTTCGAAGCGAACCTCGGGGTTCTTCGGCGCGACGGCGAGGATGTGGGGATCGAAATAGCCGAAGGAGGTGGGGAAGAGCAGGGTGGCGCCATCGAAGCCGATCATGCTTTCCATGGTCTTCTGCACATCGACGGTTTCGGGAACCTGCTCCTCCTCGACGACGGTCACGCCGTCCATCGCCTTGACGGCGGCCGCACCTTCGGCGTGGGACTGGTTGTAGCCGAAATCGTCCTTGGGGCCGACATAGATGAAGCCGACGGTGAGACCGGCAGCGCGCGCCATGCCGGCGGGCAGCAGACCGGAGAGCGCCGCCGCACCGGCAAGACCGGCCGAGTTCATCAGAAACTGGCGACGATTGGGCATCAGGATCCTGGACATGTGAACGTTCCCCGCTGTTCGTTGCGCCGGTGCAGCCCGGGTTCAGGGGGCTTGCGCATCCGGCTTTCGGACGTCAGTAATCCAGATGGACGCGCTTCTGTCTTGTGCTATGTTTTCGCCGGGCCGCTGCAAAAAATGCAGCACAGGCACAGGGCCATCCATGCGTTACCTCGCCTCCATCCGCTATATCGATGCCGTCGTGAAGGCCGGCTCCATCCGCGCCGCCGCCGATACGCTCGCCATCACCTCGACGGCGCTCAACCGGCGTATTCTGGCGATGGAAGAGGAATTGGGCGTGCCGATCTTCGAGCGCCTGCCGCATGGCGTGCGTCTGTCGGCGGCCGGCGAGATCTACATCCACCACATCCGCAACCAGCTGTCGGACATGGAGCGGGTGCGTTCCCAGATCGCCGACCTCTCGGGTGTGCGGCGCGGCCATGTGTCGATTGCCTGCAGCCAGGCACTGCTACCCTATTTCCTGCCGAGCCAGATCGCGCTCTACCGCAAGGAGCATCCGAACGTCACCTTCGGCGTCCACCTGCGCGACCGCGAGGCAGCAGAGCACGCGCTTGTCGACCACAGCGCCGATCTCGCCATCGTCTTCGAACCCGTGCGCCTTACCGATTTCATGACGCTGATCCGGGTGCGCCAGCCTGTTCATGTGGTCATGGCACCTGACCATCCATTGGCCGCCAAGGCGATGGTCAGGCTATCGGATTGCGTCGATTACCCGATCGCCCTGCCGACGACGGCCTATGGTGTGCGCCACCTGCTCGACATCGCCATGCGCATTGCCGGCGTGCGCCTCGATCCGGTCATCCAGTCCGACAATTTCGAATTCCTGCGCAATCACGCCGTTGCGGAAAACATCATCACGTTCCAGATCCCCATCGGCCTGTCCGACCAGACATCGACAGGACACATGGTCTCGCGGCCACTCGACGGGCGCGACGTGCCCGCCGGCATCCTCTATCTCGGCCAGTTGAAAGGCCGCACCCTGCCCGTCGCCGCCGCCCGCTTTGCCTCACAGCTGACCAGCGCCCTCGCCGATCAGTTCGAAGCGTCGTGAAGTCTGAAAGGCACCATGCACTGCCGGCACAACCAGGCAGAAAGTCCTGGAAGGGCGCACGGGCGATACGGCATCAGCCGGACGCCAGATCTCGGGCAAGCAGGCGCGCGACGGCCGCTGCATCGATGGCTTCGATGCGGTAACGGTCGTGCGGCGTGCCGCCGGTCGTGCGCGCAGCGACCATGGCATTGACGACAGCTTCCTCGATGCTTTGCACGGCGGCCTGATAGATGGGGTCGAGGAACTCGTCGTTGATCATCTCGAGACTGAGCACGGGTCCGGCACGGTGGCGCAGGGGATGTGGGTTCGCCGTGGAAAAGGCGAGGAAAATGTCGCCCGAACTGTTTCCACCGACGGTGCCGTTGCGGCCGATGCCGATCGCCCCGCGCCGGGCGAGTTTCTGCAACTGATGTGGCGCCAGCGGCAGGTCGGTTGCCAGAACCACGATGATCGAACCGCGCTCCGCCAGTACCGGATCAGACTGGGAAAGCAGACGACCGACAGGACGGCCGGCAATCGTCAGCCAGTCGCGCTGGCCGTGATTGGCCTGCACGAGCGCACCGACCGTGAAGGAGGATGCCCCGACATCGACCCGACGCGAGGCAGTACCGGTACCGCCCTTGAAGCCGTAGGCGATCATGCCGGTCCCGCCGCCGACATTGCCTTCGGCGACCGGGCCTGAAGCCGCCCCGTCCAGCGCTTCGAAGACATGCTCCAGCGTCACATGCTGGCCGTTGATATCGTTGAGAAGCCCGTCATAGGTCTCGGCCACGACCGGCAGCAGCCACAGGGGCTCGCCGCCATCGAAGGTGTCGCGGTAACGGTCCAGCATCCAGCGCACGGCGCCGTGGTGGACCATCCCGACGCTGTGGGTGTTGGTAATCAGAACCGGACCAACGAAATACCCCCCATCCTCGATCCAGTGCGCGCCGGTCATCTCGCCATTGCCATTGAAGCGATGAACGCCCGCAAACACCGGAACGGGTTCCGCTGAACCTGCATGCGGCACGATCGCCGTCACGCCGGTGCGCACCGGAAGGCGCCGGCCCAGACGGGGCGTCTCCTCCACGAGGGTGGAAAATCCGACATGCACCCCGGGCACATCCGTCAGCGCATTCAAAGGGCCCGGCACGCCGTCAAAGGGAATACCGAAATCCCGGGCCCGGCGGATGGCCGGATGAGGGTTGGGGGTCATGGCGCGCTTTCCGTCGAGTAAAGGTTTCAGGCGAGCGTGAGGGTCACGGCATTGGCGGCGAGACGGTCAAGGAGCGGCTGCACGGGTGCCTTGTCCGTTACGAGATTGCCGACGGCACTCCATGGCGCATAGCGCGCTGGAAACAGCCGATCATGCTTGGAATGGTCGGCCACCACCACGGTGCGGGCCGAACGCGCCATCATCGTGGTGTAGACCGCACCGCATTCGATGAGGGCATCGGAGGGACCGTCCGGCCCGAGCCCGCTTGCGCCCAGAACGGCAAATTCCGCATAGAAACCGTTGAGGAAGGACACCGTATGAGCGCCGACCGTCGCACCTTCCGTGGCATGGTAGTCGCCCGGCAGAATGATGACCTTGATCGTCGGATTGATCGCCAGCACCGTCGCCACGCCGAAGGAATGGGTGAGGACCGTGATGTCGCGCATCTCCACGGCAATCCGCCGCGCCGTATGCACCGTCGTCGCCCCGGAGCCGATCATCAGCACGCGGGCACCCTTGAGGATCTGGACTGCCGCCCGCGCGATGCGTTCGCGCTCGGCGACGAAGAGCATGTGACGCTCGGTGACGGACGGCTCGGTGGAGAGCGAGCGCACGGCGCCGCCATAGGTGCGGTTGAGCAGGCCCTGCCCTGTCAGTTCGTCGAGATCCCGGCGAATGGTTTCCGTTGAGACGTCGAGACGTCGCGCAAGTTCGGCGACCCGCAGGCTCGGCGCCTGCGTGAGTTCGGTCAGGATTCGTTCCTGGCGAATGCTCTTCGGTTTTTTCATGATCGATCGTCCATTTGCTGCAGCTGGCTCCTGTCCCTCTGCCACAGAGCAGCACGGCCGACATGCCCTTGGCTTTCTTTCTGGCAAGAAGGACAGGGCAGCACAAGGACGCAACGCCCGCAATCCCGGCCCGTCTTATCCATCTCAAGCCGGCAGATAGCCGATAACTTCGTCGGTCATCATCACATTGGCGTAGATCATGTGCAGGCGCTCGAGTTCGCTGACATGCAGGTCCATCGCACCGGCCGCGCAGGCATCATCGACAACGATCACATCGAAGCTCTCGTCTGCCAGGCTGCGGACGGTGGAAGACACGCACTGATCGGTGAAGATACCGCTGCAGACCACGTGGGTGATGCCCATATTGGTGAGCACGAGCCGCAGGTTCGTCCCCGTGAGCGCGCTGTCGGTGGTCTTGGTCACCACGATCTCGTCCGCCTTGGGCGCGATCTCCGGCAGGATCTGCGAGGCAGCCTCGTCCTTCGGCAGCAGCAGGTTGTTCCATCCAGGCTTGCGCTGGCTCAGGGACCGATCCCGCCCGTCATGCCGCAGACAGGCAATCCGAGCAAAAAGGACGTCCAGCCCGCGGGTCCGGAAATGCTCCAGCAAACGCTGGTTGTTGGGAATGACCGTCTGGTGCATGCGCTCGTGGAACGGCGTCCACGCACGATAGCGCTCAAGCGCCTCGCCCGAGAGACCCGCCGGATCAGGCCGCTCCAGATAGGTGTTCTGCATGTCGATGACCAGCAGCGCCACCTTTCCCCTTTCCAGCACGGGATCATCAGGCGCCGGGGCGCCCTGATAGTAGAAGGATCGACGTTCGGTCTTCCAGTTCATGGCTCTCTCTCACGCATCACGCTGGCGGCGGCGCAGGATCATGATCACCAACCCGCCCGCCAGAAGCAGGGTCGCTGCCGAGAGCGTGCTCATCGTTCCGAGCGCAGGCACCATCGGCGAATATCCCGCAACCATCTTGGAATAGAGCCATTTCGGGATCGTGGAATCAACGCCGGCCGTATAGAGCGACAGCGGAAAATTGCCCCAGGAAAGCAGGAAGGCAAAGAGCGCACCCGACCAGATGCCCGGCCAAAGGATCGGCAGCGTGATTTCCTTGAGGATGAACCAGCGGCTGGCACCCAGATCGCGCGCCGCCTCCTCAAGCGTCGGGTCGAAGGAATAGACCTGGATGGCGATGACGAGCGTCACGACCGGCACGATCCAGACGAGGTGGGCGATCACGGCCGTCTGCCAGCTCGGATTGATGCCGATCGCATTGAACCACAAAAGGAGCGCAAGCCCGAGCACCGGCTGCGGGAAAAACACGGGCAAAAGGATCGCCTTCTGGAACAGTCGCCGACCCTTCCAGTCGTAGCGGGCAAAGGCAAGAGCACCGAAGAAGGCAAAGAACACCGAAACCAGCGTGACGATGAAGGCGATGAGAAGCGAATTCTGCACCAGCGTCTGGATTTCCAGAGAAGCGACGGTCTTGCCCCACCATTCCGTAGAAAAGATGCGGACCGGGAAGCCGAAATAGCGCCCCTTCGAAAGGCCGGCCAGCGCCCCGCAGACGATCGGAAGGTAAAGCGCGAGGACCACGAAGCCGGTCCAGGCCTTCACAAAGGCACGCGCATGGATCTGTGAACGCGTTTCCATTCTCTCACCTCCGGCCAAGAATGCGGTCGAGATCGAGCTTCGACAGCATGAAGAGGGCCAGCCCGCTGACGATGACCACGAGGAGCAGGGCGAGGGCCGAACCGAGCGGCCAGTTCTGGGCATAGGTGAAGGCGATCTCGATATCCTGGGCGATGGTGATGACGGACTGGCCACCGAGGATCTTGGATTCGGCAATCGCCCCTGCCCCCAGCACGAAGGTCAGCAGCATGCCGATCAGGATGCCGGGCATGGCCAACGGCAGTTCGATTTCCCGCCAGATCATCAGCCGTCCGGCACCGAGATCGCGTGCGGCATCAACGAGATCGCGCGGGATCATGGCAAGGCCGAGAGACATCGGAAACAGCATGAAGGGCAGGTAGACATAAAGCATGCCGAACAGCGTGGCGCCCGGCGTATAGAGGAGTTCCGGCCCGCCGGAAAAACCCAGCCACTTCAGGCCACCATCGAGAACACCGTTCTTGATGAAGAAGAGCACCCAGCCATAAAGGCGGACATTTTCCGACACGAAGAGCGGAAAGACGAAGAGAACGCTGACGAAGCCGGCCCATTTGCCGAACATGCGGTTGAGACCATAGGCGATGGGATAGGCGATGACGGCCAGCAGCACGGTCGTTGCCAGCGCAAAGGAAAGCGACCAGACAAAGGACGTCCACACCGTGTTCGTGGGCTCGACGATCGCCGCGAAATTGGCGAGCGTGAAGGAGCGGAAGACATCGAAGCTCTTTGGCGTCGCAAAGGCATAGGCCGCAACCGTCACCAGCGGCGCCAGGAAACCGAGCACGAGCAGGAGAATGACCGGAGAGGCTGCCCTGAGACCGACGGGGACAGCAGGAAAGGATGCACCTTCGGCCTTTTCCTGCTGAGAGGAGACGATGGCGCTCATGTCAGTCTCCCACCAGAATGGCGTCGCGCGCATCCCAGCCGATGGTCACCGTATCACCCGCCACCAGACCGGCCGCCGCCGCCCGCGCCACTTCGACGAGATAGATGCGCTCGCCGGCATGCACCTGATACTGCATGCGCGATCCCAGCGAATATTCGTTGTAGATCCGGCCAGAAATCAGATTGTCGGCGCTCGACGGCCCGGTCACGAAGCGCATCGTCTCCGGCCGCACGACGATGGTCGCGGTTTCCCCGACCTCTTTGCCGGTCGGTGCGACGATGATCGGCCTGCCATCGGCCTGTATCCAGCCGCCGGCCGTCGCGCGCTTCACCGGGAAGCTGTTCACCTCGCCAAAGAACTCCGCAACGAAGCGCGTGGCAGGCTTGGTGTAGATCTCCTCCGGCGTTCCGATTTGCACAAGCCGGCCACCGCTCATCACCCCCACGCGGTCGGACATGACCATCGCCTCTTCCAGCGAGTGGGTGATGTAAACGAAGGTCTTGCCGCTTTCGCGGTGCAGGTCCTTCAACTCCTTTTCCAGCACCTTCTTGAGCTTGTAGTCGAGCGCCGACAGGGGTTCGTCGAAGAACAGGACATCGGGATCATAGGCAAAGGCGCGGGCGAGCGCGACACGCTGCTTTTCCCCACCGGAGCAGCGCATGACGTTCTTGGCGTAGTAGTGTTCGGGAAGGCGCACCATGCGCATCAGCTCCAGCGCGCGGCTCTTGCGCTCCGCCGCAGGCACCTTGCGCACCTTCAGCGGAAATTCGATGTTTTCCCCCACGGTCTTGTGCGGGAAAAGCGCGAGCGACTGAAAGACGAGACATGTCGGCCGCTTGTCGGCCGGCACGTCGTTGATCAGCGCACCGCGCAGGGTGATGTAGCCGGAAGAGGGTGCTTCCATTCCGGCCAGCATCCGCAACAGCGTCGTCTTGCCGGAGCCGGACGGGCCGACGATCGTGACGAACTCACCCTCCTTGATATCGACGGAGATACCATCGACTGCCGCGAAATCGCCGAAGACCTTGCGGACATCGACAAGCTGCAGCACCGGCAAGGCCTTCCCCGGTGCAGCGGCTTCGGTTCCGGTGTCCGTGTCGTCCAAGGCCGGGGAGATCATCGCGATACCCATTTTCTTCTCCGTCTGGTCCTGTCCGTCTCAGCCGCGAAGACGCTTGGCGGCCGTCATCAGCTCAAGCGCCTTGTCGTAGTCAGGCACGATGTCGTATTCGGCAGACCGCGCCATGTCCTCCTCGAGCGTATCCCACTGGATCGCCTCCAGCTGCTCGGCCGTGAAGAGCTCGAAGCATTTCGGGTTCCCCATCTGGCTGACCGGATTGAAGGTTCCCTCGGCGAATGCCACGGTGTGGGCGGCAACCGGATCCTGCACGTATTTGAGAAATTCGACGGCGAGGGGCGAGAGTTCGGGATTGTTGACGGTGGAGGTGATCTCGATCCAGGAAATGCCGCCCTTGCCGTCGATCGGCCCCTTGAGGGGCGTGATGGCGCGCAGGTTCGGATAGCCGTCTGCGCGGGCCGGAGAGACCGAATAGGTGCCGCCGGTCATGTAGAGATCGATTTCGCCGGAGACCAGCGCCTGGTTCAGCGAGGCCATGTCGCCGACCATCTTCGCACCCTTGAAGACTTTCGCAGCCGTCTCGGAGAAGGCCTTCATCTCGGCTTCGTCATGGGTCTTGAAGGGATTGATGCCGGCGATCAGGAAGATGTTGAAGACGTTCCAGTCGTCCGACTCCTGGATACCGTATTTGCCGGCAATCGCGGCATCGTTGAAGAGGTTCCATCCCTGCTCTTCAGCCGTTGCCTTGCTGATCTTGTCCGTATCGACAACGAAGCTGTAAGGCCCGAAGCGCTGGGCCATGCCGAGCAGATCCTTGCCATCCTCGCTCATGGCCCAGCGATATGGTGCCTTGAAGTCGGGAAGCATCGTGTCGAAGTACGGCTCGAACTCGGCACGCGGCAGAGGCTTGATCAGCCCGGCCGGCGCCATGACCTTGCGCGCCCAGGGATTGTTGACGTTGATCAGATCCCAGAGCTTCGTTTCGCCGGCCCGCAACCGGTTGATCATGGTCGGGTCGTTCGTCAGGCTTTCCGCCTTCACCGTCGCCGACTGGCTGGAGCGGAACGGATCGAGCACCTGGGCAGAATTGTAACCCTCCCAGCACAGGATGTTCAGCTCCTTGTCGCGGGCCGCAAAGGCGCGGCTGGCTGAAGCCAGCGGCCCCGCAAAGGTCGCCGCACCCATCATCTGCATCAGGTTGCGCCTCGAAATCATCATCGTCAGTTCCCCTTTTGCTGCGGTCGGCTCTGCGGCCGCCGGATCATTCATTTTGTTGGAAGTGTGTCGTATGAATGTGTGATTTACAACATAAATTTTCTGCGTCATGCTGCATTGCGAAATTCGGGGAAGATAGACGAGACGGAGCAAAGCGAGATCATTCGATCGCGCCCAAGCAACTGGAAAGACTGGAGATAGAGATTGCACTTCTTTTGTGCATGGTCGGCGCCGAATGTGAGCGGCTTTTAAGCCGATAGCCAAAATTTGGTGCATTCGCCACAGAAAGCACCACAAACCACAACATAAAGTGAGTCAGAAATGTTGAAGTCACTACAGGGGAAAACCGTTATCGTCACAGGCGCGAGCCGAGGCATTGGCAAGGGAATCGCACTTCGCTTCGGCGCGGCCGGGCTGCACGTGCTGGTGATTTCCCGCAATCAGGCCGATGCCGACGCGGTCGCGGGCGAGATCGGCCCTCATGCCTCCGGGCTTGGCGCCGACGTGAGCACCGAAGAGGGCTGCCGGGCCATGGCAGAGGCTGCCGTTCAGCGTTACGGCGCTATCGATATCCTGTGCGCCAATGCCGGCATCTTTCCCGCGGCGAAGCTCGGCGAAATGACAGCGGCCGACTTCGATCACGTCATCGCGACGAACCTGAAAAGCACGTTTCTCAGTGTTTCGGCCGTTCTCCCCGCCATGACGCGCGCCGGTGCCGGGCGCATCATCATCACCTCATCGATCACCGGCCCCATCACAGGCTATCCGGGCTGGGCCCATTATGGCGCCAGCAAGGCGGGCCAGCTTGGCTTCATGCGCACCGCGGCCATCGAACTCGCGCCGAAGAACATCACGGTCAATGCCGTCATGCCCGGCAACATCATGACAGAAGGGCTGGAGGGAAATGGCCCGGATTACATTGCGGCCATGGAAGCATCTGTACCGCTGCGCCGACTGGGCACACCGGCAGATATTGCCAATGCCGCCCTGTTCTTCGCCTCGGAAGAGGCGGCCTACATCACGGGACAGTCGATCGTCGTCGACGGCGGACAGATTCTTCCAGAGTCCCTCGGAGCACTCGAGGCCATGGGCTGAAGCACAGGCCGGCAGACCACGAAACATGACCAGCCCTGGGTCTGCCGGCCCCACGTCCATTTGTAAAGGTTCAGCCCCGATTAGACGCCGGCTCTGCGCTGCACGAGGATCTCGGCCAACGTGTCGGTGAAGAGATCGACGTCGGCGTTGGAGAAACAAAGCGGAGGACGGATTTTCAGCGTGGCGCCGTACTTGCCGGCCGCACCGATGAGAATGCCGCGGGCCCGCAAGGCGTTGATGACGGCGCGAGCCAAGGCCGCATCGGGCGCGCCGGTTGACGGCTCCGTAAAATCGAGGCCGAGGAAAAGGCCCGCACCACGCACCGCGCCGATCTCGGCAGATACCCCCATCAATGCCTCTAGCCGGCGACGGAAATAGGCGCCGACGGTGCGGGCGCGCTGCACCAGCCCCTCCTCATCCAGCACCTTCAAAACAGCATGACCGGCGGCGGCGGCGACGGGATTCCCGCCGAACGTGTTGAAATAGCCGGTCTCCTCGCAAAACCGCGCCACGAAGTCTGACCGCGTGACCACGCCCCCCATCGGGAACCCGTTCCCCATCGGCTTGCCCATCGTCACGATTTCCGGAACGAGGCCGTGGCGCTGAAAGCCCCACAGTCCCTCCCCCTTCTCGTCACCGCCGGTGCGGCCGAAGCCCGGCTGCACCTCGTCGGCGATCAGCACGCCACCGGCACGGCGGACCACCGCGACAGCCTTTTGCAGGAAGCCGGGCGGATCGGCATGAATCCCGTCACTGGAAAAGATCGTGTCGACGATCAGCGCCGCCAGCGCGACGCCCCGTGCCTTCAGCGCGGCAATCGCCTCCTCGACCGAGGCCGCGAAACTCTCGGCGACATCGCGCCCGTCCCGCGCCTCGGGAGCCGGAATGACGGCGACGAAAGGGGCGGGCGTCCGCTTGCGGAGCGAAGAGGGTGAAATCTCCGTCACCAGTGCCGTATTGCCATGATAGGCCGCCTCGGTGACGATGAAGCCTTGCCCGCCGGTGGCAATGCGGGCGATGCGCATGGCCAGATCGTTGCTCTCGCTGCCCGTGCAGGTCATCATCAGTGTATCGAGCCCGGCCGGAAACCGCGACAGCAGGTCCTCGGCATAGGCATCCACCACGCCATTCAGGTAGCGGGTGTGGATGTTGAGTTCAGCCACCTGGCGCGTGATGGCTTCCACCACGCGCGGATGACAGTGACCGACCGACGGCACGTTGTTGTAAACATCGAGATAGCGACGCCCTTCGGCATCGATGAGATAGGCACCCTCCGCCTTTACCATCTCGATCGGCTGCTCGAAGAACAGCACGGAGGATGCACCAAAATTTGCCTGCCGGCGCGCCACCTTGCCCGCCAGATTCGGCGACAGTCTCGCTGCGGACAGGACGTCGAAACGGTTGAGGTCGAGAATTTCCGTTTTTGCAGCGCTCATCGCGATCCTCTCACCCGTGTTCGGAAAGATAACGTTCGGCGAGCATCACCGTGCCGTCTGTATAGGCCGTTCCCATGCTTTGGGCCGTCGGGGTCTCCGCATGCGAGGCGATCCAGGCGGTCAGCTGCATGCGTCGAAGCATGATGAACATCGGCAGGGCCGCGACCTGTTCGGGCGCCAGTGGCGCGGTGCGCCGGTAGCCCTCCAGCCACGCCTCCATCAGGGCGGGCACGACAGGGTCGTGCTCGATGAAGCTGATGGCCGCCGCAAAGTCATAGGCGAACCAGGAAAAACCGCAGTCGTCGAAGTCGATCACGCCCAATCGCTCGCCTTCAACGAGAAGGTTGGCAGCCCGCATGTCGCAGTGAACGAGGCCGAAGCGGTCATTGCCCATGCCATAAGCCGCGGTCTGGGCCTGGAGCAGCACATGCATACGCTCCAGAACAGCGCGCCCCTGGGCGTCAAGACCAAGCGCCTCGCGCCAGTCGCCCCAATGCGCGCCGGCCCCGATGATCCGGTCGAAATCCCATGTCTTGCGCACGAAACCCGCCGGCCGACGCCAGCGGCGGCTGTGGCCGTGAAGTCTCGCATTGATTTCGCCGAGCGCGCCATACCACTTGACGAGATCCGTCTCCGCATCCGGTTCGCTCCCCGTCATATGCTCGAAGGCGACGGCATGCCGCAGGCTCTCTCCATCCGAAAAGCGCTGGAGCAACCCGCCATCGGCAGCCGCCAAAGGTTTCGGGGTTGCCACGACCCCCTCGGCACGCAATGCGTCGATCCAGGCCAACTCGGAAAGAATTTCCGCTTCCGAATGGTAGTCGGGGCGGTGCACCCTGACGATCACCTTCCGCTCGGCCGCCGGATCGTCGAACAGAAAAGTCGCATTCTCCGAAATCGTCAGAAGCCGAAGATCCGCATCGTCGGACACGGCCCAGACGGGTGCAAGACCCCGCACGCCGGCCGCAAGTCGCGTCAAGAAATCTTCATCATACAACACCTGAGCAGCCCCATTCCTGACCCTGAGCCAAAACCAACACTATAAATGTTGGAATGGCAACATTTAATTGCTGGAAACACCACGTTGAAAATTCCGCGCCACACAGGCACGATCTCGACTGGAATTCGGATTGCAGCGCCAAAACACGCCGAATGCAAGGGCTCGGGAGACCCTGTCATCCACGCCGCGCAAGCCCTGGCGCGCGAAAGTGAAGACAACGGTCCCCGACCGCATGTCATCCAAGGAGGACATTGTCGGCTGGACCTGTGGGACCCGCCAAATCTCGACCCCACGCGGCGATACGCAACCGCAATCGCCACGTGCTCCCTCTTGCGCTTCCCAGGAAGAGGAACGGGATACAACCAGGCCATTGGTCAATCGATGAAGCCAGACCACAATGTCCGCGCCACGGCACCCTTGGCGACGCAATGACCGGCTCATACCGAAGCGAAAGAAGCCCTGCCCGTATGACGAAGCCCGAAAACACAAAAGCCCCGGCGAACCGAGGCTTGCGACATCTTGGAGAATTGGAGCGGGTGAGGCGATTCGAACGCCCGACCCCAACCTTGGCAAGGTTGTGCTCTACCCCTGAGCTACACCCGCTCATTCCTGCGATCCGGGGGTAGACGGTGGATCGCCGGCCGCCGTTTGTTGCGGCGACGGGCGCTATATGGCTCAAGCCATTTTCAAATGCAACAAGGAAATGACGGCAGATCGAAGAAATTTTGGCAAGCTCTCCGCAAAGCCCTGATACGTCGGCATTCCGGCCGGATCTGTCGCGATCGGCGTTGCCGTCGCGGGCGCGGCGGCCTATGGCAGGACAAGAAGATCAGGACAAGGAGACCGATGATGAGCGATGCCCCCGCAGCCGAGACGGCGAGCCCGAAGACATCTGACGACCTCTTCGCCTTCCTGGACAATCTCGGCATCCGCCACGAGACGAAGGAGCACCCGCCCGTCTTCACGGTCGCAGAATCGCAGTCCCTGCGCGACGTCATGCCGGGCGGCCACACGAAGAACCTTTTCGTGAAGGACAAGAAGGACAACTATTTCCTGCTGACGGTCGAGGAACATGCGACCGTTGACCTGAAGACGATCCATACCGTGATCGGCGCAGCCAGCAAGGTCTCCTTCGGCAAGCCGGAGAAGCTGATGGAATATCTGGGCGTCATTCCCGGCGCCGTCACGGCCTTCGGCGTCATCAACGATTCGGGAAAGGCGGTAAAATTCATTCTCGATGCCGACCTCCTGCAGGAGGAGATCATCAACTGCCATCCGCTGCGCAACGACGCGACGACCGCCATCGCCACGAAGGATCTGCTGCGCTTCGTGGAAGCGACCGGCCACGAGCCGCTTGTCTTGAAAGTGACGGCCTGACATACGATCTTGCTGCCAGAAACAAGAGAACTTGACGGTGCGGGCGTCCCCGTGGCGGAGAGTGCGAGAGGACAGGATCATGAGCGGCGACAACAATCCCTACGCGGCCTCCTTCGGCAGTTCGATGACGGCCAGCGCAACGTTTTCGCCCCAGTCGGCCGCGCCCGCTGCTGCCGCCGGTGACGTTGTCTCCGACACCACGACGGCGACCTTTGCGCGCGATGTCCTTCAGGCCTCGCTCGAAACGCTGGTGCTCGTGGACTTCTGGGCGCCCTGGTGCGGCCCCTGCAAGCAGCTGACGCCCGTCATCGAAAAGGTAGCGCGGGAAGCCAGGGGCCGCGTCAAGCTCGTGAAGATGAACATCGACGACCATCCGCAGGTCGCCGGCCAGCTTGGCATCCAGTCCATTCCCGCCGTCATCGCCTTCAAGGGCGGACGCCCGGTCGATGGCTTCATGGGCGCCGTGCCGGAAACCCAGATCCGCCAGTTCATCGAGAAGAATGCAGGCCCGGCGACCGATGACCGCGCGCTGGAGATCGAGGCAGCGCTGACGGAAGCGGCAGCTCTTGCCGAGGCCGGCGACCTTGAGAATGCGGCCGGCCTTTACGCAGCCGTGCTCGATGCCGAGCCGACCCATGTCGGCGCCTTCGCCGGTCTGGTCGATTGCATGCTGAAGGCCGGTGATATCGAGAGTGCGAAGGAGCAGCTTGCGGTCGCGCCGGAGGAAATGCAGAAGGATCCGGCAATTGCCGCCCTCACCAAGAAGATCGGCCAGATCGAGGAGGCTCGCAAGCTTGGCGATCCCGTCGCGCTGGAGCAGCAGATAGCCACCAACCCCGATGACCACGCGGCCCGCGTGAAGCTCGCCAAGATCCGCAACGTGGAAGGCGACCGGACGGCCGCCGCAGACCACCTGCTCTGGATCATGAAGCGCGACCGGACGTTCGAGGATGATGGCGCGCGGCGCGAGCTCCTGCAGTTTTTCGAGGTCTGGGGTCCGAAAGACCCTGCCACGATCGCGGCGCGGCGGAAGCTTTCCTCAATTCTCTTCTCGTGAAATATGACAGGGGCGCTTGAGAACGCCCCGGCGAACCCCATTTTGTTTCCGAGTGAATTGCGCCCTGCAAAGCCCTCGGCACCGCGAAGCCCGTGACGCGCCGTGCCGGCTGCGAAACGGGCCGGGGCGGGAAAGAAGGTGGACACCATGCACGTCGGCAATGCCCGTTATCTGGAAGCAGCGGATCTGCCCGCCACCGTTCCCGTCTTTCCCTTGACCGGCGTTCTCCTGCTTCCGGGCGCGCAGTTGCCGCTGAACATTTTCGAGCCGCGCTACCTCACCATGTTCGACGACGCGCTGTCCGGTAACCGGCTGATCGCCATGGTGCAGCCGTCGCTGTCCAGCGACCGCGAAGAGGCGGAGCCCGGCATGACCCAGGCGCTGTGCGAGGTCGGCTGCATCGGCCGCATCACCTCCTTTGCCGAAACCGGCGACGGCCGCTACGTGATCTCGCTGACCGGCATCTGCCGCATCCGGCTGTTCGAGGAAGTCAACAACCACAAGGCCTATCGCAGCTTTCGCATTGCCCCCTTCCTCAGCGACCTCCAGGGGCCGGAAGATGACAGCCAGGTGGATCGCAAGGCGCTGCTCGCCGCCTTTCGCGCCTATCTCGACGCCAACAAGCTGGAGGCGGACTGGGACAGCGTGGAGCGCGCCAGCAACATCACGCTCGTCAATTCCATGGCGATGATGTCGCCCTTCGGCCCGGCTGAAAAGCAGGCCCTGCTCGAAGCGCCCGACCTCAAGACCCGCGCGGAAACGCTGATCGCCATCACGGAAATCGTGCTGGCCCGCAATTTTGGCGATATTGATACGATCCTTCAGTGAGGCCGATATGGATAGCGTCACCAGCAGCGTCGATCCGAAGCTTCTCGAACTGCTCGTCTGCCCCCTGACGAAAGGGCGGCTCACCTATGATCGTGCGGCAAACGAACTGGTCTCGGAAAAGGCGCGGCTCGCCTATCCGATCCGCGACGGCATCCCGATCATGCTCGTCTCCGAAGCCCGCAAGATCGAAGACTGATGGGAGCGACCAGGGTCGGCGATCGCGTCAGATCGCCTGTCCCGCCAGCATCTTCGGGTCCGTGGGCTTTGCGGCACCCGAGGCCTGCCGGATGAAGAAGGACTTGAGCGCGGGCAGCCGATCGACCAGTCCAAGGCCGATGTCGCGGGCGATCCTGACCGGCGTGATGTCGTTGGAAAACAGCCGGTTCAGCACATCGGTGGTGACACCCATGCGGAACGTGTCGAAGCGCCGCCATGTCTGGTAGCGCTCCAGCACCTCTTCCGAACCGATATCGAGCCCGAGCCGGTCGGCATCGACGATCGTTTCGGCAAGTGCTGCCACATCCTTGAAGCCGAGATTGAGGCCCTGGCCGGAAATCGGGTGAATGCCGTGGGCGGCATCGCCGGCCAATGCAAAGCGCGGCGCGATGAAGCTGCGGGCGAGCGTCAGGCCCAGCGGATAGGCCCGGCGGCCGCCGACCACGCGGATCGCACCGAAGCGGTGACCGAAGCGGCGTTCCAACTCTTCCTCAAACACCAGATCATCGCTGGCGATCAAACGCTCCGCATCCTCGGTCCGTTCGGTCCAGACCAGCGAAGAGCGATTATGGGGAAGCGGCAGTGTCGCGAAGGGGCCGGCCGGCAGGAAATGCTCGAAGGCCGTGCCATCGTGCGGGCGTTCGTGCTCCACGGTCGTCACGATGCCGGACTGGCCGTACTCAAAATGCACGGTCTTGATACCGGCAGCATCCCGCAGCTTCGAGCGCACGCCGTCGCAGGCGATCAGAAGTCGAGCCGGCATTTCCTCGCCCGAGGCAAGCTTGAGCGTGACGCTTGCCACATCCGTCGAAAATCCGTTCGCCACGACACCCTGCCGGATCTCGACGCCGGCCTGCTCAGCCGCTTTACGCAGCGCGCCGACCATGGCGACGTTCGGCACCATATGGGCAAAGGCACCCTCCTCCGTCAGCCCCTCGAAGGTAAGGAAAACAGGGCGGACAGGATCGCCACTGCGCGAATCGGTAATGTCCATGCGCAGGATCGCTTCGGCCTCCGGCAGGATCTCGCTCCACACGCCGAGCACGTCCAGCATGCGGCTGGCAGCAGCGGCAATCGCCGAAGCCCGCTCGTCGCGCTTCCACGCGCCCTCCGGAGCGGCATCCACCACCGTGACGGAAAGGTGAGGCGCTGCTGTCTTGACCGACAGGGCGAGCGCGAGGCCGACATAACCGCCACCGGCAACCAGAAGATCGATCATACCGCGCACTCCGATAGGCTTGAGACACTTGCGCTTTCTATATAGTCGAGAGCGACGCCCGTTCCTACCGCCGGAGAGTGCCGAAAATGTCGCGCCCAGAAACGAACGCTGAGACGAACGCCGAGCCCCGCACCGCGATGGATGTCCTGCTTCAGACGCTCGACCTCGAAAAGCTGGAGGAAAACCTCTATCGCGGCCTGAGCCCGCAGGTGGGCTGGCAGCGTGTCTTCGGCGGACAGGTGATCGGCCAGGCGCTGGTCGCCGCGCAGCGCACCGTGGATGCTGATCGCTACGTCCACTCGCTGCACGCCTACTTCATGCGCCCCGGCGATCCGTCTGTGCCCATCATCTACGAGGTGGACCGTATTCGTGATGGCGCGAGCTTCGCGACCCGGCGCGTCGTCGCCATCCAGCACGGCAAGGCGATCTTTTCCATGTCGGCATCCTTCCAGTTCGACGAGGAAGGCTTCGAGCACCAGTTCCCCATGCCGGACGTGCCTGCGCCGGAACAACTGCTCGGCGAAAGGGAGATTGCCGAGCGCTTCCTGGCCGATGCGCCGGAGGCCATCCGCCGCTATTGGGAGCGTCCGCGCCCCATCGAGATCCGGCCCGTCTCCCTCACGCACTACTTCTCGCGCGACAAGCTGGAGCCCACGCAGGATGTCTGGGTCAAGGCCGTGGGCAAGGTACCTGACGAACGCCACCTGCAGGCCGCCGTACTCGCCTATCTCTCGGACATGACATTGCTCGACACCTCGCTGTACGCGCACGGAACATCCGTTTTCGACCGCACGCTGCAGGTGGCGAGCCTCGATCACGCCATGTGGTTTCATCGCCGCTCGGCGATGGATGACTGGCTGCTCTATACCCAGGATAGCCCCAGCGCCCATGGCGCACGCGGCATGACGCGCGGCAGCCTGTTCGACCGCCAGGGTCGTCTCATCGCCTCCGTTGCCCAGGAGGGGTTGATTCGGAAAAAGGCAAATGACTAATTATTGGTCATAATTATTTCTATGCATAAAAGTTAGCCTGAATAACTGCCGCAAATTTTGGCGGCAGACGCCCTCCGGCCGTCCTTTGGTATCAGATTCACGGATTTTCAAGCCTCCCAACAGGTGCATGCGAATCTGGCACGCGCCTTGAATGTGTTTCACCAGTCGACGGGAGTGAACCTCTCTCGCGGCAGGAGAGTCGGCGCCACGCCGGAGATGAACACGAAGGATGGGAACCAGATGAAAATTGTGATGGCCATTATCAAGCCGTTCAAGCTGGACGAGGTCCGCGAGGCCCTGACCGCGATCGGCATCCAGGGCCTGACGGTGACCGAAGTGAAGGGCTACGGCCGCCAGAAGGGGCACACGGAAATCTACCGCGGCACGGAATATGCGGTCAGCTTCCTGCCCAAGCTCAAGGTCGAGATCGCCGTCGCATCGGAAGTCGTCGAAAAGGCCGTCGAGGCGATCGCATCGGCCGCCAAGACCGGCCAGATCGGCGATGGCAAGATCTTCGTCTACTCGATTGATCACGCCGTGCGCATCCGCACCGGCGAAACGGATTCAGAAGCGCTGTAAGTCAGGCTTTAGGGAGCACTTATCAATGACGTCAATCAAGCTTTCCACCTCGCTCCGCCTGGCGGGCGCAACCATGGCGGCCGTTCTTGCCCCCATCGTCGCCTTCGCGCAGGAAGCCGCCCCGGCCGCTGCCGAAGCAGCCCCGGCCGCCGCTGCCGCCGCAGCGCCTGTCATGGACAAGGGCGACACCGCCTTCATGTTCCTGTCGACCATCCTCGTCCTCTTCATGCTGATGCCGGGCCTCGGCCTGTTCTATGGTGGCCTCGTGCGCGCCAAGAACATGCTCTCCGTGCTGATGCAGTGCACGGTCGCCGGCGCAGTCGTCATGCTTGCCTGGGTGATCTACGGCTACTCCTTCGCCTTTGGCGGCTCTGAATCGCCGTTCTGGGGCGGTACCGCCAAGCTCTTCCTCGCGGGCGTCACCAAGGATTCGACCGCCGCGACCTTCTCTGCAGGCGTCGTCATTCCGGAATACATCTTCATCCTGTTCCAGATGACGTTTGCGGCCATTACGCCGGCGCTCATCGTCGGCGCCTTCGCCGAGCGCATCAAGTTCTCGGCCGCCATCCTCTTCTGCCTGCTCTGGGCCACCTTCGTCTACTTCCCGATCGCCCACATGGTCTGGGATGCCAAGGGCCTTATTTTCGGCTGGGGCGCGCTGGACTTCGCCGGCGGCACGGTCGTTCACATCAACGCCGGTGTTGCAGGCCTCATCGGCTGCATCATGGTCGGCAAGCGCACCGGCTACGGCAAGGACATGATGGCGCCGCACTCCATGACCCTGACGCTCGTCGGCGCGGCCATGCTGTGGGTCGGCTGGTTCGGCTTCAACGCAGGGTCCAACCTGGAAGCTTCCGGCGGCGCGATGCTCGCAACCGTCAACACCTTCATCGCAACGGCTGCTGCCATCGTTTCCTGGTCGCTGGTTGAAACCTTCACCCGCGGCAAGGCATCGGCCCTCGGCGCCGCGTCGGGCATGATCGCCGGTCTCGTCGCCATCACCCCGGCTGCCGGCCTGGTCGGCCCGATGGGCGGTATCGTCATGGGCCTGCTCGTCTCGCCGATCTGCTACTTCTTCGTCTCCGTGATCAAGAACAAGTTCGGCTACGATGACACCGCCGACGTCTTCGGCGTCCACGGCGTGGGCGGCCTCTTCGGCGCGCTTGCCACCGGCATCTTCACCTCGTCCTCGCTCGGCGGCGTCGGCTATGTCGAAGGCGTCACCATGGGCGGCCAGTTCATGACGCAGGTCTATGCGGTCCTCGTCACGCTCGCCTGGTGCGGCATCGGCTCGCTGGTTCTCTACAAGGTCGTTGACCTCATCGTCGGCCTGCGCGTCCCGGTCGAAGCCGAGCGCGAAGGTCTCGACCTCTCGTCCCACGGCGAAGCTGCTTACCATAGCTGATCACGGTCCGGCGCCGCTCCGGCGGCGCCGCCCTCAGTCCCGTCGGGAGCCTGCATTCGCAGGATCCCTCCTGGCCCGGATCCCCTCGATCCGGGCCATTTTCGTTTCTGCCCGACGTCCACGATCTTCCTTCGCATGGTTAATGGCCCATTAACCCCGCTCCCCTAAGGTGCAGTCGGACAGGTGGGCCATACCAGGCTCGGGACGCATTCCTTAACGGACAGCAGACATCATGGGCAGAAGCAATCAGATGGCGATCGACGGCCGCGCCGAACGGTTCGTCTTGTCTCATTTCCTCCTGCGGCAGCTGGGCACGCTCACGGGCGCGGCCCTCTTGCTGGCATTGGCGCTGGCCATCGCGGCACTCGCCACATGGAATGTCGAGGACCCGAGCTTCTCCTTCGCCACCGCCAATCCGCCGACCAATTTGCTCGGCCTGCCCGGCGCCACCTTCGCCGATATCTTCATGCAGTTCTTCGGCCTTGCGAGCGTCATCGCGCTGCTTCCGGTCGTCGCCTGGGCCATCATTCTCATCACCCACCGTCGCACGGACAAGTTCATCAAGCGCGGCCTGGCCTGGTTCGTCGGCTCGGTCTTTGCCTCCGCGGCCCTGGCTTGCGTGCCCGCGCCGGTCACCTGGCCCCTGCCCAACGGCCTCGGCGGTGTCTTCGGCGACATGATCCTGCGCTTCCCGGCCCTCTTCACCGGAACATTCCCCACCGGCGGCTTCGCGATCGCCTGCGGTATCGTCTTCGCCATCCCGGCTGTCGGTGCACTCGTTCTCTCTACGGGCCTCGTCGCTGTCGATGATCCCGTCGAGGACGAGCCGGCCGCGCCGGCAACGCCCAGCAAGGCACGGACGGTACGCGACGAAGTGGACGACGAAGACGATCGCGGCGGCCCCTTCACGCTGATGGCGGGTGCCCTGGCCCACATGCGCTTTACCGCGGAAGCCCGCTTCCGCCGTCTCTTCGGCATCAAGGGCAGCAAGCGCCGTCGCGGCGACGCCTTTGAGGAGCCCTATGATTTCAACAACGACGAATTCGGCACGCTGAACGAGCCCAATCGTCCGCGTGGCCGCGCCACCGGCGAGCGAATCGAGCCCTCGCTCGACCGTTCCGAGCGCCGTGTCCTGTCGCCGCCGTCCATCGCCCATGATGACGACGAGGATGAGGACTTCGACGACCGTCGCCCGGCCGATATCCTGCCGGATGACGAGGACGACGACCCGGCCGCCGACTGGGCCCCGCGCCCCGCGCCGAAGCGGTCTGGGCTGCCGACCGGATCGCGCGTTTCCGCCTCGGCACCCCGTCCACGCCCCGGCAGCCGTGCTGACCGGGAAGCCCAGGGTTCCTTCATCGAGGATGATGGCGACTACACACTCCCGCCGATCCACTTCCTCGCCGAACCGAAGAATGTCGCCAAGGATGCGACGCTGTCGGCCGATGCGCTGGAGCAGAATGCCCGCATGCTGGAAGGCGTGCTGGAGGACTTCGGCGTCAAGGGCGAGATCATCCATGTCCGCCCCGGCCCGGTCGTGACGCTTTACGAGCTGGAGCCCGCCCCCGGCATCAAGTCCTCCCGCGTCATCGGCCTTGCCGACGATATCGCCCGCTCCATGAGCGCGATCGCCGCCCGCGTCGCCGTCGTGCCGGGCCGCAACGCCATCGGCATCGAGCTGCCGAACCAGCGCCGCGAGACCGTCTACCTGCGCGAACTCGTGGCTTCGCGCGATTTCGAAAGCTCCAAGGCGCGCCTCGCCATGGCGCTCGGCAAGACCATCGGCGGCGAACCCGTGATCGCCGACCTCGCCAAGATGCCCCATCTTCTCGTCGCCGGCACCACCGGCTCGGGCAAGTCGGTCGCCATCAACACCATGATCCTGTCGCTGGTCTATCGCCTGCGGCCCGACCAGTGCCGCCTGATCATGATCGACCCGAAAATGCTCGAACTCTCCGTCTATGACGGCATCCCGCACCTGCTCTCGCCCGTCGTCACCGATCCCAAGAAGGCCGTGGTGGCCCTGAAGTGGACGGTGCGTGAGATGGAGGAACGCTACAAGAAGATGTCGAAGATCGGCGTGCGCAACATCGACGGCTTCAACAGCCGCGTGGAGCAGGCGCTGGAAAAGGGCGAAGTTCTGACCCGCACCGTACAGACCGGCTTCGACCGCCAGACCGGCGAAGCCATGTACGAAACGGAAGAATTCGACCTGAAGCCGATCCCCTACATCGTCGTGATCATCGACGAAATGGCCGACCTGATGATGGTCGCCGGCAAGGATATCGAAGGCGCCGTGCAGCGTCTGGCCCAGATGGCGCGTGCCGCCGGCATCCATGTCATCATGGCCACGCAGCGCCCCTCGGTCGACGTCATCACCGGCACGATCAAGGCGAACTTCCCGACCCGCATCTCCTTCCAGGTCACCTCCAAGATTGACAGCCGCACCATCCTCGGCGAGCAGGGCGCCGAACAGCTGCTTGGCATGGGCGACATGCTCTACATGGCGGGCGGCGGGCGCATCCAGCGCGTCCACGGTCCCTTCGTGTCCGACGGCGAAGTGGAAGAGATCGTCTCCTACCTGAAGAGCCAGGGCGCGCCGCAATATCTCGACGCGATCACAGAGGATGACGAAGACGAGGATGGCGAGGGCGGCGGCCCGGCCGGCACCGGCAACATGGCAGACTCCGACGATCCCTACGACCAGGCGGTCGCGGTGGTGCTGCGCGACGGCAAGGCCTCCACCTCCTACATCCAGCGCCGCCTCGGCATCGGCTACAACCGCGCCGCATCCCTCATCGAGCGCATGGAGAAGGAAGGCCTCATCGGTCCCGCCAACCATGCGGGCAAACGCGAGATCCTCGTTCCGACCGAGGACTGACCGGCCGACTGAGGATTGGCCGGTCCGCACCGCCTGCATCCGGCAGGCGGCGAATGGCCCTTGTTCCGCCAGGGCGGATTGCAGGGGCCCACGCCCCGTTACGGGGCCTTGAAGGCGCCGCACTTGCACGCCACATCAAGACAAAAGGAGATACCCATGAGCGAAAAGACTGTCCCCGCCGCCGGCCGTATCATCGTTTCGCGCCGTGCGATGCTGGCGGGAACGGGCGTGCTCGCCGCCGGCCTTGCGGTCGGCCTGCCCCTGTCGGAGGCCGCCGCACAGCAGACCTCTGGCGCCGCCCAGAAGATTGCCGATCACTTCGCCTCCGTGAAGACCATGGCCGGTGAATTCGTGCAGTTCGGTCCACGCGGCGAACAGACCGGTGGCAAATTCTACATCAGCCGTCCCGGCAAGATCCGCTTCAACTACGATGCACCCTCGCCGATGCGCGTGATCGCCGATGGCAAGTCGGTTGTGATCGGCAACCAGAAGCTCAAGACCTGGGATATCTATCCCCTGTCGAAGACGCCGCTGAACCTGCTTTTGAGCGACAAGATCGACCTGACTGGTTCCATGGTGCGCAACGTCAAGGAAGAACCCGACCTCATCACCATAGTCCTCGGCGACAAGTCGATTTTCGGTGATTCCACCATCACCATGATGTTCGACCCCCGCACCTACGACCTGCGCCAGTGGACCATCACGGACGCCCAGAAAAAAGATACGTCCGTGATGATCTTCAACGTGCAGACCGGCATCCCGATGGACGACCGTGTCTTCCGCATTCCCTACGACGAAGTGCGCAACAAGGGCGGCTGAGACAGCCTGTGGACGCCACCTGCCGCCCTGCGCTGCCGGGGGTGGCATTGCGACCGTGAAAAGCCTATTCCAGAGCCGTGCCGCCCTCCGCGGCGCGGCTTCTGCTTTTCATGAGGACAACCCGTGGCCCTGACGATCGCGACCTGGAACATCAATTCGATCCGCCTGCGCATGCCGATCGTCGAACAGTTTCTGACAGCCCATCAGCCAGATATCCTGTGCCTGCAGGAAACCAAGTGCCCGAACGACCTCTTCCCGCATGCGCCGCTGGAAGCACTCGGCTACCACCATATCGCCATCCACGGCCAGAAGGGCTATCACGGAGTGGCGACGATCTCCCGCCTGCCGATCGAGGAAACGATCGAGCGGCGCGACTATTGCAACATCGGCGACAGCCGCCACCTCTCGGTGATCTTTACCGCCGGCGGCAAGCGCATTCGTCTGCATAACTTCTACGTTCCCGCCGGCGGCGACGAGCCGGACCGCACCATCAATCCGAAATTCGGCCACAAGCTCGATTTTATCGAGGAGATGAAGCTCCTGAAGGCGGACGCCGATGCCGGCATCTCCTCCGTGCTCGTCGGCGACCTCAACATCGCACCGCTGGAACACGATGTCTGGTCCCACAAGCAGCTTCTGAAGATCGTCAGCCACACGCCGGTGGAGACGGAAGGTCTGCTCGCGATCATGACCGGCGGCAACTGGGTGGACCTGATGCGCCAGCATGTGCCGGAGCCCACGAAGCTCTACACCTGGTGGAGCTACCGCGCCCAGGACTGGGCCGCGGCCGATCGCGGCCGCCGCCTGGACCACATCTGGTCATCGGTCGATCTTGCACCGCGCCTCACCGACATGCAGATCCTGCGCGAGGCGCGCGGCTGGGAGCGGCCTTCGGACCACGTCCCGGTTATCGCGACCTTCGATCTCTGACCGGAAGCAAGACTCAGGCGAAGCGCGGCGCGAGCGCGGCAGTGCCATCCATCAACTGGGCGAGATTGTCCTTGATACGCTGCTCGACCACCTGACTGACGTCGGGATACTCCTCCAGCAAGCGCTGGAACAGCGGACGGCCGATGCGCATCACATCCGCCTCCTCCGCCGCAACGGCCGTGAACTTGCGCCGGACGGCAGACACCATCGCCAGTTCGGACAAGAGCGCGCCCCGCCCCACAGTCGCGATGTGGTCAGTCCGCCCGGGCTCGGTGCGCGTCAGATGCAGCGTGCCCCGCACCACGACATAGGCACAGTCTGCCGGGCTTCCCGCCACGAACAGAACCTCGCCAGCCGCAACGCGCTGGTGCTCGGCACCGAACGCCACAAGCCGCAACCGATCCTGGTTGAGGCTGGAAAACAGCGGGCAGCCTTCGAGCAGGGCAATATCGTCGGCAAGCGCCATCAGGAACCTTCGGGACGGAGATGCGGTCGAACCGCTTGACCGCAAGACATAAACCATCGCCCCGAAAATCGGAATCGATTTTCGGGGCGATGGTTTCGCATATCGAAGGAAGGAAGACGGCGATCAGGGAACGATCTTGTAGCCGCCATTCTCGGTCACGAGAATTTCCGCATTGGACGGGTCGCGCTCGATCTTCTGGCGCAGGCGGTAGACGTGGGTTTCCAGCGTATGGGTCGTCACGCCGGAATTGTAACCCCACACTTCTTCCAGCAGCACGTCGCGGGTCACGACCTTCTGCTCGGCGCGGTAGAGATAGCGGATGATCGCCGCTTCCTTCTCCGTCAGGCGGATCTTCTGGCCGTTTTCCAGCGTCAGCAGCTTCTGGCTCGGCTTGAACGTATAGGGACCGACCGTGAAGGTCGCGTCCTCGCTCTGCTCGTGCTGGCGCAGCTGGGCGCGGATGCGGGCGAGCAGCACGGCGAAGCGGAACGGCTTGGTTACATAGTCGTTCGCACCGGCTTCGAGCCCGAGGATCGTGTCGGAATCGGTATCATGGCCGGTCAGCATGATGATCGGCGCCTTGAAGCCGCCCTTGCGCAGCAGCTTCACCGCCTCGCGCCCGTCCATGTCGGGCAGGCCCACATCCATGATCACGAGGTCGATCTGCCGGCTGCGGGCCGTCTGGATACCCTTGCCGGCGGAGGCTTCGTCCACCGTCTCGAATTCCTCATAGAGCGAAAGCTGTTCGACGAGCGTTTCACGCAGGTCGTTGTCATCATCGACGAGGAGAAGAGTGCGAGCGGTCATGGGCAATCCGGTTCTGTTTGGCGTTCATTAGAGGTAAGCGTTCCACCGTCTTTGACAAGAGCGCAACGATGGCCTGTTCCCGGTTTACGCATGTGCTAGGAAGGGAATGCCATCACGGCGAAGCACAACTGCGTGACCGCACAGCAAAAATGACCGCAAGAGCGCCCATTCTCACCCTCCATTCCTTACCTGGCAACCGCCAGCGCGGCCTCCTGACCATCGGATCCATCACCGTCCCGGCCGCGATCGGCCGATCGGGCCGCACCAGCCGGAAACGCGAGGGCGATGGCGCCACGCCCATTGCGGAGATGCGCGTGGTCGAGGGCTTCTGGCGCACCGATCGTGGCCCGCGGCCCGTGACCCGGTTACCGATGAAGCCCATCGCACGCGATGCACTCTGGTGCGACGAACCGCGCCACCCCCTCTACAATCGCCCCGCCCGGAAGCCGCTGCGGGCCAGCCACGAAGAGATGCGTCGCGCCGACGGCCTCTACGACATCTGCATCGTTCTCGACTGGAACCTGACGAGCCGCAAGCGCTATGGCGGCTCGGCGATCTTCTTCCATCTTGCCCGCCCGGATTTCACCCCGACCGAGGGCTGCATCGCGATTTCCGAGCGCGCGATGCGCCGCCTTCTGCCCGCAATCGTCCCCGGTACGCGGCTCCGCGTGATTTGAAAGGCCTTTCAATCCGGGTTCATCGGCCTATATCGGGTTCACGTGCCCGTGCGCATCATCCTTCCGCTCCTGACGGATTTTACGAAGGGCCGCGCACCCCGATGTTCCCCGAGCCGAAACGGAGACGATTGTGACAATCACCCAGCCGACGATCACCTTTCACGATGGCAAGACCATTCCGCAAGTGGGCCTTGGCGTCTGGCAGACGCCGAACGACAGCGCCGCCGACTGTGTACGCACCGCGCTGGAAACCGGCTATCGCCACGTGGACACCGCCGCCATCTACGACAATGAAAGCGGCGTCGGCGAGGGCATCAAGGCCTCCGGCATCGACCGCGGCGAGATCTTCCTGACGACGAAGCTCTGGAACGACCGGCAGGGCTTTGACACCACCCTGCGCGCTTTCGACGAAAGCCTGGAACGCCTCGGCACCGATTACGTCGATCTCTACCTCATCCACTGGCCGTCGCCGCATCGCGGCCTTTTCGTGGATACCTGGAAGGCCTTCGTGCGCCTGAAGGAGGAAGGCCGCGCCCGCTCGATCGGCGTATCCAATTTCTACCCCGAACATCTGGATCGCATCATCGGCGAGACCGGCGTCGTGCCCGTCCTCAACCAGATCGAACTGCATCCCGATTTCCAGCAGGCTGTCACCCGTGAGGCCCACCAGCGCCACGGCATCATCACCCAGTCCTGGAGCCCGCTTGGCCAGGGCAAGCTGCTCGGCCATCCCATGCTCTCGGCCATTGCCGCCAAGCACGGCCGCACCACCGCGCAGGTCATCATCCGCTGGCACATCGACATGGGCTTCGTCGTCATCCCGAAGTCCGTCACCCCAAGCCGCATCGTCGAAAACTTCCAGGTCTTCGACTTCGCGCTCGACGCCGACGATCTGGCCTTGATCGCCAAACTCGATGATGCCGGTGCGCGCATGGGGCCGGACCCGATGACGGCAACGTTCTGAGACCCTGACCAAACGCAAAAGGCCCCGGATGGAGCACCATCCGGGGCCTTCGTTTTTCCGTCTCAGCGGAAAAGGATCAGTTCCACTCGCGAATATCGACGAAATGGCCGGCAATCGCCGCGGCCGCTGCCATGGCCGGCGAGACGAGGTGCGTGCGACCCTTGAAGCCCTGGCGGCCCTCGAAGTTGCGGTTCGACGTCGAGGCGCAGCGCTCGCCCGGCTTCAGCCGGTCGTCGTTCATGGCAAGGCACATGGAGCAGCCCGGCTCGCGCCAGTCGAAGCCTGCGGCCTTGAAGATCGCGTCCAGGCCTTCCTTCTCGGCCTGTTCCTTCACGAGGCCGGAGCCCGGGACGATCATGGCGCTGACGGTGGAAGCGACGGTCTTTCCTTCGACGACCTTGGCGACGGCGCGCAGATCCTCGATGCGGCCATTGGTGCAGGAGCCGATGAAGACGCGATCGACGGCGATGTCGGTGATCTTCGTGCCCGGCTTCAGGCCCATATAGTCCAGCGCGCGCCACTTGGAGGTGCGCTTATTTTCATCCTCGATCTCGTCCGGGTTCGGAACCGAACCCTGCACCGAGATCACGTCTTCGGGGGAAGAACCCCAGGAAACGATCGGCGGCAGGTTGGCAGCATCGAGCACGACGACGCGGTCGTAATGGGCGCCTTCATCCGTGTGCAGCGTCTTCCAGTAGTCGAGCGCCATGTCCCACGCCTTGCCCTTCGGCGCGCGCGGCTTGTCCTTGACGTAGGCGAACGTCGTCTCGTCGGGCGCGATCAGGCCGGCGCGAGCGCCGCCTTCGATCGTCATATTGCAGATCGTCATGCGGCCTTCCATCGACAGCGAGCGGATCGCCTCGCCGGCGAACTCGATAACGTAGCCGGTGCCACCGGCCGTGCCGATCTCGCCGATGATGGCAAGGATGATGTCCTTGGCGGTGACGCCCGGCGGCAGCTGGTTATCGACGCGCACCAGCATGTTCTTGGCCTTCTTCTGGATCAGCGTCTGGGTGGCCAGAACGTGCTCCACTTCCGACGTGCCGATACCATGGGCCAAGGCACCGAAGGCGCCATGCGTGGAGGTGTGGCTGTCGCCGCAGACGATCGTCATGCCCGGCAGGGTGAAGCCCTGCTCCGGACCGACAATGTGCACGATGCCTTGGCGGACATCGTTTTCGGAGTAGTATTCAACGCCGAAATCGGCCGCATTCTTGGCGAGCGCCTCGACCTGGATGCGGCTTTCCTCGTTCTTGATGCCGAGCTTGCGGTCCGGCGAGGTCGGCACGTTGTGATCGACGACGGCGAGCGTCTTTTCCGGATGGCGAACCTTGCGGCCGGCCATGCGCAGCCCTTCGAAGGCCTGCGGGCTCGTCACCTCATGCACGAGGTGACGGTCGATGTAGAGCAGACAGGTGCCGTCTTCCTGTTGGCTGACGACGTGGTCGTCCCAGATCTTGTCGTAAAGTGTACGCGGTGCGCTCATGGCGTTTCATCCCGTGATGTCGAGAAATGTCGGAAAGGCAAAGGCCGGATAGCCGCCGGCCGCGGAAGGCGGGCCTAGCCGCGAAGGCTGTTCAGCGCGCCGGACAGGCACGAGAAAAAGCGGGCCGGCAGGCGCTTGTGGTCCTGCAGCACGACGACTCCCCGGCAATTCAGTCCGAATTTGGATTCCATGACGGGCACATAGCAATTTTTTGAGCGCTCGGCAATTCTGCCGTTCGCGCCTGCCTCACGGCGCGGCGAACGCGATTTCGGAAGGTGGAAGGCAGGGACGGCGTGCCCCGCCATAGGGCTGGTAGCTGTTGTCGGACTCGCGATAGGAGCGATAGCGCGCCTTGCACCACGCCGCCGCCGCATCTGTCCGGGGGGCGTCGGCGACGATAGCGCCTGCGACCTCCTCCGAAACCGCTACCGGCGCACTCTCGAAGGGCGAATGACAGGCCTTCATGACACCGGAATAGCTGCGATAGGTGTTGTCATCCGCGCGGTAGGACCGGTAGCGCTCGGCGCACCATGCCATGTGTTCCTCGCTGAAGGATGGCTCGATGGCACCCTCGGTCGGCGGGGCAAGGGACGCCGAGGAGGAGGATGCCGTCTGCACCGCCGCCGGGTGGCCGGCATTGGCGGCCATGATCTCCGCCGCCGTCTGGCCCTGGCGACTGAGATAGACAGGCGTGAAGGTCCAGAGCGGGGCATCGATGGTGCCGAAGGCGTGCGGCGCGTCCGGCTTGACGAAGACGGATGCCGCCGCGACTGCGCCCGAAACGAGAAGCACGCTGGCACCGATGCCGGCAACAGCCGCGAGGACCGTCTTCATTGGATCATCTCCGCTTACCATTGACGGAAGCGGAATGCGAAAACAGCTTCAAGGTTCCGGAAAGAAAGAAGAATTTCCTGAGAGCTTTCTCACTCTACCGCCTGCCGTCCAAGCCGCAAACGCTGCTCCAGTCGTCTCAGCAGCAGCGACAGCCCGATCGTCAGGATGAGGTAGACATAGGCGACGATCGAATAGGTCTCGAAGAAGCGGAAGGAGCCAGAGGCATAGACCTTGCCCATTTGCGTGATGTCGGCGACACCGAGCACGGAGACGAGCGAGCTGTCCTTGACCATGGCAACGAAATCGTTGCCAAGCGGCGGCAGGATGGTTCTGAGCGCCTGCGGAAAGACGACGAGGCGGAACCGCTGCGTTCCGCTGAGCCCCAGCGCCTTGGCCGCTTCGATCTGGCCCTTGTCCACGGCAAGAATGCCTGCACGGAAGACCTCGGCAATGAAAGCGGAATAACCGATCATCAACGCCAGGATGGCCCGCCACATCAGTGAGAGATCGCGCACCTGCATCGGCTCGACAAGACCCTGGGATACGAGCGGCGAGAGCAGCACGTTGATCAGCGCCACAAGAGCCGGTGCGCCCACGAAGGCGATGTAGAACAGCAGGACGAGGATGGGGATGCCGCGAATGACCTCGGTATAGAACCGCGCCGCCTGCCGCAGGAAAGCACTGTCGGAAAGCCCCATCAGCGCAATGCCGAGCCCCAGCGCCGTCGCGAGGCTGAAGCCGGCGATGGTTACGAAGACGGTGACGCCCAGCCCCTTGATGACGGTGGTGAACACCTGCGCATACAGGTCGTTGGCGATGATGACGCCGGCAAGGACAAGCGCAATCAACACGAGAACGACCAGCCACCAGGGCCGGTCGTTCGTGCCTGCGCTGCCGGAAGGGGGCGAGACAGCCATTCTCTCGGGATCAGCCGCCCATCTTGTAGTCGAGGAACCACTTCTTGTTCAGGGCATCGAAGGTGCCATCCGCCTTCAGTGCCTTGATCGCGGCATTGACGGGCGCGACGAGATCGGACCCCTTCGGGAAGATGAAGCCGAAATCCTCGCTGCCGAGCGGCCCGCCGATCAGCTTCAACCCGCCATTGGAGGCATCGACATAGCCCTTGCCGGCCGTGCCGTCGGTGAGGACGGCATCCACGTCGCCGGCCTTGAGTGCCTGTACGGTGGCACCGAAGGTTTCGAAAAGCTTGATGCGTGGGTTCTGCTCATTGCCGTCGAGCACTTCGTAGACGGCGGTGTAGAAGGGCGTCGTGCCTGGCTGCGCACCGATCAGGCCATCGGCGAAGGCTCCGAGGCTCTTGCCGTCGGTGAAGCGCTTCTCGTCGCCGCGCACCAGCAGGAACTGTTCGGAGCGCATGTAGGGATCGGAGAAATCGACCTTCTCCTTGCGGTCTTCCTTGATGGTGATGCCGGTCATGCCGATCTGGTACTGCCCGTCCGACACCGACTGGATCATGGCGTCCCAGGAGGTGTTCTGGTACTCGACCTTGAAGTTCAGCCGCTTGGCGATTTCGTTCATCGCATCATATTCCCAACCGATCGCCTTGCCGGTCGAGGGCTCGACGAACTGCAGCGGCGGATAGGCATTTTCCGTCACGACGACGACGGTCTTGCCGCCGAGATCGGGGAGATCGGATGCGAAGGCGGGAGCGGTGGTAAAGAGCGCGGCAGCGAGACCGGCCATGCCGGCAAGGAACTGACGTCTGGAGGACATCGGGAAACTCCTGAAAATCTGTGGCTCACGGACGTTTCCCGATCGCAGCGACGAATGCAAGAGCAGGCCTTTGCAAAAATGGCCCACGAAGCGAAATGGATATCCGGATAAGGATCAGTCGGGCCGGTCGCCGCTATCTTGATCCGCCTTTGACGATGTGGGATGGAGCATCGAACGCCAGCCGGGCGCCCGGCGACACGGTTCTCCAGAAAGCGGACCGGCATCTCGGCCGCCGATACCCTCATCAAGTGCCAAGGCCCCGCCATGACCTTCACGATCCGCGACGCACGCCCCTCCGATATCCCGGCGCTGACCGCCATCTATCGGGAATCCGTCGAAAACGGCGTGGCGACCTACGAGATATCAGCGCCGGACGAGGCGGAAATGGCGACCCGCTTTGCGACGATCACCGGCAATGGCTACCCCTATATCGTCGCCACCGACGCCGACGACACGGTGCTGGGCTATGCTTATGCCTCCGCCTTCCGCACCCGCTCGGCCTACCGTTTCCTGGTGGAGGATTCCATCTACCTCGGCCCGCAAGCGCGTGGGCGGGGCATCGGCCGGGCACTCCTCGACCAGCTTGTCGCCCGCTGCACCACGCTCGGCTTCCGCCAGATGGTCGCCGTCATCGGAGGGGCGCACCCGGCCTCGATCGGCGTGCACCGCGCCGCTGGCTTTATCGATTGCGGCACGATGAAAGGTTCCGGCTACAAACACGGCCGATGGCTAGATACGGTCTTCATGCAGCTGCAACTGGGCGACGGCCACGAGACCCATCCAGAGGCCGGCACCTATCCGGACACGCTCTACCGCGTCTGAGCAAGACTATTTGTCGATCAGCTTCAGCGCGCTATCGAAGACTTTCAGCACCTGCGCCAGATCATGGCCGCGCTTCAGGATGCGCCCATGCGTGTTCACCACGCTGAAGGCGCCCTGGCGACTGGCAAGCTTGGGGTTTTTCTCGATCCGGAAAAGCGGCATCTCGCCGGAGCGCTTGAAGACCGAGAAGACGGCCCGGTCCTTCAGATGGTCCAGCGCATAGTCGCGCCATTCGCCTTCGCCCACCATGCGCCCATAGACCCGGAGGATCAGGTCCAGTTCCCGCCTGTGGAATGTGATCGGCAGCGGATCTTTCTGCGACCGGTATTCCTGGAGATCGACCACCACCGGCGCTCTCGTTTCGCCAGGCGTCACATCCGTTGCATCCGTCATCTCATCTCCGCATCTCACGTGACAGATGAGTGACAGTGTGCCTGACAGACCTCAAAATGCAAGCCGGCTCTTCGCCACCCGACACGGTCTGGCACAGCCATGCAATCGGTCCAGGAATGCCCCATTTCGGCCCAAGCCACGCCCCATTCGGCATCGAAACTCCGCGAGCTTACGGGAAAGCTTGCCCCGCATTCCCGAAAGCTGCAGGTGGGACGCCGCGTATCGTAAGGCTCTCCATCCGCCAGGGTCGGTCCGGACGTGTCGAAACCCTCAAGCCCCAGCCCCCTCGGTGCGGCCGGGCCGGCCCCTCGAAAGAATGCCAATGGCAGGCCAACGCAAGTCCCGTCGCAGGAGCTATTGCGCCGCCTGCACCATCTCCGACACCGTGATCGACGCCGCGCCTAAGATTCGGCCCGGACCCCCATCCGATGTCGCTGCCTGCAGCAGGATCGCGCAGCCATTGCGGTCTGCCGCCTCGAGCACAGAGCGCGGCAGGGTGAAGCGCTTGGCGCTGCCGTCCCACATGCCGATCGTCTGCACGTCGCGAACTGGGTGGGCATAGGTGATGTCGCGGCCGCTGTTTTCGCCCTTCTCGACTTTCACCCGCTCCTGGACATCGAAATAGACGACGACGACATTGGCAAGCGGTGTGCCCTTCCGATCTTCCGGACCCGCGCCGATGGCGATATCGATTTCCTGGCCGTTCATGCTGAGATCGACCGGGATGGTCAGTCCCTTGCCTGACTTGCCGAGATCATCAATCTTGGCGCGAATGCCGCCGAGATCACGGCCATTGGCATGGTCCTCGCCGTTGACGATGGCCTGAGGCGTATAGACACCGGCCCGGCCCAGCGCCTTGGCATAGGCATACTGGCGCGCCGTATTGTCCTTCGATGCCAGCGTGTCGTTCCAGCCGAGATAATTCCAGTAATCTACGTGATAGGCGAGAGCCACGACATCGCCCTGCCGGATCAGCGACTTCATCACCTCGTCGGCCGGCGGACAGGAGGAGCAGCCCTGGCTGGTAAAGAGTTCCACGACCGCCTTCGGGCGCGCGACGATATGGCTTGCGGCCTGCGCAACGGCGCCCGTGCCGATGGCCATGAAAGCCGCCAAAACTATGCACCCGATCCGTCGCATGGTGGTCCGTTCAAGCTGGCCCTGCGCACGACTCCCATCAGCAGGCGATGAGATTTGACGGCCGGACCCGTTCATTCCGATTTCCCGGCCAGGTGTCTGGCACAGGCGTGAAAGGTTGTTCACCCGTCTCTAGCGCGGGGCCCGGCCCACGCAAAGTCACGTTGGAGTGAGACGGCCGCTGGGCCGGAGGCATCGGAAATTGCTTGAGAAACCGCAACTGCCTGCCGCGGAAGCGTGATTCACGACCGGACAATGATCGCCCTGCCGCGCTGCTGGGACGGTCACAAAAAAGAGAACGCCGGAGAGAGCCCCGGCGTTCCTGTTTCATTGAGGATCAGACGATCAGGCGGCGAGATCGCGCAGAACCGTCTGCAGGATGCCGCCATTGTTGACGTAGGTGACTTCGTCGAGCGTATCGATGCGGCAGACCAGCGGCACTTCCTTCACGGAACCGTCGCCATAGGTGATCTTGGCGATCTTCTTCTCGCGCGGCTTGATCTCGCCGTCGAGGCCTTCGATCGTCACCGTCTCGTCGCCCTTGAGGTCGAGTGACGCCCAGGTCGTGCCTTCCTCGAAGACGAAGGGGATGACGCCCATGCCGACCAGGTTCGAGCGGTGGATGCGCTCGAAGGACTGGGCGACGACGGCGCGCACGCCGAGCAGGTTGGTGCCCTTGGCAGCCCAGTCACGCGACGAACCGTTGCCGTATTCGACACCGGCGAAGATGACGAGCGGAACGCCCTCGGCCTTGTACTTCATGGCCGCGTCGTAGATCGACATCTCTTCCTTGGACGGATAGTGGATCGTGTAGCCACCTTCCTTGCCGTTCGGGCCGAGCATGTGGTTGCGGATGCGGATGTTGGCGAAGGTGCCGCGCATCATGACTTCATGGTTGCCGCGGCGCGTGCCGTACTGGTTGAAGTCCGCGACGCCGACGCCGTTGTCGATGAGGTAGGCACCGGCGGGCGAGGCCGCCTTGATCGAACCGGCCGGGGAAATGTGGTCGGTGGTGATCTTGTCGCCGAAGAGACCGAGAACGCGGGCGTTCACGATGTTCTCGACGCCCGTGCCGGCCTGCTTGGGCATGCCGACGAAGTAGGGCGGGTTCTGCACATAGGTCGACTTGTCGTCCCAGGCGTAGGTCTGGCCTTCCGGCACCTGCACGGCCTGCCAGTTTTCATCGCCCTTGAACACGTCGGCATACTTCGTTTCGAAGAGTTCGCGCGTTACGTACTTCTGGATGAAGTCCTGCACTTCCTGCGAGGACGGCCAGATGTCCTTGAGGTAGACGGGGTTGCCGTCCTTGTCCTCGCCGAGCGGCTCCTTCGTCAGGTCCTTCTGCACCGTGCCGGCCAGCGCATAGGCGACGACGAGCGGCGGCGAGGCCAGGTAGTTTGCCTGAACGTCGGGCGAGATACGGCCTTCGAAGTTGCGGTTGCCCGAGAGAACACCGGCCGTGATCAGGCCCTTGTCGTTGATGGTCTTGGAGATCGGCGCCGGCAGCGGGCCGGAATTGCCGATGCAGGTCGTGCAGCCGAAGCCGACGAGGTTGAAGCCGAGCGCGTCGAGCTCCTTCTGGAGGCCCGACTTTTCGAGATATTCGCCGACGACCTGCGATCCCGGAGCCAGCGAGGTCTTTACCCACGGCTTGGACTTCAGGCCCTTGGCAACGGCGTTGCGGGCGAGAAGGCCGGCCGCGATCAGCACGCTCGGGTTGGACGTGTTGGTGCAGGACGTGATGGCGGCGATGCAGACATCGCCGTGGCCGAGGTCGAAGCTCTCGCCTTCGACGGCGTAGCGGCTCGCAAGCTGGCCGGGCTTCTTGTAGTCGCCTTCGAGCGCGGTCGCGAAGTTCGGCGCGATCGTTTCGAGCGGCAGGCGGCCTTCCGGACGCTTCGGGCCGGCCATGGAGGGCACGACGTCGTTGAGGTCGAGTTCGAGCGTGTCGGTGAAGACGAGCTGGGCGCCGTCATTGTCGCGCCACATGCCCTGCGCCTTCGAATAGGCTTCGACGAGCGCGATGCGGTCCTTGGAGCGGCCGGACATGTCGAGATAGCCGACGGTGGCGGCATCGACCGGGAAGAAGCCGCAGGTCGCGCCGTATTCCGGACCCATGTTGCCGATGGTGGCGCGGTCGGCGACCGGCAGCGTGTCGAGGCCGGGACCGAAGAATTCGACGAACTTCGAGACAACGCCCTTCTTGCGCAGCATCTGCACGACAGTCAGCACGAGGTCGGTCGCGGTCACGCCTTCCTTCAGCGTACCCGTCAGCTTGAAGCCGATCACTTCCGGCAGCAGCATGGAGACGGGCTGGCCGAGCATGGCGGCTTCGGCTTCGATACCGCCCACACCCCAGCCGAGAACGCCGAGACCGTTGATCATCGTCGTGTGGCTGTCGGTGCCGACGCAGGTGTCGGGATAGGCGATCGTTTCGCCGTCTTCGTCCTTCGTCCAGACGGTCTGGCCGAGATATTCGAAGTTCACCTGGTGACAGATGCCGGTGCCCGGGGGAACGACGCGGAAGTTCTTGAAGGCCTGCTGGCCCCACTTCAGGAAGCGGTAGCGCTCGCCATTGCGCTGGTATTCCAGCTCGACGTTGCGGGCAAAGGCGTTCGGCGTGCCGAATTCATCGACGATGACCGAGTGGTCGATGACGAGATCGACGGGAACGAGCGGGTTGATCTTTTCCGGATCGCCGCCAAGCGCCTTGATACCGTCGCGCATGGCTGCCAGGTCCACCACGGCGGGAACGCCGGTGAAGTCCTGCATGAGGACGCGGGCCGGGCGATAGGCGATTTCGGCTTCCGTCAGGCCCTTGTTGGTGAGCCAGGCAGCGACAGCCTCGATATCGGCCTTGCGCACGGACCGGCCGTCCTCGTTGCGCAGCAGGTTCTCGAGCAGAACCTTCATCGAGTAGGGAAGCTTGGACACGCCGGCGAGACCGTTGGCCTCAGCCTTGGGGATGCTGAAATAGACGTATTCCTTGCCGCCCACGGTGAGCGTGGAACGACAATTGAAGCTGTCGAGGGATTTGGACACTGGGTACTCCCGCTCCGTTTGATCGCCAAAAACTGACGTACGAACGCCCGAGCGCCTGGCGGCGCGATATGGGATGCGGGTGCGGCCATTTCCGCTGTCCGTACGTGGAAAGTCTTCCATGTTCGGCGCTAGAATGAAATTCACGCCGACCGCTGGCGTGTTGAGGGCGTTATAGATAATTTCGCCGGAACGTGCCAGACCGGGACAGGCCGTCGGGCGAGATTTTTTTGCATTGCGACGAAGGTCGTAAAGGGAACGTGAATGCCGCTTCTCCTCAGCGTCGAAGGACTGGCCGCCCGGCGCGGAGAAGACTTTGTTTTCCGCGACATAACCGTCACATTGGAGGCCGGCGAAGCGCTCGTCGTGACCGGCCCGAACGGTTCGGGAAAATCGACCTTTCTGCGCGTTGTGGCGGGGCTTCTGAAGCCCGATCTCGGCACCGTCCGCATGACGTCTGCTGAGCACCCGATCGAGCGGGTGGCGGAGGCCTGTCACTATCTCGGCCACCGCAATGCGATGAAGCGGGAACTGACCGTGGAGGAAAACCTGGCCTTCTGGAAACGCTTTCTCGGCGATGTCGCACCGATGCGTGGTCAGGCGATCGATGAGGCGGCCGAAGCGGTGGGCCTGCCGGACATCCTGCACCTGCCCTATGGCTATCTTTCGGCCGGCCAGCAGCGCCGCATGGCCATGGCGAAGCTTCTCGTCGCTGGCCGCCCCATCTGGATCCTGGACGAGCCGACCGCAGCCCTCGATGCGGCCTCCGAAGCCCTCTTTGCCGATCTCGTGCACCGCCACCGCGCCGCCGGCGGCATCGTTCTCGCCGCCACGCACCAGCCGCTGGGCTTCGAAGGCGCAAAGGCCCTCTTCATGAAAGGCTTCGAGGCACGCGAGGAGGAGCTGGCATGGTGAGCGGCCAACGCCTGTCGCACCGCATCCGCCGGAGTATGCGGCGATGATGGCGCTCCTTGTCCGCGACCTGCGCCTTTCGGTCCGCGCCGGCGGTGGCGCGCTGATCGGCATCCTGTTTTTCATGACGGTCGTCGCCGTCATTCCCTTCGGCGTCGGGCCCGACCTCAACCTGCTCGCCCGCATCGGTCCCGCGATTCTCTGGATTGGCGCACTGCTCGCCGCCCTTCTCGGCCTCGACCGTCTCTTCCAGGCCGAGCGGGAGGACGGCTCGCTCGATCTCCTGCTGATGCAGGAAACGCCGCTCATCGTCACCGTCTTCGTCAAATGCCTGGCGCACTGGCTGTCGAGCGGCCTGCCGCTGGCGCTGGCGGCACCGCTGCTCGGCCTCTTCATGAACATGGATGCGACGGCCATCGGCGCCGCCATGCTGACGCTTGTCGTGGGCACGCCGGCCATCACCTTCATCGGCGCGGTCGGCGCTGCGGTCGCCGTCTCCCTGCCCCGCGGCGGCCTGCTCGTTTCCATCCTCGTCCTGCCGCTGGCGATCCCCGTCCTCATCTTCGGCGTCAGCGCCAGTTATGCGGCCGTCGAGGACCCGGCACCCTTCCTGCCGCCCTTCCTGATCCTCATCGCCATCACACTCTTCTTCGCCGTGATCGGACCCCTGGCTGCCGCCGCCGCCTTGCGCAACGCCAGCGACTGAGACGGGCGCCCGGATCGAACCTGAAAAGGCGCAACTGGCGATAACGCCGTTGATCGCGGTCAATTGCCGGAAGCCGGCAGACACGGTAAACAGGTGTCATGAGCGAACAGAGCCTTGCCATCCGCAGGATCAGCGATCTTGCCAATCCCACCCGCTTCCTGGCGCTCGCCGGACGCGTGCTCCCCTGGCTTTCGGCCGTGACCGCCATCCTGTTTGCGGTCGGGCTTTACCTCTCCTTCTCCACCGAAGGCGATTACCAGCAGGGCGAAACCGTCCGCATCATGTATATCCACGTGCCTTCGGCCTGGCTGTCGATGATGTGCTACACGGTCATGGCGATCTCTGCCCTCGGCACGTTGGTCTGGCGCCACCCCTTGGCCGACGTCTCGGCCAAGGCAGCAGCCCCCATCGGCGCCGTTTTCACCTTCCTCGCGCTCGTCACCGGCTCGCTCTGGGGCAAGCCCATGTGGGGCACCTGGTGGGTCTGGGATGCGCGGCTGACATCGGTCTTCGTGCTCTTCCTCATGTATCTCGGCCTGATCGCGCTCAACCGCGCCTTCGAGGATCCGGGCAAGGCCGCACGCGTCTCGGCGATCCTCATCCTCGTCGGCTTCGTCAACATTCCCATCATCAAGTTCTCGGTGGAGTGGTGGAACACGCTGCACCAGCCGGCAAGCGTGATGCGTATGGACGGTCCGGCGATCGATGCGGAATTCCTGCGTCCGCTGCTCGTCATGGCCGCCGCCTTCACGCTGCTCTTCTTCACGCTCCACACCGCTGCCATGCGCAACGAGATCTGGGATCGCCGCATGATGGCCATGCGCCGCCAGGCCGCCCGTCTGGCCGGCAAGGGCGAGGCCTGACATGACCCACACGACCTATGTGCTCGCATCCTACATCATCGCAGCCGTGACGGTGATCGGTCTGATCCTGTCGATCTATCTC
Organism: Rhizobium sp. SG2393; assembly: GCF_042610495.1. Classification (NCBI taxonomy): domain Bacteria; kingdom Pseudomonadati; phylum Pseudomonadota; class Alphaproteobacteria; order Hyphomicrobiales; family Rhizobiaceae; genus Rhizobium; species Rhizobium sp. SG2393. The sequence continues at coordinate 110,721 of NZ_JBHGAP010000009.1, forward strand.
GGCGGACGCCGCCGACAGCGCGCGCTTGCGGCGCTGGAAGCATCCGGCATCCGCCGCCGCTCCGCCACCGCCCAGACCGCACCGGAACAGTCCGCATGAGCATCGAGACCAGCAAACCGGACGCCGGGGCGCCGGCACCTGAGACCACACCGGCCGGTCGCGGGGGCCCCTTGCGCATCCTGCTCGCACTGATGCCGCTCGTCATTTTCGGGGCGCTCGCCTACATCTTCTGGGCTCAGCTCCAGTCCGGTCGCGACACCAGCGTCATCCCCTCCGCGCTGATCGGCACGAAAGCGCCGACGCTTGCGCTCGAACCGCTCTCCGGGGCGACACGCGACGGAAAGCCCATGCCGGCGCTCACCGACGCCGCGATCGCCGGCAAGCTGACGCTCGTCAATGTCTGGGCCTCCTGGTGCGTGCCCTGCCGGCAGGAACACCCGATCATTCTGGAATTGTCGAAGGATCCGCGCCTGACGGTTGTGGGCATCAACTACAAGGACCAGAACGAAAACGCCCTGCGCTTCCTCGGCGAGCTCGGCAATCCCTTCCACGCCATCGGCATCGATCCGCGCGGCAAGGCGGCCATCGACTGGGGCGTCTACGGCATTCCGGAATCCTATCTCGTCGCACCTGATGGAACGATCCTCTACAAGCGCGTTGGACCGTTCGACGACAAGAGCCTCGAAGAGGGATTGAAGCCGGCGATCGAGAAGGCGCTGGCGAAGAGCTGATCCTGGATCGGATGGTAACCGGCCCGAGCGTCGGCCGAAGCCCGCCCGGCAACGGCACGCAGCGTGCTGGCTGGCAACCGGACAAGCGCTGTTTAACCCGCTGACGCCAAACCGGGTTCGGCATCTCGCTTCTTTCCCTAACGACGAAAGATCCTCGGTATCAGAGCGCAGCCTGCCAGGCCTTGATGGCCTCGACTGGCCAGACCAGCATGATGACGTTGAGCGTCAGGTTGTCCCGGATGAGATAGCCGGTCAGCAGCTCGAAGACGATGGCAAGACCGATGGTGAAAGCCACCGGCAGGCGCAGCGCTGCAAGGAATCCGATCGCCATGAAGATCGTATCCATCGACGAATTCAGGATGCTGTCGCCGTAATAGTCGAGCGAGACGGTCGCGGACCGGTAACGGTCTATGATGAGCGGCGTATTCTCCAGGATTTCCCACCCCATCTCCACGATGACCGCCGGAACGAGCCGGAAGGCGGCTGAGGCACGCGGCCAGACGGCCTTGGTTGCGGCGTAGAAGATGAAGCCATGAATGATGTGGGAGAAGGTATACCAGTCGGCAATATGCTGGGAATTGCCGGGACCGGTCGCGTTGGCCTCGAACAGCTTCACGAAGCCGCAATCGCAGATCCAGATGCGGCCCATGGCGCGCAGCGTGATGATCTGCGCGATCAGCAGAAGGGCTGCGAGCCCCAGCCACGCCAGTTTTCGATTGCCGCCCTCGGCTGCCGGAACCAGGCCCGTCATGCTTCCGGCTTTTCCTCGATGGTGTGACGCATGATCAGGGGCAGCTGCGACATGGTGAAGACGATGGTGATCGGCATCGTGCCCCAGACCTTGAAGGCAACCCAGAAATCGGTCGAGAAATGGCGCCAGATCACCTCGTTGAGCACGGCCAGAAACAGGAAGAACACGCCCCAGCGGAAGGTGAGCTTGTACCAGCCCTCGTCCGTCAGCCTGAAGGCGGAGTGCAGCACGTAGCCGAGCAGGGATTTTCCAAAGAACAGGCCACCGAGCAGGATAGTGCCGAAAAGCGCGTTCACGATGGTCGGCTTCATCTTGATGAAGGTATCGTTCTGGAGCCAGAGGGTCAGCGCGCCAAAGACGAGAACGACGATGCCCGAGATCAGCGGCATCATCGGAAGCGTGCGCGTCAGAACCCAGGATACGGCAAGCGCAATGGCGGTCGCGGCCATGAAGAGGCCGGTGGCGATGAAGATCGGCCCGCCCAACTCGGCGAGAACCGGGAAGCGCGTCGCCAGCCATTCCCCGCGCGAATTGGCGAAGAAGAAGACCAGCAGCGGCCCGAGTTCGAGAATGAGCTTCGGCACGGCGCTGAGCTCCTGACGGGGCTGTTCCGGCGTGATCTTGCCCGGTTCGGCGGTGGACATCGGCGTCAGGCTCCTGCTTGCCTCATTGCGTCTCGTTCGTCGTCAGCCCCGTGGATGCCGTATGCATCCGGGAAGCCTCTGCCAGCAGCCACACACCCGCATGGCGGCAAAACCATGTCAGTGCGGCGTGCCGGCAATCGCAGCGGCGAAATCCTTCGCCTCGAAAGGCTCCAGATCGTCTATACCCTCGCCGACGCCAATGAAATAGACCGGCAGCTTGTGCTTGGCGGCGATGGCGACGAGAATGCCGCCGCGCGCCGTGCCATCGAGCTTGGTCATGATGAGGCCGGAGACGCCGGCCACGTTGCGGAAGATCTCCACCTGCTGCAGCGCATTCTGCCCCGTCGTCGCATCCAGCGTCTGCAGCACCGTGTGCGGCGCATCCGGATCGATCTTGCCGAGCACGCGGACGATTTTTTCAAGCTCGGCCATCAGCTCCGTCTTGTTCTGCAGCCGGCCGGCGGTGTCGATGATCAGCACATCCGTGCCATTGGCCTTGGCCTGCTGGTAGGCCTCGAAGGCCAGCCCCGCCGCATCGGCGCCGAGCTTGGTCGAGACGATACCCGAGCCGGTACGGTCGGCCCAGATCTTCAGCTGCTCGATGGCCGCGGCACGGAACGTGTCGCCCGCCGCCAGCATGACCTTGAGGCCGGCACCGGAAAGCTTTGCGGCCAGCTTGCCGATCGTCGTCGTCTTGCCCGTGCCGTTGACCCCGACGACGAGGATCACATGCGGCTTGTGCGACAGATCGAGCGCCAGCGGCTTGGCGACCGGCTCCAGCACCTTGGTGATCTCGTTGGCCATGATGCGCTGCACGTCCTCGCCCGTCACGTCCTTGCCGTAACGTTCCGAGGACAGCGTATCGGTGATGCGCATGGCCGTCTCGAAGCCCAGATCGGCCTGCAGCAGCAGGTCTTCCAGATCCTGCAGTGTCGCCTCGTCCAGCTTGCGCTTGGTGAAAAGGCTGGTGATCTGGCCTGTCAGCTGCGAGGAGGTGCGGGCAAGACCGGCGCGCAGGCGCTGGAACCAGCTGAGGCGCGGCGCGGCGGCAACCGCAGGCTCCGGCGTCACGGGCGCAGAGCCGATGGCAAAGCCCCTGGGCAGGATGGCCTCGCCAGCCGGCACGGAAGCAGGCTCCACCACCTCGACCGCCAGTGCGTCCTCAATTACGATTGCCTCGGCATCGCGCGTATCCGCGTCGCTCCGATTCCCGTCGATGCCGTCCAGCCGGGCCAGATCCGCAATGTCCTCTTCGTCGTCATCGACGGGACCGCCTGCGGTCTCCATTTCGGCATCGAGAACCGGATCCTCGGCAGTCGGCAGGTCTGGCATCGGCTCAGGGACGACCTCGACCTCATCTCCATGCGTTTCCTTGAAGGCCGCAATCGACTCGTCCTCCGCCGGCACCGCCCAGGCCTCGGAGGCCTCCAGCGCGCGTTCGGCAGTCTCGTCCGGCGGCAGCACCGCATCGGCGGCGGGCTGCGGCTGATCCTTGCCGAAGGTGAAGACTTTCTTGATGAAGCCGAAGGCCATGCAACTGTCCGTTTCCGGGGAAAGCGCTCACGCCGCAGCGTCGGCAACCGTCCCGATCTGAAGATGACGGCCATTGTGGCCGGTGATGGTGACGCCCACAAGGGCACCGGGCGAAAGACCGGGTGCCGCAACCAGCGTGAAATCCTCCGTATGCGCCATGCCGTTGCGCTCCACGAGGATCATCTGCCGGCTGCCGGCGAGCCTGTCGAGATGGCGGACGTGCAGGCGTTCGGCGACAGCGCGAAGCGCCGCCGCCCGCGCTTTCACAAGCCCGCGATCGAGCTGCGGCATGCGCGCCGCCGGCGTGCCCGGACGCGGGCTGTAGGGGAAGACGTGCAGGTGCGCGATCCCCATCGCCTCGGCAAGGCGCGCGGAATTCTCCGCCATCTCCGCCGTCTCGGTCGGGAAGCCCGCGATCATGTCGGCGCCGAAGCTCATCTCGGGCCGCAGCCGCCGCGCCGTCTGCGCAAAGGCGAGCGCATCGGCGGCAAGATGGCGCCGCTTCATCCGCTTCAGGATCATGTCGTCGCCATGCTGCAATGACAGATGCAGATGCGGCATGAAGCGCGGCTCGTCGGCGATGAGGTCGAGAAGATGCGTGTCCACCTCGATACTGTCGATCGAGGAGAGCCGAAGCCGCGCGATCTCCGGCACTTGCTTCAGCAGCGTCTTGGCCAGTTGCCCGAGCGTCGGCCGGCCGGGCAGATCGCCGCCATAGCTGGTGGCGTCCACACCCGTCAGCACCACCTCGCGGTAGCCGCCTTCGATTAATCGCCGCGCCTGATCCACCACGGCGCCCATCGGCACGGAGCGCGAATTGCCGCGGCCATAGGGGATGATGCAGAAGGTGCAGCGATGGTCGCAGCCCGTCTGCACCTGCAAAAAAGCCCGCACATGCCCGTCGATGCCATCGACGAACTGCGGCGCCGTTTCCGTCACGCTCATGATGTCGTTGACGCGAAGCTTTTCTTCCGCCTCGACACCGAAATCCGGCAGGGCCACGTAGCTTTCGCGCTTCAGCTTTTCCTCGTTGCCGAGAACGGCATCCACCTCCGGCATGGCGGCAAAGGCAGCGCCCTCGACCTGCGCGGCACAGCCCGTCACCACGATGCGCGCGCCCGGCTGTTCGCGCTTCAGACGGCGGATCGTCTGGCGCGCCTGGCGCACCGCCTCGCCTGTCACGGCGCAGGTATTGACGAGAACCGCCCCCCGCAGCCCGGCGGCCTCGGCCTCGCGGCGCATGACCTCGCTTTCGAAGGTGTTGAGCCGGCAGCCGAAGGTGATGACCTCGACGCTCAACGCTCCGCCGCCTCCGGCACATCCGCCGCATCGCGCGAAAATTCACCCGTCTGCGGATCGACCATTCCGGACCATTCCCAGGTCGCGGGGCCCGTCATCACCACATGATCGTCGCGCTCGCGCCAGTCGATGATAAGCTCGCCGGGCGGCAGGGCGCTGGCAACCTTGATCGTCACCCGCCGTCCCGTCCGTCCGGTCCGTGCCGCAGCGACCCCGGCCGCGCAGGCCGCAGACCCGCAGGCGAGCGTCAGCCCCGCCCCGCGCTCCCAGGTCCGCGTCGTCAGCGTGTCCTTGCCGGTCACCTGCGCGATCGTAATGTTGGCGCGCTCGGGAAAGATCGGATGATTTTCGAGCAGCGGGCCAAAGCGCTCGAGATCATAGGACCAGACATCCTTCTCGACCCAGAAGATCGCATGCGGATTGCCCATGGAAACAACGGCCGGCGAATGCAGGATGGGCGCATCGATCGGCCCGATCTGCAGTTCGATGCGGCGCGTGTCGTGGAATTCTTCGGCCAGCGGGATCTCGCTCCAGCCAAGCCGCGGCTTGCCCATGTCGACGGAAATCGAGCCGTCCGGATGCTCGTCGGCCTCCAGCAGGCCCGCAACCGTGTGGAAGAGAAAATGCCGCTTGCCCGTCTCGGCCGCAAGCGCCTGCACGACGCAGCGCGTGCCATTGCCGCAGGCCTGCGCCTTGGTGCCATCGCAGTTGAGAATGTCGATGAAGGCATCCGTGCCGGCCGCTCTCGGATCGTGCACGGCCATGATCTGGTCGAAGGACGTCTGCGGGTCAGCGGCCAGCGCAATCGCCGCTTCCGGCGTCACGCGCCCGGCGCGACCGCGCATGTCGATGACGAGGATCTTGTTTCCAAGCCCGTTCATCCGCGCAAACTGAACCTTCTGCGACATCCGCGTTCATCCCATCAAAGGCAATTGCGCCGTATATGGCGCAAAAACCCTGCAAATGCCAGTCTTGCAGCCGTGCGGTCCGATGCGCGAGGCCTCAGGCCACCGGCGGGACGTCAAAGGCTTCGCCGGCAAGCATCGGCCGGAACCGCTCCCGTCCGATCCCGGCCGCATCGAGCGCGGCAAGAAGGGCCTGCCGCGGTGCATCCGGCGTCTCGTTCGTCAGCCGGAAGGTGCGCCAGTGATGGCCGGCGACATAAGCGGCATGGCAAAGCCGCATGCCCTCCACTGCTTCCTCCGGGTTCTGGTGCTGCCCCTTCATGAACCAGCGCGGCTCATAGGCGCCGATCGGCAGATTGGCGAGGCGGAAGGATCCGTAACGCGCCTGCACGGCGCGATAGTTGATGCCCTCGTGAAATCCGGTATCGCCGACATGATAGATGCGTCCCGCAGGCGTTGCGATCACGAAAGCGGCCCACAGCGCCATGGACCGGTCGCCGATGCCGCGCGCCGACCAGTGGTGGCAGGGCTCGCAATGCACGGAAACGCCTGGCATCACCTGCACCGCATCGCCCCAGTCCATCGCCTCGACGGCCGCATGGGGAATGGCGCGGCGAATGATCGTATCATTGCCAAGCGGGGTGAGGATGCGCGGCGCATGCACCTTCACGAGCCGCTTGAGGGCGTCGATATCCAGATGGTCGTAATGATTGTGCGTGACGATCACGAGATCGATCGCTGGCAATGCATCGAAGGCAACACCGGGCGGCGTCACCCGTTTCGGCCCCACCAGTCCGAGCGGCCCAACGCGGGTGGCAAAAACCGGATCGACCAGAATATTGAGGCCCACCACCTGGATCAGCATGGAGGCATGGCCGATCATGGTGACGCGCAAGCCATCGCCTTCTACCCGCGCTTCCGGCACCGTTCCGACGAAGGGGCTCTCCAGTCGCTTCGGCCAGTCCTCGATCCCTCCCCCCGTTTTCCAGCGCCAAACCGCGCGCAAGCCCAGCGGTGCGACACCACCCGGATTGAAGAAGCGGTTTCCGTCGAAATGGTCGGAAACCGGACCGGAATAATAGCGATTGCTGGGCATGGGGGATAAAGTGTCCTGCTGGGGCGGCGAGAGGTCCACTTAAGTTGGTTGCTCACCGTGAAATTGCAAATCCGTGGCGGTAAACGCCAAAAACCCCGGCATCCTTGACTTTCGCCCCGCTTTCCTGTTTAAGCCCGCCGTTCGCTTTCATGCAGACGAGACCACCGAGCCTCCGACCGGGTCATCCTTTCAAGGACAGAACCCGGAGGGCAACATCCGACAGCGCGTTGCGCCCTCGGGTGCTTTTTGGCTTTGCGTCTTGTTTTCGCGTGGGAAACACCCGACGTTTCGGATGATCGAAACGACTAGGATGAGATGATGTTCGAGAGCCTTCAGGACCGCCTCGGGTCCATATTGAACGGACTGACCGGCCGTGGTGCCCTGTCGGAAGCTGATGTTTCCGCGGCGCTGCGCGAGGTTCGCCGCGCGCTGCTGGAGGCAGACGTGGCGCTCGACGTGGTGCGCGCCTTCACCGAGGCCGTGCGCGAAAAGGCCGTCGGCGCCGAGATCGTCAAGTCGATCAAGCCCGGCCAGATGGTCGTCAAGATCGTCCATGACGAGCTCGTGTCCATGCTCGGCACCGAGGGTGCGTCGATCGATCTCAACGCCCCCGCCCCCGTCGTCATCATGATGGTCGGCCTGCAGGGCTCGGGCAAGACGACCACCACCGGCAAGATCGCCAAGCGCCTCACCGACCGGGACCGCAAGAAGGTCCTGATGGCCTCGCTCGACACGCGCCGCCCGGCCGCGCAGGAGCAGTTGCGCCAGCTGGGCGTCCAGACCGGCGTCGATACGCTGCCGATCATCGCCGGCCAGACCCCGACCGACATTGCCGCCCGCGCCGTTCAGGCCGCGAAACTCGGCGGCCACGATGTCGTCATCCTCGACACCGCCGGCCGCACCCATATCGACGAGCCGCTGATGCTCGAGATGGCCGAGATCAAGCGCAAGTCGAACCCGCATGAAATCCTGCTGGTTGCCGATGCGCTGACCGGTCAGGACGCCGTCAATCTCGCGCGCAACTTCGACAGCCGCGTCGGCATCACCGGCCTCGTGCTGACCCGCATGGACGGCGACGGCCGTGGCGGCGCGGCACTCTCCATGCGTGCCGTCACCGGCAAGCCGATCAAGCTGATCGGCGTCGGCGAAAAGATGACGGAGCTCGAGGAGTTCCATCCCCGCCGCGTGGCCGACCGCATCCTCGGCATGGGCGACATCGTTGCGCTCGTCGAAAAGGCGGCCGAGAACATCGACGCCGAAAAAGCCCGCGCCATGGCCGAGAAGATGGCCAAGGGCAAGTTCGACCTCAACGATCTCTCCGACCAGCTGAAGCAGATGCAGAGCATGGGCGGCATGGGCGGCATCATGGGTCTGATGCCCGGCATGGGCGGCATGAAGGACAAGCTCGCTGCCGCCGGCCTCGACGACAAGATGTTCAAGCGTCAGCTCGCCATCATCTCCTCGATGACCCGCGAGGAGCGCGCCAACCCCGATATCCTGAAGCACTCCCGCAAGAAGCGCATCGCCGCCGGTTCCGGCACGGATGCGGCCGACATCAACAAGCTTCTGAAGATGCACCGCCAGATGGCGGACATGATGAAGATGATGGGCGGCAAGGGCAAGGGCGGCATGATGAAACAGATGATGGGCGGCCTTGCCGGCAAGATGGGTCTGGGTGGCCTTGGCGGCGGCATGGGCGGCATGCCGGATCTGTCCAAGATGGACCCCAAGCAGCTGGAAGCGCTGGCCAAGCAGGCCGAAGCCGCCGGCATCAAGCCCGGCAGCCTGCCGGGCATGGGTGGCGGCCTCGGCGGCATGCCGGGTCTTGGCGGTCCGAAGCTTCCCGGCCTCGGCGGCGGTTTCCCCGGCCTGCCGGGCATGCCCAAGAAGAAGTAAGGAGCCGCGGCGATGGTCGATCCCGAGGTGAAGAAGGAATTGGCGGGTTACCGGCAGTCGATCGACAATATCGACGCCGCGCTCGTTCACATGCTGGCCGAACGGTTCCGCTGCACCAAGGCGGTCGGCGTTCTCAAGGCCAGGTACGATTTGCCGCCGGCCGATCCGGCGCGCGAGGAATACCAGATCGAACGGCTGCGCAAGCTTGCGCGGGATGCCGATCTGGACCCGGATTTCGCCGAGAAGTTCCTGAACTTCATCATCAAGGAAGTCATCCGGCACCATGAAGCCATTGCCGCCGATCTCGGCGGTTCAGACACGTAAAACCAGACCGGAGCCCGTCGGAAGACGGCCTCTCAAAAACATCCAAAGGAGCAAACCATGTCCCTCAAGATTCGTCTCGCCCGCGGCGGTTCCAAGAAGCGTCCCTACTACCAGATCGTCGTTGCCGACGCCCGTTCGCCGCGTGACGGCCGCTTCATCGAAAAGCTCGGCTCCTGGAACCCGATGCTCGGCAAGGACGACGCCAACCGCACCGTCCTCAACAACGAGCGCGTCCAGCACTGGCTCGACAATGGCGCCCAGCCGACCGACCGCGTCCTGCGCTTCCTGAACGAAGCCGGCCTCGCAACCCGCGAAGCCCGCAACAACCCGAACAAGGCAAAGCCGGGCAAGAAGGCCCAGGAACGCGCCGCCGAGAAGGCCCAGAAGGCCGCCGACGCCGCAGCCGCAGCCGAATAAGGCCGGGCAAACGGGATTTTCCCATGACGGGCGGCGTGCGAACGCCGCCCGTTTGCGTTATGCAGAACGCCAGAGGATGCAAGGACCTGCTACCATGCCGAAGCTCGAAGACCCGATCCTGATGGCAACCGTCGGCGCGGCCCAGGGCCTGCGCGGCGAGGTGCGACTGAAGGCCTTCACCGAAGACCCCATGGCCGTCGGCGATTACGGCGCGCTGCACAGCATGGATGGCCGCAGCTTCGAGATCCTCGAAATCCGCGAGGCCAAGACCGTGGTCATCGTCCGCTTCCGCGGCATCAACGATCGCAATGCCGCCGAAGCCCTGAACGGCCTCGACCTCTACATCGAGCGCGAAAACCTGCCCGACGAGGATCTGGAAGAGGACGAATTCTTCTATGCCGATCTCGAGGGGCTGGAAGCCGTGGACGCCGAGGGCCGCAGCTACGGCAGCGTCACCGGCGTCTTCGACTTCGGCGCCGGCGATCTCCTGGAGCTGAAAGGTCCGGGCAAGCGCCCCGTTCTCATTCCCTTCTCCGAGGCCGCCGTGCTCGAAATCGACCTCGAAGCCGGCAAGATGCTGGTCGATCCCATCGCCGCCGGCCTGATCGACACCGACAAGGACGGTACCGAAAGCCCCTTCCTGCCGAAAGGCAGCTGAGCGCCATGCCGTTTCGCGCCACCATCCTGACGCTCTATCCGGAGATGTTTCCGGGCCACCTCGCCCATTCGCTCGCCGGCAAGGCGCTGGCGCGGGGAGACTGGGCCTGCGAGCCCGTGCAGATCCGCGACTTCGCCACCGACCGGCACCGAACCGTGGATGATACGCCGGCCGGCGGCGGCGCCGGCATGGTGCTGAAGCCGGATGTGCTGGCCCGGGCCATCGACCATGTGACCGAGGGCGACGAACGTCCGCGCCTGCTGATGAGCCCGCGCGGCCGGCCGCTGACGCAAGGCCGGGTGCGCCAGATCGCCGACGGCCCCGGCGTCGTCATCGTCTGCGGACGCTTCGAGGGCGTGGATCAGCGCGTCATCGAGGCGCGCGGCCTCGAAGAGGTCTCCATCGGCGACTATATCCTGTCAGGCGGCGAGCCGGCGGCGCTCACGCTGCTCGATGCCGTCGTGCGCATCCTGCCGGGCGTCATGGGCAATGATCTCTCCGGCGTGCATGAGAGCTTCGAGGGCGGGCTGCTGGAACATCCTCACTATACCCGCCCGCAGGTCTTCGAGGGGCGCGAGATTCCGGCGATTCTCACCTCCGGCAACCACGCCGCCATCGACAGATGGCGGCACGAGGAAGCCCTGCGCCTGACCCGCGAACGCCGCCCCGACCTTCTTCAGGCCGTCACGAAATAATAGCCCGTGAGGAACAGGCCGACCGCCACGACCAGCGCCCGGATAATGCCCTGCGGCACGCGCCGGGCCACCCAGACGCCCGAATAGCCGCCGAGCGCTCCGGCCGGGATCATCACCAGCGCCTCCGGCCAGGCCACGACCCCGCCGCCGGCAAAGACGACGATGGCGATCGCTGCGATCACCATGGCGATGAAATTCTTCAACGCATTCAGCCGGTGATAGTCGCCGCCGGTCGCAAGGCCGAGCACGGCGAGCATCATGATGCCCATGCCGGCGCCGAAGAAGCCGCCATAGATCGATGTCACGAACTGCCCGACCATGCCGCCGAACCCGACATCGCGGTGTTCGCCGGTGCTCTTCGGCCGGAGATAGGGCCCGGCCCAGAAGATCGCGGTCGCCGCCAGCAGCAGCCACGGTACGAGGCTGCGGAAGGAGGGATTGGACAGCGACAACAGGATCAGCGCGCCGCCGAGACTGCCGATGATGGAGATGAGACCGAGGATGACCGCCTCGCGCGGCCGGGCAAGGATTTCCTTGCGGTAGGCGAGCGCAGACGTGACATAGCCCGGAAACTGCGTGACGGAGGAGGTCGCATTCGCCGAAATCGGCGGCACACCCGTCAGCGTCATCGCCCCGAAGGTCAGAAACGTCCCGCCCCCGGCGATCGCATTGACGACGCCGGAGAGAAAGCCGGCTGCGGCGAGCAGCAGGATGGTCAGAATGGTCATGATATCTCCTCCGCCATCCCGCTTATCTGGGCATTTGCGAAGTTTCAAGTTGGACAAGAGGCGAAGAAGCCGGCGTGTTTTCAGGTATTCCAGACGTTTGAGGGGGTGACAAACCCGTCATTCTCCTGTAAAGCCCCGGCCGGTTCGGGGAATCCCGTCCGCCAATAAAGAATGGCGCATTCGCTCCCGCTGATCACGAAAATGGATCGCGCGACGGCCGAGGCAAAAGTCCGAGGCGTTGCAGAGAGCGCTCTGGTCGTTTCAGAAGAAATGGAAAAGGTAGACCAATGACCAACATCATTGCCCAGCTCGAGGCCGAACAGGCCGCCAAGATCGCCGCCAAGCGCGAGCTTCCCGCATTCTCCGCCGGCGACACCATCCGCGTCAACGTACGCGTGACGGAAGGCAACCGTACCCGCGTCCAGGCCTATGAAGGCGTCTGCATTGCGCGTTCCGGCGGCGGCATCAACGAGAGCTTCACCGTTCGCAAGATCTCCTACGGCGAAGGCGTCGAGCGCGTGTTCCCGGTTTACTCGCCGCTCGTCGAAAGCGTCGAAGTCGTCCGCCGCGGCAAGGTCCGTCGCGCCAAGCTCTACTACCTGCGCGACCTGCGCGGCAAGGCTGCCCGTATCGTTGAAAACACCAACACCCGCGCCCGCAAGCTCAACGATGCCGAGCGCCAGGCCGTTGCCAACGAAAAGGCCCGCATCGAAGCCGAGAAGGTCGCTGCTGCCGAGAAGCTCGCTGCTGAAAAGCCGGCTGACGCTGCAGAATAAGATCTGGTCCGGATCATCCGGTATAATGCGAAAGGCCTCGGTTCTCCGGGGCCTTTTTCGTTGTTGCCCTTGCCTATAAAGGACAAAAGAAAATGGCCGCATCGTTTCCGATACGGCCATTCGCCAAGAGTGTCGGTCTGTAACCCGTTCGCCGCCTTCCTCAAACGAGAGGAAGACAGGCGCTTTTCCGTTAGTTGCGGTTTCCGAGGAAGCGCAGCAGGAACAGGAAGAGGTTGATGAAGTCGAGGTAGAGCGAGAGAGCGCCCATGATGGCCTTGCGGCCGGCAACGTCGGCGCCATCGGCTTCGAAGTACATTTCCTTAATCTTCTGCGTATCCCAGGCGGTCAGGCCGGCAAACAGCAGCACGCCGATGGCCGAGATCGCGAAGTTCAGCGCGGAGGAGGCGAGGAAGATATTGACGATCGACGCGATGATCAGGCCGAAGAGACCCATGATCAGGAACGAGCCGAAGGCCGACAGGTCACGCTTCGTCGTGTAGCCGAACAGCGAGAGCGCGCCGAAGGAAGCGGCCGTCACGAAGAAGGTCTGCACAATGCTCTGGCCGGTATAGACCATGAAGATCGACGACAGCGACAGGCCCATCAGGCCGGCATAGACCCAGAAGGCCGTCTGCGCGGCACCGACGCTCAGCGAATTGATGCGGAAGCTCAGGAAGAAGACCATTGCGAGCGGCGCCAGCATGATCACCCACCTGAGCGGAGATGCGAAAAGAAGCTGGGCGAAGGCCGGATTGGAGACCGCCGCCATGTAGGTGCCATAGGCGGCGACGCCGGTGATCGCCAGGCCGATGGCCATGAGATTGTAGACCTTCAGCATGTAGCTGCGCAGGCCTTGATCGATCACCGCACCGGCCTGTACGCCGGCCGGCGTCGAGCGGGTTTGGTAGTTTCTCAGATCAGCCATTGTTTCCTCTATAGAATCCCCGGGTCCATCGAGCCATGCGGTGCGGTTTAGGTCGCATCCGCTTCAGGCGCCGCTGCGGGATTTCAGCTTGCCTTGCAAGACAATATGAGGGGGCGGCAGGCAGGAGACAAGACCCCGCCCGCGTCAAAGAGATTACAAAGGGTTAATGCGTCCGTCTTTGCGCGTTTCCTAAGGCTCCCGCAGCACCGGCCCCGCCTTCTGCCCGAGAACCCGCCAGGTGCCGACAAGCCCGATCCCGACCGTCATGACGAGCGCAACGAGAAGCGTCGTCAGCGCCACATCCGGCAGGAAGGCCGATGGCAGACCCATGATCTGCGAGACCACGAACCATGCGGCAACCCCGCCGGCCGCAAGCGCGAAAACCGCCGTTGCCGCGCCGAGAATGGCATATTCGTAGCTGAAGGCGCGGATCAGCGTTCGCCGCGTGGCACCCAGCGTCTTGAGGATCACGGCATCGTGGATACGCGCCCGGTTGCCGGCGGCAAGCGCCCCCGCCAGCACCAGAACGGAGGCGGCAAGCGCCACGGAGGCCGCCGCGCGGATCGCCGTTGCCAGTTGCGCGACCAGCTGGTTCACGATGTCGAGCGCGTCCTTCACGCGCACGCTGGTGATCGTCGGATAGGCATTGGTGATGCGGCGCAGCGCTTCGGCCTCCTGGGGCGCCGTCGCCGTGGGATCGATGATCGTCGCAAGCCACGCGTGCGGCGCTCCGGCAAAGGTATTGGGCGAGAAGACCATGACGAAATTGATCGAGAGCGATTCCCATTCCACCGTACGGAAATTGGCGATTTTCGCGGTGATGTTGCGGCCGAGCACATTGACCGTCACGGTGTCCCCGATCTTCAGGCCGAGTTCCCTGGCCTCCTGCGCCGAGAAGGAGACGAGCGGCTCGCCGCTATAGTCGGCCGGCCACCAGCTGCCTTCCGAAAGCGCCGAATTCTCCGGCAGGTTCTTCGCATAGGTGATGCCACGATCGCCCCGCAGCACCCATTGACCGGCCGGCGGCACGGTGAGTTTTGCGACATCGACACCGTTGAAGGCGATGATCCGCCCGCGCAGCATCGGCACCTCGATGATCTTGCCCTCCGGCAGGGCTTCACTCAGTAGCGTGCGGAAGCCCTCCACCTCGCTGCCCTGGATATCCACGAAGAAGAAGTTCGGCGCCCGTTCCGCGAGGCTTCCCGTCAGCTGGCGCCTGAGATTGCCGTCGATCAGCGCGATCGTGACGAGAAGCGTCAGGCCGAGGCCGAGCGACAGCACGACCGACGGCGTCAGCGCGCCGGGACGATGGATGTTGCCGACCGCCAGCCTGAGCGGCGTCGAGCGGATCGCCGGACTGCGCCGCGCCAGCCACGCCACGCCGAAGGCGACGAGCCGGAGCACGACGAAGGACCCGGCAACGGCCGCCAAGAAGATCGCCGAGATGCGCCGGTCATAGGCCGTGAAAATGGCGAGGCCGCACAGGATCGCCAGCAGCACGACCGCCGCCGTCAGATAGCGCCAGGGCGGCAGGCGACGGCCGTCCAGCCCCTGCTCCCGGAACAGAGCGGTGGCGGGAATGCGCCGCGCGCGGCCGAGCGGCAGGATGGCGAAGGCAAGTGCCGTCGTGATGCCGAAGAGGGCGGCCAGCGCCAGTGCTCCGGGATAAAGCGAAAACCCTTCCGGCACCGGCAGCGTGCCGGCCAGGAACTGCGCGGCCGCGTAAGGGATGATGGCGCCCAGCACGAGGCCGATGGCAATCCCGATCAGCGCAATGGCGAGGATCTGGATGAGATAGATCATCAGCACCACGGAGGCCGGCGCGCCGAGGCACTTGAAGGTGGCGATCACCGCCCGCTTGGAATCGATATAGGCGCGCACGGCGTTCGCCACGCCCACGCCGCCGACGATCAGCGCCGTCAGACCCACCAGCGTCAGGAATTGCGAAAACCGCGTCACATTGGCGGTCAGCGCCGGAGCGGCATTGGAGCTGGTGCGGATCGACCAGCCGGCGGCCGGGAATGTCTCCTCGGCCAGACGCCGGGCCTCCGCGGCGCTCTCGCCGGGCGCAAGGCGGATCTTGTAGGCATGTTCGATCAGGCTGCCGGTCTGCACCAGCCCGCTGGCCGCCAGCGCCTGCCGCGATATCATGATGCGTGGCGCAAAGCCGAACCCGTCGGAAACCGCATCCGGCTCACGCGTCAGGGAAGCCGTGATCACCAGCCGCGCCTTGCCGAGCATCAGCGCATCCCCGACCTTCAGGCCCAGCCGGTCGAGCAGCAGCGGGGCCGCAACCGCCCCGAACGCATCGTCGCGCGGCTGCAGAAGCGCCTGAATGCCCTCGCCTGCCGGATCCGTCTGCACCGTTCCGTAGAGCGGATAGGCCTCATCGACCGCCTTCAGCTCCACCAGCGCCTGGTTCGATCCATCTGGCAGCCGCGCCATGGAGCGCAGGCCGGAATTGACCGAAACCGTGCCCAGGCGTTCGAGAAAGGCCCGCTCTTGCGGCGTCGCCTCGCGATTGTCGAGTTCGAAGCGCAGATCGCCGGCCAGAAGCTCGCGCCCCTGCCCCTCGATGGCACCGGTAATGGCCTGCGAGAGCGAATTGACGCCGGCGATCGCCGCCGTGCCGAGCGCGATGCAGGCAAGAAAGATGTAGAAGCCCTTGAGGCCGCCGCGCATTTCCCTCAGCGCGAAGCGGAAGGCAACGGCAAGCTGCCCGCGCAATCCGGCCCGGCCCGCAGCCATGTCCGCGCTCATGCCCGCGCCGCCTCCGCCAGCGGTCGCGCGGCTGACGCGGCACCGTCGGTGACGATCTCGCCCGAGCGCACCTTCACCTGCCGCGAGCAGCGCGCCGCCAGGGACGGATCATGGGTGACGAGCACCAGCGTCATGCCGCGCCCGGCCTGTTCGGCAAACAGGAGATCGGCGATCTGGCGACCTGTTTCCGTGTCGAGATTGCCGGTCGGCTCGTCGGCGATGAGCAGTTTCGGCTGCGGGGCGAGGGCCCGCGCGATCGCCACGCGCTGCTGCTCGCCGCCCGAAAGCTGGCCCGGATAATGCGACAGCCGCGCACCAAGCCCCACCGCCTGAAGCTCCTTGCGGGCGATGTCGAAGGCATTCGGCGTGCCGGCCAGTTCCAGCGGCACGGCAACGTTTTCGAGCGCCGTCATGTTGGGAATGAGATGGAAGGACTGGAAGACGATCCCGATCGTGCGGCCGCGGAATTCCGCCACGCGATCCTCGCCAAGTGCATGCAGCGCCACATCGTCGATGACGATCTCGCCGCTGTCCAGCCGCTCCAGTCCGGCAAGCACCATCAGCAGCGTCGATTTGCCCGACCCGGAAGGGCCGACGATGCCGACCGACTGGCCCGCCTCGATGGACAGCGTCATCTGCTTCAGCACGTGGACGGAAGCCTCGCCCTGTCCAAGCGTAAGATCGGCATTTTTCAGCGCAATGATGGTTTTTGCCACGAAAGGGAACCCTATATGTGCGGGAGAGGCGTCTCGGCGTCATCGCGATTTAGGAAGAGCGGCATGGGAAAAAAAGGCTGGTTCACGCTTTTGTTTGCGGCCTGCGCGTGGATGGCGGCCGCCATCCTGCCTGCGGCGGCCGAGCCTGTGAAGCTCGTCGGCTTCGGCGACAGCCTGATGGCCGGTTATCAATTGCCGCCGGGTGACGCCTTTCCGGCCCGCCTGCAGAAGGCGCTCAACGACAAGGGCATCGACGTCACCATCGAAAATGCCGGCGTTTCCGGCGACACGACCTCGGGGGGGCTTGCCCGCATCGACTGGTCTGTGCCCGATGGCACGAAGGGTGTCATCCTCGAACTCGGCGCCAACGACGCCCTGCGCGGCATTTCCCCGGCTGACAGCCGCGCCAATCTGGAGCGCATGATCACCCGGCTGAAGGAGCGCGGCATCGCCGTGCTGCTCGTCGGCATGCTGGCACCGCCGAACATGGGCGAGGATTATGGCCGGGATTTCAACGCCATCTACGGCGATCTCGCCAAGGCCCATGGCGTGGCGCTCTACCCCTTCTTTCTGGATGGCGTCGTAACGCATCCGGCATTGCAGCTGGAAGACGGCATGCACCCCAATGCCGACGGTGTCGGCGTGATGGTGGAGCGCTTCCTGCCGACGGCCGAGGCCTTCATTGCCGGCATCGGGAAAAGTGCGCCCGCAAATTGAGTTTTTGCAGGTGCTAAATAGGAGTTGCGTCGATGGCGGATGCATGATTCGCTGAGGCCATAGACCTTGAATCGGGGAGCTCGACATGCCGAGACTGTTCACCGCACTCGAGATCCCCCGCAGCGCCGCCATGAGCCTGTCTCTGTTGCGCGGCGGCCTGCCCGGCGCACGCTGGATCGATGTGGAGAACTACCACATCACGCTGCGCTTCATCGGCGATGTGGATGGCCGCACAGCCGACGAGATCGTCGACAGGCTCGACCGCATCGAACGCCCGGAATTTCAGATCCAGCTGTCGGGCACCGGCGCCTTCGGCTCCAAGAAGCCGCATTCGGTCTTCGCCGGCGTCAGCGCCAGCCCGGACATGACCGCGCTGCAGGCCGAGATCGAGCGCATCTGCCAGCGCCTCGGCCTTCCCGCCGATCCCCGCAAGTTCACGCCCCATGTGACGCTCGCAAGGCTGCGCAACACGCGTGTGGAGGATGTGGTGGAATATCTGGCCGGCCGCGGCAATTTCCACACGCTGCCCTTCACCGTCGGACGTTTCGTGCTGCTGTCGTCGCGCGATTCGGTCGGCGGCGGCCCCTATCTCACCGAAGAGGTCTTCCCGCTGATGGAAACCGGCGGCTTCGGCGGCGTGGATGATTACCATCCCGTGCCGCTGGCCTGATCCTCACGGCAAGCTTCGGCCGAGAAAGGCAAGCACGCCCCGCGCCGCCGCTTGCCCCGTACCGAAGCAGGCCGTCAGCAGATAGCCGCCCGTCGGCGCTTCCCAATCCAGCATTTCGCCGGCTGCGAACACGCCGGGCAGCGCCATCAGCTGATAATCTGCGCCAACCGCATCAAGCCGGATGCCGCCCGCCGAAGAAATCGCCTCGGCGATCGGCCGCGGGCTGGCCAGCGGGATCGGCAGGGCCTTGATGACCTCAGCCAAAGCGCTGGCATCACGCGCCGCAAGATCAGGCACCACCTCCCGCAGCAGCGCGGCCTTGACGCCGTCAAGCCCGGTTGCCCGCCGCAACCGGTTGGAAAAGCTGAGCTTCGGCGCCTGCCGATGCAAGGCCGCCGCCAGCGCCTCCACCGTCCTGTCCGGCGCCAGATCCACCACGAAATCCGCCTTGCCCGTCTCCAGCAGCCGGTCGCGAAGGGCCGCGCAGGCCGCATAGACGAGGCTTCCCTCGATCCCGTGGCCGGTCACGACGAACTCGCCCTTCACCATCCGGCCGCCGATCGGGGTCGCGACCGATTTCACCGGCGCGCCCGCAAAACGCGTCGCGAACATCTCGCTCCAGCGGACATCGAAACCGCAATTGGCCGGCCGGAACGGCGCGATCGTCACGCCCTTCTCCGCCAGAAGCGGCACCCAGGCCGCATCCGACCCGAGCCGCGGCCAACTGGCCCCGCCGAGCGCCAGCAGGACCGCATCCGCCGTCACCCGGGCCAGGCCTTCGGGTGTCTCGAAGCGCAGCGCCTGCCCGTCGAACCCCGTCCAGCGGTGCCGTGTCCGCACCTTGACGCCAAGCGCCGCAAGCCGCGCCAGCCAGGCACGCAGGAGCGGCGAGGCCTTCATCGCAACAGGAAAGACGCGGCCCGAACTGCCCGTGAACGTCTCCACCCCGAGCCCGGCCGCGAAGGCCTCCACATCCCGGCCCGTCATGGCATCAAGGGCGTGGGCGAGGAAACCGCCGGCCGCGCCGAAGCGGGTCCGCAAGCGCGCATGCGGCTCGGAATGGGTGATGTTGAGGCCGGATTTTCCCGCCAGGAGCAGCTTGCGCGCCACCGAAGGCATGGCGTCGTAGACCGTCACACGAATGCCCGCGCGCGCCAGCACCTCGGCCGCCATCAGCCCTGCCGGCCCGCCGCCGACGATCGCCACCTGCGGCGCGGGCCGGGTGACACTCTCCATGGACGCTTGCGTGCTTGGCTCTCTCATGCCGCCGTTCTGCCCGAGCCGGCCCCGCCGTTCAAGCCGTCCGTCGATCCCGCGCCTGCCGCCTGTGGTAGACGCTGCCGCAAGACTTCCCGCCAAAAGAGGATTGACTCTCCGGACGCCCTCTGGAATCCATTAGAACAAAACAGGAACATTGGAGAGTGCCATGGACGGTGCCCAGATCTCTGGCCAGACTGCGGGTCTGGCCGGCGACCGCCTGTCGATGTTGCGTGACACCCTGGCCCGGATCGAGGGACGCACACCGTCCTTCAGGGATCGCAACCCGGCATGTCCGGACGACGCGCAATTTTCAGGCGAAGCCCGCCTGCCGCTCGGCGCGGCGCGCTTCGACGCGCTGCTCGGCGGCGGTCTTCCGCAGGAAGGCCTGATCGAGGTGCGCCACGACGAGACCCGCGAGGCCGGCACGGCAAGCGGCTTCACGCTTGCGCTTGCGGGCCTCTACCAGCGGGACCGCCAGGCCACGGGACGCCGCAGCCTGCTCTGGGTGGCCGAGCGCCAGGCAGCCGCCGAGGCTGGTCTTCCCTATGCGCCCGGTCTTGGCGATCACGGGCTCGACACGATGCGCCTTCTGTTTTCCCGCCCGCGCCGTATCGAGGATGCGCTGTGGGTGGTGGAGGCCGCCCTTGCCTGCGGAGATTTCGCAGCCGTCACGCTGGAGGTGCGCGGCAATCCCGCCGCCCTCGGCTTCACCGAAAGCCGCCGCCTGCACCTGAAGGCGAAGGCATCAGGCCTGCCGCTTCTGCTTTTAAGGCAGGGCGGAGAGGCGCAGGCAAGCGCCGCACGCTTGCGCTTTGCCGTGCGACCTGCCCACGCCGCCGCCCGCCGCCTGTCGGACGGGGCCGCCCTGCCCGGCAGTCTCGGCAATCCCGTCTTCGCCGTCACCATCGAAAAAAACCGTGCCGTTCCACCGCAAACCCTCAGCCTCGAATGGAGCGCCCATGACCTTCGTTTCCACGACCACGATGACACCATCGGCACCGCTCTTGCCAACTCCACTCTTCCAGGCACAGGGCAGCCGCATCCTGTCGATCGTCTTCCCCCATCTGCCGACGGACCGGATCAGCCGCAGTCTCTGGGGCAGGTCGTGGCTTTCCGCCGGGCGTCCTGATCACCCGCCCATCGTTCTCTCCGGGCGCGACGGTAATGCCATGCGCATCGTCGCGCTCGACCGCATGGCGGAAGAGGCCGGGCTGCGGCTCGGGCTGGGCATTGCCGAAGCCCGCGCCATGCGGCCGCGGCTCGATGTCATGCAGGCCGACCCCGCCGCCGATCGCGCCCTGCTTTCGGGCATTGCCGACTGGTGTGATCGCTATACGCCGCTGGTCGGCCTCGACGGCACGGATGGCCTCTTTCTCGATGTCACCGGCTGCACCCATCTGCATGGCGGCGAAAAGGTGCTGATCACCGATCTGCTCGCGCGCCTTTTCCACCTCGGCCTTGAAGCCCGCGCCACGATTGCCGCCACGCCCGGCCTTGCCTGGGCGCTCGCCCGCTTCGGTGCCGCCCCCGCCCAGATCGTCGAAACCGGCGCCGAGGAAGAAACGCTCGCCCCATTGCCGCTGGCGGCCTTGCGCCTGCCGCCGGAGATGCGCGACGGCCTGGCCCGGCTCGGCCTGGCCCGCGTCGGCGACATTATGAGCCTGCCGCGCGCCCCGCTTGCCCGCCGCTTCGGCCCCCTGCCGCTCCTGAGGCTCGATCAGGCGCTCGGACGAGAGGACGAGCCGATCAGCCCGCGCCGCCCCGTCGCCCTCCTCTCGGCCGAGCGTCGGCTTGCCTCCCCCGTGGTGGCGCAAGACGATATCCTCGCGATCACGCTCAGCCTCGCCACCGGCCTCACGCCCGGCCTCGAGGCCCGCGGCGCAGGCGGCCGCAGCTTCGAACTCCAGCTTTTCCGCGTCGATGGCCGCGTCTTCCGTCTCGATGTCGCGACCTCTGCGCCGCTGCGGGAACCCGCCCGCATTGCCGGCCTCTTCGGGGAAAGACTGGCGGCCCTGCATGACGATATCGATGCCGGCTTCGGGTTTGAAATGCTGCAGTTGCGGGTCATGCGCGAGGAAAAGATAAAGGCCCTGCAAAGCGATCTGGAAGAGGCCGGCCAGGAGGACCGACCACTCGCCGGCTTCATCGATCAGGTGACGGCACGGCTTGGGGCCGAAAGCCTCGAACTCACCCTTCCCCGGCAAAGCCATGTGCCGGAGCGGGCCGCAAGCTTCCTGCCGGCCGCCGAAGCCGGCATCGCCGGCCTGCGGGCAGAACAGGCCATGGCGCGCCTGACCCGCGCCGTGGCGGCCATCGGCACGGTCCGTCCACTGCGCCTCTTTACCCGGCCGGAACCGGTCGAGGCCACCGCCGAAGTGCCGGAGGGACCGCCGATGAGCTTCCGCTGGCGCCGCGCGCTCTATCGCGTTCGCCGTGCCGAGGGGCCGGAGCGCATCGCCGGCGAATGGTGGATCGACGGCGAAGACCACCCGGTGCGCGACTATTTCCGCGTCGAGGATGTCGAGGGCCGCCGCTTCTGGCTGTTCCGCGAAGGTGTCTTCAGCGGCATCGCCATGCCCCGCTGGTTCCTGCATGGCCTCTTTGCCTGAGGAGGATGGCTGTCATGTCTGCTCACCCCCCTGGGCCAAAGACGAAATCGCCGAAGGACGCGGCCGCTCCCGCCTTCTTCGAACTCGGCCTGCGCAGCAATTTCTCCTTTCTCGAAGGGGCCTCGCACCCGGAAGAGCTGGTGACGGCCGCCTCTCGCCTCGGCATCGGCGGCATCGGCCTTGCCGACCGCAACACGGTGGCCGGCGTGGTGCGCCTGCATGCGGTGGCAAAGAAGGAGCGCTACGGCTTTCGCCCCGGCGCCCGGCTGTCCTTTGCCGACGAAACGCCGGATCTGCTCGCTTACCCCATGAACCGGGTCGGCTGGGGCCGCCTCTGCCGCCTGCTGAGCGCCGGCAACATCCGCTCGACCAAGGGCACCTGCACCCTCTTCGAGCAGGATCTCATCGAGTGGAACGCCGACCTCCTGTTTGCGGCCTTCGCCCCTTCGGCGGAGACCGCCGCCATCGACGCCTTCCGCATCCGGCTGGAGCGTCTCACCCCTCATCTCGGCCAACGCCTGCACATTGCCATCGGCCCGCGCTATGACGGCACCGACCGCCTCTTCTTCGCCGAACTCGCACGCCTCTCCGATCGGCTCGGCCTGCCGCTTCTCGCCACCAACGATGCCGTCTACCACCGCGCCGACCGCCGACCGCTGGCCGACGTGCTGACGTCGATCCGCGAACACGTACCGATCGTCGAGGCCGGCTTCCGGCTGACGGCCAATGCGGAGCGTCACCTGAAAGCACCCAAGGAAATGGCCCGCCTGCTGCGCGACCACCCGGAGGCGATCGCGGCCACGGAGCGCTTCTGGCTCCGCCTCGACTTTTCCCTCGACGAGATCGGCCACCAGTATCCCGACGAGGCGATCGACGGCGAACCCGCTGCCGTGGCGCTGCGCCGACTGGCGTACGAGGGTGCACGCAGCCGCTTTCCGAACGGCGTGCCGGAAAAGGTGGCAAAACTCGTGGAGGACGAACTGACGCTGATCGCCGAGAAGCGCTACGAACCCTTCTTTCTCACCGTCTACCGCATCATCCGCGCCGCGCGCGCAAAGGACATCCTCTGCCAGGGCCGCGGCTCTGCCGCCAATTCCGCCGTCTGCTATTGTCTTGGGATCACCGAGGTGAACCCGGAACAGACCACCCTTCTCTTTGCCCGCTTCATCTCCACCGAACGCGACGAGCCGCCCGATATCGACGTGGATTTCGAACATGCGCGCCGGCAGGAAGTAATCGACTTCATCTACCAGACCTACAGCAAGGAGCATGCAGCCCTTGCCGCTGCCGTCATCAGCTATCGCGCCCGCTCGGCCGGCCGCGAGACGGCGAAAGCCTTCGGCCTGTCGGAAGACGTGCAGTCGGCGCTGTCGGGCTCCATCTGGGGCTGGTGGACCGAAGGTTTCAGCGAGGATCAGGCAAAGGCCGCCGGCCTCGACATGCGCGAGCCGACGACGAAGCGCGTGCTGGGCTATGCCGACCTCCTGCAGCGCTTTCCCCGCCATCTCTCCCAGCATGTCGGCGGCTTCGTCATCACCCGCGACCGGCTGGACGAGATCGTGCCGATCATGAACACCGCCGATGGCCGCTACATGATCGAATGGGACAAGGACGATCTCGATACGCTGAAGATCCTGAAGGTGGACGTGCTCGCCCTCGGCATGCTCACCTGCCTCGCCAAGGGCCTGCGACTGCTGGACCGGCACTACGGCCGGCGCGAGACGCTGGCCTCGATCTTCAACGACCATCAGGACGCCGTCTACGAGATGGCGACGCGGGCCGACACGATCGGCGTCTTCCAGATCGAAAGCCGCGCCCAGATGAGCATGCTGCCGCGCCTGAAGCCGAAACGGTTCTACGATCTCGTCATCGAGGTCGCGATCGTGCGTCCCGGTCCCATCCAGGGCAACATGGTGCACCCCTATCTCAAGCGCCGCGAAGGCCGGGAAAAGGCCGATTACCCGAGCAAGGAACTGGAGGCCGTGCTGGAGCGCACCCTCGGCGTACCGCTCTTCCAGGAGCAGGCCATGCAGATCGCCATCACCGCCGCCGGCTTCTCCCCCGGCGAGGCCGATCGGCTGCGCCGCGCCATGGCCACCTTCCGCCGCACCGGCGAGGTCGGCAATTTCAAGCAGCGCATGATCGATGGCATGGTGGCGCGGGGATATCCGGCCGATTTCGCCGAGCGCTGCTTCAGCCAGATCGAGGGCTTCGGCGAATATGGCTTTCCCGAAAGCCATGCCGCCTCCTTTGCGCTGCTCGTCTATGTCTCCTGCTGGTTCAAGGCCTTCTACCCGGATGTCTTCTGCGCCGCATTGCTGAATTCGCAGCCCATGGGCTTTTATCCCCCAGCCCAGCTCGTGCGCGATGCCCGCGAACACGGCGTCACGGTGCGCCCGCTGGACATCAACGCATCGGACTGGGACACGCGTCTGGAGCCGCTGGGACCGGGCGACGGCGACGGCATAAGCCCGCACGCCGTCCTGCCCCGCCACCGCCCGATGATCGGCATCATGCGCACGCGCCACGCGCTGCGGCTCGGCTTCTCGCTCGCCAAGGGCCTTTCCGAAAAGGACATGCGCCACCTCGTCGCCTTGCGCGGGCGCGGCTACGATTCCGTGCGCGATCTCTGGCGCCGCACCGGCCTGTCACGCGGCACGATCGAGAAGCTGGCCGAGGCAGATGCGTTTCACTCGCTCGGCCTTGATCGCCGCGCCGCGCTGTGGGCCGTCAGGGCGCTCGATGCCCCGTGCGAGGATCTGCCGCTTTTTTCCGTCACCGAAAGCAGCGACATCCAGCCGGAAGCGGCCGTCAGCCTGCCGTCGCTTCTGCCGGGCGAGGAGGTGATCGCCGATTATCGCAGCCTGTCGCTGTCGCTGAAGGCCCATCCGCTCTCCTTCCTGCGCGCCGATCTCGACCGTCTGGGGTGCCGGCAGAACAAGAGCCTCGACGCCACCAGAAGCGGCACGCGCCTCACCGTTGCCGGCCTCGTCCTGGTGCGCCAGCGCCCCGGCTCGGCCCGCGGCGTCATCTTCATGACGCTGGAGGACGAGACGGGTGTGGCCAACATCATCGTCTGGCCGAAGGTCTTCGAAACCTTCCGCCCCGTCGTCATGGGCGCCCGTCTGGTGCGGGTGCGCGGCCGGCTGCAGAACCATTCGAATGTCGTGCATGTGGTGGCCGAGGAGATCGTCGACATGACCGCGGCGCTTGGCCTTCTCAAGGGCGAAGAGCGCCGCTTTGCCCTTAACCCGCGCGCCGACGAGGCCCAGCGCCCGACCGTCGATCAACGGCGCAAACCCTCACGCGCCGAGATCATCGAAGCCGCGCAGGCCATGCCCGGCGGGAGGAATTTCCATTGAAAGCAGGCGATCTATCGCAGGCTATCCAGCAAATGCATGGTGCTTTTCCCGCCGAGACAACGGCCGGGCACAAGAATCGTATTCGATGCACCGCGCAGCAGGCGATCGCAGGCAGGCTCGAGAGGCAGCTACACGCACGCCGCGCCCTCGCCGGACTCCTGCTAAGCCGTGGCGGCGAAAGACGGAATCCGGCAGCCCGCGAATCCACGGAAATATTCGATGGGACCGGCGACAGCCGAGACGCAGCCTTGCCGCCGCGAATGCCGGAATGCCCTACCGCACAGGCGCCAGATCGATACGGATCACCGCGGCTTCGGACACCACGCCCAAACGTTCGCCCGCATCCACCTGAACCGTATCGAACGCCGTCACCGCAGTGGTTTCACCGCCGACCATGACACCAAACGGTGCCGTCGCCACCAGCAGCGTCCCGGCTTCAGCACCAGCGATCTCGCTATCGACAGGCAGCACGATCCGTTGCATCCAGTGCGTCAGCCGTCCGCGCCGGGTCATGATGTTGAGGTCCACGGTCGGCCCCGCGAAGAGGCGGCTGACCACCGCCGACCCGCCGTCAAAGGCGAAGGGCGCCGCCGCTTCCAGCAGCGCAACCTCGTCGCCGCCCTCGACCGACAGCCCCATACCGCCGCCAGACAGCACGGCGATGCTGCGATCGATGCCGGGAAAGCGAGAGAAGGGACCATCGGTGTCGACATGCGCGATGCTGAGCCGCCAGTCGAAACCGTCCATGTCAGCGCCAGGCGGGTGGACGGCGATCTCTTCGGTGAGACCGCCGCCATTCTTCCACGGCATACGCCGATAATCCGCCCGGCGAAGAATGCGCATCTCCGCCCCTCAGTTGCCGAGAATGCCCGGCAGGCGCAGGCCCTTTTCCGTCGCGCAGTCAAGCGCGATGTCATAGCCCGCGTCCGCATGGCGCATGACGCCGGTCGCGGGGTCGTTCCACAGCACCCGCTCCAGCCGGCGTGCCGCATCGTCGGTGCCGTCGGCGCAGATCACCATGCCCGAATGCTGCGAAAAGCCCATGCCGACCCCGCCGCCATGGTGCAGCGAAACCCAGGTGGCACCCGAGGCACAGTTGAGCAGCGCGTTCAGCAGCGGCCAGTCGGAAACGGCATCCGAACCGTCCTTCATCGCTTCCGTCTCGCGGTTCGGCGAGGCGACGGAGCCGGAATCGAGATGATCGCGGCCGATCACCACCGGCGCCTTCAGCTCGCCATTGCGCACCATCTCGTTGAAGGCCAGCCCGAGCTTGTGGCGATCGCCAAGCCCGACCCAGCAGATGCGCGCCGGCAGGCCTTGGAAGGCGATGCGCTCGCGCGCCATGTCCAGCCAGGTGTGCAGATGCGTGTTGTCGGGCAGCAGTTCCTTCACCTTGGCGTCCGTCTTGTAGATGTCTTCCGGATCACCGGAGAGCGCCGCCCAGCGGAAGGGACCGATGCCCCGGCAGAAGAGCGGGCGGATATAGGCCGGCACGAAGCCGGGGAAGGCGAAGGCATTCTCGAAGCCCTCTTCCCGCGCCACTTGGCGGATGTTGTTGCCGTAGTCGAGCGTCGGCACGCCGGCATTCCAGAAATCGACCATGGCCTCCACATGCACCTTCATCGAGGCGCGCGCCGCCGCTTCCACGGCCTTCGGGTCGCTTTCCTGCTTGGCGCGCCATTCGGCGACGCTCCAGCCGGCCGGCAGATAGCCGTGGATCGGGTCATGGGCCGAAGTCTGGTCGGTGACGATGTCGGGACGCGGGCCGCCGGCCTTCATGCGGGAGACGAGCTCCGGGAAAATGTCGGCGGCATTGCCGATGAGACCGACCGACTTCGCCTCGCCGGCCTTCGCCCAGGCATCGATCATCGCCAGCGCCTCGTCCAGCGTGTGCGCCTTGGCATCGACGTAACGGGTCCGCAGGCGAAAATCGACACGGGTCTCGTCGCATTCGACGGCCAGACAGCAGGCGCCGGCCATGACGGCGGCGAGCGGCTGGGCGCCGCCCATGCCGCCGAGCCCGCCGGTCAGGATCCACTTGCCCTTGAGATTGCCGCCGTAATGCTGGCGCCCGGCCTCCACGAACGTCTCGTAAGTGCCCTGCACGATGCCCTGCGTGCCGATATAGATCCAGGAGCCGGCCGTCATCTGGCCGTACATGGCAAGGCCCTTCTTATCCAGCGCGTTGAAATGATCCCAGGTGGCCCAGTGCGGCACGAGGTTGGAATTGGCGATCAGCACGCGCGGCGCATCCCTGTGGGTGCGGAACACGCCCACCGGCTTGCCGGATTGCACGATCAGCGTCTCTTCTTCGGTCAGATCCTTCAGCGTCGCGACGATGCGGTCGAAATCGTTCCAGGTGCGGGCCGCGCGACCGATGCCGCCATAGACCACCAGCTCGTGCGGGCGCTCGGCGACATCGGGGTCGAGATTGTTCATCAGCATCCGGAGCGGCGCTTCCGTCATCCAGCTCTTGGCGGTGAGCGTGGTGCCCTGCGGGGCGCGGACATCGCGGGTATTGTGGCGGGGATTGCTCATCGGGATCATCCTTTCGCGTGTTGAAGACGAAGCGCGGTGTCCTCCAGGCGCTTCAGAAGGTTTTGAAGGGTCCCGCGCAGCCGCGCGGCCTTGGTCGGGTCATAGGCAAAGGGCGGGGCTTCGGTGGCGAGGTGAGTCACCTGCGCCAGCTCCATCTGGATGGCATGCACGCCCGTCTCTGGCTCGCCGTAATGGCGCGTCGTCCAGCCGCCCTTGAAGCAGCCGTTCAGCACGTGGCTGTAACCGTCGGCCGACGCCACCACGGCCATGGCGCCAGCCTCAAGCGCCGGGTCGCAGGTTTCGCCGCCATTGGTGCCGATGTTGAAATCCGGCAGCCGACCCTCGAACAGGAAGGGGATGTGCGAGCGGATGGAATGGCAGTCGTAGACGATGGCGATGCCATGGAGCGCCTTCACCCGCTCGACCTCGGCGGCGAGCGCCGCATGGTAGGGCGCGTGGAACGCGGCCAGTCGCGCCGCGATATCGGCCTCCGTCGGCTCCGCCCCCGCCTTCCAGATCGGCGCGCCATCGAAATCGGTGAGCGGCACGAGACCCGTCGTGTTCTGCCCCGGATAGAGGCTGACGCCGGCCGGATCCCGGTTGGCGTCGATGACATAGCGGTGGAACGTCGCCCGCACCGTCGTCACATCCGGCAAGAGCCCGTCATAGAGCCGTTCGATGTGCCAGTCCGTATCGGCCAGCAGCCGGCCATTGTCGTTCAGCCGCGCATGGATGTCGGCGGGGACATGCGTTCCCGTGTGCGGCAGGCCGAGAATGATGGGCGAGGTGCCGCGATGGCATTCGTATGGCGCGGTCATCCTAACCCTCCAGCCCCGGCAGCAGCCCTTCGCTGACGGCTGCGACGAGCGCGCCCGAGGCGACCAGCGCCGTTGCGGCGGCAAGATCCGGCGCCATGTAGCGATCCTCGTCGAGCGATGGCACCACGGCCCGCAGCGCCGCAATCGCCCTTTGCAGTTCCGGGCTGGTCACGAGCGGCGCGCGCAGCTCCACACCCTGGGCCCCCGCCAGCGCCTCGATGCCGAGAATGGCAAAGAGATTGTCCGTCATGGTCAGCAGGCGCCGCGCGCCGTGGCAGGCCATGGAAACGTGGTCCTCCTGATTGGCCGAGGTCGGCGTGGAATCGACGGAGGCCGGATGCGCCATCTGCTTGTTTTCGCTCATTAGCGCCGCCGAGGTCACCTCCGCGATCATCAGTCCGGAGTTCAGCCCCGGCTTGCGGGCGAGAAAGGCCGGCAGACCGTAGGAGAGCGCGGGATCGACCAGAAGCGCGATGCGACGCTGGGCGATCGCGCCGATCTCGCAAACGGCGATGGCGATCTGGTCGGCGGCAAAGGCCACCGGCTCGGCGTGAAAATTGCCGCCGGAGACGACGGAATTGTCCGACAGAACCAGGGGATTGTCGGTGACCGCATTGGCCTCGATCTCCAGCGTACGTGCCGCCATGCGCAGCACGTCGAGGCAGGCGCCGTCCACCTGCGGCTGGCAGCGCAGGCAATAGGGATCCTGCACCCGCTCGTCGCCCTGCAGATGGCTTTCGCGAATGACCGAACCGGCCAGCAGGCCACGCAGCGCAGCCGCCGTATCGATCTGGCCGCGATGGCCGCGCAGCGTGTGGATGTCGGCGGTGAACGGCGCGGACGAGCCCATGGCCGCATCCGTGGACAGCGCGCCGGTGACCAGCGCCGAGACGAGGCCGCGATGGGCGCGGAAAAGGCCGGCGAGCGCGAGCGCCGTGGAGGCCTGCGTGCCGTTGATCAGCGCCAGCCCTTCCTTGGCCGCGAGCACGACCGGCGAAAGCCCGGCCCGCTCCAGCGCCACCCGTCCCGGCAGTCGTTCGCCGGCGAAGAAGGCTTCCGCCTCGCCCATCATCACGGCGGCGAGATGCGCGAGCGGCGCAAGATCGCCGGATGCGCCGACCGAGCCCTTTTCGGGAATGACCGGCACGACGCCCCTTTCCAGCATGGCCTCGATCAGCCGGACCAGCACCAGACGCACGCCGGACGCGCCGCGCCCGAGCGAGATGAGCTTCAGCGCCATGATAAGGCGCACGACATTGTCGGGCATCGGCTGGCCCACGCCGCAGCAATGGGACAGAATGAGATTACGCTGCAGCGTCGCCGTATCGGCGGCATCGATCTTGATCGAGGCCAGTTTGCCGAAGCCGGTGTTGATGCCGTAGACCGGCTCGTTGCCGGCCGCGATCTCCGCAATGCGCGCCGCCGCCTTCTCGATCCCGGCGTCGAAACCACGATCGAGCACGGCCGCTTCGCCAGTCAGGTAGATGGCGGCGAGCTGGGCAAGGCCAACGGAGCCGGGATGAAGGGTAATGGTCATCGGATGTCTCCCCGTTGGGCGGTGTGGCGGGCGCAGGCGCTGTCGGCGATGCCGCCATGGATGCGGTCGAAAAGCGGGTTGAAGCCCATGCGATAGACGAGCTCGGCCGGCTCGCGGATGGACCAGAGGCAGAAATCGGCGCGCTTGCCCGCTTCCAGCGTGCCGATCTCGCCGGAAAGGCCAAGCGCCCGTGCCGCCTCGCGCGTGACGCCGGCCAGGCATTCGGCAACGGTGAGGCCGAACAAAGTGGCGCCCATGTTCATCGTCAGCAGCAGCGAGGTCAGCGGCGACGTGCCGGGGTTGCAGTCGGTGGCAAGCGCCATCGCCGTCCCGTGCTTTCGGAAGAGATCCACCGGCGGCTTCCGCGTCTCGCGGATGAAATAGAAGGCGCCGGGCAGCAGGACTGCGATCGTGCCGCTTTTGGCCATCGCTACCGCCCCGGCCTCGTTCGTGTACTCGACATGATCGGCCGACAGCGCCCCGCAGGAGGCTGCGAGCGCTGCACCGCCGAGATCGGAAAGCTGGTCGGCGTGGAGTTTCACCGGCAGACGGAGCGCCTGCGCACGGTCGAAGACGCGCCTGATCTCCTCCGGCGAGAAGGCGATGCCTTCGCAGAAGCCGTCAACGGCATCCACCAGACCGGCGGCATGCGCGGCCTCCAGTCCCGGAAGAACGATGTTGTCGATGAAATCGCCGTTTCGGCCGCGATATTCGGCGGGCGTCGCATGCGCCCCGAGATAGGTGGTGGTGACGCGGACGGCACGGTGGGCACTCAGGCGCCGGGCGGCGCGCA
This sequence comes from Rhizobium sp. SG2393, assembly GCF_042610495.1. Classification (NCBI taxonomy): domain Bacteria; kingdom Pseudomonadati; phylum Pseudomonadota; class Alphaproteobacteria; order Hyphomicrobiales; family Rhizobiaceae; genus Rhizobium; species Rhizobium sp. SG2393. The sequence continues at coordinate 141,879 of NZ_JBHGAP010000009.1, forward strand.
GCATCTTCATCTCGTCGGCCACCGTCAGCCCGTAGCCGGATTTGATCTCGACCGTCGTCACCCCTTCGGCCATCAGCGCATCGAGACGCGGCAGGCTTTCGGCAACCAGCACCTCCTCGCTCGCCTCGCGGACCTGCCGGACGGAGGAGACGATGCCGCCGCCGGCCCGCGCAATCTCCTCATAGGTGGCACCGGCGAGCCGCATCTCGAACTCGCGTGCCCGGTTCCCCGCAAAGACCAGATGGGTGTGGCAGTCGATCAGACCCGGCGTGATCCAGCGCCCGCCGCAATCGATGCTCTCGGCGCCCGCAGCGATCTCGCCCGGCAGTCCGGCCTCGGGACCGACATAGATCAGTCGCTCGCCCCTGACGGCGATGGCGCCATCGCCTACCAGGCCAAGGTCCCCCAGTCCGGGAGAGAGCGTCACGAGATGGGCGTTGCGCCAGATTCGATCCCCGTCCGCCATGACCGCCTCCCTCGAAACCGAACTTGCATCCTGTTCACATCTCGATTATGTATATACTTATTATCGGGAGCGCAAGTCGAATTTTCGCAGGACCGCTGGAGGGCAGAATGACGGTGATTCACGTGGAACGGGCCTGGACGGGCACGGAGTGGCTGGAAAACGCCCGCATCACCCTTGATGGCGCAACCATCGCCAGCGTGACCGCGAATGCCCGGCCCGAAAGCGGAGACGAGCGCCACGCAGTGGTCATCCCGGCGGTTGCCAACCTGCACAGCCATGCCTTCCAGCGCGCCATGGCCGGGCTCGCAGAACGCCGCGGCCCGGGCGACGACAGTTTCTGGAGCTGGCGCACCGTCATGTATCGCTTCGCGCTGACCATGACGCCGGAGCAGATCGAGGCGGTCGCTGCCCGGCTCTACATGGAGATGCTGGAATCCGGCTTCGCGCGCGTCGGGGAATTTCACTACCTGCACCATGGCATCGACGGCGCGCCCTATGCCGATATCGCCGAGCTTGCCGGCCGCATCGCTGCGGCAAGCCAGACGGCCGGCATTGCGCTGACATTGCTCCCCGTCTTCTACGCCCATTCCGGTTTTGGCGGGGCAGCCCCCATCGACGGTCAGCGCCGTTTCATCAACGATATCGACAGCTTTACCCGGCTCATGGACCGCGCCCGCACGCTTCTTGCACCGCTCGATGGCGCGGTTCTCGGCCTTGCGCCGCACAGCCTGCGCGCCGTCACGCCGCAGGAACTGGCGGCCATCCTGCCGCTGGCAGGCGACGGACCCGTGCACATTCACGTGGCCGAGCAGGTGAAGGAGGTGGAGGATTGCCTTGCCTGGAGCGGCCAGCGCCCCGTCGAGTGGCTGCTGAACAATGCGCCCGTCGATCATCGCTGGTGCCTGATCCACGCAACGCACATGACGGAGGCCGAAACCCGGGCAATGGCGGCGCGCGGCGCGGTTGCCGGTCTCTGCCCGATCACCGAGGCCAATCTCGGCGATGGCGTCTTCGAGGCCCCGGCCTTCCTCGCAGCCGGCGGCCGCTTCGGTATCGGTTCGGACTCCAACGTGCTGGTTTCCCTGCCGGAGGAACTGCGCACGCTGGAATATTCGCAGCGCCTGCTGCGCCGCGCCCGCAATGTCATCGCCGCCCCCGGCGCGCCGACAGGCGACCGGCTTTTCCGCGAAGCACTGACGGGCGGCGCGCAGGCGCTTGGCACCGAGGCGGGGATTGCCCCAGGCATGCCGGCCGATCTCGTCTCCCTCGATCTCTCGCACACGCCCTATACGCCGACAGAAGCATTGATCGACAGCTTCGTCTTTGCCGGTGCGCCGCGCATCGATTGCGTCTGGTCGCGCGGCCGCAAACAGGTGGAAGGCGGCCGCCACATCCGCCGCGATGCCATCTCGGCCCGCTTCAACGCGGCCATGCAGACGCTGGTCGCAGGCCTATGACACCGGGATCCGGGGCCGCCATCAACAGGCTTGAGCGTGCCCGGCCTGCATTTCCGCTTTTCCACCGGCCGTGCCGCCGTTTACAACGGACAGCCGGAGCGCAACGAAAGACAGCCATGTGACGGACGATCGCGTGTCAGCGGCGGGGGAAGACCGATCGGCGGAGGAGACGACCGCGCCCGACACGCGCGAGCCCACGCTGCACCAGAAGATCCTCGGCGAGATCGAAGGGCGGATCATGTCGGGTGAATGGCCGCCTGGCTTTCGCCTGCCCTTTGAGGTCGATCTGGCCGAGCACTACGGCGTCTCCCGCATGACCGTGAACAAGGTGATGACCCAACTTGCCAAGTCGGGCCTCATCGAGCGTCACCGCAAGGCTGGCAGCTTCGTCACGCAACCGCGCGCGCAGTCCGCCGTGCTGGAGATCCATGATATCGAGACCGAGGTGAAGTCCCTCGGCCTTCCCTACCGCTTCGAATGCCTGAAGAGCGCGGAGCGCCAAGCCACCTCCGAAGACCAAGCGGTCATGGGCATCGAGGATGGCACACCGCTGATCGACATCGTCTGCGTGCATTTCGCCGGCCCCCGCCCCTTCTGTGTGGAGGAGCGCCTGATCAACGCCGCCGCGGTGCCGGAGGCAGCCGACGCCGATTTCGGCGCGACCCCGCCCGGCCAGTGGCTGCTGCGGCAGGTGCCGTGGAGCACGGCCGAACACCGTATTCAGGCCATGTCCGCCCATGCCGATCTGGCAAGGCGCCTCGGCATCGCCAAGGGCACCGCCTGCCTCGTCATCGAACGCCAGACATGGAACGCCCTCGGCCCCATCACCCGCGTCCGCTTCACCTATCCCGGCGACACCCACGCGCTCATCGCCCGCTTCACGCCGGCTTCACAGTAAGCGGATCCGGCAAGGCATCGTGCCGCATTGTGCGCGCACGGCCAGAGAAGGTGGGTGCGGAGCCCCGATCAACCAGCCCTTACCGATGTCTTGGAAAGATCGGCAGGCGGCCAAATCCCGCACGCAGTGCCATTGGCATCCGGGCGAAAATATTGTTCCTATGGGCGGCTTTGATGGCGAGAAGGACACCTCGCCGGCGGAAGCCGGGAATGCCTGCCGGAACTGGCCGACGATGCTGCGCAGATGGGAACGACGCATGACGACCGCACCGCTTTTCGATCTCACCGGCCGACGGGCCCTCGTGACCGGAGGAAGCCGCGGCATCGGCCAGGCCATTGCCGTGGCGCTGGCCCGCGCCGGTGCCACCGTGGCGGTGACCGCGCGCAGCAAGAACAGTCTTGCAGAGACCTGCGGAGCCATCGAAAGCGCTGGCGGCACCGCCATTGCCATCGCGCAGGACGTTTCCGACCCGGACAGCGCCCGGGATGGTGTGGCAGAAGCCGTCAGGACGCTGGGTGGCCTTGATATCCTTATCAACAATGCCGGTATCGAGGAGGTATGCCCGTCACTCGACGTGGCCCCGCCCCTCTGGGACCGCATTGTCGATACCAACCTCAAGGGTGCTTTCTTCGTCGCGCAAGCGGCCGCACGCTCCATGCGGGATGGGGGAAACGGTGGCGCGATCGTCAATCTCTGCTCGCTCACCTCCTATGTCGGCGTCCCGACGGCGGTGCCCTACGGCGCCTCAAAATCCGGACTGCTCGGCATGACCCATGCACTGGCAACGGAATGGGCGCCGCTCGGCATCCGCGTCAATGCCATCGCGCCAGGCTATTTTCGTACCGCCATGACGGAAGTGTTCTACGAGAACGAGGACTGGCAGAACCGCATGCTGTCGCGCATTCCGCTTGCCCGTTTCGGCGCCGAAGCGACCGATATCGGCGGCGTCGCGGTTTTTCTGGTCAGCGATGCGGCCGCCTATGTGACAGGGGTATGCATTCCCGTCGATGGCGGCTATCTGGCGTCCATCTGACATAGGCCGACACGATCTTGCCAATTCAACAGGCAGTCGCCTGGAGCGCACAGGAAACCGGCAGTTTCATTGACGATAGCCACCGTATATGTCTATACAAGGAATAAGAGACCGAAGATGTCCGCAGATCCGAGACGAGGGAACCGCTGATGGCGCCGACACTGCCCAGCACCGCGCAAAAGACCGCGCCGTCATCCGAGCCGGCCGTCTCCGTACGGGCCGTCAACAAGGTCTTCGGTGATTTCCACGCGGTGCGCGATGCAAGCTTCGATCTGCCAAAGGGCCGGTTCCTGACCATCCTCGGCCCCTCCGGCTCGGGAAAGACGACGCTCTTGCGCATGATCGCCGGCTTTGATGCGCCGACATCGGGCGAGATCGTCATCGGCGGCGAACCCGTGAAGGCCGTACCGCCGCACAAGCGTCTCATCGGCATGGTCTTCCAGAAGCTCGCGCTGTTCCCGCACATGACGGCGGCCGAGAACGTCGCCTTTCCCCTCAAAATGCGCCGCCACGATGCCCGCACCATTCCGGACAAGGTCGAGCGCTATCTCGATCTCGTGCGCCTCGGCGGCTATGGCGGCAGGCGCATCAACGAGCTCTCCGGCGGCCAGCAGCAGCGCGTGGCGATTGCACGCGCGCTGGTCTTCGAACCCGATCTGCTGCTCCTCGACGAGCCGCTGGCGGCCCTCGATCGAAAGCTGCGGGAAGAGATGCAGCTCGAATTCCGCCGCATCCAGAAGGAACTCGGCGTCACGACGATCAACGTCACCCATGACCAGCGCGAGGCGCTCGTGGTCTCCGACGAAATCATCGTCATGGATGGCGGCCTCATTCAGCAGAAGGCGGCTCCGGTCGGCACATACCGCACGCCGGCCAACGCCTTCGTTGCCAATTTCATCGGCGTCACCAATTTCATCGACGGCATCTTCACCGACGAGGGCGGGCGCACCGCGATCCGCCATGGTGATCTCGCGATTGCAGGCATGGTCAGCGAGACTGCGGCACCGGCGAAGGGTTCGGCCGCGACCGGCGCCGTGCGCGCCGAACAGGTGCGCATCACCGGCATCGGGTCGGAGCTTTCCGGTCTCGACACGATCGTGACGGGAACCGTGACCGATGCGATTTTCGAGGGCGAGCGGATCGTCTACGAAGTCGAGGTTCCCGCCATCGGTGCCGGCGCCTTCCGCGTCTTCGACCACGATGCCGAGGATCACCAGCAATTTGCCCCCGGCGCTGCGGTGCGGCTCGGGTGGAATGCCAGGGACGTGCATATTTTCAGGAAATGACCGCCAAGGGCCGGATACCAAGGCCCATCAAGAGGAGAACACGCTGATGTCGAACGAGAAGATCCTGTCTGCGGCCCTGCGTCGCCGCACCCTGCTGAAATCTGCCGCAGCGCTCGGCGCCACGGCCGGCGTGACCGGCCTCGGCCTTGGCCGCGCCTTCGCGCAGGAGCCGGAAAAGCCGGCCGAAATCATCGTGCGCGCCTGGGGCGGCAGCTGGGTGGATGCGCTGAAGGCCGGCGTCTCCGACAGCTTCACCAAGATGACCGGCATTGCGGTCCGCCATGACCTCACCGAAGACAACGAGATCCAGCCGAAGCTCTGGGCCGCCGTGGCGCAGGGCCGCGTGCCGCCGATCCACGTCAACTGGGACACGACCACCAACGCCACGAAGTCGGCGCTGCGCGGCGTGACGCAGGACCTCTCCGACCTGCCGAACCTCAAGAACGCCACCGAGCTTGCCAAGCCCGTGGGCCTCGACGGCTATCCGATCGTCAACACCTACGGCTATGTCTACGTCCTCGCCTACCGCCCCTCGGCCTTCCCGAACGGCGCGCCGAAATCCTGGAAGGACCTGCTCGATCCCAAGCTGAAGGGCCGCATAGCGCTCTACAATGACGGCATCGGCTTCCACTTCCCGGCCCAGGTCGCCGGCGGCGGCAAGCTGGAAGACATCCCGGCCAACATGCAGCCGGCATGGGATTTCATCGCCAAGATCAAGGAACAGCAGCCGCTGCTCGGCGAAGACCCGGACTTCACCACCTGGTTCCAGAAGGGCGAGATCGACGCGGCCTGCACCATCTCCACCAACGCCCGTGAAGCCAAGAAGAATGGCATCGAGCTCGCCTGGGTCGTGCCGGAAGAAGGCGCCAAGTTCGACACCGACGGTCTCTGGATCCCGAAAGGCCTGCCGGAAAACGAGCTGTACTGGGCCAAGCAGTATGTAAATCACGCCCTGACCAAGGAAGCCCAGCAGATCTGGCTCGATGGCCTCGGCCTGCCCGGCGTCATTCCCGGCGTCAACCCGCCGGCCGATCTCGTCGGCGACCCCTCCTATCCGACGACGGAAGAGCAGTTCAAAAAGCTGATCCGCATCTCCTCCAAGGTACAGGTGGAAAACGAGAGTCAGTGGTTCGCCAAGTTCAAGGAAATCATGCAGGGCTGATCGTCCCCGCCTGAACCATCTTCCGTGCGGGGCAAGAACGCCCCGCACGGCATCCCCGCGCCACGACGGCGGAAGCCATCAGGACCCTTCGATGCGAAAAACGCAAAGCGCCTACCCGCTCGCCTGGCGCATGATGGATGGACTGGAACGTGTCGCAGCGGCCCTCTGGCCGGCGCGCTTCGGCAGGGCACTGCCCTACCTCATGCTGCTTCCGGCCCTGCTGCTCGTCGGCGTTCTCGTGCTGGGCCTGATCGAGATCGGCGACACCTCGCTGCGCACCCTCGACACCTCCACCTTCCTGATGTCGGAGACCTATACGCTCGCCAACTACCAGCGCGCGCTGACGGAAAGTTTCTTCGCGACTGTCGCCGGCCGCAGCCTTATGGGATCGGTGATCGTCACGATCGTCACCCTCGTCTTCGCCTTCCCCTATGCCTACCTCATGGTGCGCACCCAGAGCTCGGCCTTGCGCAAGCTGCTGCTCGTGGCGCTGTTCCTGCCCTTTTTCATCGGTCAGGTCGTGCGCGCCTATGGCTGGCTGATCATTCTCGGCAATCAGGGCATGGTCAACGAAGCGCTCGGCCTCGTCGGCGTGCCGCCCGTGCGGCTCCTCTACAATTATCCGGCCGTCCTCTTCGGCCTCGTACAGTACATGCTGCCCTTCGCCGTGCTCATGCTGGCCCCGGCGCTGACCGCTATTCCCGAAGAGCTGGAATCGGCCGCAGCCTCGCTCGGTGCCGGCTGGGTGCGCACCTTCCGCTACATCGTCCTGCCGCTCGCCCGTCCCGGCCTCGTCGGCGCCGGCCTCGTTGTCATGACGCTTTCGCTCACCGACTTCGCCATTCCCGCCATTCTCGGCGGCGGCTCGCAGGATTTCATCGCCAACGCCATTTACGACCAGTTCTTCCGCACCTCCGACCAGGGCATGGGGGCGACCCTGTCGCTGCTGCTCGTCGCGGTCGGCTCCATGCTGGTCGGCGTCGTCTTCCTGCTCTTCGGGGCCGGCACGCTGGCGATGACCGGTGAGAAGAAGTAGGAGGCGGAGATGATCGGCAGCCGCAGCAAATCCGTCGTCATCTGGACCTTCGTGCTCCTCGCGGTCCTGATGCTCTCGGCGCCCACCATCGTGGTTCTCGGCGCCTCCTTCACGGCCGGCAACATCATCACCTTTCCGCCGGACGGCCTGTCGCTGAAATGGTACGGCGCGATCGCCGGCGCCTCGGACCTGCGCCAGGCCTTCGTGCGCTCGCTGATCGTCTCGGCCATCTGCACGCTGGTCGCCATTCCCGTCGGCACGCTGGCCGGCATTGCGCTCGCCAAGCACCGCGTGCGCTTTGCCCGCTCCATCCAGGTCTATCTGCTGCTGCCCTTCACCATCCCGCTCATCGGCTCCGGCATCGGCATGATGCTGGTCTTCGGCGAGATGCGCGTGCTGGGCCAGCTCTGGCCGGTCGGCATCGCCTGCGCCGTCATCAACCTGCCCTTCATGATCTGGGCGGTGACGGCGAGCGCCAGCAATCTCAGCCCCGATCTCGAACTCGCCGCCGCCAATTGCGGGGCGCCGCCGCTCAGCCGCTTCGTCTACATCACCCTGCCGGCCGTGATGCCGGGCGTCATCACCGGATCGCTGCTGATGTTCATCCTGGCGCTCAACGAATTTCTCGTCAGCCTGCTGCTGGTCGATGCCCGCAGCGTGACGCTGCCCGTGCAGATCTACAACTCGATCCGCTCGATCATCACCCCGGATCTGGCCGCGATCTCCGTCGTCTTCATCGCCGCCGCCGCAATCGCGATTGCCGCGCTCGACCGGCTGGTCGGCCTCGACATCTTCCTGAAATCGAAATGACCCGGCACCGGGACAACGAAGCCCATCAAGGACAAGACCATGACTGACGTGTCGTTCTACGAATATGCCACGCTCACCGCCGACGAGAAGGCTGCCCTGCTGCGCCGCTCGGAAACGGACATCTCCGGTTTCATGGACAAGGTCACGCCGATTATCGAGGCGGTGCGGACCGAAGGCGATGCCGCGCTCGCCCGCTTCGGACGCGAGCTCGACAAGGCCGACGTGGCGGAAAAGACGCTGAAGGTGACGGAAGCCGAGTTCGACGCCGCCTTCAAGGCCGTCGATGACAGCGTCATCGAGTCGATCCGCTTCGGCATCGACAATATCAGGCACTTCCACGAAGAGCAGAAGCCGGAAGCCATGTGGCTGAAGGAGATCCGCCCCGGCGCCTTTGCCGGCGACCGCTTCACGCCCATCAAGTCGGTGGCGCTCTATGTGCCGCGCGGCAAGGGCTCCTTCCCCTCCGTCACCATGATGACCTCCGTTCCGGCCGTCGTTGCCGGCGTGCCGGATCTCGCCATCGTCACCCCGCCAGCCCCCGATGGCGGCGTCGATGCCGCCACCCTCGTCGCCGCGCGCCTTGCCGGCGTCGAGACCGTCTACAAGGTCGGCGGCGCGCAGGCCGTCGCAGCCGTCGCCTACGGCACGGAGACGGTGAAGCCGGCGCTGAAGATCGTCGGTCCGGGAAGCCCCTGGGTCGTGGCCGCCAAGCGCCTGCTCTCCGGCGTCATCGATACGGGGCTTCCGGCCGGTCCGTCGGAAGTCATGATCCTTGCCGACGATACGGTCCACGGCGGCCTCGCCGCGCTCGATCTCCTCATCGAGGCCGAGCACGGCCCGGATTCCTCCGCCTATCTCGTCACCCACAGCCGTCGCGTGGTAGAAGAGGCACTGGCAGCTCTCCCCGAACACTGGGCGAAGATGACCGAACAGCGCGTCGGCTTCTCGAAGACGGTGCTTACCGGCAAGAACGGCGGCATCGTTCTGACCTCGTCGATCGAGGAAAGCTACGCCTTCGTCAACGCCTACGCGCCGGAGCATCTGGAACTGCTCTCCGAACAGCCCTTCGTCCATCTCGGACACATCACGGAAGCCGCCGAGATCCTGCTCGGCACCCATACGCCGGTCAGCATCGCGAATTTCTCGCTCGGCCCGAACGCCGTGCTGCCGACAAGCCGCTGGGCGCGCACCTTCGGGCCGCTGTCGGTGACCGACTTCGTCAAGCGCAGTTCCATCGGCTACGTGACCGCGCCGGCCTATCCGGAATTCGCCCGCCATTCGCACAATCTTGCGCTCTACGAGGGCTTCTCCTCCCACGCGCTCGCCGTGTCGCCGGTGCGCGAGGCCTATCTCAAGAAGGGCGGTTGAACCGATGAGGGCGGTCCGGCTTTACGACAAGGGCGATTTGCGCGTCGAGACGATCGACGCGCCTGCGCCCCCCGGCCCCGGCGAGGTCCTGCTCGCGGTAGAAGCGGCCGGCATCTGCGGCTCGGACCTTCACAACTACCGCACGGGCCAATGGATTAGCCGGCGCCCATCGACCGCCGGCCACGAGTTTTCCGGCCGCATCATCGCAGTCGGGCCCGGTGTGGAAGACCTTTCCGTCGGCGACCGCGTGTCGGCCGATAGCCGCGTCTGGTGCGGCATCTGCCCGGCCTGCACCTCGGGCCGTACCAATATTTGCGAGACGCTGGGCTTCGTCGGCGAAGTCTGCGATGGCGGCTTTGCGGAACAGGTCGTCCTGCCGGCCCGGCTTGTCTTCAGACATGATCCCGTCTTGCCTGCCGCCGTCGCCGCCATGGCCGAGCCGCTTGCCGTCAGCCTGCACGCCGTGCGCCGGCTGTCAGCGCGATCGGGAGAAGCCGTCCTCATTGCCGGCTGCGGCACGATCGGCGGACTTGCCGCACTCCTGTTGTCGCGCCTCCACGACGGCCCCATCCTGCTCTCCGACCTCAATGCGGCCCGCGCCGCCCGGGTGGCGGAGGTCAGCGGCGGAAAGATCGTCGCGTTGGAGAAGGGCAGTATTGCCGCCGCTCTCGGTGAAAAAGGCCGGCTGCGCTACGCGATTGACGCGACCGGCAGCACGGCGGCCATCGCCACCCTTCTCGCGCTTCTCTCGGGCGGCGGTGCGCTGGCGCTGGTGGGCATCAGCCATGGGACGCTCGATCTCGATCCTAACATCCTCGTGGAGCGGGAAATCGCCCTCCTCGGCTGCCATGCCTTCGAAAACGAGTTGCCGGAAGCGATCGCCTTCCTGCCGGACTTGGCACCGAAACTCACCGCGCTGTGCCAAACGGTAAAGACTCTGGACGCGATCCCCGATGCCTATACGCGCCTGATCACTTCCGGCTCGCCCTTCCTGAAGACGATCGTGGATCTGACCTCGGCGCCAGGCGCGCCGGAGTGACCCGCTCCCCCAAATGATGGACCTTCCCGTGACCAACGCCGACGACACCGCCGCCCGCCACACCAGCCGTACGGCCGAGATCCGGGCGCTTGCCCGGGTGGGCGATATCGAGATCGCCGCCGAGCGGCTGGCCGCGCTACTCGCCGATCTCTTCCAGATTGCGCCGCGCGACATCGTCATCAACCAGGACCGCTACAGCCTGAATTCCCTGAACGGCTTCTTCGTGACCGACGATGGCGAATTCTTCTTCAAGTTCCATCAGGAGGAAGGCGAGGAGGCGATGCGCGGCGAGTATTACCGGGCCGATATTCTCGCCCGCGCCGGCCTGCCGGTCGACCAGCCCATCCTGACCTCCGTTCTTCCGGGCGAGCAGATCCTCGTCTATCGCCGCCGCTCCGATCCGCGCTTCTCCGATGTGCTGCGCCAGCTTGATCTCGATCCCGACACCGCCGCGGAAGCCGAGGCCATTGCCGCCAAGCGACGTCTTTCGGCCCATGTGCTCGATGTCTACCGCCAGACGCTGCATCCGATCACGCAGGAGCAGGCGGCGGCGGAACCGATCCACCGCCTCTTTCACGAGCGCCTGATCGATCCCGTCAGCGATCACTATCCCGGCGGTCGCCTTGCGAGCTTTTACATTGACAAGGATTTCGCCTTCCCTGGCCTGACCCTGCCATGGGCCAAACTCAAGGACTGCCGTTTCGTGGTCAATGGCGTTCCCTATCGCCGCACGCTGGGTTCGCTCTTCGACGAGGCCAACAGTCGTCTGGCACCGGAGCGCCTTGCCGATGCCGGCGGTGTCACGGCCCATGGTGACGCCCACAATGCCAATGTCTGGTATGGCCATGATGAGCAGGGAGCACCGCTCCTCTCCTTCTTCGACCCTGCCTTCGCAGGCGAGCATGTGCCGACCCTGCTTGCAGAGGTGAAAACCACCTTCCACAATATGCTCGCCCATCCCCTCTGGCTCTACGATCCCGACGAGGCCGGCACGCGCTTCAAGGCGGAGGCCAGGCTGCAAGGACGCGACCTCATTGTGACGACGGACTTCGCGCCGAGCCGCATCCGTCTCGCGCTGCTTGCCGTCAAGGAACAGGATCTGTGGAAGCCGCTGCTGGCAACACTGAAGGAACGCGGCCTGCTGCCGCCCGACTGGCGCCGCGTCGTGCGCCTTGGTCTCTTCCTGTGCCCGACGCTGGTGATGAACCTGCGTGCCGGCGCCGGAAATCACAATCCGGTCTCCTCACTCATCGGTCTCTCGATCGCCGTCAGCGTCGGCTCGGAGCCGGAAAGCGGCGAAGATCTCATCAGCCGCTTCCTCGATGCGATCGATCCGGATCGGCAGGGGTAAGCCCGATCAGGCCACGAGATGCCGGAAGGCGGCAACGACCTGTTCGTAGGCCGGCCGCTTGAAGTCAACAATCAGGCCCGGCAGCAGATCCATAGCCTTCCAGTCCCACGCGTCAAACTCGGCCGTATGGCCGCCCGGCGGCGGGTTGATGGCGATCTCGCTTTCGTCGCCCTCGAAGCGGAAAGCGAACCAGCGTTGCTTCTGGCCGCGATACTTGCCCTTGAGGCCGATGCCGATCAACTGGGCCGGCAGATCATAGGTGATCCAGGCTGGCGCTTCGGCCAACAGCGAGACGGAACGGATGCCGGTTTCCTCGTAGAGCTCGCGGTGAGCTGCCTTCAGTGCGTCCTCGCCCTCGTCGATCCCGCCCTGCGGCATCTGCCAGAGCTGCGGCGTGCCGGGCGCGGCCTCGCTGTTGCCTTCCGAGAGCCGGCGACCGACCCAGACGAGCCCGTCCCTGTTCAACACCATCACGCCCACGCACGGGCGATAGGGAAGGTCTTCCGCACGCTTGACGGACTTGCTGCTCATGATCTGTCCTCTTCACACCATCATCATTGCGGCTGCGGCTCGGCGATCAGCGCTGAGGGGCCGACGATCTCGACCCCTCGCCCGGAGGCCTCATCGGCCCACTTCGCAATCGCCGAAACGCTTTCATCGAAGGCCGAGGCAACGCCGATCGCGCTGCCATTCTTGCGGGCGATGCGCTCGAGTTCATCGAGCTTGCGCAGGATGGCGCCCTCCTCCAGCGTTCCATCGAGCGTCAGATCCGCAAAACCGTGCGGCATGTCGATCGCCCCTGCAATCTTGCCGGAAAGCGACTGGGCCGAGGAACCGTCGTCGAGAAAGAGCAGTCCGCGCCCGGCCACGTCCCGCATCACGGTTTCCAGCGCATCGCCATCGGAGAGGAACTTGCCTCCGAGATAGTTCATCACGCCCGTATAGCTGCCCATCCTTACGAGTGCGGCCTGCAGGTCGGCCTCGAGCTGTCCACCCTTCGCCGTCGTCAGCAGCGTGAGCGGACCCGGATCGTTCTCAGGATAGTCGAAAGGCTCCATCGGCAGCTGCAGCAGCACCTCATGACCGTCGCGGCGCGCCTGCTGGACCCAGCGTTGCAAGCTGTTGCCGGAGGCGGCGAAAGCAAGTGTGATCGACGGCGGCAACACCGCTATTGCGCGCTGCGTTCCCGTCTGGCTGAGCCCCAGACCACCGACGACGATCGACACGCGAACACCGCGCGCGCCGGACCAGGGCCGGGCGTAAAAATCCATTGGCCGCAGCCCCTCCGGCCCGACGATCGGCAACGGACCGTCCGGCGTCTCCTCAACCAGCGTCGGATCGGGAAGACCGGCGTTGCGGGGATCCTGCCGGCGCGCATTGCCGACATCAATGAAGGCGGGCCCGTCGCCCGCGCGCTGTCCGGGAGAGAAGGTGGTGACGACATTGCCGTCTTCCAGCGTCTGCCGGTTCACGTTGGCGCCGGAGAGCGGGCCGCTGCGCGGGTCACGTCCGGCCGTCTTGCCGTCCGCCGCGGGCTCTTCTCCCGGCTTTCCGATGGCCTGGTCCGTTTTCGCGGTCTCGACCGGCGTCGTCTTCAGCGCCGAGGTGGAGAGATGGCTCCAGAGTGGCACGCCAACCGCCACGCCGAGGAGGAGCAAGCCGAGCAGTCCGCCGCCGATCAAACGGCCGAACCGCCCCTTGCCCTTGTCCGGCTTGCGCGGGCCGCCGAGCGGCGCATTTAGATCCGTGCTCAATGGTGATCCGGTCTTGGCAAAAGGTCGTTGCGATCCGCATCTGTCTCAGGTGCGCGACATCGTCCCCACCGCTAGCTGATTCGCCGTGACCCCGCATGTGACAAATACATCCGCGAAGGCAGATGGTGCCCGAAGCAAAACGGCCGCCCGAAGGCGGCCGTCGATCGATTTACTGCTTGAGTTCCGCTTTCTGCGGATTGGCCGGGAAGGAGGGATCCGTCTTTTTGCCCTCCAGGAGATCCAGCGCATAGTTGAGCTGGATGTCGTCCTTGGTTTCCGGCGGCACGTAAGCGATGGAGCCCGAGCCTTCTTCCGTCTCGCTCTGGCCCTTGATGTGGCCGGCAAGCTGCGATTCGCCAGCGGCTTCCACCTTGCCAAGCAGTTCCGGCGGCAGCGGTTGCTCCACCTTGATGTCGGGCGAAATGCCCGTGCCCTGGATCGACTTGCCCGACGGCGTGTAATAAAGCGCCGTCGTCAGACGCAGCGCGCCGGCATCGCCGAGCGGAATGATCGTCTGTACCGAGCCCTTGCCGAAGGACCGCGTGCCGACAACGGTCGCGCGCTTCAGGTCCTGGAGCGCGCCGGCAACGATTTCGGATGCCGAGGCCGAACCGCCATTGACGAGCACGATCACCGGCTTGCCATCCGTAAGGTCGCCCGGCGTCGCGTTGAAGCGACGGGTTTCTTCCGGATTGCGGCCGCGGGTCGAAACCACTTCGCCACGATCGAGGAAGGCGTCCGACACGTTGATCGCCTGGTCGAGCAGACCGCCCGGATTGAGGCGCAGATCGAGCACATAGCCCTTCAGCTTGTCGGCCGGCACATCGGCCTTGATCTTCTCGATACCCTTCTTCAGGTCATCGAACGTCTTCTCGGTGAAGGAGATGACGCGCAGATAGCCGACATTGCCATTCTCGACGCGATATTTCACGGCGCGAACCGCGATGATGTCGCGCACGATGGTGATTTCGATGGGCTTGTCGGCGCCCTTCCGCAGGATGGTGAGCTTGATGGGCGTGCCGACGGCGCCGCGCATCTTCTCGACCGCTTCCTCGAGCTTGAGGCCGCGGACATCCTTGCCGTCGATCTTGGAAATCAGATCGCCGGCCAGAACGCCGGCCTTGGCGGCAGGCGTCTCGTCGATCGGGCTCGTCACCTTGACGAGATCGTTCTCCATGGTGACCTCGATGCCGAGGCCGCCAAATTCGCCGCGCGTCTGGGTGCGCATGTCCTCTGCGTCGGTCGCATTCATGTAGCTCGAATGCGGATCAAGCGAGGTCAGCATGCCGTTGATCGCGGCTTCGATCAGCTTGTCATCCTTCGGCTGCGTCACGTACTGGGCGCGCACGCGCTCGAAGACGTCGCCGAAAATCGACAGTTCGCGATAGGTGGACGGATTGGCCGCCACGGCCGGGACCACGGCCGAATAGACCGTTGCCGTCGCCGCGGCACCCACCATCGCCCCGACCATCACAAGGGAAGCCCTACGAATCATTGCGCGCCTTTCCAGGTTCTGCGGCGGTCCACCAAGGTCCAGAATCGACCGGCTTTCCGTCCTTTCGAAATTCAATGTAAAGCGTTGGCCGCTCCGTTTCCAGCGCCAATGCCGTCGCACTCGCAACACGTTTGGCACCCATCGTGGCCAGCGGCTCGCCGGCCACCACGAATTGCCCTTGCGTGACGTTCGTCGCCTCCATCCCGGTCAGCACCACATGGTAGCCGTCGCCTGGATTGAGGATAATCGTCTGTCCGTAACTGCGAAACTTGCCGGCAAACACCACCCAGCCGTCCGATGGGGCCGTGACCAGTGCGCCCGGGCTCGTCTCCACGATCGCGCCCTGCAGGCTGTGGCCGGTTCCATCCTCGTCGCCGAATTTTCGCACCAGCGTTCCGGCAACGGGCAAGGGAAGTTTCTTCTTCAAGTCGGCAAAAGCATATGCGGGCGCAATACGGTTTTTGTCGGGCACGGCCTGCTCGGCGCGCGCCCTGGCCGCAGCCCGTTCGGCCTCGCTCTGCCGCGCGCGTTCGGCATCGAGCTGACGAGCGGCATCAGCCGCGTCCCGCACGCTTGAAATTTCCGATTCGAGCGACACGATCAGCCGGTCGAGGCTGGTCGCCTGCGAGGCGAGCGTCTCGGCCCGGCGCTTCTCGATAGCGAGATCGGCTGTATTCTGGTCCCGCAGCTTCGCCTTTTCGGCAATCAGCAGGTTGGTCCGCTGCTCTTCCTCGACGGCCGACTGCATGGTCGCCCGCATCGTGTCGCGCTCGGTGACGATCTGCGTTCGCACATCCGTCAGCGCCTTGAGATCGGCCACCAGCCGGTCGGTCTCCTGGCGAAGGCCGGGCACCACCGCCCCCATCAAAATGGCGCTGCGCACCGAATTCAGCGCATCCTCCGGGCTTACGAGCAGCGCGGGCGGCGGATTGCGGCCCATGCGCTGCAGCGCAGCCAGCACCTCGGCCAGCACGTCGCGCCGCGCCAGAAGCGAAGACTTCACGCTCGACTCCTGGCCGAGCAGCGTGACGAGCTTCTTCTCGCCATCGACGATCTTCTGCTCCAGGTCCTGACGTCGTTTCGCGGAAGCGACGAGCTCGGCCCTCAGCGTCTGCGTCGTCTTGTCGAGATCGGCAATGCTTTTTTCGAGCTCCGCCGCCCGGTCGCGCGAAATGGAGATGGACTGCGAAAGCGCCTGCAGTTCCGCCCGGGTGCGGTCGCGCCGTCCGGCAAGATCGGCAGCGGCATCCGCCTGCGTGGTGACTGTGGTCTGCGGGGGCACAGTGAGGGTCGCCGCAGGTCCGTCGCCCGACACAGGCGCGCCGGTCCCCTCCTGGCTCCAGCCGGCCGTTGCGACGAGCGCAACGACCAGCGCACAGCCCGCCGAAAGGGCGAAATGCCTGCGCCATGCCGGATAACGCTTCATAGAGGACCAATCCTGAAGGTTGCTGAAAAGGGCGCGTCGCATCTGATTCGCGCATCGTCCCTTGTCCTGACTGTGCCTGTCACCGCCTCGTCTTTCAAGCAAGCCACGCGCGACCATTCCGCACGAACGGGTGAAGAGGGGAGCATGGCTTGCAAAGGTTTATGGAGCTTTTGTGGATGCCGTCGAAAAAGATGCGCCAACAGGGACACGGCATCAGACGCGGTGATAGGGATGGCCGGAGAGAATGGTCGTCGCCCGGTAAAGCTGTTCGGCCAGCAGGATGCGGGCAATCTGGTGCGGCCAGGTCATGCGGCCGAAACACAGGACTTCGGCCGCCCGGTCATGCAGGGCAGGCAGCAGGCCGTCGGCCCCGCCAATCGCGAAGACCACATCGCGCCTTCCATTGTCGCGCCAGCTGCCGATGCGCGCCGCGAAATCCTCCGAACCGATCATCTTCCCACGCTCGTCGAGAAGAACGAGCTGGGTCTGGTCGGTCAGGATTTTCTCAAGCTCCGCCGCCTCGTCCCGTTTGCGTGTCTCGGGATTGCCGGCGCGGCTTTCGTTGATCTCGACCATGCGGCCGAACTCCAGCCCCACGGCCGGCCCCGCCTTCGCGAAGCGGTCGATATAGCGGCTTGCAAGATCCTTCTCCGGCCCTGATTTCAGGCGCCCGACGGCAAAAAGGCTGACGCGCATTGCTCCACTCCCGCCGCCCACGCTTCTGCGAACGGAGGGCGCAGGCCCTCAATCTCCGGTCACGGCCGAACCGTCAAGCCCCTCGCCGAAAGGCGAGGCTGTCACGGCGTTGGAGCCTATGACGTTTGCCGACTAATGAATCGTCTCGTCGTCCAGGTCCGGGGCCTGCCACATCTTTTCGATGTTGTAGAACTCGCGGATTTCAGGACGGAACACGTGAACGATCACGTCGCCGGTGTCGATCAGCACCCAGTCTCCGGCATCGAGACCTTCGACACGAGAATTCCCGAAGCCTTCATCCTTCAGGTCGCTGATCAAGTGATCGGCAATCGCCATGACATGACGCGTCGAACGGCCGGAGACGACCACCATGAAGTCCCCGAGCGCCGATTTACCGGCAATGTCGATTGTCACGATATCTTCTGCCTTGGAGTCCTCGAGGCTTTCAAGGACCAGTTGAAGAGCGCGGCCGGCTGCATCGTCGCGGCGTTCCGGGCTCTTGTGGAAAGTGCTGCGAGCACTTGCCTTTGCGTGCACTGTTGTCAGAGTTTTTCCTTTCCCAATGACCAGAACAGGCAGGACGCGGCGCGATTTGGCAATTCGGGCCGCACGAAAAAGGTGGCACCGAAGGATTAACGTTTCAAGACGCAAGAAGTTGCCGACGCTTTTTTACGCCGTTTTCCCGCCCTTTGCGCGCTGCGCGGCCCGGAGCGCGCTCGATGATAGGGTGGAACGCGGCCCGTGAATGAACGTCCAGGCCGGCGCCGGGCAGGTGGGCAGCGTGGCGGCGTGATCCTCGTCGATCCGCGCATAATCGAAGGTCCGCGCCATGCGGCTGGAGAGATAGGCAAGCGTCGAGCCGGGACGGTCGATCACCGCGATCGGGAAGGTGCGGGCGATGTCCTGCCATTTCTGCCAGCGGTGGAAGCTCGCGAGATTATCGGCCCCCATGATCCAGACGAAGCGGATGCCGGGATTGCGCGCCTTCACGATCTTCAGCGTATGCGCCGTGAAGTTCTGGCCGAGCCGCTTTTCGAAGGCCGTCACGCGGATGCGCGGATTGCGCGCCATCGCCTCGCAGAGCGAGAGCCGCTCGGAAAGCGGCGCCAGTTGGCGGTGATCTTTCAGCGGATTGCCGGGCGTGACGATCCACCAGAGCTGGTCGAGATGAAGCCGCCGCAGCGCCGTCTCCGCTACCAGCACATGACCGTCATGCGGCGGATTGAAGGAGCCGCCGAACAGCCCCACCCGCATGCCGCGCTCCACATGCGGCATCCGCAGATAGCGTTCGTCCACCCCTTCCGCGTCGCGCACTCAGGGCCTGACCTGACCGGTGCCCCGCACCCTGTACTTGAAGGAGGTCAGTTGCTCGACACCAACGGGCCCGCGCGCATGCATCTTGCCCGTCGCGATCCCGATCTCGCCGCCCATGCCGAATTCGCCGCCATCGGCAAATTGCGTGGAGGCATTGTGCAGCAGAATGGCCGAATCGATCTCGTTGAAGAAGCGGGCCACGACATCGGGGTCCTCGGCAATCACCGCTTCCGTATGCGAGGAGGACCAGCGGTTGATGTGGTCGATGGCGCCCGAAATCCCGTCCACGAGGCTGACCGAGATGATGGCATCGAGATATTCCGTGCGCCAGTCCTCGTCGTTTGCCTCGTTCAGATCGCCGATGCGCTCAAGGATTTCCCGTGTCGCCCGCACCTCGCAGCCCGCCTTCACCAGCGCCTCGACCAGCGGCGAAAGCAGCCGGTCGGCATCATTGCGGTCGATCAGCAGCGTCTCGGCCGCCCCGCAAATGCCGGTCCGCCGCATCTTGGCATTGACGACGATCGCAACGGCCATGTCGAGATCGGCGGAGCGGTCCACATAGACGTGGCAGAGACCTTCGAGATGCGCAAAGACCGGCACCCGCGCCTCGCTCTGCACCCGCGCAACGAGGCTCTTGCCACCGCGCGGCACGATCACGTCGATGCACCCGTCAAGCCCCGACAGCATAGCGCCCACAGCGGCACGATCCGCAACCGGCACCATCTGGATGGCGTGCTCCGGCAGACCCGCCACCTTCAGCCCGTCAACGAGGCAGGCATGAATGGCCGCCGACGAATGCAGGCTGTCCGAGCCGCCGCGCAGGATGACCGCATTGCCTGCCTTGAGGCACAGCGCCCCGGCATCGGCCGTCACATTCGGCCGGCTCTCGTAGATCACACCGATGACACCAAGCGGCGTGCGCACGCGCTCGATATGCAGCCCGTTTGGCCGGTCCCATTCGGCGATGATGTCCCCAACCGGATCCTTGAGCTCGGCGATCGCCCGAATGCCATTCGCCATGTCGGCAATGCGCTGGGCATTCAGCGTCAGACGATCGAGGAAGGAGCCGGAGACACCGGCCTCCTTGGCCGCCTCGACGTCGATCGCATTGGCAGACAGGATCGCTCCGCTCTCGGCATCGATGCGATCGGCCATCGCAAGCAGCGCGGCACGCTTCTGCTGCGCAGACGCCGTCGCCAGCGGACGCCCGGCGGCCTTGGCCTGACGGCCGATCGCGGCCATCAGCGTCTGGATATCCGTCCGGCCTGCGGTTTCAAGCATTGGCAATCGTCCTCGTCTCTCCGGCCTCGCGCGCCTCCGGCGCCGTCATCACGAGATCGTCGCGATGCACCATGGCCGCGCGGCCCGCATAGCCGAGAATCGCCGCAATGTCGGGCGACTTGCGCCCGGCGATCTGCCGCGCCTCATCCGCATCGTAACCCGCAAGCCCGCGCGCAATCTCGCGGCCGGCCACGCCGATGATGGCGATCGTATCGCCCCGGCTGAAGGAACCCGTCACCTGGCGCACCCCGGCCGGAAGCAGGCTCTTGCCGCTCCGCAGCGCCGTCTCGGCTCCTGCATCGATGGCAATGGAACCTGCCGGCAGAAGCTGCCCGGCAATCCACGTCTTGCGCGCCGTCACCGGATTGCGGGCCGGCTGGAAGAAGGAGGAGCGTGCGCCCGCCTCGATGGCCGACAGCGGCCGGTCCGTCTTGCCCGACGCAATGATCATGGCGCAGCCCGCCGTCGTGGCGATCTTGCCGGCATCGATCTTGGTGCGCATGCCGCCGCGGGAGAGTTCGGACGCCGCCCCGCCCGCCATGGCCTCGATCTCGGCATTGATTTCCGGGATCACCTCGAGGAACCGCGCAGCGGGATCGACATGCGGCGGCGCCGTGTAAAGACCGTCGATATCGGACAGCAGCACGAGGAGGTCAGCGCCCGCCATGGTCGCGACGCGCGCGGCCAGACGGTCGTTGTCGCCATAGCGGATCTCGGTGGTCGCCACCGTATCGTTCTCGTTGATGATCGGCACGACGCCGAGCTTCAGAAGCTGCTGGATCGTGGCGCGTGCATTGAGATAACGCCGCCGCTCTTCCGTATCGCCAAGCGTCAGGAGGATCTGTCCGGCCACGATGCCATCGGCCGAAAGCCCATCGGACCAGGCTCGCGCCAGCGCGATCTGGCCGACGGCCGCCGCCGCCTGGCTTTCCTCCAGCTTCAGCGCACCAGCCGGCAGGGAAAGAACAGTGCGGCCAAGCGCGATCGCCCCGGATGACACCACAAGCACTTCCACACCCCGCGCCCGGAGCGCGGCAATATCGGCGCACATGCCCGTGAGCCAGGCCTTTTTCAGGCCCGCTCCGCGATCCACCAGAAGCGCCGAACCGATCTTGATGACGATGCGGCGATGCCTTGCGAGCGGTTTGCGGGTGGCGCTCATGCTAGTCCGTCTCCCCCGCCTCTTGCGCATATGCGGAATCGATCACCGAACGCAGCGCCCGAAGCGCCTCCACCATGCCCGTGCCGACGACCGCGGAAATGGCGAGCGGCGTGCTGCCGCACGCCTTCGCCAGCGCCTTTGTCTTCTTCTTGAGCTCTTCGGGCGTCAACGTGTCGATCTGCGACAGCGCCACGATCTCCTGCTTCTCCATGAGATCGCCGCCATAGGCTTCCAGCTCGTGCTTCACCGTCTTGTAGGCCTTGGCGACATCCTCTTCCTGCGCCGAGACCAGATGCAGCAGCACGCGCGTGCGCTCAACATGGCCGAGGAACCGGTCGCCAAGCCCGACACCCTCATGGGCACCCTCGATCAGGCCCGGAATATCCGCGATGATGAATTCGCGCCCGTCGGAATTGGCAACCCCAAGGTTGGGATGCAGCGTCGTGAACGGATAATTGGCGATCTTCGGCCGCGCCCGCGTGCAGGTGGCGAGGAAGGTGGACTTGCCGGCATTCGGCAGACCGACGAGACCGGCATCGGCGATCAGCTTCAGCTGCAGCCACAGGGTCTTTTCCTCGCCCTCCAGACCCGGATTGGCCCAGGTCGGTGCCTGGTTGGTCGAGGTCTTGAAATGCGCATTGCCGAAGCCGCCATTGCCGCCGGCAGCCAGCCGGAAGCGCTGACCCTCGGCGATCATGTCGATGATCAGCGTCTCGCCGTCTTCCTCGAAGATCTGCGTGCCGACCGGCACCTTCAGCGTGACATCCGCGCCCTTGGCACCGGTGCGGTTGCGGCCCATGCCGTGAATGCCGGTGCCGGCCTTGAAATGCTGCTGGAAGCGGAAGTCGATCAACGTGTTGAGGCCATTGACGGCCTCGACCCAGACATCGCCGCCGCGCCCGCCATCGCCTCCGTCAGGACCGCCGAACTCGACGAATTTTTCCCGGCGGAACGATACGGCGCCCGCGCCGCCATCGCCCGAGCGGATATAGACCTTGGCTTCGTCGAGAAATTTCATCGTTCTGTCCAACGGGCGCGGAACGGCCCTTTTGTTTCGCCGCCATCGATATCGTCGCTTCGGCAGCAGGTCAAAGATAATGTGCGGCCGGACGGCCGGTGAACCGCCGCAAGGCCATGACGCCGGCGGCCTCTGACAAGGCCGCCGGCAGGATCGGATCGATCAGGGCCGGGTCAGGCGCGCCGCATCGACCGTCAGGGTGATGGCCATGACCATGCCGGCCCGCGCCGCGCTGTAGACCTCTTCGCAGCCCGTCACCTCGAAACCGAGCTTGCGGGCNGCGCCGCATCGACCGTCAGGGTGATGGCCATGACCATGCCGGCCCGCGCCGCGCTGTAGACCTCTTCGCAGCCCGTCACCTCGAAACCGAGCTTGCGGGCGAGCGCCAGCGAAGCCGGATTGTCGGCGAAGATGGCCGCCCCGACCTCAGCCCCCGGCATGCGCCGGAAGAAGCGGTCAAGGGCAGCATGAACGGCCGCACTCCCGATCCCCTTGCCCCAGAAGAAGCGGTTGACCCAGTAGCCGAGCTCCCAACGCCCCTCCCGCGGCTCGATCGAGACCGAACCGAGATGGGTATCGTCGCCGCAGGTGACGGCAAGCCGCCAGCCCGGCAGCAGGCCGGAGGTCACCGGCACCAGCCAGTCGAGCGCGTCCTGCCGGAAATAGGGTGCCGGCACCCGCGCCAGCATGGAGGACACGCGGCCATCGGCCAAGGACGCCGCGATCGCATCGGCATCCGCCAGCCGGTGAGCCCGCAAGGTAACGGAACCGGCGGCAATCACCGGCTCCGGCCCCAGCATGGTCAACGGCGGGCGGACAAGGGGCGAAACGACATGCGCGTTCATCGTCCCGCCCCCCAGCTTCTCAGCGACATCCAGGTCTTGCGGTCCAGCCTGTACCATTCGACGGCAATGGAGCCGCCGAGGGCCAGGCTCGGAACGAGACCGCTGCCCTGGAACTGGAACCCGCACTTCTGGATGACCCGCCGCGACGCGACGTTCATCACCCGGCAGCGCGCATCCATGTGGCTGATGTCGCGCGTGCGGAAGGCCATGTCGGTCAGGGCCTGCGCGGCTTCCGTGGCATAGCCCCTGTTCCAGTGCGGCTCGCCCAGCCAGTAGCCGAGCTCGACCGTGGTTCCCATCGCGTCACCCTCGATGCCGCAGCAGCCGAGGAAAGCGCCGTCATCCGCCTTGGTGATCGCGTAGACGCACTTGCCAATTGTGCCTGCAGTGGCGCGTCGGACAAAGTCCTGTGCGTCCGCCACCGTGTAGGGGTGCGGCATGCGCGAGACCATGGTGGCGATGTTGGCGTTGTTGGCAAGATGGGCAAGGGCGTCGATATCGTCTTCCAGGGGCGCTCTGAGAACGAGCCTGGGGGTCAGCAATATCGGGCAATCGGTCCTTGACCTCTGCGGCCTCAGCCGTTCTTCGGGAGACCGGGACGGGCCTTCCCTCAACATTTCGCTCTGCATGTTCAGGTCCTCCTTGGACAAGACGAAAAGGGGAGATGGGACTTGCCCCATCTCCCCTTCCGATTGTCTCGGGACCTGAGCGGTTGAGAAGCTGCTCCAGCCGGGTCGATGGGACGCCGGCTGTTTTAGAGCGCTACCGGCTTATTCCGCTGCTTCCGCCGTCGGCATGACGGACACGTAGACGCGACCGTTGGCTTTCGTACGGAAATTCACATTGCCGGCCGTGAGCGCAAAAATCGTGTGGTCCTTGCCGAGGCCGACATTGGCGCCCGGATGCCACTTCGTACCGCGCTGACGGACGATAATGTTGCCTGCAATGACGGTTTCGCCGCCGAACTTCTTCACGCCGAGGCGCTTGGACTCGGAATCGCGACCGTTGCGCGAGGAGCCGCCAGCTTTTTTGTGTGCCATGGGTTTTCTCCTTTACCTGTCCTGAACTTACTCGGCCGCTTCGACGGCTTCGGCCTTCTTGGAGGCCTTCTTCGTCTTGCCGCCGGCTGCCGCGATATCGACGATGCGGACAGTGGTCTGGTGCTGGCGATGGCCACGGATGCGCTTGGAGTTCTGGCGGCGACGCTTCTTGAAGGAGAGAACCTTCTTGGCGCGGCTCTGGCCGACAACTTCAGCAACAACGACGGCGCCTTCGACGAAGGGCGCGCCGATCGTGGCATCGGCACCTTCGCCGACAACCAGCACTTCGGTGAATTCGATCTTGTCGCCGGCTTCGCCCGCGAGCTTTTCGACAACGACGAGGTCGTTGGCCGAAACGCGGTACTGCTTACCGCCGGTCTTGATGACTGCGAACATTTTTTAACCTTTCATGTTCGATCCGGCTCTGTCTTCCAGGACTGGAAAACGGCCGTCTTTTTATCAGCCTTAAGTGAAAGCCGCCGGAGCGCTGAAGCGCCCGCCTGCGGCCGGTGAAAGGAAAGGCAGCCTCGACAGCCCCTCCAGCCTCCTGAAGACGCAATGATCCCAAGAGACCGGCAGGCGTTACGTGAGAGGCCGCCCCCTGTCAAGACAATCCCCGGAAAAATCGAAAAAATCCCGCACTCCGCCCCTTGCCAACCCATCCCCCACCCGCTATGACCCCTCCGCGCCGACAAGCGCCAACCAGCCCCGCGGAGAGGTGGCAGAGTGGTTGAATGCACCGCACTCGAAATGCGGCATGGGTGCAAGCCCATCGGGGGTTCGAATCCCCCCCTCTCCGCCATGGTTGTATCCACTCTCCGCCAGTTACCTGTAAAGCCCTGGATTTCCTCACAAAACTCCTGCTCGTCAGCGGCCCTTGAGGAGTGGAGATCATGCGGGTATCGCGTCCGGTACACCTTCCGGTACACGTCGGGGTATCGCCCGAGGCGTCGAATCAGACTGAACCTGCCACGCTGAAACGCGCCAGAGGGCCCGGCGCCTATCTTGCGAAATCAGGGACCGTTTACATCTTCCAGATTAAGCTGCCGAAGACGAGCGGCGGCACGCGTGCCATCCCGCCCTTGCGGCTCAGCCTCGGCGCCTGCTCTCACAGGCGCGCAAGGCTTCTGGCCGACCTTCTGGCGGCGAAGGCCAGACTGATGTTCGATAAGATGAGGCACGGCGAAGGCATGCAGGACGAGGACGACGACGAGGACAGCGCGCTGCGGGCGCTCGAAGCGGTCATGGAGATGAAGGGCGAGCTCAAGGCCTATCTCCGGATGATCGATCACTCGGACGCGCCGATCACCGTCGAGGAGATGCAGAAGACCGCGGGTATCCGCGACCTCGTCGGCCTCAATCGTGAACTGGAGCGTAAGGCCCGCGGCGAGCCCTTCAACGAATTGATCGTCGGTCATGCGGACATGCTGAGGCAGTCCGCGATCGCCAAACTGTCTGCGTCGTCGGTGCTCTCCGATCCAGCACCGCTGCCGGTTCCGAACGCAACGCCTGCAACAGGGGCACCTCCGGTATCGCGCGCCGATGCCCTTCATCGCGATTCGGCCGCTGAAGCATCTTCCCACGATGGGGATGCGCCTCGTGATGCCCAGGGCAAACTGATCCCTGCCTTCGAACTTGATCGGAGAACCGTTCGGCGGCCGAAGTCCGTGCAGCCAAAACTGAGCGACGTGATCCCCACCTACATCGCTGCACGCCGTCTTTCAGGCGGCGCCAATATCGCCCGAGACCTTGCCACGGCCCAGAGCCGCCTCGCGCTGTTCATCGAACTGATCGGAGACCATCGCGTCGACACCTATGTTCCCGCCGACCTGCAGGCCTTCGTCAACCACATGCAGTACTGGCCGGGGGACAACAATCAACGCGACCCGGACCTGACGCCCTGGCAGGTCATCGAGGACAACAGGGATCTTCACCTGAAACCCTTGGCCAGGAAAACGCTGGACGAAGGCTACCTCGCCGTCGTCAAGGCCGCGATCCGTTCAGCGATCACTGCAGGCGGCTTCAGCGACCCCTTCGCCGGCGCGAAGATCAAGATTCCGAAGACGGCAGCCAGCCCTCGCAAGGCAACCCCGATCGGGGCAACGAAGATGAACGGCCTGTTCCGGGCGGGCATCGAGTCCGGGCTGATGGAAGACATCATGCTGCCGCTGCTTGGCCATCTCACCTCCCGACGCCTCGGCCTGCTGATCCATCTGCGCGGCACGGACATCCGCGAGCAGTATCCGGATGTCTGGGTCGGGCAGGTAACGCGCCTTTCGAACGTCAACGGCACATGGACCACGATCCCGGTAAAGACGGATGACAGCGAACGATATTTCGTGCTCCACGATCTCCTGAAGCAGATCGGCTTCATCGACTGGGCGGTCCGCCAGGGATCGAACTTCCTGTTCCCGAACATCATGAACCTGAAGGACCCGAGCAAGAGCGGCTCGTCCTACATGCAGCGGCTGTTTGCGAAGGCGGGCATCAAGCCGAGGTCGGGTGAAGAGGGCAACGGGCGGCGCGAGGTCTTCCACTCTCTTCGCAGCGGCAACATCCAGGACATGCGCGAGTCCGGCGTCGATCCGCGCGAACGTCGTGTCCAGGCCGGACACAGCGCTGGCGTTGACGAGCATGACCTCTATGGGTTCGACGTCGCG
This sequence comes from Rhizobium sp. SG2393, assembly GCF_042610495.1. Lineage (NCBI taxonomy): Bacteria > Pseudomonadati > Pseudomonadota > Alphaproteobacteria > Hyphomicrobiales > Rhizobiaceae > Rhizobium > Rhizobium sp. SG2393. Next base: position 168,476 of record NZ_JBHGAP010000009.1, read on the forward strand.
ACCGAGAAGGAGGCACGCAAGCTCAAAGCCCTGCCGCTCGATCCGGAGATTGACTACTCGATCTTCGAGAGATTGGATTTCGACGCGATCGCTAGGCGAAGACGTAAAGCCGGTCCGCCAGAGCGGAAATGATTTCCGATACTGGTGTTCGTGGCTCAGGTCTCGCTGTCTGGCGGCTTTGCGCCTCCATTCCGGCCGTTGGGTGACGTTTAACACTTCCTAAAAGCCGACGTTTATTTTTAGCGGCCGTTGTGAGTGCTCTTGCGTCCTTATCGAGCAAAATCGACAGTATGGCATTTGGGGAGGAATCAATGCAGCTTGAGCGCGCGCGTATTAAAAATTTCCGATCACTTAGGGATGTTGAAGTAGCTTTTGGCGCGCACACCGCATTTATCGGCGGTAACGGCGCCGGTAAATCGTCAATCCTAAAAGCGATTGAGAAGTTCTATTCGACGTCGAGAAATTGTGAGGCGGACGATTATTTCGGGCGAGATCAAGCGCAACCGATCGAGATTGAGTTGACCTTCCATCAGCTCAGTGATCAAGAGGCCGCTTCGTTCGAGGGCCGGGTTCGCGACGGCAAGCTGGTGATCACCCGCATTTTCGACGGAGGTACGTCGAGCGGTCGTTATCATGGTGTGGTTCCCCAGAACCCCGATTTCGTAGCGATCCGATCGCAGTCCGCCGCAAACCCCAAGCGTGCGGCGTACAGTGCCCTTCGCGACGAGAATCCCGTTTATGCGGGATTACCTAACGCCGGAAGCGCGGCTGCGGTCGACCAAGCACTGCTGGAATGGGAGGCAAATCATCCTGCTCAACTGGTGCTATTGCCAGACGATGGTCAGTTCTTCGGCTTCCAAAACAACAGCCGCGGAAAGCTCCAGCGTCACACGAGTTTTGTGTTCATTCCAGCCGTGCGTGATGCGTCGGCGGATGCTGCCGACGGCAAGGCTAGTGTAATTGGCAAACTTCTTGAACTCTTGGTGCGCAGCCAGATCTTGCAAAGGCCGGATGTTCAGGCCTTCAAGACGCAAATGACCGAGGCTTACCAAGCGCTGGTTTCAGCCGAGAATATGCCAGAACTAAATACTTTAGCGGCCACGCTGACCGCAGACCTACGTGGCCTTTACCAAGACGCCGAGGTCGCGCTGAGCTGGCGCGAGATTGGAGAAATGCCGGTCCCGTTGCCAATGGCGGACGTCCTCCTCAGGGATGACGGGTTCGGAGGGCCGGTGGATCGGCAAGGTCATGGTCTTCAGCGTGCCTTCATCTTTACTTTGCTCCAGCATCTGGCACGCACGGCGGTGCCGGAGGCCGACGACCCCGTTGTGGCTGACGGCGACGGAGCGCATGATGCCGCGGCGGTCGTGCCACAAGCACCGACGTTGATTCTCGCAATCGAAGAACCCGAACTCTATCAGCACCCTACAAAGCAGCGGCATTTCGCTGAGGTGCTACGCGGTCTGAGCAGTGGTACCCTCCCCGGAGTCCAGGGGCACACCCAGATCATTTTCGGGTCGCATTCGCCGATGTTCATTTCGATGGGTAAGGCAGACGAAATCCGCCTTACCCGGCGTTCGGTCTGTGCTGACAGCGCGTTCAAGCAATGTAGCTTGCAGGCGCTTGACCTTGATATCGTCGCACAGAAGCTTGAGCGTGGTTGGGATAAGCCTCCAGGCTCATACAGCGCACAGACTTTGATGCCGCGGCTCCACATTCTCGGCGCCGAATTGGCTGAAGGATTTTTCGCCAGTGGCGTCGTCCTGGTTGAGGGTCGTAGCGATAAGGCGGCGCTTACCGCGACGGCACGGATGCTAGGCGTGAATTTCGAGGCAGCCGGGATCGCGATCCTTTCGGCCGAAGGCAAAGCCAATCTCGATCGTCCCTATGTGATCTTTCGGGAGTTAGGCATACCGACTTTCCTGTTGTGGGATTGCGACCAGAATCTGCCCGAAGGCAAACGAACGCCGGCATTAGATCTTGCTCTGAGTAAGCTCGCGATGCCAGAGAATGTGTTCGATGCAGCTCCGATCGTTGATCTCGTCAGCGATTGCTATGCACATTTCGGTACGACGCTAGAACATCGCTTGAAGCAGGACCTTACACCGGAGGTACATGCGGCGTGCCTTGCCGCGGCCTGCGAGCCGTTCGGCGTCAACCCCAGCAATGACACACAGAAGATCCCCGAGGTCGTCTACAAGACACTACTGCGTGCAAAGGAGCAAGGTCGCGAGAGCGTGATGCTGAAGGATCTCATTCGTTCGATGTGGCGCTTTTTCCGCAACGAGGATTTGCCGGGCGAAGCACAACCGCAAGCGCCGGCAGCCGCCACATGAAAGTCGAGGACGGTTTCAATAAACGAGTACTGGCGCATGAGCGACGGGCCCACGGCCCATGGAGCGACCTTGCACTCCATACCATCGGGTGGCGAGCATTTCAGGACTTATGTTCGCAGGTCTGTGAAGTTGTCCTGAATCGTCCCGTCGAAATTTTTCGGGAGGCCCAAGATGGCGGCCAGGACGCAGTATTTTTTATTCCTTCAGGATCGGAAGCGCCGCCAATCGGCACAGTTCAATGCAAGCACACCTCGGAGGCGGGGAAAGCTCTGAAGACAGGTGATCTCTCTGGCGAGATCAGAAACGTCGAGGAATTGGTCAAGGCAGGTCAGGCCGATACCTACGCGTTAATGACCAACATGAGCGTGGACGCGCCTGTCGCTTCCGCGATGCGCGCGCGACTGCGTGCTCTTGGCGTGCGCAAGCCCCATATACTGGGGCGCCAATATATTGTACGCGTGATCAGAAGCAGTTCACGACTGCGCGCGCTTGTCCCACAGGTGTACGGCCTTGGCGATCTTACCTCGATCATCGATGAGCGGCTGAGCGAACAGAGTCGGGCGCTGCTCGATAGTTGGGTCCCAAAATTGCGTACCTATGTCCCAACCAAAGCTCATCGCGACGCCGTCAACGCAATTTCCGACTATGGCGTGGTGCTCCTCCTCGGCAATCCGTCGAGCGGCAAATCGGCGATTGGTGCCATCGTTTCTACTATAGCCTCGGAAAATCCGGATAACACCGTCCTCGCCCTTACGAGCCCGCGCGATTTTGAGGCGGGATGGAATCCTAACGACCCCGGCCGCTTCTTCTGGATCGACGACGCTTTCGGTTCAAACGTGCTGCGTGAGGACTACGTCCAAGATTGGGCTTCTGCTTTTTCAAAGCTCCGCGCGGCGATCAAACACGGCAACCGCTTCCTCCTGACTTCGCGCAAGCACATCTATGAGGGGGCTCGGCGGCGGCTCGGTCAGCGCAACCTCGCTCAGTTTGCTGACGGTAGTGCCGTCGTCGACGTGGGCGACCTGACATTCGAGGAGAAAGCGCAGATCTTATATAATCATGTTAACTTCGGCCATCAAAGCCAGAGTTGGCGATCAACCGTGAAGCTCCACCTCCCGGCCGTCGCCGCCGCTAAAAATTTTCTTCCCGGTATTGCCGAGCGACTTGGAGATCCGAATTTCACCAAGGGGCTAGCGCCGCGTGAGAGTTCGCTTGTCCGATTCATGGAGGAGCCCACCGAACACCTCATCGATACGATCAATGCACTGGACGATCGACTGCAAGCGGCGCTCATCCTCGTTTATGTGCATCAGGCTGGCTTCGATCCGGGCGATCAAGATTCACTCGCGGCACAGGCTGTCGCTGAACTCACCGGCTATCCAATCTCAAAGATCCAGGATTCCTTTTCCGAGCTCAAAGGATCGTTCCTAAAGCTTTCTGGCCCCAGATGGACCTTCGCACATCCGACGATCTCTGACGCGTTGACGGAGATCATGCGGCAGAAGCCACATATGATGGCGGCGCTGGTTCGCGGTGCGCCGGTCGATACCATTCTCGGTAGTTTTACCTGCGAGGGATCAACGCTCATTCAAGACGCGCTTGTTATAAATGCCGTGCTCGACGATGCTTTGGTCGCTCGCCTCGGTCGAACGCCGGACGAGCGGCACCTCAACTGGCTTTTGTTCCATTTCCTGTCCTACCGCGCAAGCGATGTCGTTTTCGCAAAGGTTGTCCAACAGTTTCCGGATTTACTTCGGCGATATTGCTGGCGGACGGAGCTCGTTGGCAATGACCCCCAGCTTGCCGCCTACGGCCGGGCATATCGTCTCGGGCTATTACCCGACGATCTGCGGCTGGAAGCGGCGGACAGACTTGAAGCGGCTGTGCATTCGTCGCTGGACGTTTCATTCTTTGAAGAACGGGATATGCTTGCTCTGTTATTACCACTGCGCCTGATTGGCGTAGGCATGGCGTTACGCACGACGGTCCTGCCATCGCTCGAGGAGCGCATCGACGAAATTACGGCAGATGCCGACCTTGACGAAGAGCCCGACAGCCACTTCAAGAAGCTCCTTGATGTTCTGAATCGTGTGGAGGCACTCGGCGTCGATTCAGAGGCTGCGACGTTGATCAAAAATGCTCGGGACCAGGTCAAGAGATCGGTTGACGAAATCGAAGAGCGTAAGCGGGAGCATGACGAAGAGACGGAAAGCGAAACGGATTGGACCCATATCGTGACTCAGAAGAAGGAGGACGCTACCGCTTCCGCTGTGCCTCAAATAACCCGCTCTGTGTTCGATGACGTAGACAAATAGAGCAGAGCGGTTCGGCGAGTGGGCAGGCAGGCTTGATGATTGGATGGCCTGACATTGGACGCTCAATCAGCTGGGCCGGCCGGTGAATGGCGGATATTTGCGCAAGTGCAGCGGAGACCGGCCAGTCCGCAAGCGGCCCCCTTGTGGAAATCATTTCCGCTTTGCGCCTTCATTTCAGTCATATAAGCGATCTTTGCCTCCGCCCGAAAGCAGACATTGGGGTGACCACGTGGAAGTAGTAGTTGCCCCAAAACATCGTTTCGGCGTTCATTCCTGGCATGATCGGCTCAAACAGTATTGAGGCGAGACCCACCCACATCGCTACCTTGGATAAGGGGCTGTCGCGCCACCCTTGGTTACTCGCCCGACCCGTAACGTTCCCGCTCCAGAGCCACCGGGCCACGGGGGAAACAGGGTTCATTCCGTCCGCCTGCGGCCGCCTTCAGACTCGCGAATTCGTTCGAGCGTTTTCAGAACGGGCGCATCAGTAACATTTGTCGGAATGAAGGGTGGGTCATCTGGGTCGAGTGCCATCATGTCCGGGTCGTTGGGGCCTTTTTCCCATCCCTGCCTCACGGCTAAGTCGTACTTGCCAATGCCGAGGTCCAGCTCAACGGACGGCGTAGCCGTGAGCGTTGGCAAATTGCGCCGGAGCCAGCAGGAACCGACCATGCCGCTCCAGTTCCGCCAGAAATCTTTCGAGGGTTTCTGACGACGTTCGCCTGAAACCAGACGATCCCGTCCGACGAGGCAGGTCGCGGCGTCGCGCTCTGCGGTGGCAAGCTCAAATCAGCCGACCCTTTCTTTTACGCAAGGGATTGTCACCGGATGGCCGAGACGCGCCTCCCGCGGCGCGGATCTTGCGCATCTCGGTGAACGTAGAGTAGAGCCTGGCCGGTGAAACGGGGTGCCGTCACCTGCCTTTCTTTGATCTTGCCTTCGGCGCTGGTTCTGCATCGCTCGCCAATTCTCTTATGGTTCGAAACCGTTTGGCGAAATTGTGCACGTCGTACTGACCGAGTTTCGACACGGCGTCTGCCTGCGTCGGTGTCGCCTCGATTACGCGAGCGTTAAGTTTCTTGTCTAAAACCGCAATAGCGAATGAGTGGGTGAATTTTCCTTCTTCGCCCGCTTCGTCGCCGTATCGCTTCTTCTCCTGATAGCGTTGGAGTTTGACCAGAACGATAAGGTCACGATCAAGGTCGGTCAGAAGCTTCGATAGGAAGGCGCTGTCGCAATAGAGCGCATGTCCAGTATGCCGTTCTTCGCTTTCGCCATCGCCTTGCCAGCCGCCCCACGCGTTGTATTGAAACCCTTTCGAACCGTTCTTCTGTTGCCAAGCATGCGACCAAGGCTCGGTCGCAGCGAGTTGGAAGCGCGCGATGACGGATGTCGCGGGCCGATAGATGGAAAGCGCCGCTGGAGAACCAAACGGATCGCGTTCATCCAGATTCTCCGACGGCTGCAGATGCGTAATCCACGGCTCACAAGGTTGCATCTCATCGCGACGGAAACGCGGGTCTTCCTCGTCATGCGGCTCATGAAAGGGCAGCCACATATGAAACCTGGGTGACGTTGCAACGGCGAGCGCCGTCAATTCCGCTTGCCTAGGATCGACTAGGCTGGACATGACACTGCAATCCACGCCATCTGGCGACTTCCACCATGCTTGAACGGCAATGCCCACCGGCAACTGTAGCCCTATGCCGGCAAGCGACAGCAGGAACGTCTTGTCGCCAATTGGCAGATCTCGTTCCGCTTCATCGCCGACGCCCGTTCTTAGATCATTCAACGCAACCAGGGGATAGCGCCCGGTGCCATCGGATATCCAGTAACCGTCCTTGCGCGTGGTGCGGTACTCTGACAGCCAATCCTGCCAGGGATCGTTATAATAGCTCTCTTCCGTAACGGGACGCTCCAGGAGCAGGCGCCCTCCAACGAGCGCCAGCGAATGCCAGGCAAGATACGTGCCGTGCGATTGGTACGCTTCCTCCGTTGGCCGATAGTAGCCGCGCTGACTGTACGGGCGGTGCCTGCCGGAAAAGTCGTTCATCGACTTAACGCCCGGTGCCCATGTCCTAATCCATTCTCGGCTGAGGTCATTGATGCGCCACTTTGGAAGCCCAAACACCCTCGCTAAATTGTCGATTTTGTACTTTTCAAAGTCGTAGTCGAAAAAGAAATGGGGCTCGGGCTCCGGAACATCCTTAGGTCGCTCCCAAGGAAAATCCCGGACGGTGTTGTTGCGGGTCTTGGCAATGGGAAACGATGACACGTTCACCTTGCTGATCCGAGCATGAAGCCTCTGCGCGCTCGCACCACGCTTACCCGCGAGACAATGCCGCAAGGCGTCGCATGCTGCTTCGCGAAGTCCGACATGGGGAAAGGCGTCGTCAAAAGCGATAGCCTCCAGATTGGATTGGAAACGCGCAATCTCTGCCGGAAAATCCAATGCGACGCGCGCCACTGCCAGCAAGAACCATAACTGCGCGTTCTGCTTGAAGAACGGAAGCGACCGATCCTGAAACGCCCCGCCATCAGCAGCGCCAAGCAGCGTGAACATCCTGGTGATGACATCCCAATGCCCTCGCCTGGCCATCGAGCGCACCGCGTGTGCCGCACGCCACCTTTCTCTGGCGACCGGCGATCCGAGGCCGAACCACACTAATCCCGCGGCTATTTCGTCCGCGTCCGTTCCGGGGTTCAGTTCCTCGCGCCAAGGTCCGTCGCCCACGGCGTCCGCCAATCTCGCCGCGCCGCTATCGAGCAGACGCGCAAGTGCGGCACTTGGCGCGGCAGCATCGGCCCGTTTTGAAAGGATCGTCGCGGTGCTTAGCCACGTCATCGCCGCCGCGTCGAGTTCTCTGGTCGTCGCCGCTTCAACCAGTGCGATGGCGAGTTCGTCGGTAGGTGTCCCCGTCACCTCCGACAGTTTGTAGATGTCGGGTGCGAAACCCCATTTCTTGCCAAGCAGGTCTTCGGCATGTTCGCGGACGAGCCGAACGCCAAAACCGGAAAGAGAGGCCAGTTGGGTCGGCGAGTCCTTTGTCCACTCGTCCTTGATGGCCTGTAAGAGGTCATTCTTGTCGGACAGCTCCAAATTCCGAGCCGCAACGATGGCTTCCAGATGCTTTTCGCGATCCGCATAGGCAACGCGATCACGTAGCGACTTGTAGATTTGGCGCTTGTTGAGATGCCAACCGGAGAGATCATCCAGCTTTTCCACGAAGCTCTCAAACGATCCGGCATCCGTTGGGTCGGCCTCGGTCAACGCTTTTCTCAGCATGGCTTGACGGTTCGCCTCTTCCTTCTTGCGAACATTCTCCTGACTGGTGTGACTCGGCAAGGACGAGCGATTTTCGGTTTCGATTTTCCTCGGCAATGTGCCGCGCTGCTCGAACGATGCGAGGCGTGCAGCAAAACTTGCGGCAACTTTTGGATCGGAGTCGAAGGCCCTGCGAAGCTCGTAAAGACGGTGACTGGATGAGCGGCCGGGCAACGAGTGCTCGTATTGATCGAGCACTTCGTGCAACATCGCGTCGGTAGCGTCCCGCCTTAGCAAGGCGCGGACCAGATCGTGCCAATCCCAATGCCATATAGGCTGCGGATCAACCAGCCAAAGAAGTGACACCGCCATAGACGGGCTCAAGGTGCCGTCGCTCACCAAATGTGTAAGCGCAGACGGCAAGGTCAGGCTTAGATCGACTTTATCGCGGTCATGCCAGCGTGCGATCTGTGCGAGGTAGGCAGCACCTGATGTCCTCGAAAAAGCTCGCGCCGTCAGTGGCCAATGCCACTTATGCGAGTCGTAGACATTGATCTCGCAAATCTTGGCCAAGCGAAGCGCCAACGACGGCGGCAAGCCTCCGTTTCGGAGCGTGGCTGCAAACTCCAAGAGCGCGTAGGTGAACTCATAGTCTCCCGAGCCTATGGCGTCGAGTTCCTTCAATCCGCGCTTGAAGATCATCGATGCTTCAGTGCGGTTGGCGCGCAACAGCGCGCGTGACAGCCGTGCGAATAGCTGGCTGCGATGTTGGACTTCATCTTCGCGTTCAATCAACCGGACGGCCAACACGGCCAATTTCCCGGCTTGGCTGTGACAGTCACGGCGCATCGCGAGTCGTTTGACGAAATCGATTACAGTGTCGGGCGCCAGGATTTCGCATGCCTCCAAGCAATCGGCCAATTGCGGGGCGAAGACGGGTATGAGTAGGTCGAGCGCCGCGAAAAGCTCAACCGCGCATCCCTTGTAGAGCGCATTTGTAAACTGCACCTGTTCACGTGGGACATACGAGCCGCGTTCGCTGCTCTTCGTCTGTTGCGTTCTCCATGCCTCGAAAAATGCGGAGGTTGCGGCCCTCTGATCGGCAGATTTCACCGCAGCGATCATGGTCGTAAGTTGTCTTACCAATGCAAGCAGAGGCACGACACCACGCGAAATCCTGTCCGACACATGGTATCGCTCCGATGATGACAGCGTACTTTTCTTCCTTCGTTCCTCAATTTCGGCGGTCGTCTCTTGCTTGGTCTTCTGCAGTTCCTTGAGGCGTGTATTCAGCAGTTCCTGCTGCGCCTTATCCGTCGAAGGCCGTGGAGCGTCCTCGACCAATGCCCAAAGTTCCTGGGGCAAACAGTCGAAGAAGTCAGCCGTTCGCGACTCGGCCACGCAGCGTGCGGCAAGGCCCAGCGCGAACGGAACCAGTTGCTCGACATGCCATGCTTCACGCAGCAACCAGATGCGATAGCGTTCGGTCGCCGCGACCAGCAAGGTTCGATCCAACTCCTTTGCCATGCGAAGATTCGCCATGCGGACGGCGCACCGCATCAACGCTTTGCGATACGTGTCTTCGTGTCGGCTGCCTATGAACTCCTCAGGGGATCCCTTCGTGGTTTTCAGTTTTGCCGCGACCTTCTTCAACAAGGCCCGTGCTTGAGTGCGGGAAACAAAGTTGGGAAAGGCCGAGAACGATGCGACGATCAATGCCGGAGGAGCCTGCGCCAGCGAGACAGCTTTGACTAGCGTTTTCGCAAGCTCAGGTAGATTGCCGAATGCTTCCGTCGCCGCGCAATACTCAAACAGCCGGCTTGCGATCAAGAACCCGTAGAACGGTTTCCAGTCGGCAATGTATCTGGCAAGATTCTGCACACCGCCCTTGGCGAAGAGATAGAATCCAATCGAGGCGTAGTCGCTGTATTCGGGACCACCTCCCCTGCGCGTCTCCTCATCTTGGTCGCGGTGCCATCGGTGCCAGTCATCCGCTCTGACGGCGTGCCCGTATGCCTCGGCTGTATCGCCATCGGCGATGTAGGCCGTTGCAAGTCGAGCGTGGCGTGCACCGGGCCAGCCGGTGCGCGCCTCAAAAAGGCGTCGCAACGCTTCGGGATCGCCTAGACCGACCACAAGGTCGGGCTGTTCGAGCAAATAGTCTTCGCCGCGCTCATCGACGATTACGAGCGAAGCCAACTCAACCAACAGATCGACGGTGGCGCTGAAGTCCGTGTCCTTAGCGGCCGCTCCCACCGCGGTTCGCAGCCTATTGAGCCGAATAGTCCGTTTTGCGAGATCGCTGTCGAGTTCAGGCGGAAATCGCGTATCGAACGCCAGAGCACGCAGTAGCTCGGTTCTTCCCATCGCGAAGAGCAGCCCTGGAAGCGATCGGGCGGCATAGACCGAAAACGCCTGTGCGTTGGTCAAGCGCGCTACGACGCCATCCAGCAGCGAGAGTTGTTGGCCATAAGACTGGCGCACCAGTGTTTCGGTAGGCTCGTCGCGGAAGATGAGCCCGTGCCTTGTACGTTCCAGGAGCGGTGAGAGGTCCGCAGCAAAACTCTCAACTTCGGAAACCGTAATTCCGAATGCGGCGGCTATTTCGTCGATAGGGACGGGCGGAGGAAGGACCGACAGGGCGCAAAGAAACGCCGACACTTCTTGGCGCGTACTGCCTTTATCATCCGCCAATCGTATCGCTTTCTCAATCCGCTGGCGGATGAGGTCGTTCAGGTCGATATCGGTGGCGATGGTATCAACGTCCGCGAGGGATCGATCCGGCTCGATTAGGTTAGCCATCACTCGGGGATTGCCGTTTGATCGACGGTGGATAGCTTCGTTCTGGGAGATCGTGGCTTCAGGGCGCCGCTCCGTGATAAAGGATTGGCTTTCGCGAACAGAGAATGCGCTGAGTGCGAATTCCTTGCATTGGCTCCTGCCGATCGCCAGCTCACGACGCTCGGAGCGCGCTGTCGCGATACACACGAGACCCTCGATGGAAGGTGAAAGGTGCGACAGGCTCTCAAGCAGCATCTGGGGGAACGAAGCCTGTCCCCGGTCGCGTGCCTCCATGGCCGCATTGTCGGCGGCGTCGATGACGACAACCAAACGCGCAGCAGGGCGGACGCGGCGCAATGCCTCTATTGCCTGTGAGAACCGCTGGATACTCCGTCGCACCACTTCTGTTGGATCGGTGGCACCGGGAAGGATCGGATCACACAGACCACGACACGCGAGTTCATTGACGATGTGCATTAGTCCCTGCTCGGGGCGATGCCGGACATCAAGTGGGGAACGATAGGCACCACCGCCAAAACAATCGAATATGACCACTTCGTCGGTCTCGGCCAGGCGAGTTGCGGCGCTCTGCAGGAAGACGGTCTTGCCGACGCCACCGGCCGCATGAACGATCCACAGGTTTGAGCTGGCCAGCCCATCGAGGAATGGGCGCAGTTGTTCGCGTTCGACGACCGGGCCCGGCTCGGCAAACGCTTGCGGCGTGGGCAGCAGATCGCTCTCGTGAGCGATTCCAAGCTCGGCCAGCACGTCGATGTGTAGGATGATGTTGTTTTGCTGGCCCGCATGACCGGCCTTGTTGCGGACCAGTTGCCGAAGCTCGCCTAGCCTTGCACGCGCAACGGCGTCACTGGACGCCGACCAATCGGCGATGATCCGTGCATTGCCTTTTTCGACGGTATGAAGGTCGCCGCTTTGGCCAAGGAACGACAGCTTCGAAGCGAATGCCTTGCATTGTTCGGCAGCCAGCGGAATCGCGGCTAGGATTTGGTCGTACTGAGTCCGAACTTTTGTCTTCGATGGTACGGTCCCTTGCGCCAAGAAGGCGATTGCTTCGACCAATTCAGAGCCGATCGGACGGTTGGTGTAGATGGCGTATGAAACCTTCTTTGCTATGTCGGCCTGATTGGGTTGGGACAGAAATGCCGCTTCCGATGCCGCGAATTTCCTGAGGGTATTCGCTGCATCGGATGCAAGAAACTTGGCGGCGGCTCTCGCGATCGAGTATTTGAACTGCGCTATTTCTATACGCGTAGCATCCCGAAAGTTAGGCGCAGGACCGTAGTAAAAGGTGGCATCTGCTATCTCTATGGTGGCCTGGCTTGCCCCTTTCTGGTCCTCGACGGACAACCCTTCCACGGCGATCCCGCAAAGTTCGTCGCGGGGCAGCAGAAGCGCCATCGCGCGCCTCGCCAGCCAAGCTTCGTGGTATTGGTGCCCATCTCGCGAGGCGCGTACTTTGTCGATAGCGCTATCTGCCATAGGTCTCCTTGTCTGTCGTCTTTCCGACACTAAGGGCGAGGGCCGATCCGACATCAGAAAACGTATGGGGTCAATCAGGTAACGGTTAAAGTTGTGCATGGCTCGCGGTGCAAGCCATTGGATGCCCGCAATGGGATCGGGGAACTGATAGTGGCGAGGAATAGTAATGACGAACTGTTGCCCGCGCACGCTTTGGCTGAGCGCATGCGAACTCTGGTTGTCGGTACGCGAGACGACAGCTTTGAGAAAGTATTGGCAACCATTAATTCAGAGGACAGTCGGTGGATTCGCGATGTGGATACTTTCCCGGTCCAGCCATATCGAATAGGGCCGCAATTAGCCGAAATGCTGGGCGAACTCGAGACCATACTGCCCGAAGCTGGATACGAGTACAGGGCTGACGAAGACTTAGTCCGCAGGTTCGAAGCGGGCGAACCGTGGTTGCTTGGGACCGACCTTCGGGTGTTTACTACTCGCAAAATCCTCCGTGGCTATCTGATCCCTGTACAAGAGGTGCCCACCCGCGTCCGAATATCGCTACGAGTCTTTGCATTCCTAACAATCGACGGGGACAAAGATTTGCTTGATCGCGACAGCGATCAGTTCGGCATCCACTACCACTACGTCCTCGCTAGGAAGCAGCGGACAACAACGATGATCTGCTGGGATACGAAATGGGAGTCTGTCGACCGGACCGGTCTCAAAGGACTTAAGCTGCGTCCAATTGTTCACGAACTGCATGGAGAGGGAAAATATACAAAAGCGGCTCGACTTTAGGGATGGGGTGACAAGAAGCGGATGTCGGTCCGCGAAGTCTGTTTGTCAGACCTGCGGCAGTGGGACATCTAGGCGTTTCGTTGCGCGTCAAATAACGCCGATGCTGTCTGGCCGATCGGCTCAACTGTAACCCCAGGGCTGGAGCGGGCGGTATCAAAGAAGAAAACGAAGTGACAGTATCTTGCGAGGCATACGGTCCGATGCGGTGGTGCGGACGAACGTCTGCTTTCGAGCAACAACAATCGACCAGCTAACGTCCGAGGTGGGCAGAGCCCGCACGTCAGCTTTCTCAGTCTCTCGGACAGAACCGGACGGTCAGCAGACGGCCCCAAAGCAGCCGCATCCAGCGCGCTTCTTTCTTGAAATCCCATAAGCTCTGACGTCGCCATCACTCTGTTCGTCGGTGCGCAAGTGTTCAAAATTCCGATTCCTCGGCAAACGGCGTTTTACGAAGTAATGGGGGGAGAACACTGCACGTAGCAGGAAAAGCAAACGGCGTTTGCACCCATGCAGGCCGTAACGGCGCGCAGAACGGTGTGACGTCTCGGGCACGGAAGCGCAGGGACGCCTGACCTGGCGAGGTTCAGTCATCAGCCTCGGATCCATCCGGCGGCCCATCCGGAAAGAGCAGATGCAGCTTTCGCCGGAACGGGGGCTCGCCAGTCCTGTATTTGGCGATGAGGTCATCCAGGACCTCCTCGCACAGCCGCTCATCAAAACCCTGCTCGACCAGCATGCCCACGGTGCGGTCCCTGTACTTGTCGAGCATGCCCGGCTTCTCGTTGCTCGCGGCCACGCGGATCGTCCAGAAGAGAACAGTTCGCGCGACGTCGTCCCGGTCAGGTCGCTTCGCCGCCGTGTTCCGACGCCGTGCCTCCTGC